>CAVFNP010000020.1:0-37750 GCA_963624185.1 Firmicutes bacterium CAG:460 | reverse complement strand
GTTGATTTCAAGCAACTATTATACGCTGAACGATTTTCTTTCCTCAATAGGAGCGACCCAGTTAACTCCGCAAAAATACTGGTCGTCTACTGAGCTAGGATCCTTAGATCCCCAAGGAGCCACAAGTATCATCTTGATGGATGGCCAGCCTCAAATCGAGGATAAGAATGATGCCTACCTCGTTCGTGCAGTGCGAGCTTTATAATTATCTTTTTAATTATTTAACTATTTAATAATCAGGCAGTCGCTTTCTCGCGGCTGCCTGAAAAATTATCGGGTTATGGCTCATTATGCCATTACAATATACGCCGGAAAGAACTATATTCGCACCTGTCCGCGTGGTGGATTAACCGGATAACCCCTTCACTGGTTAACCCCGTTATCTCGCTTATGAATGAAACATCCATACCTTTCCTTAGAAGATTTTTAGCTTTTTTTTTGTCTGCGATTCTTATTATTTTTGTAAGTTTTTCAACGTTAGAAAAAATGTGTATATGAAAAGAATTCTTTTGCCGTTTATCCTATGCTCCATCGTTTTCAGCGTCTCGTCCTGTGATTTTCTGCGGTCGTTGGCGGGAAGGCCGACTTCTGAGCAGATAAAATCAGCACAGACTAAATCATCCCCTGAAGAACTTCTACAGGAAGACATCGTGTGCCAGGAGCCTTTGACCAGCGAAGAGAAGTCCTGCGATTCGGAATACAAAATGGTAAAAAGACACGGACGTCTGAATGTTCCGTTTGCATATACCCATACTAACAGTACTCTGAAGCAGACCCCTGAATACACTTATTATGTGATAGTCGGCACTTACCGCAAGAAGCCTACGCTAGGTAAGATGCTCTCGGATGCCAAGGCGGCCGGTTATGAGCCTGTCTTGTTGGAATATACTAACGGGCTTGTTTCTGTCGGTCTTCTTCCGTGTAATGAATTGGCCCAGGCGATAGATGCCTATGCCACAGTGAAGTCGGAGAAATTCTGCCCGGCGGATGCTTGTGTATTGATTGCAAAATAAAACTTGGATATGGAATACGATTTTAAGAAAATAGAGAAAAAGTGGCAGGAGAAATGGGCCGCTGAACAGACTTATAAGGTAACGGAAGATACTTCCAAGCCTAAATATTATGTCCTGGATATGTTCCCTTATCCGTCAGGCGCGGGCCTTCATGTAGGACACCCGCTCGGATATATCGCCAGTGACATTTATTCCCGCTATAAGAGGCTGAAAGGCTTCAATGTCCTTCATCCTATGGGATATGACGCATTTGGTCTTCCTGCTGAGCAGTATGCTATTCAGACAGGTCAGCATCCGGAGGTAACTACGAATGTCAATGCCGCCAGATACAGACAGCAATTGGACAGGATAGGGTTTTCTTATGACTGGTCCAGGGAGGTCAGAACCTGCGATCCGAAGTTCTACAAGTGGACTCAGTGGGCCTTTCTTAAGATGTTTTCCAGCTGGTATGATCCTTCTCAGAATAAGGCATGCCCTATCACAGAGCTGGTAGAAAAGTTCGAAACCGTCGGATATGATGGAATCGCCCCGGCTGACTGGAACGCATATTCCCAGGCGCAGAAGGAATCTGTTTTGATGCGTTATCGTATTGCTTACCAGGGAGAAACATCGGTTAACTGGTGCGAAGGACTTGGAACGGTCCTGGCTAATGACGAGGTGAAGGACGGCCTGAGCGTCCGTGGCGGTTTTCCTGTGGAACAGAAGAAGATGAAGCAGTGGCAGCTGAGAGTCTCCGCCTATGCCGAAAGGCTTCTGGAGGGGCTAAGCAGGGTGGATTGGACGGATTCTCTGAAGGAGATGCAGCGTAACTGGATAGGCAAATCCGAAGGAACGGAGGTCGTGTTCAATACGGTGTGCGACGGCCGCGAACTCCCTGTAACGATTTTCACCACCAGGGCGGACACCATTTTCGGTGTCACTTTTATGGTACTGGCTCCGGAAAGCGAACTTGTCGCTTCACTTACCTCTGAAGGACAGAAAGCGGAGGTAGAGGAATATATAAAAGAAGTCAAGAAAAAGACTGAGCGCGAGAGAATATCCCAGACGAAGAGTGTCACGGGCGTATTTTCCGGATCTTACGGAATTAATCCTCTTACCGGGGAGAAGGTTCCTATCTGGATAAGCGAATATGTATTGGCCGGTTACGGAACAGGTGCCATAATGGCGGTGCCGGCCCACGACAGCAGAGACTACGCATTTGCGAAGAAGTTCGGCCTGCCAATCATTCCTCTTATCGAGGGGTGCGATGTGAGCGAATCTTCTTTTGATGCCAAGTCCGGAGTGATGTGCAACAGCGGTTTTCTGAACGGAAAGAGCGTGGAAGAGGCGATAGAATTGGCCAAGGATTATGTGGAAGAGAAGGGGCTTGGCCGCAGAAAGGTGAATTACCGTCTGCGTGACGCCATCTTCTCAAGGCAGAGGTATTGGGGCGAGCCGTTCCCTATATATTATAAGGACGGAATCGCTACTCCTGTGGATGAGAAGGATCTTCCGATAACCCTTCCGCAGATTGATTCCTTCAAACCGTCTTCAGACGGGCAGCCGCCTCTCGCCAGGGCCAAGGACTGGACGTATAAGGGATATCCTCTGGAGACCAGTACTATGCCTGGATTTGCAGGTTCATCAGCCTATTATCTGAGGTATATGGATCCGCACAATGATAAAGCACTGGTGGATAAAGAGGTGGATGAATATTGGCAGTCGGTGGATCTCTACATCGGCGGTACCGAACATGCTACGGGTCACCTGATCTATTCACGATTCTGGAACAAGTTCCTCTATGACCTGGGCTATGTCTGCAAGGATGAGCCTTTCGAGAAGCTCATCAACCAGGGTATGATACAAGGCCGGTCCAATTTCGTGTACAGAATCGTCGGTACTAATACATTTGTTTCTCTGGGCCTTAAGGATAAGTACGAAACCACCGAAATTCACGTGGATGTGAATATCGTTCGTAATGACAAGCTGGATCTTGAGGCTTTCAAGGCTTGGCGCCCTGAATATGCCGATGCCGAGTTCGTTTTGGAAAACGGCGAGTATATCTGCGGTTGGGCCATAGAGAAGATGAGCAAGAGTATGTTCAATGTCGTGAATCCGGACGATGTCTGTGATTCTTACGGCGCCGACACTCTTCGTCTTTACGAGATGTTCCTCGGACCTATAGAGCAGAGCAAGCCTTGGGATACGAAGGGAATTGACGGAGTGAACCGTTTCCTGAAAAAATTCTGGAGGCTGTTCTATGACGCTGACAAGTTCCTCGTTAATGATGAAAAGGCGAGCTCTTCAGAGCTGAAGGCCCTTCACAAGCTTATCGGAAAGGAGCAGAGCGATATAGAGGCGTTCTCTTATAATACCACTATAAGTGCTTTTATGATAGCACTTTCGGAACTTGGAGAATGTCACAAGAGGGAGATTCTTACTCCTCTTGTGATTCTGCTTTCTCCGTTCGCTCCGCATATCGCGGAAGAGCTCTGGGAGGCGCTTGGCCATAAAGAAAGTGTCTGCAAGGCCAGATTCCCTGAATATGTGGAAGCCTATACGATAGAAAGCAATGTCACCTATCCTGTACAGTTCAACGGAAAAATGCGCTTTACCGTCGAACTTGCCAAGTCTCTCTCTCCTGCGCAGGTTGAGGCGGAGATTCGTCAGAATCCTCAGACTGCCAAGTATGTAGGGGACGCTCAGATAGTGAAGGTGATTGTAGTTCCCGGACGAATCATTAATATAGTTGTAAAATAATGGAGTTGAAAAAGGTTGAAACCAAAGTGAAGGAGTACGCGGTTCTGACTTTCGCGTGCTTCGTGTTTGCTTTTGCGTGGGAAGGCTTCATGATCCCTTGCGGAATATCTGCTGGTGGTATGATGGGTCTTTCTACTGTTATTCAATATGCTACTGGAGGCCTTATCCCGGCACAATACACTTATGTGGCCATCAATATACTGCTTATCTTGGTAGCTATGGCGGCTATGGGTATAGGCTTCGGCTTCAAGACCATATATTGCATCCTGGTAAGTACTCTTATGATGGAACTGGTGGCCAAGTTGACTTTCTTGCATTGCGCTCCGGGGCAGTTCTTCTATGTTCAGGACAAGGTTTTGGTGCCTGTCATAGCAGGATGTCTGGAGGCTTTGGGAATAGGCCTTGTCATAAGAAGCGGCGGAAGTACCGGTGGTACGGATATCATAGCCATAATGATCAACAAATATTGGCCTGTGTCCCTGAGTTCTGCCTTTATGATTATGGATCTGGTAATTGTCGGAATGATTCTTTTCCTGCCCGGACGCATGTTTACTGATATGATATATGGTGTGGAGGAGATAATTGCATTCTCATTGCTTGTGGATGTGGTAGTGGGCGGTAAGAAAAGTTCCTGTCAGCTCTTTGTGTTCTCGCAGAAATATAAGGAGATTGCAGACCATATCATAAACGATATGAATCGTGGCGTTACCGTCCTTAAAGCTCAGGGCTGGTACACGAAACAGGACAAGGATATTCTTTTGATTCTGATAGGACGTAACGAACTTCCTTCCCTTATGAAAGAAATCAAGAAACTTGATTCGAGGGCATTTATGAGTGTTTCCCCTACAAATAACGTATACGGGGAAGGTTTTGAAGAAATCAAGGCTGGTATAAGCGGTAAAAAGATACTTAAGAAAGATGTCGACTAAATCAATGTTCAGAGTTCTCAAGGAGTATTCGATCATTACTCTTGGCATGCTCCTTTATATAGTAGGATGGAGCGTGTTTCTCGTTCCGAATCAGTTGGTGGGAGGTGGTGTGTCCGGTTTGGCTTCTGTAATACAATATTTTACACACGGGGCTATCAAGATGGGATACACATACTTCGTGGTGAATGTCGTGCTTTTGATTATCGCGATGTTCATTCTCGGTAACAGGTTCGGCTTCAAAACCATATATGCCATCATTATCGCGTCTGTGGGCTTGAATGTATTCCAGTCGATTATTCCTGCTGACATTTGTCAGATGCTTGCCGTCGAAAATGGCAAGCTGATGAGTTCCATAATGGGTGGTCTTATGGCCGGGAGTGGAATAGGTCTGTGTATGTCGCAGGGCGGAAGCACCGGTGGAACGGATATCATAGCGCTTATTGTCAACAAATACCGCAACGTATCTCCCGGACGTATGATTCTGGCTATGGATGTGGTCATCATATTGTCCTCCATGTTTGTGCCTATGCAGACCACGGATGGTGGGGTAATGCAGTTCAATGAAAAAATTACGACCTGCGTGTACGGCTTCATTCTCATCGCAGTCAACAGCACTGTGCTTGATATGATTATTTCCGGTTCAAAGCAGAGTGTCCAATTGATAATTCTTTCAAAGAAGCATGTCGAATTGGCTGATGCCATAACCAAGGATCTTCATCGTGGTGTCACCGTTCTTAACGGAATGGGCTGGTACACCAAGGAATCTACCGAGGTTTTGATGGTGCTTGCAAGAAAGTATGATTTAAATATACTTTTGCGTTACATAAAGCAAATAGATCCTGACGCGTTCCTGTCTGTGTCGTCTGTAACGGGTGTTTATGGCAAAGGGTTCGAGTCAATAAAAACTGGACGAAAAAAATAATTTAAAATATATTTCGTCACAAATTTGCTAAAAAGTCTGTCTGAACGCTTCCAGGCAGGCTTTTTTAAGTATATTTGTTTCGCTTGTACGAAAATTTTAAAGGAAAATGAAATTGCTGTTCTTAAGGAAACTGATGGGAGCGCCTAAAAGGAAAACGGCTGGCAGGGGTGGAGTTTCCTACCTGAAAGACGACCTGCAGAAAATGAAAAAGCTTTACGACAGAATAGAAAAAACAATGGAGGAAAAACAGCCGTATCTGGACGGGGACTTTTCCGTGGAGGATCTTTCGAGTATGGTTTGCGCGTCAAAAGCGGCCACGTCAAGGTGTCTTAGTCGGGTGGGAAAAACCAATTTCAGACCGTATATCAACAACTATAGAGTAAAGTATTCGATTCTGCTTATAAAAAAAGAACCCAGAATGAGGCTCAGTGAAGTGGCGCGTCAGTCCGGATTCAACTCCATACCATCGTTCAACACGTGGTTCAAGTCTGTGACCTCTATGTGTCCGAGCGAGTATCTTGCGGAACTTTCCCAGCCACAGCGTCCGCGATTCTTCCCCATGAAGAGAGGATAGGTGCGGTGATGTCCAACTCCTGCTTTTTGACAGGATGCACGAACTTTATCTCTCTGGCGTGAAGGCATATTCCTCCATCCTGGTTGGAACGTGGGGCGCCGTATTTCAGGTCGCCTTTTATGATACATCCCATTCCGGATAATTGACATCGTATCTGGTGATGACGCCCTGTCAGGAGTTCCACTTCAATCAGAAAATATCTGTCGCTTTCTCCTATAAGCTGGTATCTTAGCCTGGCCAATTTGGCATCCTGGCGATTTTCATTGCAGATATAGCTTTTATTCTGCTTTTCGTTACGCCACAGATAGTTCTGAAGCTCTCCCTTCGCTGTTTTCGGACCTGCGCAACATAGGGCCCAATATGTTTTATGGATATCTGAACTTCGGAACATCTCGTTAAGCCTGCCAAGCGCTTTGGATGTTTTCGCAAATACGCAGATTCCGCTTACGGGCCGGTCCAGACGGTGTGGTACACCCATAAAGACTTTCCCTGGCTTATCGTCTCTTGCCGCGATGTAGGCTTTGAGTGTCTCGGACAGACATTCGTCACCCGTCTTGTCTCCCTGTACGATTTCACCCGGCCTTTTGTTGAAAATCAGCAGGTGGTTGTCTTCAAAAAGAATCCGGGACTTGAGGTCCCGGATTTCAGTTTCAGATAATGATCTGTATTCCATCTGGAAAATTATTCGGCGATGGAAACGTTGACTCTGCGCTTGCTTGAATCAATCTTCTTAGCCTTGCAAGGGCAAACTACCTTAACGTTTTTGGCAGGAACCTGATATGCATACAGCCAGTTGCGAACAAGGTTTGCTCTTTCAATGGCGATAGCCTTGTTGTATTCTTTGTTGGAAGAATCATCTGCATATGGCTCAATAAGAATGACAGCAGTCTTGTCTGTAGAGTTATATACGTTGAGGAATTCCTGAAGAAGCGCCTTCGTGCTTTCGTTAAGGTCGCATCTTTCCTTAGAGTAGGTTACACTTGCGATAGGAAGAGCAAATGTCTCTGAACCATAAGGGGTCTGTGCGATGGCATCCTTGACGGCCTGTTTGTAACTTTCGGCATCTTCTGCTGTAAGCTCTCCTGCAACAGCTTTTACTGCGTCTGAAAGTTCAAAAACGCGTGCTGCTTTAGCTTTGGCCGCAGCTTCTGCTGCCGCTTTGGCTGCTGCTTGCTCTGCAGCTGCTTTTTCTGCTGCTTCTTTAGCCTTTTTAGACTGGCAAGAAGTTCCAAGTGCTACGAGAACTACAAGTCCTGCAACTGTGATGATTTTGTTAAGTTTCATAAGTCTGTTATGCTTTTTATTACGATTTTACATATAGTGTTGCGAATATAGGCATTTTTTTTCAGTATAGCAAGCATTGTTGATATTTGACAAAATGTCACAATTGAAGGCGTGGCACATTCTTGGAAGAAGAGGATGTCGTATCTGAAAAGGTACGCAATGTTAAACGGAGAAAAATAAAAATATATACAATTATGGGAAAGATTATAGGAATTGACTTAGGAACGACAAACTCTTGTGTCGCTGTGATGGAAGGTAACCAGCCTACCGTCATAATAAATAATGAAGGTCATCGTACGACTCCTTCAATCGTGGCTTTTACGGACAGCGGAGAGCGTAAGGTAGGTGATACTGCCAAGCGTCAGGCTGTTACGAACCCTAAAAATACCATCTTCTCTATAAAGAGATTTATGGGTGAGACTTATGACAGGGTAGGAAAGGAAATTGAAAGAGTGCCTTATGATGTGGTACGCGGCGAGAACAACACACCTCGTGTTCAGATTAACGGCAAACAGTATTCTCCACAGGAGATATCAGCCATCATTCTTCAGAAGATGAAGAAAACGGCTGAAGAGTATCTTCGTCAGGAGGTTACGGAAGCTGTCATTACAGTCCCTGCATACTTCTCGGATTCTCAGCGTCAAGCCACCAAGGAAGCCGGAAAGATAGCCGGACTTGATGTCAAACGTATCATCAACGAGCCTACCGCTGCGGCTCTCGCATATGGTCTGGATAAAAAGAACAAGAATATGAAGGTGGCGGTGTACGACCTCGGCGGTGGTACCTTCGATATTTCAATTCTTGAACTTGGTGACGGTGTATTTGAAGTTAAGTCTACGAACGGCGACACGCACTTGGGAGGCGATGATTTTGACCACGCCATCATCGAGTGGCTGGCAAGCGAGTTCGCGTCAGAGAACGGCGGTGTTGACCTTAAGAAAGACCCTATGGCGCTTCAGCGTTTGAAAGAGGCTGCTGAAAAAGCGAAGATAGAGCTTTCTAACCAGACCTCTGCAGAAATCAACCTGCCTTATATCACGGCTGTCGACGGTATGCCTAAACATCTGGTCAAGACTCTTACCCGTGCCAAATTCGAAGCGCTTTGCGATGATTTGTTCCGCAGGAGCATAGAACCATGCCGCAAGGCTTTGGAAGATGCACGCCTTTCAGCTTCTCAGATAGATGAGGTTATCCTTGTGGGTGGTTCTACCCGTATCCCTAAGGTGCAGGAACTTGTCAAGGACTTCTTCGGTAAGGAACCTAACAAGAGTGTGAACCCGGATGAGGTTGTCGCAATTGGTGCGGCTATTCAGGGCGGTGTGCTCGCGGGTGACGTGAAGGATGTCCTTCTGCTTGATGTCACACCTCTTTCACTAGGTATCGAAACTCTCGGTGGAGTGATGACCAAACTGATAGAGTCCAATACTACCATTCCTGTACATAAGGATCAGGTATTCTCTACGGCTGCGGACAATCAGCCATCAGTGGAGATCAGGGTTCTTCAGGGAGAACGTCCTATGGCTAAGGATAACAAGCAGATAGGTGTGTTCCACCTCGATGGAATCGCTCCAGCCCCTCGTGGAATACCTCAGATCGAAGTGTCATTCGATATAGATACTAACGGTATACTTTCTGTTTCCGCTAAGGACAAGGCTACTGGTAAGGAACAGAAGATCCGTATCGAAGCATCATCCGGCCTTTCAGATGAGGAGATTCAGAGAATGAGGGACGAGGCTAAGGCCAATGAGGCTGCCGATAAGGCTGAGAAGGAAAGAGTTGACAAGGTTAACAATGCCGATGCCCTTTGCTTCCAGGTGGAGAAATTCCTCAAGGATAATGGTGACAAAGTGCCTGCAGACAAGAAGTCCGCTCTTGAAAGTCCGCTGAATTCTCTTAAAGAGGCAGTCAAGGCTCAGAATATCGCTGATATTGACAAATATTCAGAAGAACTTAACAAGGTTATGGGAGAAGTTTATTCTTCTATGGCAGGTCAGGGCGCCGGTCCTCAGGCTGGTCCTCAGGGCACGGACAACAACCAGGACAATAACGATACTCCGGACGAACAGTAATTCTGTCGTGGATATTTTTAAGGGCGAATCCGCAAGGGTTTGCCCTTTTTTTATTAACTTTGAAAGCATAATAACCAATTATCTTGATTATGAAAAAGATATATGAGACTGATCCCTGGCTTGAACCCTGGAAGGATGCGATAGAGCGTAGACATACCCGCATTCTTGACGCTTGGGAGAAGCATTCCGATGTCAATTCCCATCTATATTATGGACTTCATAAGGATTCGCAGGGGTGGGTGCTTCGTGAGTGGGCGCCTAATGCGAATGTGATTTATCTTATCGGGGAGTGCAATAATTGGAAAAGGGTACGTTCCTATGCTTTCACTCCGGTGGGTTACGGTAATTGGGAACTGAGACTTCCTGATTTCTGTCTTCATCACGGTGAACTCTATAAGCTTTGGATAGAATGGAGCGGTGGAGGTGCGGAAAGGCTGCCCGCTTATGTAACCAGGGCTGTTCAAGACCCTGAAACCAAGACGTTTTGCGCACAGGTGTGGGATCCGTCGGAGCCGTATGTCTGGAAAAATGAATTTACCCGCGGACAGGAAGCCCCTTTCATTTATGAATGCCACATAGGGATGTGTTCGCAGGAAGAGAAGGTGGCTACGTTCGATGACTTTAGAAAGATCGTCCTTCCTCGAGTTAAGAAACTGGGCTATAATACTATACAGATAATGGCCCTTCAGGAGCACCCGTATTATGGAAGTTTCGGGTATCAGGTGTCGAATTTCTTCGCTCTCAGCAGTCGTTTCGGAACACCTGAAGAATTCAAGCGCCTTGTAGACGAAGCTCACGGCGAAGGAATAGCTGTCGTAATGGACATAGTGCATTCGCATAGCGTGAGCAATGAATCGGAGGGACTTAGCCGATTTGACGGCCGTGACGATCTTTATTTCTATAAAGGAAGTGCAGGGTACCATCCTGCCTGGGGGTCCAGATGTTTTGATTACGGGAAAGATGAAGTCGTGAACTTCCTTTTGAGCAACTGCAAATATTGGCTCGAAGAATATCATTTGGACGGATTCCGTTTCGATGGGGTTACTTCTATGATATACTGGGATCATGGCTTGGGAACTGATTTCGGCAACTACGAACTGTATTTCAATTCCGGAGTGGACGAGAATGCCATTACTTATCTGGCTCTGGCCAATATTCTCATTCACAAACTTAAACCTTCGGCCATCACAATCGCTGAAGATGTAAGCGGAATGGCAGGACTTGCGGCTCCGCTTGACGCCTCAGGTGTGGGCTTTGATTACAGGATGGCTATGGGAGTGGCCGATCATTGGATTAAATGGATAAAGGAACTCTCTGATGAACAGTGGTCTATGGGCGAAATATGGTGGGAGCTGACTCGCAAGCGGGAAGATGAAAAAACCATCAGTTATGCAGAATGTCACGATCAGGCTATGGTCGGAGACAAGACCATAGCATTCCGTCTTATGGATAAGGAGATGTATTTCCATATGGACAAGGCAAGTGAAAATCTCGTCATAGACCGTGGAATAGCTTTGCATAAGATGATCAGGCTTCTGACTGCTGCGACTGCGGGAAACGGCTATCTGAATTTTATGGGCAACGAATTCGGTCATCCGGAATGGATAGATTTCCCTCGAGAAGGAAATGGATGGTCTTATAAATATGCCAGACGTCAATGGTCTTTGGCGGATGACCCGGCGCTCAGATATGGCGGCCTGCAGGCTTTTGACAGCGCGTTCGTGCATTTTTTGAGCTTAAAGGGCATATTGGATTATCCTCTGGAACTGATTCGCGCCGATGAAGAAAAAAAGGTCTTGATTTTCAAGCGTCAAAATGCTATCTTTGCGCTCAACTTTTCGCCGTCGTATTCCTATGAAAATTATGGCTTTGAGGTTTCCGACGGAGAGTATGTCCTGCAATTTGACTCCGACGCTGTGGAGTTCGGAGGATTCGGCAGGCTTCAACAGGCGGAGAAGCACCTGAGCGAGGATCATGTTTTGAAGTTGTATTTGCCGTGCAGATGTGCATTGGTGTTGCTAAAAATGTAATGATATGGCTTTTTTGAAATTCAACAAGGCGGAATTGGTAAATCTCTCTTATTCTTTGAAGAGGGAGATACTTTGTGCAAACAAGACAGGCGCGTATTGTAATACTTCCATTGTGACATGCAACACCAGAAGGTATCATGGGTTGTTTGCGCTTACTCTTGACCGTTTCGGCGGAGACAGATTCCTTATGCTTTCGTCTCTGGATGAGTCGATTTTGGTCGAAGGTAAGCAGTTCAATTTGGGAATACATTGTTATGGAGATGTTTACGAGCCGCGCGGACATAAATATGTTGTGGATTTCGAGGCCGATCCCATCACCAGAATCACCTATAAGATAGGTGATATCGTGATAAGGAAAAGCATATTGCTTTGCCCGGAAGTTGACAGGCTTTACATTAAATATGAATTGCTCGAGGGTTCGGACAACGCCCTGGTGAGGCTCCGACCTCTTCTGGCATTCAGAAACATACACTCTCTTACGCACGCCAATGACCAGGCCAATGCCGTCGGGACACCTGTGCGCAACGGACAGAGTTTCAGACTTTACGAGTCTTATCCGGATCTGTTCATGCAGTTCTCCGATTCCAAAGTGAAATATTCGGCCGAGCCGTATTGGTATTATGGCATTACATATTCGGATGAATACAGGCGTGGGTTCGACTGTAAGGAGGATTTGTTGTCTCCTGGCGTTTTTGAGGTAAAACTTCACAAAGGGCGCAGTTTTATAGTCGGCGTATCCATAGCTGAGGAGGATCCTAAGATTTTTGCTCCCGAATTCAAGAAATTGGCTTCCCGTGCCGGAGAGATAACCGACTGCCATCAGCAGTTGTTGCATTGTGCGGATACTCTGATCACGCATCATAACGGAAAGATGAAGATAGAGGCCGGATATTCTTGGCTTTATGCAGGACTTTTGCGCGAAACTCTTGTGGCTCTTCCCGGGTTGACTCTTTCTGCCGGAAGACCGGAATATTTTGAGGAAATTCTTGATAATCTGATAGCTGACGAGCAGGTGCGTCTTACTCGCCGCACTACACAGGTGGAGGCTCCGTTCTACTTGGCATGCGTGCTGCAGGCTTATATAGGCAGTGGAGCAGACGCGGATAAAGTCTGGAAGAAGTACGGCAGGATGCTCAAACGCGTTCTGGAAAGTTATCTTCCGGGAGAAAGAGAGGAAGTGACCATGCACCCGAACGGATTGTTGTGGGCACAAAAAGACGGGGTGGCTCTCTCGTGGATGAACGCTTATATTCAGGGTCGTCCTGTAACTGAACGCCCGGGATACCAGGTGGAGACTAACGCTTTGTGGTATAATGCCATAAAGTTTGCACTTGAGATGGAGAAGGGCCGTGGCGCAGATAAGAAATTCGTTCAGAAGTGGAGTCAGATAGCCGATCTGGTAAAAGATAACTTCGTGAAAGTGTTCTATAATGAGGATGCCGGGTATCTGGCTGACTATGTGGATAATAACGGGCAGAATATGGATGTCCGTCCTAATCAGCTCTGTGCAATCGGTCTGCAGTATTCTCCTTTGGAGGATGAACTTCATCCTGATGTGCTCAGGGTTATAGACAGAGAGCTTGTGACTGCGCGCGGCCTGCGTACGCTTTCGCCACGTGACGTCAAGTACAAGGGAGTCTATGAGGGCTCACAATATGAAAGGGATCTGGCTTATCATCAAGGAAGTACAAGACCTTGGCTTTTGGCGATTTATATCGAGACCTCGTTGAGGATCAAAGGCCCGTCTTTCCTGAAGAGGGCGCAATGGCTCGTGGAAGGCTTCTATGAGGACTTGAACAAACACGGAGTGGGAGCCTTTTCTGAACTTTATGACGGAGACCCTCCTTTTGAACCTCACGGCGCGATATCATCCGCCTTGTGTACTTCCTCTTTGCTGAGAGTAGACGAATTGTTGTCCAAATATAAAGACGAGTAGCATATGAGAGTATTGATGTTCGGTTGGGAATTTCCTCCTCATATTGCAGGCGGTCTGGGAACTGCTTGCAAGGGTATAGTGGAGGGCTTGGCTCATAATGGAGTGGAGACTCTTTTCGTAATGCCTTCTGCAAGCGGGGATGAAGACCAGAGTTGCACCAGGATTATAAATGCGAGCGATGTCGCTGTTCAGAATATCAGCCGGAGCGTCGACGAATTCATCGATAAGGTGAAATTTATTCACGTGGACTCGAATATGGTGCCTTATGTGAATCCGGATGAGTATTTTGAAGCCATAGAGCAGATGAAGAGGAATCACGTAAGCGAGACCACCATAGGATTTGGCCAGAAATTCAAATTCTCCGGAAAGTACGGGGCCAATCTTATGGAAGAGGTTACCCGGTATGCACAGGTGGGTGGCACCATAGCGATGCAGAACAAGGATTCTTTCGATGTTATCCATGCTCACGACTGGCTCACTTATCTTGCCGGGATTGCCGCGAAGGAACTTACGGGAAAACCGCTTGTCGTTCATGTGCACGCCACATCCTTTGACCGTGGGTCAGACGATATGGTGGACAGCCGTGTCTATGCCATAGAAAAACGCGGGATGGAGCAGGCTGACAAGGTGGTGGCTGTATCGGAGCTTACAAGAAATATTGTCATCAATAAATACGGAATCGATCCGTCCAAGGTCGTGGCGGTACATAATGCGGTGGATTTCAGTGGAAGGGAGGACCTTCTGGTGGAAAGGGGCATTAAGGATAAAGTCGTTACTTTCTTGGGCAGAATCACTTATCAGAAAGGTCCGGAGTACTTTATCGATGCGGCTGCCAAAGTCTTGAAGAGGACGAAGAATGTCCGCTTCGTGATGGCGGGAAGTGGAGATATGATGACAAGGGCCATTAAGCAGGTGGCAAAACTTGGCATCGCGGACAGATTCCATTTCACCGGATTCCTGCGCGGTACCGATGTCCAGAAGATGTTCGCGCTCAGCGATGTGTATGTGATGCCGTCTGTAAGTGAGCCGTTTGGCATATCACCTCTGGAGGCTATGCGTTCGAACGTGCCGAGCATTATCTCATATCAGAGCGGTGCGGCAGAGGTTCTGAAGTATGCCTTTAAGGTGGATTTCTGGGATGTGGATGCAATGGCGGATGACATTTATGCGCTTGTAAGTTATCCTGCGCTTTCCGAGTTTGCGGTAAAACATGGTTTTGAAGAAGTGAACACTTTGAAATGGGACCACGCCGCGGCAAAACTCAAAGATATTTATGAACAAATAATTAAATGATATAGCTATGGCAAAATCTATCTGTTTGTATTTCCAAGTACATCAGCCTACAAGACTAAGGTTATATAGGTTTTTTGATATAGGCAAGGATTCTCATTATTATGATGACTTTGCCAACAGAACTATTCTCCGCAGAGTGGCGCAGAAGTGCTATCTTCCTATGAATAAAGTTCTGTTGAAGGCTATAAAGGCTTCGAAAGGCCAATTTAAAGTGGCGTTTTCCATCTCGGGCTCGGTTCTCGAGCAATTTGACAGGTATGCTCCTGAAGTCCTGGACAGTTTTAAAAAACTGGCAGATACGGGCTGTGTGGAGTTCCTGTGTGAGACATATTATCACTCCCTGTCTTCTTTGACGTCTGTTGCGGAGTTCGCTTTCCAGGTCAATAAACACAAAGAAGCTCTGAAGCAATATCTGGGAGTGGAGCCTAAGGTTTTCCGCAACACCGAACTTGTTTATTCCGACCAGATAGGAAAGCAGGTCTATGAGTTGGGCTTTCATACCATTCTGACTGAAGGCGCAAAGCATATTCTCGGATGGAGATGTCCTAATTATATATATAGTAACGATATAGTTCCACAGCAGAATATTCTTCTGCGGAATTATTCTCTCAGTGATGACCTGGCATTCCGTTTCGGCGACAAGAATTGGAATGAGTGGCCGCTGACGGCGGAGAAATTCAAATCGTGGGTGGACAATTCCGAAGGCGATTATGTCGGGCTTTTTATGGACTATGAGACATTCGGAGAGCATACGGACGCGTCAACCGGAATCTTTGACTTTATGGAAAGCCTGCCTGGGATCTGTTTGAAGGACAAATCGTTTAAATTTCAGACTCCTTCCGAAGTGAGCGCATCTTATGCTCCGGTGTCAGCTCTTTCTGTCCCTTCTCCTATTTCCTGGGCAGATGAGGAAAGAGATCTTACCGCTTGGCTCGGCAACGAACTTCAGAATGAAGCGTTCTCGAAGGTTTACAGTCTGCAGGAGAAGCTCTCCTTGCTGGATGATCCCCAGCTCTGGGCAGATTATGGACACCTTCAGGAAAGCGATCATTTTTATTATATGTGCACAAAGTTTTTCACCGGTGGAGATATGCACAAATATTTCAACCCATATAATTCACCATACGAGGCATTCATTAATTATATGAACGTTCTCAGTGATTTTATGATTCGTGTAAATGACGCTTTGGCACTGAAACGTCAATAGTGATTTTATTCTTATTTAAAAAAGGTTTATGAACATAAACGCAAGTTTTTCACCATCTTGGAAGAATGTGATGGTGACTAGACATTTGCCGGAAAAACTTTCCGGGCTTGAAACTTTATGCAGAAATCTCTGGTGGTGCTGGAATGATGACGCCAAAGCTTTGTTCAAAAGCATAGATGCGGATTTGTGGCACAAGTCAGGCCATAATCCTATGGAAATACTTGACAAGGTCAGCTTGAAGAGATATAATGAATTGGCAAAGGATCAGGAATTCCTGGCCAGGATGAATGCTGTCATAGATGAGTTCAATCTTTATATGTCCAAAAAGTCGGAAAGGACGGAGCCTTCCATAGCATATTTCTGTATGGAGTATGGTCTAGATACGTCTTTGAAGATTTATTCCGGAGGATTGGGAATATTGGCGGGGGATTATCTGAAGGAAACTTCGGATATGAATGTGAATCTCGTGGCAGTAGGATTGCTTTACAGATATGGATATTTTAAGCAGCGTCTGACTCCTCAGGGCAATCAGGTGGCTGATTATATAGCTCAGGATTTTCTTAAGATTCCTGTGGAACCGGTGATCGGGGAGGACGGAGTCTGGAAAAGTGTAAGTATGAATCTTCCGGGAAGAGTTCTTCATGCGAGAATCTGGCGTGTAGCTGTCGGAAGAACAGATCTGTATCTTCTTGATACTGATTATGAAGCCAATTCTGTAGAGGACCGTACCATCACCCATCAGCTTTATGGTGGTGATCACGAGAACAGACTTAAACAGGAGATTCTTCTGGGCATAGGAGGCGTGAGAGCTTTGCGTGCATTGGGACTTAATCCTACAATGTATCATTATAATGAAGGTCACGCCGCTTTCGCCGGTCTTGAGAGACTTCGCGAGTATATGCAGGATAAGCATTATTCACTAGGCGAGTCTTTGGAGCTTGTCCGTTCATCTGCTCTTTTTACCACTCATACTCCTGTTCCTGCCGGACACGATGCTTTCTCTGAAGAGGAAATGGGCAAATATTTCGGCAATTATCCGCAGAGGTATGGTCTGGACTGGCGTGGATTTATGGAATTCGGAAAGCTCAATGCCGATGATCGTGACGAGAAGTTCTCGGTGAGCGTACTTGCCGCCAATTTCAGTCAGAATGTCAATGGAGTGTCCAAACTTCACGGTCAGGTGAGCCAGGAACTTTTCTCGAGCATGTATCCGGGATACCTCCCGGAAGAACTGTTTATCAGTTATGTGACTAACGGAGTGCATTATCCTACGTGGGCTTCCAAGGAATGGAAGGCCATTCATGCCGGAGTCTTCGGCGAGGAGTTCAAGACTTCGCATTATGACAAGCGTTGTTTCGAAGGAATATATAATGTAAGCGACGAGCAGATATGGGAGACCCGCAAGGCTCTTAAAGCTGATCTTATCAAGACAGTGAAAGACCGTCTTTCTGATCCGGGCCAATCTTCGCATTATACACCGGGCCAGGTGGTTACCATAAAAGAGAATCTTCGTGACGATGTTCTTACCATAGGCTTTGCACGTCGTTTCGCTACATATAAGAGAGCCACGCTTCTTTTCCGCGACCTTAATAAATTGGATGAGATCGTGAACAATCCGCGTCGTCCGGTACAGTTCCTTTTTGCCGGTAAGGCGCATCCGGCAGATCAGGCCGGTCAGGATCTTATCAAGCAGATAGTGGAGATAAGCAAGGACCCTCGTTTTATCGGAAGAATAGTTTTCGTTCCGGGATATGACATAACATTGGCCAAGCGTCTCGTTCAGGGAGTGGATGTGTGGATGAACAATCCTACACGCCCGCAGGAGGCTTCAGGTACATCTGGAGAAAAGGCTTCGATGAACGGTGTCATGCATTTCTCTGTGCTTGACGGCTGGTGGGTCGAAGGTTATACCAAGAATGCCGGCTGGGCTCTCCCTATGGAGCGTACTTATGAGGATCAGGAGTATCAGAACGAGCTGGATGCGGCTACCATATATTCTATTCTCGAGAATGAAATCGCTCCGGACTACTATGATTTCGACGCGACTGGACGCAGCAGCAAGTGGATAGGATACATTAAGAACACCGTAGCTATGGTGGCTTCCAATTTCACGACCAACCGTATGCTTACGGACTATTGCAACCAGTACTACAACCCGCAGTGTGAGAGATACTCTCGCCTGGCGGCAAATAATGCCTCTTTGGCCAAGGAGATATCTTCTTGGAAGTCTTATGTGGCCCAGGAGTGGAACAATATGCGCATCATCTCATATACTCAGCCAAGCGCATCGTACGTGCTTTCGGATAAGAACAAGCTGGTGTGCGAGGTGGTCATTGACCTGGGACGTCTGAAGGCTGAGGATATAGGTGTGGAAGTGCTTTTCACCTCAAGGGACAATAACGGAACTCTCCATATACAGGAGGTTTTCAATTATGATCTGGTCTCTTGTGAGAACGGGATTGCAACATTCCGCACATCCGTTCTTCCTGAGAGAACAGGTATGTATGAGGTGGGTACGCGTATCTATCCTAAGAATGCGGAACTTCCTCACAGACAGGATTTCCCTATCGTGAAATGGTTGTAGCCGCTACCGGTTTTTTTGATGGCTTCCATTTGGGGCATCAACAGGTAATAAGAACTTTGCTCGAATATTCCCGTAAGGGTGACGGGCAAAGTCTTGTTATTACGCTATGGCCTCATCCGAGGGTTTTTCTTCAAGACGGAGCAAGGGACCTGAGGCTGCTGACTTCACTTGATGAAAAGCTGGCGCTTTTGAAGGCGTCCGGAGCGGATGATGTACAGATGCTTCCCTTTACCGCAGATTTCGCTTCTCTGGATGCATCGTCTTATCTTTGCATGCTGAGAGACAAGTTCAATGTGAGCGATATCGTCCTGGGGTATGACAACAGGTTCGGCTCGGATGGTAAATCAACTGCTCAGATCGCTCTTTGCGCAGAGTCTTTGGGAATGGGGGCGGCCATAGTCCCTCCTGTCGATGTGGATGGACTGAGAGTATCGTCTTCGCAGATTAGAAAATGTCTGGCTATAGGTGAAGTTGAATTGGCATCAAAGATGCTGGGGCGTGATTATTCTTTGTGCGGTGTGGTTGTAGGGGGAAAGCGTTTGGGCAGGACGATAGGTTATCCTACTGCCAATCTGCGCCTTCGGGAACCTCTGAAGTGCGTCCCGGAGGTGGGCGTTTATCTGAGCGAAGTGTCCGTGCAGGGGGAAAAGTATATGGGAATGACCAACGTGGATGCCTCCTCTCTGGTGGAAACACATATATTCGATTTTGACAGAGATATTTACGGTTTGGATATTGATGTGAGTTTTGTGCGAAGAATAAGGGCTGAAATAAGGTTTTCGTCTTTCGATCAGTTGAAAAATCAACTGAAAAAAGACGAAATGTCAGCGAAAAACCTTATCTTCGCAAAGTATGACCACTAAGAAAGAAGTCAGGCAGGAAACTGACAAAAAGAATCTTAAGGCCGAGATAAAGAAGGATAAAAAGAAATTGATTCTTTATTCGGAAATTATGAAACCTAAGTTTAAGGAGGGACTGGAATAGTTCCTTTAATTGTTATTATAATATGGCAGAAGTACATTACATGAGCCAGGAAGGGCTCGAGAGTATTAAGAAAGAATTGAAAGAGGCTTTGGAACAGCGTCCTATAATCTCGGCTGCTATAGCGGAGGCCAGAGAAAAGGGAGACTTGTCCGAGAATGCGGAATACGAGTCTGCACGTGAGGCGCAGAGCCTGTTGGAAATAAAGATAGCTAACCTCAAGAACATGGTTGCCGGAGCCAAGGTGGTGGACGCATCCATGCTCTCAACAGATAAGGTGCAGATGCTCAATACCGTGAAGGTTGAGAATCTGAATGCGCATCAGAAAATGACCTTTACGATAGTAGGGGAGTCTGAGGCTGATTTCTCGAAGGGTAAATTGGCCGCTACGACTCCTATCGCCAAGGCTCTTATAGGTCACGGCGTGGGTGATGTAGTGGAAGCAAAAGTTCCGGCAGGGGTCATTAAATTCAAAATCCTTGAAATTACCATTTAATTCGTATGACTATCTTCTCTAAAATAGCTGCAGGTGAGATTCCTTCCTACAAGGTAGCGGAAAGCGATGATTATTATGCCTTTCTGGATATTTCGCCATTGGCGGAAGGACATACTCTGGTTATTCCGAAGAAGAGCGAAGATGATTATATCTTCTCTCTGGACGAGCAGACTTACGAGGGGCTTTGGAAGTTTGCAAGAAAGGTGGCTGTCGCTCTGAAGGCTGCCGTTCCGTGTAAAAGGGTGGGAGTGGCCGTACTTGGAATGGAAGTTCCGCATACGCATATCCATCTCGTGCCTCTTCAGAGTGAGGGAGATCTTGACTTCAGAAAGCAGCGTCCTGTAGTGAGCGACGAGCGCAAGGCCGAGATTGCGGCTGCCGTTTTCGCTGAATTTCAGAAACTCGGTTAGTCTATGAGAAAAGTTTTTTTTATAGGAATGTTTGCCCTCTGTCTGTCTTCGTGCGCGCAGAAGGCTTTCATCGATATGACCGTGGACGGCGCTCCGTCCGAGAAACTGGCCATTTACAAGCTGAACGTGTCATCCGGTGAACTGCTTGATTCAGTATCTACCGATGCGGCAGGTCATTTCAGATATTCCGTGAAGGTGGAGGAAAACCAGCCGGAATTCATCTATGTGTACAGGGGGAACACCATCCTTTCGACGCTTCTTCTCGAAAAGGGGGAGAAGGCTGTCGTCAAGGCAGACACCCTGGGCAATTTCTCCGTGGAAGGTTCGGAAGGTTCCGTTGAACTGGCTTCGGTGACGGCGGACTATAATGCCTTCCTGAATCAGATGTCAAACCTTAAGGATCCGAAGGACGGAGTGAAAATCTATCTGGCCTATTACAGGGACAGGACGTCCTATGTCATCAATCACTGCAAGTCGCTGTCCGTCATACCGGTTCTTTTCCAGCCTCTCTATGCAGGCACTCCCGTATTCTCTCAGCCGACAGACGCCATTCTGTTCAGAAAGGTGTGCGATAGTCTTAAGACCGTATACCCGGAATCCAGATATGTGAAGGCTCTCGAGCAGGAGACGAAGGCCCGTGAGAATCAGCTGTCCTTGAATCTATCGCTTTCGCAGGCGCAGAGCGTCGGATTTCCGGAGCTTCAGCTGCCCGACATCAACGGGGAGAAGGTATCGCTTTCCGGCGTGAAGTCCAAGGCCATACTGGTGCATTTCTGGTCTGATCAGCAGGACGCCCAGAAACTTCTGAACACCGAGGTGCTGCTTCCGCTTTACCGCGAATATCATCGCAAGGGGTTCGAGATATATTCTGTGTGCGTATCCACCGACAAGGCCCTGTGGGCTTCTGTCGTAAGGAATCAGAAACTTCCGTGGATTAATGTCTGTGACGCTCTGGGCGTGGCTTCTCCTGCGATATCGCTGTATAACGTGTCCTCTCTTCCCTACAGTCTTCTTATTGCTGACGGAGAGGTAAGTTCAGCCGACATAAAAGGCGAGGACAGCCTTCGCGCGACTCTCAATAAGGTATTGAAGTAAATTAAAATAAGTTTTTTTTGGAAACTGTGGCTATGAAGTCTTTCAGGTAGAAAGGCTCGAAATAGGCCACATTTTCTTTTTTACCCTGAAGGAACCTTTCGTATGCCAATCTTCCCATCGCCGCTGCCGTCGGGTTGCATTGGCGGAAACGGGCGTTCGGGCTTGTGAGAAGTCCTGTGCACTTCTGTGCTCCGTCACCTATGAACAGGACCGTCCCTTTCTGGAGGTATTCGCTGAAACTGTCACCGTCGATGATTACGCTCTGCGTATCTTTCAGTTGAACGCCGTCTTTGAAAATGGTAGTGTAAACCTCCATTCTGCGTGCATCTATCATAGGTACTATCCAGTCACACCCTGCGTCTTTACCCATCTCGGAGAGAATCTCCATAGTGCTTATGGACAGCAGTGGAAGATTAGCTCCAAAGCATAGTCCTTTGGCCGTGGATACTCCCACGCGCAGTCCTGTATAAGATCCTGGACCTGAACTGACGCATACGGCGTCGCATTCTGATACTTTGAGACGGCTTTCTTCGAGCACATCACGGATAAATGGTGCCGTAAGGCTCGCGTGCGCTTTGCTTTCGGCGCTCTCGCGGTAAGAAATGACCTCTCCGTTCCGGCATAAAGCCACAGAACATAGGGAAGTGGAAGTTTCAATTAGAATTATATTAACACATTTTTGCTCCGCCATCGCTGATCTGACTAAAAATATCTTCAATAAAAGGGAAAAGTGTATCTGTTATCTTGGCTATCCATTGATAGACCACGGAAGATTCAATTAAAGAGGTGTCTATGTGGAAAGTGCTTGCATTAAGTGAATTGAATGCCATTAACACTACTCCTATGATAAGCGTAGTGAATAAAAGTGAAAGCAAAACCCCCAGCGCCGAATTCAGCCAGCCAAGCGAGATAGTCGATATGATGGAGGAAAGAAGCCTTGCCAGAAGCCTTAACAGAAGTACGGTCACTATTATTATGATTACAAATGATATGATATAAAGGACTTCTTTGCTGACTCCCTCTATGTATGCGCTGAGCCAGGTGCCGACCCTTTCTGCAAAAAGATAAGCCAGATATGCACTCAAAAATAGTGAGGCCACTGCGATTATCTGTTCGATGAAGCCCTTGTGTATGCCTCTGATGACGGCGGGGATGAACAGGACCAGCAGTATTATGTCAACAACGTTCATATTTGTAATTGCCTTTTGAAATCGTTATATTTGCAAATTCAAAAATAGCTAAAAAAAATGACATTTAAAGAGTATAAGGGCTTGGATTTGGTAGATACGGGTAACCGTGTTCTGGAGAAATGGAAAAAGGAAGGGGCATTTGAGAAATCTCTTGAACTGAGGGAGGGTGCGCCTTCGTTTATATTCTTTGAAGGTCCTCCAAGTGCCAATGGCATGCCGGGAATCCATCACGTGATGGCCCGCAGTATAAAGGATGCGATCTGCAGATATAAGACGCAGAGCGGGTATCTTGTGCATCGCCGTGCCGGATGGGATACTCACGGACTTCCAGTAGAGCTTGGAGTGGAGAAAAAGCTTGGCATCACGAAGGAAGACATAGGCAAGAAGATAAGCATAGCCGAATATAATAAGACTTGCCGGCAGGAGGTGATGAAATATACGGCTCAGTGGCGTAATCTG
Source organism: Firmicutes bacterium CAG:460 (assembly GCA_963624185.1). Lineage (GTDB taxonomy): Bacteria > Bacteroidota > Bacteroidia > Bacteroidales > UBA932 > Cryptobacteroides. The sequence goes on along the minus strand of CAVFNP010000020.1, from coordinate 14,539 downwards.
ACGGAGAGGATAGGCTATTGGGTGGATATGGATGACCCGTACATCACATATGACAACAGGTACATAGAGACTCTGTGGTATCTTCTTAAGGATATATATGGCAAGGGCTATCTGTATAAAGGAAAATCGATTCAGCCTTATAGTCCTGCCGCCGGTACCGGATTGTCTTCACACGAGCTTAATCAGCCGGGTTGTTACAGGGATGTCAAGGATACGACTTGCTGCGTGCAGTTCAAGATAGTCGGGAAGAGCGATGAATATTTCCTGGCGTGGACCACTACGCCATGGACTCTGCCAAGCAATACGGCTCTCTGTGTCAATCCTAACATAGATTACGTCAGGGTAAAGAGCACTAACCCGTATACCGGATTGCCGGCCACATATATTCTGGCGCAGGCTCTGGTGTCATCTTGGTTCAATGACAAAATTCCTTATGAGGTTCTTCCTGGTACATTCAAGGGTAAGGAACTTGAAGGCGTTCAGTATGAACAGCTTATTCCGTGGTTTAATCCGGGGCAGGGCGCTTTCCGCGTCATTCTCGGAGATTATGTGACCATAGAGGAAGGCACGACGGGCATAGTTCATATCGCTCCTACTTTCGGTGCGGATGATGCCAAGGTGGCCAAGGCTGCCGGTGTACCCGGACTTTATGTCATAGATAAAAACGGTGATCCTCAGGCTCAGGTGGATCCTCAGGGCAGATTCTATCGCCTGGAGGATTTGTCTGAAGAATATGTGAAGGCCAATGTCAATACTTCCTTGTACACCGAGTGGGCAGGGCGCTATGTGAAGAACGCTTATGATGCGTCTCTGGCGGCGGATGCTCCTACTCTTGATGTGGATATATGCGTGATGCTGAAGGGCGAGAACAAAGCCTTCAAGATAGAAAAACACGTCCATACGTACCCTCACTGTTGGAGAACGGACAAACCAGTGTTGTATTATCCTCTCAATTCATGGTTCATCAAGGCTTCTGCCGTTAGGGAGAAGATGATGGAACTTAACGAGAGTATCGTCTGGAAACCGGAAGCTACAGGTACGGGAAGGTTCGGCAAATGGCTTGAAAATATTCAGGACTGGAATCTTTCCCGCTCAAGATATTGGGGAACTCCACTTCCTATCTGGCGTACGGAAGATGGTAAGGAAGAGAAATGCATAGGCAGCGTCAAAGAGCTGTTCCTCGAGATAGAAAAGTCGGTAAAGGCCGGATTTATGACCTCGAATCCGCTTGCGGACAGGGGCTTTGATCCTTCCGACATGTCTAAGGAGAACTATGACAAGATAGACCTTCATCGTCCGTATGTGGATGAGATTTTCCTGGTCAGCGACAGCGGAAGGAAGATGAAAAGGGAGAGCGACCTTATCGACGTGTGGTTTGACAGTGGCGCTATGCCATATGCGCAGACCGGTCTGCGCGGTCAGAATACTCCTGATTTCGGAGCTACCGCAGACTTTATCGCGGAAGGTGTGGACCAGACACGTGGATGGTTCTATACTCTTCACGCCATCCATACTATGGTGAGCGGAACGCCTGCTTTCAAACGGGTGATTTCAAACGGATTGGTGCTCGATAAGAAGGGGGAGAAGATGTCCAAGCGTCTGGGCAACGCAGTGGATCCGTTCAAGGCATTGGACACTTACGGGGCGGATGCTCTCCGCTGGTATATGCTTACCAATGCCCAGCCATGGGATAATTTGAAATTTGACGAGGCCGGAGTGGATGAAGTGCGCAGGAAATTCTTCGGAACCTTATATAATTCATACTCGGTTTTTGCCCTTTATGCCAATATAGATCATTTTGATCCGACGGCCCCGGCTGTTCCTTACGCTGACAGGCCTATGTTTGACAGGTGGCTGCTCAGCCGTCTGAACACTTTGTGCGGTCAGGTGAAAGCATCTTATGAGGATTATGACCTCACGACTGCGGGACGTCTGATCCAGGACTTCGTGTGCGATGATTTGTCCAACTGGTATATACGCCTGAACAAGAAGCGTTTGTGGGGAAGTGGAATGAGTCAGGACAAGCTCTCGTCTTATCAGACTTTGTATGAGGTTCTTAAGAGTATAGCTTTGCTCTCTGCCCCTATCGCTCCGTTCTTTATGGACCAGCTCTATTCGGATCTGGCTCCTAAGGCTGTAGGCGTTCATTATACGGCTATGCCTGAGGAAGACGGTAATCTTGTGGATAAGGAACTCGAAGAGAGCATGGCATTTGCCCAGAAGGCATCCTCTATGGTGCTTTCATTGAGGAAGAAGGTCGGGATTAATGTCAGAAAACCATTGGCCAAGGTTCTTGTTCCTGTAGTTGATGATAAGGTTAAGGAACACATAGAGAGGGTGAAGGCCATCTTCCTCGCGGAAGTCAATGTGAAAGAGCTTGAATTCCTGCACGATACGGTGGGTATCATCACTAAGAAGATAAAGCCTAATTTCAAGACGCTCGGAAAGGCATATGGAAAGCAGATGAAGGAAATCGCGGCTGCATTTGCCGCTATGAGCCAGGAACAGATAGCTGAGATCGAATCTTCCGAGGCAGGGTACACGTTGGCTTTACCGGGTGGAGATGTCGTCTTGGGTAAGGGTGATTATGAGATTAATTCCGAGGATATGCCGGGTTGGCTCGTTTCTACAGAAGGAACGCTTACCGTGGCTCTTGATATAGTGCAGACAGATGAGCTTATCAGGGAGGGTAATGCCCGCGAACTGATACATCCAATTCAGAACTTAAGGAAAGAATGCGGATTTGAGATTACGGACCGTATATCTACCGTCATTTATGCTGACGGCCAGGCGTACGAGTCCATCTCAGACGCTCTTTCTCAATATAAGGATTATGTTTGTTCTCAGACACTTAGCTCGAGTCTTGAATTGCAGGGACTCCAAAGCGCCGAGCAAGATGCGGCAGAGGTGGAATGGGATAAAGAGAAAATTAAAATTAAAGTAAAACGCAAGTAGTTATGGCAGAAGAATTAAAAAATCGTTATTCGGACGAAGAACTCGCTGAGTTCAAAACCATTATCGAAAATATGCTTGCCAAGGCCAAAGCAGAGTATAAAACGTATAGGGAGTTGGCCAGGAGCGGCGGTGCGAATGACGTGGATGACACTTCTCCGTCTTTCAAGACTGTGGAGGATGACGGAGCTATGCAGCGTTCGAAGGAGGAGGCAAGCCAATTGGCTCAGCGGCAGTATAAATTCATTCAGAATCTTGAGGCGGCACTTGTCCGTATCGAGAATAAAACTTATGGGGTATGCCGTGTCACAGGCAAACTTATCCCTAAGGAAAGGCTAAGGCTGGTACCTCACGCCACTCTTACGGTAGAAGCTAAGGAGATGCTTGCCAAACAAGGTAAAAACTAGACATATGAAGATATCAAAAGGCGTCAGACTTTTTGCTTTAGGAATTCTTCTTGTCATAATAGATCAGCTGATCAAAGTGCTCGTCAAGACAAATATGTCTCTTGGCGAAGTTATTCCTGTGTTCGGGAACTGGTTCAGGCTGTGTTTCGTGGAAAACGAGGGTATGGCGTTCGGAATGAAATTCGGAGGCGCCGTCGGGAAATTCATCCTTTCGTTCTTCCGCATATGTCTTTCAGGATTCCTGATATGGTGGATAAACAGGCTGATTAAAAGAAATGAAGCGCCCACGGGGGTGCTTGTGGGACTTACCTTCATTACGGCAGGAGCCATAGGCAATATTATAGATTGCCTTTTTTATGGAATGATATGGGGTTATGCTCCATTCATGTTCGGAAGGGTGGTGGATATGTTTTCCGCTACTTTCTTCCCGCCTGTGTTCAATTTCGCCGATTCGTGCGTTACTTGTGGCGCTTTTTATCTGATTATATTCCAGTGGAAATTTTTCTCCTCATTGGATAAAAAGAAATAGTATACTAAAAACCTGAACCATGCAGATTAAGGAAATTCTGAGGTTTCTGAAATTCGTCGGCTTTTCCATAAGCGCAGGCGTAATTCAGATGGCCTCATTCGCGCTTTTTAATGAATTGGGTCACTGGGCATACTGGTTGTCATATTTGTGTGCTCTTGTGCTGTCGGTGTTGTGGAATTTCACGCTGAACAGAAAATTTACCTTCAAGTCTTCTGCCAATGTGCCTGAAGCCATGTTCAAGGTGTTCCTGTATTATTGCGTATTTATTCCGATAACGACATTCTTTGAGCATTATTTTACGGGCACTTTATGGTGGAATGAATATTTTGCCACTATCCTGAATATGCTGTTGAATTTCGTAACTGAATTTTTGTATCAGAGATACGTCGTTTTCGGCAAATCCATCGACAGCGCGGTGGTTAAGCCTTCAGTGTAGAAGATGAAATTCAAGCTTGAATCGACATACGAGCCGGCAGGCGATCAGCCTAAGGCCATAGAACAGTTGAGCGGAGCTCTTGCAGGCGGGGTGAATGATATCACCCTGCTTGGCGTTACGGGCTCGGGCAAAACTTTCACTATGGCCGGGGTTATAGAAAAACTTCAGCGTCCTGCGCTTATTCTCAGTCACAACAAGACTCTTGCCGCTCAGCTTTATGGCGAATTCAAGTCCTTTTTCCCTTCTAACGCGGTGGAGTATTTCGTCTCGTATTACGATTATTATCAGCCTGAGGCGTATATTCCGAATACGGACACATATATAGAGAAGGACCTTTCCATCAATGATCAGATTGAAAAACTCAGACTTTCTGCCGCAGGGGCTCTTCTCAGTGGCAGAAGGGATGTGATAGTGATTTCTTCCGTGAGTTGTCTTTACGGTATAGGAAATCCGGAAGATTTTCACGCACAGACCATTCACGTAGTCAAGGGTGAGAGAAGAAGTCAGACCTCGCTCCTTTATCGTCTGGTGGACGCTCTTTATAATAGAACGGAAGGGGAGTTCAACCGAGGCAGTTTCAGGGTGAAAGGCGATACGGTGGATGTTTTCCCGGGCGGAGCGGACTATGCCGTACGTATTATTTTCTTCGGCGACGAGGTGGATTCCATCTGCTCGATAGAGCCTTTGGGAGGAGGGGTGATAGAATCCTTGGATGAGGTCTATATTTATCCTTCGGGGAATTTTGTCACCACGAAGGAGAGAAGTGCCGCGGCTGTGAGTGCGATACAGGATGACCTTTACAGGCAGATTAATTATTTCGAGGAAATTGGCCGTCCGCTGGAGGCGAAGCGCTTGCAGCAGAGGGTGGAGAACGACCTTGAGATGATAAAGGAATTGGGGTATTGTCCCGGGATTGAGAATTATAGCCGCTATTTTGACGGCAGAAGACCGGGGGAACGACCGTTTTGCTTGATAGACTATTTTCCGAAGGATTTCATAACTTTCATAGATGAGTCTCATGTCACGTTGCCTCAGATTCACGCGATGTATGGCGGTGACAAAAGCCGTAAACAGACGCTTGTGGAGTATGGTTTCAGACTTCCGGCCGCATCTGACAACAGGCCTTTGACATTTGCCGAATTTGAGCAGATTACCGGCCAGAAAGTGTATGTGAGTGCTACTCCGGCAGATTATGAACTGGAAAAAAGCGGCGGCTTGGTCGTGGAACAGGTGGTGCGTCCGACGGGATTGCTTGATCCTCCTATACAGGTGAGACCAATAGAAAACCAGGTGGACGATCTGGTTGAAGAGATAAGAAAATGTTCGGAGTGTGACGAGAAAGTTCTGGTAACCACTCTGACCAAGAGGATGGCGGAGGAGCTGGACGGGTATCTGCGTAATATTGATATCAGGTGTGCGTATATCCATTCCGATGTCGATACTGCGGAGCGCGTGGAGATAATAGAAAATTTCAAGAACGGTTTTTTCGATGTCCTGATAGGAGTGAATCTTCTCCGCGAAGGACTTGATATCCCTTCGGTGTCACTTGTAGCCATACTGGATGCGGATAAGGAAGGTTTCCTTCGTACTTCCAGAGCGTTGACGCAGACCGCGGGGCGTGCTGCGCGTAATGTTCACGGCCGTGTGATAATGTATGCGGACAAGATTACCAAATCTATGGAGGAAACTATCCGTGAGACAAACCGACGCCGTTCCCGTCAGATAGAGTATAATGAACTGCATCATATAGAACCTAAGCAGGTGGAGGTGAAGCATAACGTGCTTGCCGGTCAGCTTTCCGGCAGGGTCAGCGCTGCCAATTCGTATGATGATCCGCGCTATATCCCCAATCCGTCAGATTTGGGCAGCGGACAGATTTCTGTCGGACTTGGCCATGATTCATTAAGGCTCCCTGGTGCCGCTTTTTCGGATGGTCGCGTGCGTGCGGACTTGGCCGCTGTGCTTCAGGATCCTGTAATCAGAAGTATGTCGCGTAGTCAGGTGGAAGCTTTGCTTGCGCAGGATAAGGAAAGAATGCACGAGGCGGCTTCGGCCCTTGAATTCGACAAGGCCGCACATTTCAGAGACGAAATGTGGGCCTTGCAGCAATATCTTAAAGTCTGGAAAGACTAGTCTTTTATTACGCTGAATGCGAATTTGATGACATGGCGGTATGTCTGGCCCTGATTAAGAACGGCAGACGGGAATCCCGCTTTGTTAGGGGAGTCGGGAAAATTCTGACATTCTATGGCCACCCCGTCATAATCACGGTAGGCTGTACCGCTTTTCCCTACAGGACATCCGGAAAGCCAGTTGCCTGTGTAGATTTGAACTCCCGGTTGTGAAGTGAACACTTTAAGCTCACGCCCGGATTTTTTTGAATAAAGGCAGGCTGCCTGTGTGACCGTGTCCTTTTTATATCCGTCCAGAACCCAGCAGTTGTCATAGCCTTTTCCGTAATGCAGTGCGGGAAAATCTTTTTCTATGTCTTGTCCAAGTTCTTTAGGTGAGCTGAAATCCATAGGCGTACCTTTGACTTCAGCAATTTCTCCTGTAGGAATCAGCGTTTCGTCTGTAGGAAGCCATTTGCTTGAATTCAGCTTCAATATGTGTTTCAGGACACTTCCGCTTCCTTCTCCGTCCAGGTTGAAGTAAGCGTGATTAGTAAGGTTTATGACGGTTGATTTTGTGGTGGTGGCACTTAGCGTGAGGGTAAGTTCGTTATTCTTCTCGTCCCACTCGTATCTGGCTTTGGCCGTAAGCTCTCCTGGGTATCCCATTTCGCCGTCGTGGGCTTTGTAAGTGAATATTACGGCGTTATCCTCAACTTCGCTGTCCCATACTTGGTTCTGGAATCCTTCGGGGCCACCATGCAGATGGTTCGGCCCGTTGTTGACAGGGAGCGTGAAGGTCGTTCCGTCCAGGGTGAAATGCCCTTTGGCTATGCGGTTGGCATATCTTCCCGGGACCTTTCCGGCACACGGGCCATCATTAAAGTAATCTGAGGCATAAGGATAGCCCAGGACTACATCGCCCAAGTTCCCTTCTTTGTCCGGAACGCAAATCGCCACGATTCCGGCTCCTATGCTTGACAGTTGTGCGTAGGCACCGGATGAATTCTTTAAAGTATATTTGAAAATTTCCTTACCGGAGGCTGATTTGCCCCACAATTCTTTTTTTATGTCCATAGCGTTTATGATTTGCATACTAAGTTACGAAAAATCAGGAAGTAATGTAGGGTGCGCAATAAATAATAATTTTTAATTAATTATTAAAATATTTGCACTATATTTGCATCTCGATTAGTTAGTAGTTTTTATATAAACATAGCCTATGAAGAACATGGCTGCGCCTATTTTCAGGCCCAAATTTTTTCGCCTTTTCAAAAAAGGGCATTACGACAAGCAAACATTCATTTCAGATCTTATAGCCGGGGTAATTGTGGGGGTCATAGCGCTTCCTCTTGCCATAGCTTTTGGAATCGCCAGTGGCGTGAGCCCTGAACAAGGCCTTATAACAGCCATAGTCGCCGGGTTTTTAATCAGCGTCTTCGGCGGGTCAGATTTCCTTATCGGTGGGCCGACCGGAGCTTTTATCGTGATTGTCGCAGGTATCGTGGCGCAGTATGGAATGAGCGGTCTTATCATTGCGACCATCATGGCCGGATTCATACTTGTGGCGATGGGTTTGTGCAGGCTGGGCGGAATATTCAAGTTCATCCCGTATCCTATAATCGTGGGATTCACAAGCGGAATAGCGGTAACCATCTTCTCTACCCAAATGAAGGATTTCTTCGGGTTCACGGGGACTGTCCCTTCTTCATTCATCCCTGAATGGGGGTATTATCTTTCGCATCTGGGCGAAATCAATTGGATAGAGGCGTTGGCAAGTGCGGTTTCTTTGATAATTATAATTCTCTGGGGTAAAATCAATAAGAAAGTCCCGGGTTCGCTTATCGCCCTTCTTGTGGGTACGCTGGCTTCTGTCCTTATAAGCAAGAGTACTGGGATAAGTTTCGCCACTATAGGCAGCAAATTCCCGGAATTGGCATCAGGACTGTCCATCCCTACTCCGACGGCCCCTAAAGTTGATTTCCAGACGATACGTTCTCTGGTGTCACCGGCATTCACGATAGCGGTCCTGTGCGCGATAGAATCACTTATGGCGGCGATGGTGGCAGACGGCGTCACAGGAAAGAAGCATAATGCCAATACTGAACTCATCGGGCAGGGCATTGCCAATATCATCACTCCTCTGTTTGGTGGAATTCCGGCCACGGGTGCCATTGCTCGTACTATGGCCAGCATCAATAACGGGGGAAAAACTCCTGTCACCGGTATCATCCACGCCATAGTCCTGTTGCTCATATATCTTGTACTTATGCCTTATGCCGTATATATACCGTTGTCCACATTGGCGGCGATTCTTGTGATGGTGGCATATAATATGAGCGAGTGGAGGAGCTTCAAGTATCTGCTCAGGGCCGAAAAATCTGATGTGGCAGTGCTTTTGATAACATTTTTCCTTACCGTAATAGTGGATCTGACTGTGGCTATAGAAGTTGGCTTGTTGCTCGCTGTGGTACTTTTCGTAAGGCGAGTTATGAAATCTTCTTCAATAAGCATCGCGCATTCCGACAAAATCTCCGGAACGGAAGATGATGAGGTTCTTAATCCGGAGGATACTCCTATGCTGGATATTCCGGAGGGCGTGGCCGTCTATGAAATCAGCGGCCCTTTCTTCTTCGGTCTTGCCAACCGCTTCGAGGAATTTGACGAGAAAAAGGGAGAGAACGTCAAGGTCCGCATCATTCGCATGAGGCACGTGCCGTTTATGGATTCGACAGGAGTCAATAACCTTAAGAACCTTATCGAAAGAAATCAGAAAAGAGGCATACAGATTATTCTTTCAGGTGTGACGCCCGATGTCAGGGATACGCTGCATCAGTTCGGACTGGACAAAGTCTTGCACGAAGAATATATCCAGCCGCATATCATTCCTGCCTTGGAAAAAGCGAAGAGTGTATTAGGCTAAATCCTGAAGCTCCGATTCGGCTTTTATCTTGTCGATGATGGCACAGACCACCCTGAAGGCCTCGCTGTCTTTCGTGTAGACGGCCGGAACAGCAAATCTTACGCGACCCTGGCGTTTGAGCTTCTGTGCGATCGCGCGTTTTTTGTCGTCGCCCTGTTTGTATACGGCCAGCGAATGACCGCCGAACATTCCGACGATTTTCATGCATGGAACATCGGTCTCTCCATCTCCGAAGTATATCATATTGGGGAATGGTATTCTTTTTTTCTCTTCCGCCATTGATGAATTCAGTCGGACGCTGTCCCTCGCGCTGAATATTCCCTTGTTTATCTTGAAGATGAACTGTGTCTTGTTGGTCGAGTCCACGGCTATTCCCGGCCAGGCCGCTTCTCCGTTTTCGTCGTAGATGAAGCTGCTGGCGAAGATGTAACGGAATTTGCCGGCGATCCGGGTCCCTTCAATAATCTCTTTAAGCCCGCTGGAGTTTATATAATGTTCTATCTTGATTCCTTGCTCCCGGCCATATTCATTGACAATCGAGAACCATTGCTGGACGCCTTCGAAAAATTCCACGGACTTGCCGAACTCTTTGAATTGGTCGTATCGGAGCGGGATCCCCTTTTCCCGGGCATCATCATACATCAGTTTCATATATGCCAATACGTTCGAAGCGTCTTGCCCTACGGCAATCTGATTGCTCTTGGCCCAGAATTCTTCCGGGGTGGAACCCACTGCCTGGATGAAGCCGAATTCTTGCATGTTCCCCGGCGCCAAGGTGCCGTCGAAATCGTAAATTAATGCGACTATCGGTCTTTTCATAATCTTCAGTTATGGCGTATTCGCCACTTATATCTACCTTTTGCCACAAATATGCACATTTTTCGCCACATTACATTAATCGCCCCGAGTTTTAGTGGGGGTAAAAGTTATATTTGTCTGCATAAAACGAAAAAATATGCATAATTATCTTAATCTTTTAAACAAGACCATTAAAGAAAACTGGGAAAGACCTGCGCTTTGCTTCTTTAACGGTGAACAGATCACGTTCGAAGGATTGGCTAAACATATCGCACGTTTTCATATCCTTTTCGAGAAAAGTGGAATCAAGGCAGGAGACAAGATCGCCATCTGTGCTAAAAACACCAATCGTTGGGCGGTGTCTTTTCTTTCTGTTACTACTTACGGTACGGTAATCGTTCCTATTCTTTCCGATTTTCTGCCTGAAAGTGTCAATTCTCTGGTAGATCATTCGGACAGTGTGCTGCTCTTTACCGACAAAGAAATATGGGGTAAACTTTCAGTTGAGAAAATGCCTTCTTTGAAGGCCGCCATTAATGTGGATGATTTCTCACTATTGTATTCATCAGACAAAAACTTCACAAACATATTTGCCGACTTAGACGAATGCTTCAATATTACCTATCCAAATGGCTTTGGTAAGGAGGATGTCAAATTCAAAGTTGATGATGGTAACCTAAACGACCTTGCAATTATCAACTACACCTCCGGAACAACAAGCGCCCCTAAGGGTGTTATGCTTTCGTACAAGAATGTGAGCGCGTCGGTGGAATTCGCCCACGCTCATATTCCTTGTACACCAGGCCAGACCATAGTGTCAATGTTGCCTATGGCTCACATTTACGGACTTGTATTTGAATTCCTTTATCCTCTATCAGGAGGCGTATGTGTGTATTACCTGGGCAAATCACCGGCTCCATCCCTTCTTTTGAAGGCGATGAAGTCAGTGAAGCCATACCTGGTACTTACTGTCCCTCTGGTAATGGAGAAGATTTACAAATCTTCAGTAAAACCGGCGCTCAGCAAGCCTGCGGTTAAATTCTTAACTCATATTCCAGGTGTCAATAAGCTGATTTACAAGAAGGTTCGCGAGACTTTGGATACTGCTTTCGGAGGAAATGTTCAGCAATACATCATGGGTGGCGCCGCACTGAATCCGGAGGTTGAGACCTGCTTCAGAAAGATTGGCTTGCATTATACGGTAGGTTATGGCATGACAGAGGCCGCTCCGCTGTTGGCTTATGAGAACTGGAGCAAGTATGCATTCGGTTCTTGCGGGAAAAAGGTGGATTGCGCGGTTATCAGAATTGATTCTGAAGACCAGAATAAGATAGCGGGCGAGATTCAGGCCAAGGGAGACAATGTTTGTCTGGGATACTATAAGAATGAGGAGGCTACGGCCGCGGCATTCACTGACGATGGATTCCTTCGCACCGGCGATCTCGGAACTATCGACAAAGCCGGTAATATTTATATCAGAGGAAGGTCTAAGAATATGATACTCAGCTCTTCCGGTCAGAATATCTATCCGGAGGAGATCGAGGCGGTGATTAACTCTCAGCCTTACGTTTCGGAATCAGTCGTAGTGGACAGGGGGTCTAAACTGGTTGCCCTGGTGTATCTGGATCAGGACAGCATCAAGAAGGCCGGGCTGGATAGCGAGGCCGTTTCGGATATTCCGGAGAACTTGAAGGTTTCGGTTAATAAACAGATGCCTGGCTATAGCAAATTGACGAAAGTTGAAATCGTTCTTGAACCATTTGCCAAGACCCCGAAGATGAGCATAAAACGTTTCATGTATAAATAGTGGCCTGACAAATTGTCAATGGAATGGAAATTGCGTTTTTCGATAAGAGAAACGCAATTTTTTTGTCTCCGGACATTTGTGATATATGACGGAGCAGAATTGGAAGATATATTATTCGAATTATTTATAAAACAATATGAAAGGACAAATAGGAGTAACGACCGAGAATATATTTCCGGTCATTAAACAGTTTCTTTACAGTGATCACGAGATTTTCCTTCGTGAGATAGTGGCCAATGCGGTTGACGCCACCAAAAAGATTCAGACTCTCGCCTCTACGGGCGAATGGAACGGTGAACTTGGCGAACTGAAAGTCAAAGTTGAACTTGACGAGAAGGCCAAGACCTTGAAAATCATAGACCGTGGTATTGGTATGACTGCCGAAGAGGTGGAAAAGTATATCAACCAGATAGCTTTTTCTTCCGCAGGAGAGTTCCTGGAGAAGTATAAGGACCAGGCTGCCGGCATAATCGGCCATTTCGGACTTGGTTTCTATTCGGCCTTTATGGTCAGCAGCAAGGTTACCATAGAGTCGCTCAGTTATAAGGAAGGCTCTAAAGCCGTGTTCTGGTCTTGTGACGGTTCTCCTGAGTTCGAGATGAGCGAATGCAAGAAGGACGATCGCGGTACCGTGATAACGCTTTATCTTGACAGCGACGCCGAGGAATTTGCGCATAAAGAGAGGATTAGTTCTCTTCTTGACAAATACTGCAAATTCATGCCTGTTCCCGTGGAGTTCGACGGAAAGGTGGTCAATTCCACGGAGCCTATTTGGACCAAGTCCCCTTCTGAACTGAAGGAGGAGGACTATATGAAGTTCTACCATGCTCTCTATCCTATGGAAGAGGATCCGATGTTCTACATCCATCTTAATGTAGATTATCCGTTCACTCTTACCGGAGTGCTGTACTTCCCGAAGATCAAGGAGCGCATGGCCATCGATAAGAACAAGATACAGCTCTACTGTAATCAGATGTTCGTGACGGAGCACGTGGACAATATAGTACCTGACTTCCTGACACTTCTTCACGGAGTCATCGACTCCCCGGATATTCCGCTCAACGTCAGCCGTTCTTATCTCCAGAGCGATGCCAATGTCAAGAAGATAAGCACCTATATCACCAAAAAGGTGTCAGATAGGCTTGAAGAGATTTTCAAGGATCAGAGGGAGACTTATGAGCAGAAGTGGGACAATATCAAGCTTTTCATCGAATATGGCATGCTCTCGGACGAGAAATTCTGCGAGCGCGCCTTGAATTTCGCCCTTCTTAAAGATACGGAAGGCAAATTTTACAGCATCGACGAATATAAGAAAGCCATAGAGGAGAATCAGAAGGATAAGGACGGAAAGCTGGTCATCCTTTACGCTAAAGATCTTGATGCTCAGTACTCTGCCATCAAGGCAGTCAAGGATTTGGGCTACAGTGTTCTTCTTATGGATTGCGAACTTGACTCGCATTTCGTGGGACTGCTGGAGCAGAAGATAGAGAATTGCAGGTTCGCCCGTGTGGATTCGGATGTCGCATCCAATCTTATCCCTAAACAGGACGAGGTGAAGCCGGAAATGAGTGACGAAGACAAGAAAGCGCTCAGTGAACTCTTTAAGAATGTGCTTCCTTCAGGCGCCGAATATGATGTGGAGCCTGCCAATCTTGGCGAGAATGCCGAGCCTGTACTTATCGTGCAGAACGAGTTTATGCGCAGGTATCGCGACATGTCTTCCGTAGGCGGAGGCATGAATTTCTACGGCAGCCTTCCTGAGATGTACACCTTGAAGGTCAATATGGAGAATCCTGTCATATCCAAGATTTGGTCGGATAGGGAAAATACTGCGGATCTGCTTCATCAGGTAGTGGATCTGGCGCTTCTCTCAAAAGGACTTCTTAAGGGAAAGGAACTTTCAGAATTCATCGCTCGCAGCGAGGCTCTATTGAAAGCATAATACGGACCTTTAAATTGGAAAACATTCGCGTAAAAACCTTTATGCGAATGTTTTTTTGTATCTTTAGACGAATTTAGGTTTTGTTGTATGAAAAGGAAGTTGTTTCTGCTATTTGTAATCAGTCTCTTTGTTCCTGCCAATTCCGCATCAGGGGGGCAGATGTCCGGGGCTTCCGAAGCGTCTGATTTCACATACAGTCGCGGGGCGAGCATAGAGGAGTCTGTGTTGCCGTCAAGCCCTCAGGCATCGTCAGTTTCCAGATATTTTTCGTCCGACATAGCATATTGCACGGGTTCCGCGCAGATCAGCGTTCCCATCTACAGCCTTGCAGGGCGCGAGCTTAGCGTGCCGATTGGCCTGAGGTATTCGAGCGGGTCGGGCATCAAGCTCGACGAGGTGGCGGGAGTTGCGGGTCTTGGCTGGACTCTGGAGGCGGGAGGGTGCGTATCGCGCACGGTGTGCGACATGCCCGATGAGTTCTCTTCGCTGGACATAACGCATTCTATGCCAAGCGGGAGCCTTCTTTCTGAACTGGAGGACAAGGTCAATAACACTTCGACATTGAACTACCTTACGTCTGTGTGCCGTCATAAGGTTGACAGCCGGCTGGACAGATACTCTTATAGCGTGTGCG
>CAVFNP010000019.1:10677-38489 GCA_963624185.1 Firmicutes bacterium CAG:460 | reverse complement strand
CGAGTTTTATGAAAAAATTATTTTTATTAATCGCCTTATGCATCTGCTGCGGCATCGCATCTGCACAGGATGTGATAAAGAAGAATGATGGCTCCGTATTAAAAGTGATCGTACTGTCCGCTGACCACTCCGGAGTATCTTATAGGGATATAGATGATCCATTCGGAGTAGTTCATTTTATTCCGGAAAATGAAGGATATCAGATTCAGTATGGACGGGTAATTAAACCTAATATGAGTTACCGGGAATTACGCTCTCTCTATAGTACAAAGGATTATGTTCATTATGAATCTGCCGCTTATCAGCCTGGCATAATGGGTATTGCCTCTTGGCTTGTCCCTGGTCTGGGGGATTGTCTCGCCGACGAATGGGGACGAGGATTGCTTCAATTCGGTGGGACAGTTGTCTTTGCGACCGCAGCATCAATCTGCAGTTACGGATATAATTTTGACGGAGCGGCGGTGATCTGCATAGCAGGAAGCCTTGCCACATGGGTTTGGAGCATAGTAGACGCCGTTAAGGTAAGTAAAATAAAAAACATGTATATCCATGATTATCTGAAAATGTATGGCGCCGATTTAAAAGTATACCCTTCAGTTTCCTGTTATGCCAAGCCGGATGGAACAATTCCTGTGGCCGGTCTGACATTCGCATTGAATTTTTAACGGCTTCTTCAACACAAAAAAATCGCTTCTCGGGATTCCGGGAAGCGATTTTTTTATTGCATCTTATCAATAATCTATCTTGGCGTCGAAAACTTCCTTGACCGTATTATGAAGTCTTCTGAGTTTGACTGAACCCGCAATCATTATGATTCCGGCTACTATGAAAGCAATTCCAAGAAGAACCGTAATGGCTTTCACGCCGAACGAAAATGGTTTGAAAATGATAAGAAAAGAGAGTATGAGAAGAACTATCCCCCCTATCGTTCCCCAAGCGGAACGAGGAACGCCGAAATAACGCAAATCCCCGGCAAGTCCTATGATCATGAAACTATGGTAAAGAAGCCAGATACCCAGAAGCACAGGTAGCGCCACTGCCGTAAATGCAGGATTGGCACAAAGAAGGATACCTACCAGAATGTCCAGGAAACCGCCCCAGATATTGTAACTTCTGGTCATGAAGAAATTATGACTTGTAAGAGCCGTAACAAGCTCTGCGATGCCCACAACTATCATCACAACACCAAAAAGCAACGTGAACGTGGCATAGCTTTCCACAGGATTACTGAAAACCGCAATTCCCGCAGCTACACACAAGATGCCGCCCACAAGATAAAGCCACCAATTTTTCACTGTACGAGTGGCACTTTCAGCCAGTCGAGAAATAAAATTACCCATAATATATCTTTTTAAAATTTTCAATTTCAGGAACTATCCTCGAATTCCGTGCCCGTGACAAAGTGTCAAAAACGCTACTGCTGCGAATCAAGTTTTTCCCTAAGAGAGCGCGTGTACTCCTTGCACGCCTTTACGATGGATTCGCTTTCCAGCAGCAGGTCCTCAAGGCTGTCCACACTGAAAGACGGATCCTTAATCTGAGCCTCAATCTCCTTGAGCCTTTCGATATTGCGTTTATAATCCTGTTGTGTCATATCATTTATCGATTTTATCTATAGTACAATTCCACTTGCCGTCTCTGAACCTGAGAGAAAAATCATCACCCACCTTCGCGGCATCAGCGCTTTTTATGATCTTACCCTGTGCATCGGAGGCCAGAACATAGCCCTGCGAGAGTATATTCAAAGGATTGGACGCCTTGATGGAAGACAAGAGCATATCCACTTCACTTTCCATCCTGCCAATTCCCATGGCCAATGCATACCTGATATTATCCGCACTTCGCAGCATCTCCTCTTCCACTCCTGCCACCCAGTCAATCAGGAAGCCGGCAACGGCCGTAGGGGTCTTGAAATGCTGATACGAAACCATATCGGCTATATGAAAATCCCTTTCATGCCCCACTGCCGTAAGAACGGGAATATCAAGATGGGCTATACAAGAGCATAAGTCGTAATCGTCATAACAATAAAGATCGGAATCGGCACCTCCCCCGCGCAGTATGACGGCCAAAGAAAATTGGCCCGAAGAACGCACGGATTCAAGCGCCGCGCAAATGGAAGCACTGGCCCCGTCGCCCTGCATGGAAGCCGGGAAAAGCTTATGGGTAAACACAAAGCCGTATTGATTCGAATCCAGATGCCTGCAGAAATCTCCATACCCGGCAGCCCCCTGAGACGATATGACCGCCAGGTCAAAAGGCAGAAACGGGAGCTCCAAGTCCTTCTGGCTATCGATAGCACCTTCTTTAAGAAGCCGTTCGACGGTGCGTCTTCGTTCAAGCTCCCTTTCACCCAAAGCACAGCTTGTATCGATTTCATTAATGATAAGAGTAAGCCCATAGACAGGATGATAATCTACAGAAACGTTAGCAGTTATCGACAAACCCGCCTGCAGTTCACATCCTGTAGCTTTTTTAAACTCGGTGACAATCCTCTCATTACTCCTCCAGATACGCGCGGACGCCTTGGCTATCACCTGTCCGTCCTTCTGTTTTTCGATAAGACCCAAATAATGATGGCCTCCAGAAACCCTATGTGACTCTATCTCAACCTTGACCCAACACTGAAGGAAGCCCACTCTGGACTTCACCTCCGAGTGAAGTTGCGAAAGGGAAAGACTTGAATTCTCCTCTTCGTAGAACATATTTCAAACCTTAGATTCTTAAGTAGTTTCAAATGTAGACGAAAATGCATAATTTTGCAATCGTAAAAACCAATAATAAATTTTAATTGCTATCGGTCAAAACGAACGCTACTATCAGAAAAAACACGAATGATAACTTCGCTTTTTATCGTACGGACAATACATTTGCATCGCCAAAAACGAAAGAACAATTATTAACGTAATAAAAACATTTTATCATGAAAGCTTTATTCATCACACTTGGATGCATCGCACTTGCACTTACACTCAGAGTTGCCGACGATCTCTCTAAAAGAGGCCGCATTCGCAGCGTAGGAGCTAAATCGAACAGCAAATCCAACGATGTAGCAACCATCGATCTTGCCGACAGCAAAAATGTAGAAGAAGGTCTCGCCCACTACAAAGATTTGATGGACTAATTTCAGAATGGAACTCAGACAGCTAAAGTATTTCGTAAAGACTGCGCAGACGCTCAATTTTTCAGAAGCGGCCCGCGCTCTTTTCGTAACCCAAAGTACACTTTCTCAGCAAATCAGATGCTTGGAGCAGGAACTGGGGGTGGATCTTTTTTCGAGAAGCAGCCACTCCGTCATTCTTACTGAAAGCGGAGAACACCTGCTTCCGATTGCAATACGCACCCTGCAGGACGCGGAACAATGCTTTGTCCAGATAAGTGACCTCAAACAGATGCTGTCGGGTACTCTTAATATAGGTATAACATACACATTTGCGCCCATCCTCACGGAAAGTGTCAAAGAGTTCACCTCCCAATACCCCGGAGTCAAACTGAACATCACCTGCGGCACTATGAGCGAAGTGCTTGAAATGCTTAAAGAACGAAAAGTCGACTTTGTGCTGTGTTTCAAGCCGAATACAGTGGACGAAGAGATAGATTCACATATTCTCTTTGACAATCAGCTTTCTGTCATAGTAAGCAGAAACCACCCGCTCAGTTCGCAGAAATCCTTAGGATTTGAGGACATCAAGAATCAGGTCTTCGCCATGCCTGCCATAGAGACACAGGCACGCAATGCGTTCGACCGTGTATTCCCGGGGATGTATGAAAAGCTTAACGTCAAAGTGGACATCAACGAAGTAAATGTCCTTCTCGACATAGTATCAGCCACCAAGATGGTGACATTCCTGTCTGAAGCCACACTTCATAACAGAGAAGACATAGTGTCTATCCCGCTTGACGCACCATCCACCCAGATGGAAGGATGTGTACATACCTTAAAAAAATCTTATAGAAAAAAGGCCGCAGACGAATTCATCCGCATCCTCAGCCAGAGCAACGCTGTCATGGAACGGGCATATAATTGGTTAAATCAATGAGCATAGCTTCATCTATCATAATTTTAAGCATTGTAATTGCACTTGGAAAACTTCTTGGCAACTGCAAACTTTTCGGTATCTCGCTCGGAGTTACGTGGATTCTGTTCATAGGAATCATATTTTCACATTTCGGGTACAATCTTAACCCTGAAATATTGCACTTCACCAAAGAATTAGGCCTTATCCTGTTCGTCTATTCGATAGGTATGCAGGTAGGTCCCGGTTTCTTCTCCAACTTCAGGGCAGGTGGAATAAAACTTAACCTTCTGGCCACAGGCTACATTCTGCTTGGAGTATTGGCCACATTCATCCTGATTCGCATAAGCGGAGAAGAGTATCAGACCATGGTCGGAGTGATGTCAGGTGCCATCACCAATACTCCCGGACTTGGTGCGGCGCAGCAAGCATACGCCGATGCCACAGGAGGTGACCCTTCGGGAATCGCTTTGGGATACGCAGTAGCCTATCCTCTGGGTGTAGTGGGCTGGATCTTGACATTCATCGCGCTCAAACCGCTGATGGTCAAGAACAGCCGCAAATCCAGCGAAAACCTGCAGAAAGAAGAACCGCAAATCGAAGAGGAGCAGCCGGTTACAAGAATAGAGAATGGCACTTCCGTTAAATTGATGAACAAGAAGATCATCGTGTCCAAAAGCAAGATTAACGGAATGACCCTGGGCAAATTGGACTTCAAAAAATATCTCGGCGTCGACGTAATCAAAGTTAGACGTGCAGGTATTGAACTTGCCGCTACTGCACAGACAGTCCTCCAACTTGGAGATGTCGTCACGGTCGTAGGAAGCGAGGAGGCTGTAGCCGCAGTTGAGAAAGTGCTTGGCAACTCCCTTAAAAAACTCGATGAGCCTAATCTTATCAGCATTTTTGCGGGAATAGCTCTAGGATGCCTTCTGGGTATTGTTCCGTTCCATATTCCGGGTGTACCTCAGCCTATCAAATTAGGTCTTGCAGGTGGTCCGCTCATCGTCTCCATTCTGATAAGCCACTTCGGTCCCCGCTCTCACGTGCGCACCTATACCACTACAAGTGCCAATCTTATGATACGCGAAATAGGCATATCACTGTTCCTGGCTTGCGTGGGACTTCAGGCCGGCACCAACTTCGTGGACACGATAGTGAACAAGGGAGGTCTCATATGGATTCTCTATGGTGCGATAATAACCATCGTACCGCTTCTTATCAGCGCTCTTGTAGGACGTTTCATCCTGAAAATTCCTCTTACCACCCTTATGGGCGTTCTTGCGGGAGGAAGCACGAATCCACCGGCATTGGCATTCACATCAGAGACGCAGGCTTCTCTTGCCAAGGAAGGCTACGCCGAGGCTCAGGGCGACGGAGCTGCTGTCGGATACGCTACCGTTTACCCGTTGGCCATGTTCCTGAGGGTAATAGCCGCACAACTTATGATATTGTTTTTAGCTTAAAATAATTGTTCTGCTGCTATCGACAGATAGCACAAGAAAAGCGCGCCCTGTGACAGGTCGCGCTTTTATCTTTTCAATGTGTGCTGCGTCTTACTCTCCCGGGAGAATAGCTCCTGTAGGACAAGCATCGGCACATGCGCCACAATCGATGCATACATCTGGGTCGATAGTGTAAACATCGCCTTCATGGATAGCACCCGATGGGCACTCTCCCTGGCATGTTCCGCAAGCGACACATACATCTTCTTGAATTTTGTAAGCCATAATTAAAAATTTTAGTTCGTTTTGCAAATGCAAAAGTAATAATTTGTCGTAAATTTGCAAAGATGAAAAGCTTATTATTAGTCACTCTACTCGCTGTTTTATCCGGGACTCCGTTCGCCGGAATAGTCAGCGTAGACAAAATGGTGCACGACTGGGGCGATGTCACCGTAAACGACGGACCGCTGGAATGCACCTTCAAGATAAAAAATATCTCCAGTAAGGAACAGATCATAACAAACGTGACCAAGACCTGTGGCTGCACTAAAGTCTCCTGGAGCCAGGAAGCGATAAAACCTGGCGAAGAAGGCTACGTCAAGGCGACATATTCCAATGACGAAGGGGCATTTGCCTTCGACAAGACCATAAGCGTTTTCTTCAAGGGCGTCAAAAGGCCTCTTCTGCTTCACATCAGAGGTGACGTCCATAGCCGAAGGCTTCCTCTCATCGAGACATATCCGATTCATTTTGAGGGAATTGGACTAAAGAAAAACAATATCAAGGTAGGGAACATCCTGCAGGGAGAATCGGCAGGTACGGAATTGACGGTGGCAAACATCTCCGGCAGCGACCTGACTCTGTCGTGGGACGATATGAGTCCTTACCTTTCCATTACTCCGAGCACCTTGAAAATCGAGAAGGACAAAACGGCAAGCTTCCACGTAAGTGTGGATGCGTCCCGTACGCTTTGGGGCAAGAACACATACACGGCCTCCCCTCTGGTAAACGGCAAAAAGGCGACAGAGCAAGTACAGTTCTACGCCATAACCAGAGAAAATTTCTCCTCATGGTCCCAAAAACAGATAGACAACGCTCCCGTAGCGGAATCCGAGACCATTCTGGATACGACTCCATCAGAGAAGGGAGAAAAGATGCAGGCTACGTTTGCAGTAAAGAACTCTGGGAAAAGCCCGCTTGTCATATACCGGACCGACTATGATCCATCTCAGCTCAAATGCACGAAAAGCGCAGAGCGTATAGAGGTCGGCGGGCAGGCGGAATTCAGTTTCGAAGTCCTGACGGAGAATTTCGAAAAAGACAGCGACAATTACAGCATCGCCACCCTTTACACCAATGACCCGCAGCACCCTATGGTGCACCTTTACATTCAGATTATTATTTTGTAACTTTGCGAGCGCAAATCAAATTTTCTATGGCAGAAGAACAAATCAAATACACAGAAGACAATATCAGGACCATCGAAGGACTGATGCATATACGTATGAGGCCCGGCATGTACATAGGCCGGCTCGGCGATGGAAAAAACCAGGATGATGGCATCTATGTCCTTCTTAAAGAGATAATTGACAACTCTGTGGACGAGTTCACGATGGGCTATGGAAAACAGATTGTGATAGACATCACCCAAGAGGGCGAAGTAAGCGTGAGGGACTATGGACGAGGAATTCCGCTCGGAAAACTGGTCGATGCGCTCAGCAAGCTGAATACCGGAGGAAAATTCGATGACAGCGCCTTCAAAAAAGCCGTGGGACTTAACGGTGTAGGTTCCAAAGCCGTCAATGCCCTCTCCGAAAGGTTCTATGTACGCTCGCACCGTGACGGTTTATGCCATTGGGCCAATTTCGAGAAGGGTACGCTTGTCAATGAAGGCGAGGAAGGCACCAAAGAGAAAAACGGCACGCTCATCAAATTCCTGCCGGATAAGGAGATGTTCGGCGAATTCGCATTCAATATGGACTATGTGGAGTCCATGGTGAAGAACTATTCCTACCTGAAAAAGGGTCTCACCCTCACACTTAACGGAGTAAGCTACCGCTCAGAAAACGGACTTGCCGATCTCATAAGCGAGAGCCTGAGCGAGGCACCGCTCTACCCTCCAATTCACCTGGAAGGCACAGATATAGAGATAGTGCTTTCCCATACCAA
The DNA here is from genome assembly GCA_963624185.1 of Firmicutes bacterium CAG:460. GTDB lineage: Bacteria > Bacteroidota > Bacteroidia > Bacteroidales > UBA932 > Cryptobacteroides. The sequence goes on along the minus strand of CAVFNP010000019.1, from coordinate 30,859 downwards.
TGCCTACGGCGAAAACATATCGTCATTTGTCAACGGACAGAATACACGTGACGGAGGCACCCACCTGGCAGCCTTCAGAGAGGCCATAGCCAAGACACTCAAAGAATTCTTCAAGAAAAACTACGAGCCCACCGACTGCAGACAGGGAATCGTGGGTGCGATAAGCATACAGATACAGGAGCCTAAATTCGAGAGCCAGACGAAAATCAAACTCGGATCCACCTATATGTGGGAAAAACCGGGCGGAGACGTCGGACCTACCATCCGTTCCTTCGTCAACGATTTCGTATCCAAAGAACTGGATGACTATCTTCGAATTCATAAAGACATAGTCCCGATAATAGAGGAGAAGATAAAAGACTCACAGAAAGAACGGGAAGAAATCGCCGGCATACAAAAAAAGACCAGAGAGAAGAACAAGAAGGCCAATGTCTATAACAAGAAACTGCGTGACTGCAAATATCACTACACAGACAAGATTACAGACAAGACACCTGAAGACATCCAGGATTATATCAACAATTCATCCATATTCATAACTGAGGGTGATTCCGCTTCCGGAACCATCACCAAGGCGCGCCAGGCAGCATATCAAGCCGTTTTCTCACTTCGAGGAAAGCCTATCAACTGCTACAAGGAAAGCCGCAAGCGCGTGGCGGAGAACGAGGAGCTGAATCTTCTTATCGCCGCACTTGGCGTAGAGGACGACTTGGCAGATCTCAGATATAACCAGATAATCGTGGCTACCGATGCCGATGATGACGGTATGCATATCCGTATGCTGGTCCTTACCTTCTTCATGAAATATTATCCGGACCTCATACGCCGCGGGCACGTGCACATACTGCAGACTCCTCTGTTCAGGGTTAGGAACAAAAAGGAGAATTTCTACTGCTATAACATCCCCGAAAAGGAAGCCGCGATTGCACGTTTGAAAGGCAACTGCGAAATCACGCGGTTCAAAGGTCTTGGAGAGATTTCGTCTTCAGAATTTTCCGATTTCATAGGCGAGAACATCAAACTCGACAGCGTAAGCCTCTCCGACGAGGAATCCATAGCCGGCATTATGGAATTCTATATGGGAGACAATACGATAGAGAGACAAAATTTCATTCGCGAATATCTCAAATCCGAAGAGGAACTTGAAGATATCAACATCTGACACTTTACATGAGTCCTGAATTCAATCGTTTTATCCTCACAAAAATACTTCGCTGGAAAATAACGCCCTCAGAAGACACTCTTCCACGGGAAAAGAAAATAGTATTCCTTTTCGCCCCTCATACTTCGATATGGGATTTCGTGTGCGGATATTTCTATTTCCGTGCGCTTGGAGGAAGACTCCGCATAATGATAAAGAAAGAAGCCTTTAAAGGGCCATTCGGATGGATACTCAAAAAACTTGGCGGTTACCCTATAGACAGGAAAAATCCGTCCGGAGCACTGGTGCCGCTGATACACGAGATGAACAGCAGCGAGAGTTTTTACCTGGCCATCTGTCCCGAAGGAACAAGAAAGGCCATCAATAAGTGGAAGACAGGGTATCACACCATCGTGAAAGAAACTTCTTCCGTTCTTTACCTTTCGCACGTAGACTACAAAAAGCGAGAGATAGGGTTCGGTAAACCGTTCACTATCAGCGATAACGCACGTGAAGACACGGCCAGAATCCAATCACTTTATGCCGGGATGCACCTAACCGGAATGCACCCTGATGACTACGCGACCGAATAATTTGGCAATTAAGAAATTATTTCCTATATTTGCAGCCCCTTTTGAGGGGATAGATTTAAATTTTTTAACAAACAAAAACATGATCAAACAGTACGAAACCGTTTTCATTGCAACTCCCGTTTTGTCTGAATCTCAGATGAAGGAAGCGGTTGCCAAGTACATCGAGCTCATCAAATCCAACGGAGGCGAGGTCGTGTACGAAGAGGATTGGGGTCTTAAGCAGCTTGCATACCCTATCCAACACAAGACATCAGGATTCTATTACCTGATCGAATTCAAAGCTGCACCAGAGTTCATCGCTACACTCGAGACTCAGTATCACCGCGACGAGCGCATCATCCGCTACCTTACCGTAGCTCTTGATAAAGATGCAGTAGCTTACGCTGAGCATCGCCGTCAGGTTCGCGCCAACAAAGCAGCAGCTCCTAAAGCAGAAGCAGCTCCGGCAGCAGAACCACAGGTAGAGACAGAAGTTGAACCAGAAGAAACAAAGGAGGACTAAACAATGGCTAATGTAGAAAACAGCGAGATCCGCTATCTGAACCCTCCAACCGTAGAGGTTCGCAAAAAGAAATATTGCCGTTTCAAAAAGGCCGGCATCAAATACGTAGATTACAAGGACGCTGAGTTCCTGAAGAAATTCCTTAACGAGCAGGGTAAGATTCTTCCTCGCCGTATCACCGGAACTTCTCTTAAATTCCAGAGGAAAGTGGCTCAGGCTATCAAAAGAGCACGTTCACTCGCACTTCTTCCATTTGTAACTGACCTTCTTAAATAAACCGAAAGAGAGTATGAAGATCATTTTGAAAAAAGATGTTATCGGTCTCGGTGAGGCTGGTGACGTGGTAAACGTAAAGACTGGTTATGCTCTCAACTACCTCGTGCCGCAGGGTTTCGCTTCTGTAGGAACACCTTCTGCGCTCAAACAGCACGAAGAGACACTTCGTCAGAGGGCTCACAAAGAGGCTAAACTTGTTGCAGACGCACAGGCACTTGCAGCCAAGGCTTCTGCAGTAGAGATTAAGATTGCTGCCAAAGTCGGAGATTCCGGAAAACTTTACGGTGGAATCACACCTGCACAGATATCAGAAATACTTGCAGCAGCAGGCGTAGAGATCGACAAACGCAATATCACTCTTCCAGAGATCAAGACGACAGGCGAATATGAGGCTAGCGCAAAATGCTATAAGGGCGTAGTTGCTACACTCAAAGTCGAGGTTGTCGCTGAATAATAATCGTAAAGCATTTAAAAACCTGACATTCAGGCTTTGGTGCAATGGGGTCTGAGAATTCAGACTGAGTAACACATTTTAAAAGAACAGAAAAATGCAACATTTTGAACTTAATGGCCAGATCCGTGAAGTAGGCGGAAAGGCTACCATCAAGACATACCGTCGCGAAGGACTTGTTCCTTGCGTTCTTTATGGTAATGGTGTAGACAACACCCTTTTTACCGTAGTAGAGAAAGAACTCGAGGTTCTTATCAGTTCTCCGCAGTCATTCATCGTAGACCTTAATCTCGGCGATAAGAAATACACTGCAGTTCTTCACGAGCTTCAGTTCCATCCTGTCAGCGACAAATGCCTTCACGTGGATTTCTTCGCTGTCAACGAGACAAAACCTATCGTAATCGATGTTCCTATCACCATTTCAGGACACTCAAAAGGTGTTCAGCTCGGTGGTAAGTTCGTACAGAATGCACGTACGCTCCGCATTTCAGCTCTCATGAACGACCTCCCGGATGATGTCAACGTAGATATCACCAACCTCGAGATCGCACAGAAAGTCAAGGCCGGAGATCTGAGCTACGATAAGATTTCTATCGTGAGTGACAAGAACACCGTTATCTGTCAGGTTCGTCCTACACGTAACGCGAAATAATTAAGCGACAACATACTATGGCGGGAGAAAGTTACCTTTGCGTAGGTCTTGGCAATATAGGACCTGAATATGCAAAGACACGCCACAATATGGGATTTATGGTATTGGATGCCTGGGCTCAGGCATCCAATATTGCATTTAACACCATGCGCTATGGTGACTTGGCAGAATTGAGCATAAAAGGGAGAACCATATATCTGCTCAAGCCCTCCACCTATATGAATCTTAGCGGTAATGCCGTCAGATATTACCTGCAGAAACTCCCCATCCCCATCGAAAGACTTATCGTGATATGTGATGACATCAATCTTCCGTTCGGTACTCTAAGGATGAGAAAAAATGGAAGTGACGGCGGACACAACGGTCTGAAAAACATAGCCGAGTGTATCGAAAGTCAGAACTACGCACGAATCAGAATGGGGGTAGGTAAAGATTTTGTCAAAGGTGCACAGTGTGATTATGTCCTCGGTGATTTGTCTGAAGATGAGCTTTCCGAGATGAAAGAGCTCTGCGAGAAAACCATACAGGGGGTCAAAGACTGGGTTTTTGTGGGTGCAGACCGCGCCATGAACACCTTAAACACAAAAAAATAAAATTTTCTCTTGCAAAATTTCAAGTTGTTGCATATCTTGCATCGTGTTAAAGAATTAGATACTATTACACATTATTATAAACCCTTTTAAAAAAACTACGTCATGAAAGAACTTGTAGAAAAAATCAATGCGGAGATCGAAGCTTTCAAAGTAAATGCTGAGGCTCAGGTAGAAAAAAATAACAAGGCTGCCGGTGCTCGCGCACGTAAAGCTGCTCTTGAGCTTATGAAAGATCTTAAGGAATTCCGCAAGGTTTCTGTAGCAGAATCTAATAAGTAATATATTTTTTTACTTTTTTTTTCTAATTGTGCAACGAAACCCAAAACGTCTGCATCTATATTACAGGTTTAGGTTTTAGTACACATTTTAAGGGTCGCACGCCGTGAGGTTGCGGCCTTTAGTTTTTTCAGGCACAAAAAAAACCACGCCATTTAAAGTAAGCGTGGCTTTTTAATATGTAAAACGACTATTTGCAGCAGTCCTTAGCAACACCTTCCTGAACGGCAGCCTTCTTGCAGCATTTTCCTTCTGCTTTCTTGCAGCATGCTTTCTGTCCGTCACAATTTTTCTTCTCCTTACAGCAAGCTCCTTGCACAGCCTGCTCGCAGTTAGCTTTTTCCTTACAGCAAGCGTCCTCTGCCGCCTCGCAATTCTCTGTATGTTTGGTACATTCTGAGCATTCAGTATTCTCAGAAGCTTTCACTGCATTTTTCTTAGGTGTGTTGTTACAAGACACCGCGGCCACAAGCACAATAGCTGAAGCAACGATCAAAGAAATTTTTTTCATAATTCTTAAACATTTTAATTTTCACAAATATAGTAAATCCTGCATATTTCCATATCACTACCATTAGTTATATTCGAGTGTTATTTTTCGCAAAAATTATGTAAATTCGCCTGAATTGCACGGTGTATTCTTTTGTTAAAAACTCTTTATATGCTGAAAAAGATCCGTTCCATATGCGCTCTAATCTTTTTTCTGCTGATTACAGCGCTTTTCCTGGACTTTACCGGAGTTCTTAAAACATATCTGGGCTGGATGGCCAAGCTGCAGTTCCTGCCTGCGGTGTTGTCCGTCAATGTAGCCGTAATCCTGGGGATTCTGCTCTTCACCCTGCTTTTGGGGCGCATCTACTGCTCCGTGATATGCCCATTGGGAGTATTGCAGGATGGAGTGTCGCACATCGCAGGAAAGAAGAAAAAGAACAGATTCAGTTTTCACAAAGAACACAAGGTCTTAAGATACACCGCCCTGGCCATCCTGACACTGTCCATAATCCTCGGAATCGGATCCGTCACCGCCCTTTTGGCGCCATACAGCGCCTACGGAAGGATAGCACAAAACCTGTTCTCTCCCATCTGGCTGGGCATCAACAACCTGCTTGCGCTCATCGCTGAAAGAGCCAATTCCTACACATTCTACACTAAAGAAGTATGGATACGAAGTCTGCCCACCTTCGCAATTGCCGTCGCTACCCTGATCACAGTGGTAGCTCTCTCATGGAAGGGTGGCCGGGAATACTGCAATTCATTCTGTCCAGTCGGAACTTTTCTGTCATTTTTTGCCCGTCACGCCTGGTTCAAGCTCCATATAGACGAAAATGCATGCGTAAATTGTAAGCTCTGCGCCAAAAACTGCAAGGCCTCCTGCATAGATGTAAAAAACCACAGCATAGACTACTCCAGATGCGTGGTCTGCGGAGACTGCATAGACAAATGCAGACGCAAAGCCATAAGTTTCTCTCACAAGAGGGCCAAAGCCTTCAAAGATACTCCTTCTGAAAATCAAAGCACGAACAATACAAGGCGGGCATTCTTGATAGGCGCAACTATCGTGACAGCTGAATTGGCAAAGGCCCAAAGCAAGAAAAAGGTTGATGGAGGATTGGCAGTAATAGAGAGGAAAAAAGCGCCCAGGCGACTGACGCCCATCACCCCGGCAGGCTCCATATCTGCCAAGAATCTGGCGTCGCACTGCACAGGATGCCAATTATGTATATCCGTGTGTCCTAATGACGTGCTGCGTCCTTCGAGCGAATTTGACAAACTTATGCAGCCTACTCTCTCTTACGAGAAGGGCTACTGCCGGATAGAGTGCAACAAATGCAGTCAGGTCTGCCCTGCCGGAGCCATAAAGCCCATCTCTGCTGAAGACAAATCCTCAACACAGATAGGACACGCCGTATGGATAAGAGAAAACTGCGTACCTGTGACAGATGGGGTCAGCTGCGGGAACTGCGCAAGACATTGCCCCGCCGGAGCCATATCTATGGTAAGGCTCCACCCGGACGAGGAGCATAGCCTGAGAATTCCGTCGGTCAACACATCGCGTTGCATAGGCTGCGGGGCTTGCGAAAACCTTTGTCCATCAAGGCCATATAGCGCAATCTATGTGGAAGGACACGAAGTTCACAAATTAATATAAAAGCGGTTATGTCAAAGAATATAAGCAGGCGGGATTTTTTCAAATATCTGGGGGCAGGCTCATTGGCCGCCACATCCCTGTCCACCTCCGGATGCAAGACCCGCGACCATGAAGGTGCGGGCGAAATGACCTACCGCATCAACCCCGGCACATCCGACAGAGTGTCGCTCCTCGGGTACGGAATGATGAGGCTTCCTATGACAGGTGAAGGCAATGACGCCGTAATAGACCAGGAAATGGTCAACCGCCAGATAGATTACGCTCTCGAGCACGGCATCAATTATTTCGACACGTCTCCGGCATATAGCCGCGGGCTCTCAGAGAAAGCCACAGGAACAGCACTTGCACGGCACGACCGCAAATCATATTACATAGCTACCAAACTTTCCAATTTCTCTCCCGAAACTTGGAGTCTGGAAGCCGGCAGAGAGATGTTCGAGAATTCACTCTCGGAACTTCAGACCGATTACGTGGACTACCTGCTTCTTCACGCCATAGGTATGGGAGAAGGAATGAGCGAATTCTACGCACGCTATATCGACAACGGACTTCTGGATTACCTGGTGGAACAAAAGAAGAACGGACGCATACGCAACCTTGGATTTTCTTATCACGGCGATGTGGCGGTGTTCGATCTGGCCCTCAAATGGCACGACGAAGGAAAATACCACTGGGATTTCGCCCAGATTGAGTTGAATTATCTGGACTGGAATTACGCAAAGGAAATCAACGAACGCAATACCAATGCGTCATATCTGTACGAAGAGCTGCACAAGAGAGGCATTCCGGCCGTCATAATGGAGCCTCTTCTGGGGGGAAGGCTCGCCAAAGTGTCACAGAATATCGCCGCCAAGCTGAAGCAGAGGGAACCGGAAAACAGCATAGCCAGCTGGGCATTCCGCTTTGCCGGAACACCTGAGGGGGTGCTGTGCGTACTCAGCGGAATGACCTATATGGAGCATCTGGTCGAGAATACGGCCACCTACTCCCCTCTTAAGCCTATAAGCGCAGAAGAACATGAGTTCCTGATGGGTATCGCGTCGGACATAATGAACCTGAAGACCATCCCTTGCAACGAATGCAACTACTGCATGCCTTGCCCGTACGGACTCAACATTCCCGCCATATTCTCTCATTATAACAAATGCATAAACGAGGGCAATTTTCCCAACCACGGGAAGGAGGACTCCGCATATTCGCGACAGAGGAGAGCCTTTCTGATAGGTTATGACAGACGGGTTCCCAAACTTCGACAGGCCAACCACTGCATAGGCTGCCATCAATGTGAAGTTCACTGTCCACAAGGAATAAGAATTGCACACGAGATGCGGGTGATAGATAATTTCGTAGAAAAACTTAAAAGAAATCCATAATGGTTACAGCAGCACTGCTTTTGCAAATCATAATCGTGGGATTCACCCCGGGACCCGCCAACATCTTCGCCCTGACAACCGCCATCAGATTCGGCAGACGGAAGGCCATAAAAGTCTGGGCAGGGTTGTTTACCGGCGCATGCATTGCAGTTCTGCTTATGGCGGTTCTCACCCACTTCATAGGAGAGGCTCTTGGCGACTATGTCAAATACCTCAAATACCTGGGAGCCCTTTACATCATATATCTGGCTTACAAAATATATAAAAGCCACGACGACAGGGATAACCAGAACGGGGACTGCACCTTCTGGAGCGGGATGATCATGCAGTTGACCAATGCCAAGATTCTTCTGTTCGAAATCAGCACTTTCAGCACCTTCGTCCTGCCCTACTCGAACAGATTCACGGATATGCTTCCGGTAGCGGCCACGCTTCTTATAGCCGGACCAGGTGCCAATTTCTTCTGGCTTATGGCAGGAAGCTTCCTCTCTGAACTATACTACAGCCATTATAAACAAATCAACATAGGCTCCGCAACAGCTCTTGTCCTATGCGCAATCTACATAGCCTTCATAGCATAAAAATATTTGTTAAAATCATATTTAGGAGTAAATTTGCGAGATGAAAAGCAGTTCAGTTTTATCATTTCTTGCCGGAACAGCTGTGGGAACAGCTATCGGTCTGCTTATCGCCCCTAATAAGGACGAGGTGAAAGGCAAAGTTCTGGAACAACTGGAAAAAATTGAAAAGTTACTTGATACGAAGGAGAAAGATTATGAGTAATCCTTTCACGAAACCTGCAGAGGATTTTTCCGGACAAGTAGGCGAATACATAGATCTCAAGCTTGACGAAATCAAACTTAAAACAGCCAAAGGGCTGTCTCTAACTCTTCAAAAAGTGCTGGTGGCCATTCTCCTGCTTTCACTTGTAAACATAGTTCTTATAGCCGCAGCCATAGGCGGAGTGCTCATTCTGGGTCACCTGATAGGCAATTATTCGGCTGGAGCATTCATCGTGGCAGGAGTCTTCGCGCTTATAACGCTCATACTGTATCTGCTGCGCAAGAAACTTTTTGTCAACAGCTTCGTACAGATGTTCATTAAAATTTTCTTTGAGGATAAAACAGACGATGAAATACTCTGACATTAAGGACATACGGTCTTTGGACACGGCCAAAGAGATGCTTTCATCCAAGATTGGCATACAAAAAGGAAAACTGCTGGCAAGCTGGCAAGAAACCAAGCAGTCATATATGCCTACAAGTCTGGTTGCTACCGCAATCAAAAGCATATCTGACAATATACCTTTTGACAAAATCGCTTTATACGCAATACGTTCATTAAAAACCAAACTAAAAGAAAAACCATCGGAAGAGACGGCAGAGGAGACAATAGCAACAGATGAAAATCAGTAAAGAATTAATAGGACATCTTTCCTGTTTTATCGCTTATTCCATTTTCGGAATCAACATCGTAACATGTAAAGATCTGACTGGCAGTCACATTCTTTCATCAATCTCACTTTTCAGCATAAGGGCCATAGGAGCAGGTACGCTTTTCTGGATCATCTCACTGTTCACACCTAAAGAAAAAGTGGACAAAAAAGACTTCCCTAAAATAGCGCTTGCTTCACTTCTCGGCTTCTTTGCTCCACAGTTCACTTTCCTTACGGCACTGCCGGAGATAACTCCTATGACGAGTTCCATTCTAAGCTCGCTTACGCCTATCTACACGATGTTCGTAGCTGCAATAGCCGTAAAAGAACCTATCACCCCCAAGAAATTTGCGGGAGTGATGATCAGTTTCATAGGCATAGTGTTTCTGATTCTCGACAGCACTCACAGTACGTCAGGAGCCACGAGCAATTCACTTTTCGGAGTGCTTCTGATGGTGTCAAACGGCATTTTCTTCGCTCTTTATCTGGGAATGTTCCGGCCGTTGATTCAAAAATATTCGGTCGTCACATTTATGAAATGGATATTCCTCTTCGCAGCAGTGATGACACTCCCCTTCTCAGGGAAAGAGCTCGCGCATTTCAACTGGAGCCTGCTTAACGGAAGTTTGGGATTGGAATTGGCATTTCTGGTATTGTGCGCCACATTCGTATCGTACTTCCTTATTCCTGTAGGCCAGAAGAACATACGCCCTACATTGGTGAGCATGTACAATTACTGCCAGCCTATCGTAGCTACGACCATCAGCATCATAATCGGAATGGACACTCTGAGCATTCAGAAGATCCTGACTGCCGGAGCCGTAATGGCCGGTGTCGTAATGGTAAGCACCAGCAAAAAAGGGCCGGCTGCTGTCAGCTGACCCTTATTACTAAATAATTATCACAGACTACTTTCTGGAGAAATCCACTACAAGCGCACTGTCACCTTGCACAAGAGTATCGTCATTTATAACGATATTCTCTCCCGTGAGCACGTCCACCCCGCTTCCGAGTGTCGAAGTTATCTCCGAATAATATGACCACGGAATTCGCTTGGCCTCAGGTGAATTGTTTATGAATACAAATACAGCCTGCGAGTCATTATAGCGGAAGTATGCGTAAGTGTTGTCACGAGTAATGAAATGCAGCGTACGTCCGTCATGCACGGCACTGGCGGTCTTACGCCAATTGAAAAGCCTGCTCACATAATCGTGCAGCTCCGAAGCGGTCTTGTCCTCCCTCCAGTCGTCAGGGAAATCGACACGAAGTCCGCCGTGGCCCTGACTACGGTCAGCTGATACCTGCAGAAGTTCATCACCTCCGAACACCTGCGGAATGCCGCGAAGCGTAGCAAGCAGAGTAAAGGCAAGCTTCATCTTGGCAGGATTCTTCCCTACCACATCGCCTACACGGTCCGTGTCGTGATTACCGGCGAAGATAAGCACATTATTGATATCCGGATACAGATAATCGTGTGAGAGAATATCATAGATACGCGTCATTCCGCGTCCCCAGCCGGCCTGCTCATTAAGAGCGGCTCGCAAAGCATCGTGCAGAGGGAAATCCATAACCGAAGGAAGATTCGAATTGAACCCGTCCCGATTCAGCTCGCCCTTCTGCCAATAAGCCAATTGCGGGATGGACGAAGTCCAACACTCCCCCACTATGTTAAGGTTAGGATACTCTGCAGTCAAAGCCTTGCACCACTTGGACATAGGATTCTTCTCATTATACGGATAAGTATCCACACGGAGACCGTCGATTCCGGCGCTTTCTATCCACCATACTGCCCACTGAGTGAAATAGTTAAGTACGTACCCGTTGTCCAGATTCATATCCGGCATGGACGGAACGAACCATCCGCTTTCCTGAATTTCAAGGTCCCGTAGTGAGGCGTTCGTGTCCATATTGGTGGAAAAACAGACATTGGTGCCCGTATACTCAGGATACTGGTGAATCCAGTCCTTGAAAGGAAGGTCTTTCATCCACCAATGCGACGTTCCGCAGTGATTGGTCACTATGTCCATAATGATCTTAAGTCCACGCTTATGCGCCTGGCAGACCATCTCACGATACAGTTCGTTGCTTCCGAAACGCGGATCTATATGATAATAATCCGAGCAGGCATAACCGTGGTAAGACTCTCTGGCGGCATCATCGCAAAGAAGCGGAGTAGGCCAGATGGCGGTAGCCCCTAGCCCCGCGATATAGTCCAGATGGTTTATTATGCCCTGTATATCTCCTCCGTGACGTCCGAAAAAGGCCTTCGGGGCAGATTTTTCCCTCATCTGCGGGACAGAATCATTGGAAGGGTCACCATTGGAAAAGCGGTCAGGCATAATAAGATAGATCATATCCTCACTTGAAAAGCTCTCCCTGAGAGCCGAGCTTTCGCGGCGGGAGTCTATCCGATAGGAGTATTTGAAGCAATCCTTGCCGTCCTTCGAGAACACGAGATAATACTCCCCTGCCTGAGCCTTGGCCGATATGCTGACATCCACGAAAAGATAATTCCGGCTGTCAGCCTTATGGACTTTCTCCACCCGTACACCATTTCCGCCCTCAAAGCGCACAGCATAATCTGATATGCCCTCACCATTGACCAAGAGCTGTAGCGGAGTATTCATCCCGACCCACCATGAAAGCGGTTCGACACGCTCAATCTGCTCCGCGGAAGCGCTGCTCACCGATGCAGCATTAAATTGACTTCTCTCTGAACAGGCCGCAAGGACCGACAGGACAGTGGCGAAATATATAATCTTCTTCATATAAAACTTTTATAAGTTAGCAAAGTGAAAGCAAATAATAAAACCGACTATTCTATGGACCAATTCCACGGAGCGCAAAGCTGTGCGGACACCGTCACGCTGTCAGAGCCTCGCGTACGACGGAACACCAGAGTGCTGTCAGAGCTCGAAAGCACCTGAAAACTACCGTCCGGACGAAGAGCGGGATGAGCATGCCTCAAGGCTATGAGCTTCCGATAGAACTCCGTAATCTCATTCTCTTGCCAAGCCGGGACAGGGTCCTTTTCAAAAAATTGGAAACGATGATTCCAGCCCATCTCCTGACCGGTATATATCAGCGGCTGGCCACCGGGAAGCGTAAAAGTAAGCACCGCCATAAGCTGCGCGGCATCTCCCATTCTCTCGAATTCGGTCCCCGCCCATGAATTTTCATCGTGATTAGACGTAAACATCAGACGGAACGCCTCCGAAGGGTACTCAGATGCGTCCTCATCTATATGTTCCAAAAGTTCACGAACACCCTTTTTGCCCTGTGCTATGTCATTAAGAAGATGATGCAGCTTCCAAGCATAAGAAGCATCGAACCCTACGGCATGAAGCCTCGGATCCTCTCCTTCCGCAAGCATATACATTCCGGGATAATCCGCACGTAGATCCGATATGGTCTTCTGCCAGAACTCGAAAGGCACTTCGCAGGCCATATCGCAACGGAAACCGTCTATCCCCTTTTTCATCCAGAAACGCATAGCGTCCTGCTGCGCTTGCCAGACAGCGGGGTTGTCATAATTGAGCGCAGCGATATCGGTCCAGTCATACTGGACTATGGTTCTGCCAAGCGAATCCCTCTCATACCAGTCTGCCGGCTTGCCGCTTATCCACACGGCATCAGGGGAGGTATGATTGGCCACCCAGTCAAGAATGACGCGAAAGCCCTGCTTCTTGGCGGCAGAGAGGAAATTCTCGAAATCCTTCATGTCCCCGAATTCAGGATTGACTGCACAATAATCCCTCACGGCATAATACGAGCCCAGCGTTCCTTTGCGATGCAACTCTCCTATAGGATATATTGGCATAAGCCAAATAATATCCACGCCAAGCTTCTTAAGACGTGGCAATTCCTTCTGGGCAGCTGCAAAAGTACCCTCGGGAGTGTATTGGCGTACGTTCATCTCATACACGACGCTATCATAAGTCCACTCTGCGTGCGCAGAGCGTTTATGACAGGATGTAAAAAGCAAAAGGAGCGACGCGGCCACCAGGATGGGTCTCAGTGTTTTCATTTGCAATATCTATTGATGGTTTCTGTTCTTATCTTAAAAAAGTTATTGTTCTCGTCAAGCAGACGGTATTCGGAGTGGTTTCCGAACGACGCCGGTCTGTCTTCTATGCTCATATCTTCACCTGTATCATTGGCCACATAAGGTTCTATCATCTCGTGCCAATTCCTGATTCTGGTCATAGAAGTCGTATAGTAAAACTCTCCGCTCTCAGGGTCCACCAAGCTTAGAAGGGCCTCCTTGTATATCTTTCTAAATTCCTCGTGTCGCAGCAATTTATATATCAAAGGGTTGGAGTTATCCCCCCAGTTTAGAGGGTCCTGCCTGCCCGCATCCATCCCCAAGTGTGAAGTCCCGAGCGTGTTATCATAGTCATAAGGGATAAAGAAGAACTGGTACTCGTATTTATCCTTGGAATTAAAGTAAATATAAAAATTATTCTTGTTCTTCCAGTAATCATCCCACATACCCACGGCCACATTCACGGCATAGGTTTTCAGAAGCAAGTCGACATCGCACACCTGCTTGATCCAGTTGTAGAAACTCTCGTCGCCTTTACCCGCAACCTTCTTTATGAAATCCTGAAGCTGCTCCTTAGCCACCTGATAATCTTCATTCTGGGTCTTTAGCTCGTAGGTCTTGTCAGTGCCGTCCATTCCGAACAGATATTCGTCGGCAGATGCAAGCGACGCTCCATAAGAGCATTTCCATAAGAAACCGTCTTTGTTGCCAAACTGCCCGCTACGGGCATTGGCATAACGCCCGTCTATGGTCTCGTTCATCTCATAAACGCCCAAGTAAGTCTCCTTAGGATCGCCCTCCACTTTTATCCAAAGGCGGCAATACCCGTTATTGGGAGCGGTCCACACGCCGACACGTCGGAAAAGATCGAAGCAATACACCTCACGCACGTAAGCGGGATCACCATTGAACCACTTGAGGTACAACTTTTTAACCCCGTGGAGTTCATGTGCTGAATCCTTATTGTATTTGGTGAAGTTCAACTGGTAATGACAATGATGCCACTGCGTCTTCCCGGCCTCATGCATCTGACCACCGTTTCCTTCCGGCCTGCGGCGCGATGTGTTACCCTTAAGACGAAGTCCTATGTCGGAGATTGATATCTCATCTCCGTTACCTACATACTTCACTCCTGCGCTTATGTACTCGGACGTATTTGAATTCTTGTCGTACTCCGAGAGCAGCCTGTTCCATTCCTCAAGACTTACAGTGACATGAAACTCAGGAACGCCCTTCCCGCTGAACATATACTCAAGTCCCTCCTCTGCCGAATATGATTCGCCATCAGAGCCTTTATCCTCGTCAGTATCTTTGCCGTCGTCCGGCTTTTCAGTATCAGGATTTACAATAACTCCAGGCTTCACCTCCTTCGTGCACCCCCAGGCAGACAGAAGCAGAAGCGCGACGACTATTCTGTATATTTTTTTCATCTACTCGACCGTGATTATATATTCTCCCGCAGAAAGCTTCTGTCCGGAAACCTCGGCGTCGGCCACATCGAAATTGCCGACCACCGTAAGAGTCTTTCCGCTGTCAGATTTGATGTCAATAGTGCGTATCTTCTTCCCGCTGCCTATCTGGGCAGAGAAGACGGCCGTGTCAGAGAAAAATTCAGGATGCGAACGTCTCAGAGAAAGTATCTGCGCATAAGCATCATGAAGAGCCTTACGCTGTGGTACCTGCAGATAATCCCAGTGCAACGGTTTGGCTCCGGTCCGTCCATTTTCCTCTATCGAAATGTCGTAGCCCAACTCTTGGAACTGCCAGATCATCTTAGGTCCCGGAATCAAAAGTGAAAACGCTGCATTAAGTGCTTCTCTCTGCATCCTAGCAGATAGATCAGCCGTGATACCGTTACCCCACTTAAGACTCTTATAGGCCGTACGCTCCTCATCGTGGCTCTCCTGAAAACCCACGAGCGAGCCGAACGGCATCGAACTCCCAGTCCACATCCCTGACAAATCATCTCCGTCCGAAAGCCAGCCCATAGCTGTCTGACAATATGCGTTATTGAGATTTCTCCATAATTTTATTCCACTCTCGGCCAATTCCTTCTCTTCGCGGGTTTCGCAGAAATGTTCAAAAATCACCACCGCGTCGCTTTTCGTCTCAAATACGCAAGACGCATAATCTTTCAATATGGCTATTCTCGACGCATCATAAGCGGCGGACGTACTCTCATTGCTCTTTTTCTGAGTGAATCCCTTTGTAAGATCGAAACGGAACCCGTCAAAATGATACTGCTCGACAAGAAACTTCAGACTTCGTTTTACATACTCACGGACAAGCGGATTCTCGTGATTCCAATCGTGGAATACCGAATACGGATGAGGGGCGTCCACATTAAAAAACGGATTATTCTCCGCAGTCTTGTTATCTGAAGAATTCCAATACATCGCAGCCATAGGATGTGCCCCCGTAGCGTGATTATAGACCACATCCACCAAAACGGCAAGGCCGCGACTGTGACACTCGTCCACGAACTGCTTATACTTTTCGCGCGTACCATAAGCCTTGTCCAAGGCGAAATAGCCGCAAGGATTATAACCCCAACTGTCATTACCGTCGAACTCCTGAACAGGCATAAGCTCCACCGCATTCACCCCCAGGCTCTGAATGTAATCAAGATGCTCCATAGCACCGGACAAATCCCCACTGGAAGAGAAATCACGCAGATGCATCTCATAAATGATCAAATCATCAGGATCCTCTATCTTATAATCCGTGACCTTCCAATCATACTGCGTGCGGGAAGTCTGAAAGGCAGAAACCAGACCTGCCGCTCCGCTCGGGTATGAAGGAAGCTCAGGATATACGGACGATGATATCCACTTATCATCAGTGCTATATACTATCTGCGAATATGGGTCAGAAATACGCACCGCTTCGCCTTCGGACGAAAGCAGATGATACTGAAAACGGTACTCTTTTCCCTCCTGAAGGCCAGTGAGAGTAATCCACCAGCAAGCGGACTGCTCGTCGCGCCTCATCTCGTAAGAATGCGAAAGGGCCCAGTCATTGAAGTCTCCCACCACCAGCGCGTGCGCATAACGGTCTCCATTCTTGTCTTTTTCATACAGGGCCAATGTCACCTCGGTAGGAGAGATATAATTGATTCCGTATTGCATTCCCTCAGGCAGGCTCTCCAAAACCACATCGCCCGGTTTGAAAGCATGCTCCGAATCCTGCACGGCGCAGAACAAGTCCGCTGTCTGCTTTTTTCCGTCAGCACTGCGTACCACCACACCAATTTTGGTTATGGACTCGTCCTCTCCTGCTGCGAACCACTCTCGGATTGACGGTTCTATAGGAAGAGCCCACAGGTTCTCCACCTCCGTTTTTTGCCAACGGCATTTGTCTATGTTAACGTTCCACTCGGCCTGTACGTGCTCCCACTGAAGATTGACTATTCCTATATGGGCATACAACTCTTCAGTGTACCCTTCAAACGGGAATCCGCCTCCAGCCTTATAATAAAGAGTGCAGGAAGCATCCGCAGACGGTTTTTCCGGGAGTACGGATAAGCCATAGGCCAATTTGTCCAAATCGTCCTTCCTGTCATCGGGCGTTTCCGTATGATTCTGCTTGCCGCAAGAACATACGAAAGTCAGGGCCAAGGAGACCACCCAAAAAAAGTGTTTATTTTTCATAATAAAATTCATTCTCCCCATTATTATACTTGTAGCCAGCAGCCCGATCAAGAGCCGCTGGCCAAAATCATCAGATTACTGTAAATCCAATAACTGACAGCATATTACTTGATGGTACCTGTTCCGGCGTTGAAATCAAGAGTAATGCTCTGACCTGCTGTTACAGGGACAGCTGCCTGATCACCACCGTCTGCGCGGTAAACAATCTTACCGTCGTAGATATTGAACTCACGGTGCCACCAGTTGCCTGCAGCCGCTTCAAATGTAGACTTGACATACATACGAAGATTTCCTGCTTTTGCAGCCGTTACGGTAAACAGATTCTCGTTTACAGTGAAAGGATACTGCCCTTCATCCCAGCTGCCGAAGGCATCGCCCATTCCGTAAACCTCTGCCTTAGACAGGGTAATGGTGTTGCTTGCATAGCCAACTTCGATCATATAAAGACCCGACTCAGCAACATAACAGTCTTTTCCGTCAAGCTCATATCCAGAATCATTTCCAAGGCTATAGAAATCCTTGCCCCATCCGGTAGAAATCTGACTGAATTTGAATTTCTTGTTTGCCTCGATATAACGGATAGCCCAGAATGCGCCCGGCTCAGAATGTGCCGGTGTCATAGCTACCTCATTGCCAGGAAGACCCCAACCTGCTATACCTTCACCTATAAGATAGCACTCTGTAGGAAGAGTAGATTCCTGGGTAAGTTCAACACTATAAGAGAATGCATCTGCCACAGCACCTGCCTTTGGAGTGTAAGTAAGAGTAATCTTATAAAGACCGGCTTTCTCACCTACAACGATGTTGCCACCGGTATTTGAAAGTTTGCCGTCTGTAAGACCAAGACCTACCTCAGCCTTTACCACACCGTCCTCGTCAAGGTTAATCTTCCAACCGTTGCAAGAAGCGAATTTGAATTCTCCCTTTGCAGAGAAATCAAGATCCTTCCAAGTGTAAACGATAGAACCGTCGGCAGCTTTTGCTGAAGCCTCACCTGCGGTGAATCCCCAGCTGTTGCATCCGCCACGAACACCCCAATCTGCCTTCTGGATAATGATCTGTGCACCTTGAGCAAGGTCTTTGTTCGTGTTGTTGTCAAGAACGATGTGATAAAGACCGCTTTCCGCAACTTTAAGTGCAGGAGCGCTTTCTCCAATAATAAGCTTACCCTGAAGAATATTCATGTTAGGGTTGTTATCGAAGTTCTTGCCAGGGTTTTCTTCTGTTCCGAGACCATAGTTGACCTCTTTAAGATCTGCTCCGTAGAAGGTCTTCTTTCCGGCTACATTCTCGATAAGAGAAAATTCCTTACCGCCTTCAAGATAGATGTATTTCTCATACATACCGGCACGAACGGTTTTGTCAACCTCATTGGAGCCGGCAGCCATAGCATTTATTGAAAGCACCTTGTCAGGTGTTCCTGTAGCCTCGCCGTAAACATAGAATCCGTCCAGGACGAGATCGTCGAAATCGATTTTACCGTTATTTTTCTCCTTGTTGCAGGAAGCCAAACTTCCAAGGAGAGCAACAGCTGAAATCAGATAAAAAACTTTTTTCATGATAATAAAAGATAAAGTGTTAGTAATTAAAATGTTTATTGTATTAAGTCAAATTATAGATTCTCGTATCCAGGAGTCTGTGTCCAGATTTTTTCACCGTTCTCATCAAGTTTTGATTTCTCAAGAACCGAATATGGTATAGGGAACCATTTGCGTACAGCCGCTTTAGCCTTGGCATCGGTAACATACTGAATGTCATTATACTTTCCGTAGCGTATAAGATCACGGCGGCGGGTCATCTCCCAACTGAATTCACGTCCGCGCTCTGCGAGTACATCATCCAGAGTCCATGAATTCACATCGCCGTAAGCGTCAGTGTAGGCCTTCTCAGGGTTCGCGTCATAAGCGAAACTGCGGGTCATGAGGGTCTTGAAATCAGGGAGTGAAGTCACATCACTGACGGACCCTGCACCGCCTCTGAGCACCGCCTCTATCTTCATCCAAAGGACATCGGCATAACGGATTATAGGCATATCGTTCTCTCCATACTTGTATGTTCCTGTCTTGTCTATCTCCCATTTGTTAAGACGAGCTCCGTCGAAGTTGCTGGCATCGAAGATACTGGTTATACCCACGTGAAGAACAGTCGGAGTACCCTTAGGATTGTCTGCATCGACCACCTTGGTGTCAAGATAATACTCTGTAGTGGAGCCTTTCTTATAGACAGGGCCTACAAACCATCCCCAAGTCTTCTCGTTGGCCGTACCGTTAAGTTCAGTTCCAGGACCGCGGAGATCTGAATTATAGTAACCCTTCATCTTGGAATTGTCAAGCATCTCCTCCGCTGTGCGTGTTGGAGCAGTCTTGGACTTGAATATGTCAAGATATGAAGGACGTGCGCAGAAGCCGTTCCAAGTATCCAGAATAGTTCCATAATAGTGCTGGATGCCGTAATGATGCGTATTATACGGAATACGGAATTTGTTCTTCACCTTGCCCGTATCGTGCTCATCGTCAGTAAGACCGTTCTCGACTATTGAGAATATCGCCTCCTTGCTGTCCTCATTGAACAGTGCGAAATTATGGAAATAGTCAGTCTCGATGGAGTATGAACCCGCGTTTATCACATTATCGCAGCACCTTATGCAGTTATCATAGAACGAACCGGTGAACTGCGAAGGCTTTTCGACATTCTTGAATACGTTGTCGGGAGTGCACCCGTAGCTCTCGGCATTAAGATACAGACGAGCCAACAGAGCATACGCAAATCCCTGTGTAGTACGGCCATAATTGGCGGCACGGTTACCGTCATTGACCACTGCCATGTTAGGGGCGTTTCTCTCAAGAGTGGCTACCAGCTGGCTCCATACATCCTGAGGATCGAGAAGCGGACCTGTAACTTCCTCATACACTTCAGTATAAGGAATACGGCCGAAGCACTCGAACATAAGATAGAAGTAATATGTTCGCATCACCTCCACCTCTCCCAGATACTGGTTATACACCTCCTCGGACATGGAACTCTTATAGTCGTTAAGGTTCTTTAT
>CAVFNP010000019.1:0-10439 GCA_963624185.1 Firmicutes bacterium CAG:460 | reverse complement strand
ATGACATTCTCTTCGCTTGTCATCATATCCTCTATGGTAGGGTTACCATAGTTCACCTCATCAAGCATATTCTTGCAGGAAGACACTCCGAAAAGCACCGCAAGAGAGGCTATCGTATATATAATCTTTTTCATGACCGTTCTCTATTTGAAAGTAATGTTGACACCTACAAGGAAAGTAGCTACCGTAGGATAGAAATCACAGAAATCTATACCGGGATTCCATACGCTGGTGGTGTTAACCTCCGGATCCTGCCCGCTGTACGCAGTAAGAGTAGCCAGATTCTGTCCAGTAAGGTATACGCGCAGATTATCCACCAGACTGTCTTCCTTGAATTTGAAGTTGTAGCCTATCGTGATGTTGTCCACCTTAAGGTAAGAACCGTCCTCAAGATAATAATCGGAGAACTGCTCCTTGTTGGTAAGAACCACGCCGTCAGAAGTTTTGACATCCTTCATAAAGAGGTTGTTGGTGGCGGCCTTGGTAGGACCGAACGCCCAACGGGTGAGGTTGAATATCTTGTTGCCGACTACACCGCGCATAAAGATGGATGCATCCAGATTCTTATACCTGAGAGTATTGTTCCAACCGAAAGTGAACCACGGCTGTGCGTTGCCAAGCTCCTGACGGTAGCCCTCAGCTGCGCCTGCACCGTCAACGACACCGCCGGCAGGAGTAGAATAATACCATGTACCATTATTGATAGCCAAGAACTTATAGCCATAGAAAGTACCTACGGACTGTCCTTCGCGAAGAATCTGAGTATTGGTATTCATGATACCGGTCTCGCTTACCGTGCCTGTGGTGGTCTCCTTATAGTTGAATCCTTTGGAAGGATCTGAAAGCTTGGTGATTACATTCTTGTTGAATGACAGAGTAGGAGTGGTGACCCACGTCCAGTCCTTGGTCTTCACAGGAACACCGCTGATTGCGAGCTCGACACCATAGCTGTCCATCTGTCCCGCATTGGCAAGAAGCGTAGAGTACTGATATGGAGGGGTAGGCACTTCATAATCCCAGAGAAGATCTCTGGTCTGGCGATAGTAGGTATCCAAGCTACCGTATATGCGGTTATCCAGGAACGCGAAATCCACACCCAGGTTATACTCGTATTTCTTCTCCCAACGCAAGTCCGGATTGACATTCTGCCCTACACCGTAAGTATAGACGTATTTGCCATTATACCAGAATGTTCCGCCATTGGTAAGCATAGCTACGGATTTAAGGTCAGATGCGAGGTTGTTACCAGTGACACCGAATCCGAGGCGAAGCTTCAGGTCATTGACCCACTGTGCGTTCTGCATGAAGTCTTCCTCTACCACACGCCAACCGAGGCTGACTGCAGGGAACCAGCCCCACTTGTTGTTGGCACCGAAACGGGATGATCCCTCACGACGCAACGACGCCGACACGAGGTACCTTTCATCATAATTATAGTTAGCTCTTGCAAAGAAAGCGGCCAAAGTATTAGAGTTACGATATGAAGATGCTTTCAGATAAGTCTTTGTTGCATCGCCGTTCCCTATCTGATAATACTTCATGCTCTCTGTAGGGAAACCCTTGTTCTCTATGGATGAACCGTCATAGAGGAAATTCTGATAAGAGAAACCTGCCACGGCAGCTATGTTATGTTTTCCGAAACTGCGTGAATAATCCGCCGTCACTTCGAAAAGCTTGCTGAAGTTGCTGTCGTTGCCACGGCCCGCCTTTCCGGAGCCGTCGACATCTGTATTTATCTGCTTATTGGCCCAGAAAGAAGCGTTATTTCCTTCTTCGATGGCACCGAAAGCATTGATCTTAAGGCCCTCGACAGGGAGGACATTAAGTGTGGCCTTTATGGAGCCTCTGAAATAACTGCCGGTCTGATAAGACTCCTTCTGATTCATATTCTCCACAGGATTGGTAAGTCCCGTTCCCTGAGGATTATAGTAACCTGATGCCGTCGTGGAATCATAAATCGGCATGGTAGGATTAAGGATGGCTGCCTGCTTGAAATCGCCACAGAAATAATCGTTGCGATAATGCATATAGGAGAAATCGTAATTCAAATCGAGCCAGCCGCGAAGAGCCTTCTGTGAAGCCGCAAGCTTGGCTATCATCTCATTACGTTCATTATTGCGTGCAATTCCCTGCGCATCTTTATAATTGATGGAGGCGCGGTAGTTGAAATTGCTTGAAGAGCCTGTTATGGCCACATTGTGATTATGTGTAAGAGCGGCCTTACGGGTAATCTCGCTCATCCAGTCCGTCTGATAAGGCTCCCCGTTCTCATCCTTATAGATAAGAGGTTCGATGACACCGCCCGAAATCTCGGCGAGATTGACAAACTCCTGCGGCGTAGCCATTCCCTGCTTTCCGTTGCGCACTGAAAGCGAAGCATAGCCAGCGTACTCGACCTTGGTCATAGCCTTGTCCGTGAAGTTCTCTCCGCGCTTGGTAGTGATGATAATCACGCCGTTAGTACCTCTCGTACCATAGATGGCCGCGGCAGAACCGTCCTTGAGCACGTCCATGGAAGCTATCTCATCGGGAGAGATATTGTCTATGTTGCTCACCGGAACGCCGTCCACTATATAAAGAGGTGATGTACCGGCACCCTTGTCGAGTGTGGAGAATCCACGAATCTGGACATTGAATCCAGTGCTGGTAGGGTCGCTCGTGCTTCGGCTTATATTAAGACCTGCCACCTTACCCTGAAGAAGGCCTATAGGGCTGGTCTTTACACCGGCATTGAAATCCTCCGACTTGACAGAAGCGACAGATCCTGTAACTTCCTTCTTTTTCTGTGAGCCGTAACCTATGGCCACAGCTTCCTCCAGGAATACGGTATCGTCTTTAAGAACCACTACGGCTGGAACCTCCCCGGCGCGGAAAGTAACAGTGCCGTATCCTATGCAACTGAACTCCAGGACGGCATCGCGAGATGACACCTTTATGGTATAATCTCCGTCCATCCCGGTAGGAACGCCATTGGAAGTACCCTGTTCTATTACAGCGGCGCCAACGACCGGACCATACGCATCCGTGACAACACCCTTCACCTCATATTTCTCCTGTGCGGAAAGAGAGAAAGATGTCACACATAGCAGCGTGGCCAATAATATTTTTATACTTTTCATATTGTTAAATGGTATTAGTTTCAGTGTTTTCCTGTCCAATTATCTTTTGGCCCTGTCAACAAATGCGACGCTGACGGCTCCGCAGAGCATAAATACTCCAGCAAGAGCAAGCATGGCAACCGCATTGCTGTTAAAGATGTATTTCACTATCACTCCGCCCAAAAGTCCCATGAATATCTGCGGTATGACTATAGTGAAATTGAAAATGCCCATATATACTCCGGCGCAAGATGCATCGATGGCGCGGGAAAGTATCGCATACGGCATAGCCAATATGCCGGCCCAGGCTATACCTATAAACACCATAGGAAGCATCATAAGGTATTGATTATGAATAAGCGTTAGTCCCAGGAAGCCGAGCGCGCCGAATGCCAGACAGGCGGCATATACGCAGCGGTTGCCATAACGATTGGCAAGCTGAGTCATAAACAAAGCGACGATGCAGGCAGGAACGGGATAAACTGCATTAAGCACGCCAACCCATGTGGCGGTAGCGCCCTCCGAGAGCACGACTCCGGCATTATCCGTAACTACCCCGGTAATGGCAGGCTTGAGATAATTCCACATAAGGAAAAGTGCGGCCCATGAGAAGAATTGAGTCACCCCGAGCTGAAGCATCACCTTAGGAACACCTCTGACAAGTTCGCCGAAACTCTTCTTAGGCAGAGCGGTCTCTGAGGTCTGCGAGGTTCCATTATACAGCGCAAATTCCTTCGGAGGATATTCCTTCACCTTAAAAGAAGTAACAAGTACGGAGAGAAGCAGTATCGCTCCGCCCGCGTAATATGAATAGGCGATATGATCAGACACATGGCCCTCCACCGGGGCATCACTCACCCCTGCCCAAGTCATAATGAGAGGAAGGAGTGCTCCTATCACGGCGCCAAGATTGATGAGCAGCGTCTGCACCACAAAACCTTCTGTCTTCTGACTGTCATCGAGCATATCGGTAACCAGCGCCCTGAACGGCTGCATGGTGATATTGAATGACAGGTCCATAAAGAAGAATATGAGCGCACCCATGAGAAGCGGCGCGAACGCGAGCATCTTCGGACAATTCGGCATAAGGATCAATGCCAATGCCGATATGATAGCGCCTCCCAATATGAACGGGATTCGTCTGCCGAGCCTGGTCCAGGTCTTGTCCGAGAACATTCCCACTATAGGCTGAACGATAAGGCCGGCAATGGGGGCCGCAAGCCAAAAATAGCTTAACGAACTGAGATCCGCACCAAATGACTGCAAGATGGTGGATGTATTGGAATTCTGAAGAGAGTATCCTATCTGGACGCCCATAAAGCCGAAGCTTAGATTCCAGATCTGAGCGAATGAAAGTTTTGGTTTGTTCGATTTCATTATATGGTTATAGCAAACTCTGTTTTGTGCACCGTCCCGCAAGCGCAAAAACTCCAGCCGCTTACTGAGGGCAGAACGCGTAGTGTTATTAATTCAAGGCGAAGATAACAACTATTTAAATAGGTGAAAAAGTACCGTGGACGAATGGGGGATAAATGCGGACGAATGGAGGGTTTTGAGGGATGAGCCGAAACAACTATCGCTTTTTTTTCCTAAATTGCAGACGATTACGCAATAGGGAATTGTGAAAAAAGACACTAAGATTAATAGCCTTATCATATGGGCATTTGCCGTGGCGCATGCTTTCGCTGCGCTTATTTTCGGCATTTTCCATCTTGGCGACGAGCCGCTTCTGACTTTCCTGACTATGGCGATGATAGCCATACTATGCATAAGAAAGAACCTCAAGATAGAAATTACGGCAGCCTTCATAATATTGGCCAATATAATAGGCTTCTTCATAGGGACGAAGGGAGGACAGCTGCTGCTCTCGCTTACAGATAATCCGACACTGTCAAGCGCCGTGGCCACCTTCCTGACCACGCTGCTGCTCGGCTACGGAACTTCAATAATCGCCAAACTGCTGGCCCACGGGCATACGAATGTTCTGGAAGAGAACAGCACCAAGCCTCAAGTCATAATGATAGTCGTGGCTTTTCTGGTGATTTTTCTGCTGCGAATGCTCATTTTCGCCTTCGCGTCTGCGGGCATATCCCAATGGAGCACTTTCGAAATTCTGTCCATGATTCTGTCCAACTCGGCCGTAATGATCACACTTATCTGTCTGGACATCATTCTGGTAAGATTCAGCCGACAGATTCAGAAAGAATTCGGGCGGGGGATATGGTGGTTCATCTTCATACTTTTCATCCTGCTCACCTCCCAAATCAGCGCCTACATCGTGGGATTGGCCCCGAGAAGCAATATCATCCCGGATGTTTCACTCGAATTTTTCCTGCTCAGCATACTTTGCATAATAGTGAGCGCGGCTGTATACAGCATTATCTACCTCGTCAACTACTCTCTTGAAAGCCAACAGGCCATAAGTGTAGAAAAAGAAAAAAGGCATTACGCCCAATTCCGCTACGAGAAGCTCAAGCAGCAGGTAAACCCGCATTTTCTGTTCAATTCGCTCAATGTTCTCGACTCCCTGGTAGTGGAAGGGATGAATGAAGAGGCAAGCGAGTATATACACAAATTGGCAGGACTATACAGATATATGCTCCAGAACGAAGACAAGCGTCTGGTGAGCCTGGAAGACGAGATGGATTTCGTGAATGCCTACATAGACCTTATGCGCACGCGTTTCCCGGAAGGATTTGAAGTGAGCAAAGAGATTGATTCGAAAGACCTGAAAAAATCCGTACCACCCTGCAGCGTACAGATGGTCGTGGAAAACGCATTCAAGCACAATGCGGTGACGCAGACTTGCCCGCTGCTGATTTCCATCTGTACCGACGGACTGGACATTGAAGTGAGAAACAATCTCGTGCCGCGCAAGAGCAAAGTGCAGTCCACAGGAGTCGGCCTGAACTATATAAAACAACAATACGTAGACCTCAAAGGCGGAGAGGTGATAATAGAAAAAAACGATACGCAGTACATTATCCGCCTGCCACTGATAACACGATAACCAACTATGAGAGTGCTTATTGTAGAAGACGAAATTATGGCGCAGAAAGCGCTTAAACGAATTGTCGAAAGTCGCTATCCGCAGATGAACGTGATAGCTTGCACCCAGGGAGTGTCTCAAACCGTCGATTTTCTTAATGAACACGAAAACGACGCCCCGGACGTGATATTTATGGATGTCGAGCTCGCGGACGGCAACTGCTTCGAGATATTCAGACAGATAAAAGTGACCTCGAAAGTAATCATGACCACGGCTTATGACAGCTATGCCATCAACGCCTTCGAGGCGGGCTCAGTGGATTATCTGCTGAAGCCCATCAACCCTTCGGATCTGGACAGGGCTGTAGGAAGAGTTCTTCAGGCAGAACACAAGCAGAATATAGACGCCGCCCTCGGCGTGCACGATGCCAAGACGGTCAAAGAAAGGTTCATAGTAAGGCTGAACGACAGAATAGTGCCTGTCAAGGTAGATGACATCGCCTTTTTCTATTCGGAAGAGAAAAACAATTTCCTTCGGACGACGGACGGCAAAACTTACGTCACGGACTCTTCGCTGGACATCATAGCCGGCGAACTGCCGCAGCAGACATTTTTCAGAATCTCGCGAAGCTGCATCGTATCGGTAAAGGCGATACAAAGCATAGTGAAACAGGTCAACGGTTGCCTGCTTATAGTATCCGACCCGGAAGCTGATTTCAAGATGACAGTCTCCCGCTCAAGGGTCGATGACTTTATGCGGTGGATAGCGCGATAACGCTCTCCTCTACCTGGCAGCAATAGCGCGGGCTATGCTTGAGCGCCTTGCAGCCATATGGATATTCACCCATTCCGGATTTCGGGCCAATGGCAACGGCAGACAGCATACCAGCGAGGATGCGTCCGGGATGGTCAAGGCGTTCGCGTGGATATGATAATACCTTCGCGCAGCTGCCTGAACGCCATAGATCCCCGGGCCTAATTCCGCCACGTTGAGATAGACCTCCAGTATCCTGTCTTTACCCCATATCCACTCTATGAGCACAGTGAAATAGGACTCAACTGCCTTGCGCATCCAAGTGTCAGAGCAGAAAGTAAAGCAGTTTTTCGCCGTCTGCTGACTTATGGTGCTGCAGCCACGCAGTGGCTTTCCTTCATAATCATAGGCCCTTTTCATATTAGCAAGTTCCTCAAAATCAAAGCCATGATGAACATAGAACCGCTGATCTTCGGCATAAATCACGGCGGACACCATACTCCTGGATATATCCTCAAGAGGTGTCCATTGGCATTCGCGGCCATAGCCTGACGTCAGGCTGCGTCGCAGCATTAAAGGCGTGGTCGTTATCGGAATCCACTTCAGCAGGACAACCAGCAGAATGCTGGCTGTCACTGCCCCGGCAGAAACCCAAACAAACATTATGAAAAGTTTTCGTCTACACATAGCTTACTGCATAACCTTACCGGAAGCATTGAGAATCACTTCAGAATACCCGTCTATAAGTACGGCACGGAACATCTTCTTGTCTACCGCCGTGATGGAATCGTACAATGGGGCTGTCAGTCTGCGGCAATTGGCATCCATAAGCCCGCAGCGCCCCCCTACACGATAACTGAAAAGGCCTGTATCCACCTTCACGTCCAAATACTCCACCTCACCATCCTTATTCTCGTAACGTTCCTTGGTAGTATATGTCAGCCTTTGGATATAGTCAACAACAAAAGAATTAATCTCTGTACCATCATAAGCGACCTGTCGCCTTACTCCGGCCTTGGACACTATAGCATACTCCTTAAACAAGTTCACCGAATCGTACTCCGGAGCTATCACCCACTCCCCTTTCCTGTTGATGATACCGCATTTGCCCAGAGTGTCGGCCGCGGCGCAATACCCGTTGGAAAACACGTACTCGCGAAGAGGATTGCCGTGATATGGAAACTTGAAATCTATCACCGTTTTTCCTTTATGGTCGATAAAACCTATCATTCCATTCTTCTGCACACCTGCGAGACCTTCCGAAAACACCCACGCGCGACTGTACTGCGCCGGAACCACTATCTCCCCGGTATATACATTATAGTATCCGCGCTTGTGCTCGGAGCAGAAGACGGCCAGAGAGTCATTGCGTGACGCCTGCTGCCAATCCAGTTTTATGTCCTTGATGGTAACCTTTCCTGTAGCCTCATTCTTTATCGTCACCCGCCCGTCATTGGAGCTGACAACCACCAGGTCATCATTACGGATCAGTCCGTCATACCTCGCCGAGTCGTCAGTGTTTTCTTTTCGAGAGTTGCAGCCGCCAGTCAGAACAACTAAAGCGGCGATAATGCATTTTTTTAGATTTTTGTTCATTTTATGTGTGTTTTAATTTGATTTCCGAAGGCAAAAGTATGAGTAAACTCCCTGAAAGCCAAGCATTTTCCGGAGCAATGTATGAAACGCTCTCCTGTCGTACGACCTACTGTGGGGAGCCACTGTTCATACATTATTTTTACATTTCATACATTATGTCACTGCTGCCGATTATCTGTTAGCGTGCTGCCAAAAAATTTGGTAACTTTGCCCCGCTCATGAAACACATCGTTATCTCCAGAGGGACAGAACTCCTGCGCATACCCGCAGACTCGCTGATGTACATCGCATCGGAGGGGAACTACTCGACGGCTGTAACCAGAGACGGGAGAAAACGGCTCATATCGCTTCAGCTCGGGCAGATGGAAGACATCATATCAGAGCAGCTCGGCGATGAAAGAGAGCATTTCTTAAGACTGGGCAGAAGCCTGATTATCAATATGAGCCATATACATTTCATCGACATTGGCCATCAACAGCTCATTCTTTCGGACTGCGAGAGGTTCTATGCGGAACTGTCAGCCTCCAGAGAAGTGCTGATTAAGTTGAAGTCGTACGTGGAAGCATTAGCAAAGGATAGACATGAATAAGAAAACAACTGACATACAAGACGACGAGTTGAGAGTCATAGGCGGAAAGAGGCCTGACTCCCGCGGAGTTTCTCATCGCAAACTCTGGCCCTATATTGCAGGGGCTGTGGCGGTGATTGCCATCGTCGGCGGAATCGTAATCAGGAAGCACTCGCTCACCAGCACTGACGTACCTACCGTCTTCGAGCCTCTTGCCCAAAACGTCCATCCATACGGGCAGCGCATAGGAAACTACTCCGATACTTTAACCGCACGAACGGAACATCTCAAGTTCACGATCAACGATATAGAGTTAAGCGTCTATATTCCGCATAACGCAGAGCCTGTTCTGCAGGTGGGTGAGCCGGATATTCAAGATACCGATATAATCCTTACCGCTCAGGCGGCGGACATCAGGGCAGACAACGGAAAAATCAACGGAGCATTCGTGCTGGCAGGAAAGCCATTGGCCTGGGGCTTGTCTAAAAAAGGATATGTAGCCATCATAGACTCCCAGATAAGCGTAGGGGTGAGTGACAATTCTCCCCTTTTCGAAGAGGCAACAGCCCGGGGAGGGTACTTTTTCAGACAGTACGCTTTGGTGGACAATGGCACTCTGATAGAAAACGCCCCGAAAGGCAAATCCATACGTAAAGCCATCTGCGAGAGAAATTCTGAGATTCTGGTCATAGTCAGCGAGACTCCGGAGTCTTTCCACGATTTTGCCCAGACACTGATAGATTTCGGAGTAAACAATGCCGTTTATCTGGTAGGAGGCTACACCTTCGGCTTTTATCGCGACTCTACCGGCACCGCCACACTGTTGTCTGAGGTGGATCGCACGCAAGTCTACAAATACGAAAACTACATCACTTGGAGGAAAAAATGAACATGAAAAGATTTCTTTATATCCTGGCCACAGCGGCAGTGCTCTGCTCTTGTGTCACATGCAAAAAACAATCTGAGCTTCAAAATCTTGCAGACAAAGTGTGGGAATACTCCCAGACACATCCTGACGGCTTTACCATACATATTCCGGACTTTACCGAGCCCACTTACGGAATAGCCGTATCTTATGCCGCCACGCAGAACAGCCATTCCAGGGAATCTCTTCCAAAGGTTATCACGCACGCTCAGCAGCATGACGGTTATGTGGGCGGCTGGCTGGACACGGATTCGGGACTGTACTATTTCGACAGCACCAAGCTCTTTCCAGAAGACGAGAGGGAGCAAGCCATAGCCTTCGGTAAAGAAAACGGGCAGTTGTCGGCTTATGTGATTTCAACCGGAGAAAGCATAGACCTCACGCAAAACTGAGTTAGCGTGTAATCCAGGTGAGGACAAAAACGGCGAAAAAATTCCTCACCTGGCGGAAAAGACATAGCGTATGAATGTCGCAGCAATTGCCCTTCCGGTCCTCGCTGACGCTCGCCT
>CAVFNP010000018.1:13569-40215 GCA_963624185.1 Firmicutes bacterium CAG:460 | reverse complement strand
TATGAAATCAATTCGCGTGGTGGCGGCGGTAATCGTCAAGAATGGGAAGGTGTTCTCGACACAGAGGGGATATGGAGAATTCAAGGACGGATGGGAATTTCCGGGAGGAAAGATTGAGAGCGGAGAATCTCCGCAAGAGGCGCTTCATCGAGAGATTCTGGAGGAATTGGACACGGAAGTGAAAGTGGAGGAACTGCTAGGCACAGTAGAATGGGACTACCCTACCTTTCACCTTTCAATGGATTGTTTCAAGTGCAGCATCGTTTCGGGAGATTTGTTTCTACGGGAGCATGAGGCCGCGAAATGGCTGTCACTTGAAGAAATCGGAAGCGTAGATTGGCTTCCGGCCGACTTGGAAATCATCCCCAAAGTGAGGGAATTGCTATAAAAAAAGCAGCAGCCTGAAAGGTTGCTGCTTTTTAGTAGCGGGGGAAGGACTCGAACCTCCGGCCTCCGGGTTATGAGCCCGACGAGCTACCAACTGCTCTACCCCGCGATGGGACTACAAAAGTAGTATTATTTTTTAATTCTGCAAAATCTTTCGCGAGAAATACTACACTAAAAGTATCACAAAAAATATCAGCGCGAAGATCTCGAATTTCCTCTTCCCGTCAAGTCCCTCATCTATAATTAATTCGGAAGGGTCGGTGGAAGTAATGTCACGAAGAGACTCTTCATCGAAAGACAGAAATTCTCGAGGCGTCCACTTCTGCGCTATCTGACCTCCGGATATGAACGTGACACCCATATTGGCCCGGTTAAGACTCATAAGTGTGCGTCTGTCAGACAGATATGCCCTATCCTGGGCGAAAGGAAGCTCCCCGTTCACGGCCAACACAGTCCGCATTCCGGCTTTTCTGGAGCGTGACCGGATTAAATCAAGTTCCTCGGCATTTACCTTTTCCGGAGCATATACCGATATAAAAGCCACTTTTCCTTTCAGCAGATGCGAATCCACATACTCCCCTTCGGTGTCCATAAGACTGATGTCTCCTTCTTCAATCTCCTTACCGGTATGCAGATCCGTAAGATCCAGAAGCGGAAGATTGACATAAGAATAGACGGCAAACACTATCACCATGGCATAAGCCACACCGCTTAAAATCTTACGGTAAAGCGGGCGCGGATAACTCCTGGCATATGGCAGGAATGCTATAGCCCACAGCGCAAAAAGCACGATGTTTTTCAGAAAACTCTGCAGATGACTCAGATGCAGTACCTGACCGAAGCAGCCGCAATCCATCTCCGGATTAAAAATCAGAAGCAGGAGCGTGAGCAAAGTGAAAAACGACAGCAGGGCCAACGTAAGATTACGCATCACCCTAACCCATATGCCGCTGATAAGCGAAATGCCTATGAAGCACTCCAGAAGATTAAAAAAGAGCGAAGCGTATTCCGCCAAGGACTTCAAAAACCCGAGGTGCAGAAAATTAAGATACCCCTCCATCACAAGAGTGCTTCCGACAGGGTCCATCAACTTGAAAAGTCCCCCCACAAGAAATACCGCACCCAGGATAAAAGCGGAAAGCCGTCGAGAAAAGCTAAAGCGTCTCATCCACCAATTTCTTGATTTTTAAAAATATATCTCCGGACGGAAGCATCCTTCCCTGCAGATCGGCACAATCCACCACCTTAAGGGAAGCGTCCTCTGCAGCCTGCTTGAGGTACATCTGCTTCACCTTTTTCTGAAAAGCTATGGAAGACTCGTGTATATCCTGAGCTCCTGCAAGATACTCCCTGTCCTCCCCGCTTCTGGAATGAGAAAGATTCTTCTCCACGAACCCTATAGGCACATCCAGGAATATGTTCAGATCAGCCACCGGCTCGGCGAAATCGCCGAATTCCGTTTTGAATATCCATCGGCGAAGATCCTCCGCAGCCTTGTCATCAGAAAGCTTGGCACACTGATATGCTATATTGGAATATACATAGCGATCCAGAAGAACGGTCTTCCCTTCTTCGAGCAGTTTTTTTATCTGTGGAGCCGCTCCGTGCCTGTCCTCCGCAAAAAGAAGCGCCACCAGCTGAGGATGAACGGCATCGTTTGAACCGAAATCGCCACGCAAGAAGCGCGAGATCAACTCTCCATAGACCGGGGCATCGTAACGCGGGAAATGTATATACTCACAACCTCCACACTTTTGTTCCAGATATTCCTTCAACTTTTTGACCTGCGTGGATTTTCCCGCACCGTCAAGACCTTCCAATACTATAAGCATATCTGCAAAAATAATTATTTTTTAGCCTCGGAACGCAGATTTCACGGAAAAACAATCAAACAATCACTATAATTGGCCATATTTGCACACTTTCAGATAAAACACGCGGATATGGTAAAAATAATGGGCATAATCAACCTGACGCCAGACTCTTTTTTCGAAAAAAGCCGGTATAACTTCTCCATTCTGAAAAGCAGTGCCGACATAGTGGATGTAGGTGCCGTTTCCACGAGACCTGGCGCGGAGGATGTTCCGCCTGAAGAAGAATGGGCAAGGCTGGAGGGGTTTCTAAAGAATTGGCATTCAGAAAAAACGCTGTCGATAGACACCACCCGCGCCGAGATCGTCCGCAGAACCTACGACACTGTAGGCCCGTTCATAGTCAACGACATATCCGCCGGAGAAGACGACCCGAAGATGCTGCCCCTGGTGGCGGAGTTATCACTCCCATATATAGCGATGCACAAAAAAGGCAACCCCAGGACCATGGACTTCCTGGCATCTGCTGACAAGCCCATAATGCAGACTCTCATAGAATATTTCGAGGAGTTCAACGCGAAGGCCGAAAAGATGGGGATAAAGGAATGGATTCTGGATCCGGGTCTGGGATTTGCCAAAACAGCTAGGCAGAATGTAGAGATAATAGAGAACTTGGAACAGTTGAAAAAATTCGGCCGCCCCATTCTAATAGGAGCAGCCGATAAAAGATTCACAGAAGGGAATACAGAATATTATCACCTTCTGTCTTTACGCCACGGGGCCGACATTCTCAGAGTCCACGACGTGCAGGCGGCTGAGCGTACATACGCCGACTACCAGCGAGAGAGCGAAAATCGCAAATAACACCCAGTAGCACTCCACCGGCATAATGTCCATCCACCCGTCAGTCTGTCCTATCTGGTCGCTGCGGCTCACCAGAAGCGAGATGAAATTATTAGTAAAGTGCATAAGGATAGTTAGTTTCAAACTTCCTGTCTTATAATAGACATATCCAAACAACGCGCCCAGGGCAAATGCAGGTACGGCCTGCCACAGATTCCCGTGAATGATGGCAAAGAATAGCGCGGATACGACTATGGCAAGCGCAGGTCTCGTCCCGTTTGTCAGTAATCCCCTAAGTATCAATCCCCTGCATAACCATTCCTCGAGAAGTGGTGCAAGCACGGCCACACTTACGAGATTAAGCCAGAAATTGCCTCCCGTAGCGGCCTCAAGTGCTTTCTGAATATCCTCAGGCATCTGCGGAAGAACCATATTGAAAATATCACACACGAAAGAAGCCGCGAAGGTAAGCACCATCACCAACGGAAAAAGATACCAGTTCTGTGGTTTCACGCCCCTGTCCAATCGACTGAGGACAGCTCCGGGCTTTCTCCCTTTCAGATATGCCAATAACCCCGTGAACACGAACATCACCGGGTAAGAAATCAGCATACAGACATCCATTCCGGCGCCTTTCCGGGTGAGAGCCAATGTCACCACCGAGCCCAGAACCGCCCCGGCTAAAAAGGTAGCGGCCACCGCGATGATTCCTCCCCACGATGGCGCCCACGACGATCCTTTAGTTCTTTCCATAAAGCGGCGACGGATATACCCCGTCATGAACAAGCTCAGCGAATTTGGCTACAACCAGCGGTCTGTCCTCTTTGAATGTAACACCGAACCATTTGTCCGGAGTATTGAGCACATCGCACTCTCCCTCACCCGCCTTGATGGCGCAATCCACAACATACGGGATATAGAACTCCTTCTTGAGTTCAGTGCTGTTCTGCTCAAGGAATTTCTTGAACAGGCTCTCCGCCTTTTCGAAGAAATCCGGAGTGAAGCACCACATATTCATAGAACAAAGGTCCTTAGCTTTCACTTCACCTCTGCAGGAAGTAATGGAGTTATCTCCTCGCAACACTCCGTCCGCATCGAACATCACATTATGCGTCTCCACTACATCGAGAAGCTTACCGGCCGCGTCATAAGTGCAGATTCCTCGCGATACGCCGCCTGACTCAGAAAGTGTATGATCAATTTCAAACCCCACAAGTGCGTACACACTCTGAGAATTCTCATGTTCGTGGCACCACTGGGATGCTATGCGGAATGAGGTCTGTCCATAAAAATCATCTCCGTTTATCACCACGAACGGTTCCTTGATAACATCTTTCGCCATAAGAACCGCATGGGCCGTACCCCAAGGCTTGACTCTTTCAGGATTAAGCGTAAAGCCCTCAGGAATCTTTGTCAACTCCTGGGTTACGAAATCGAACTCAAGAGGAGTACCGTCCGCACATTTGACTCCGGAATATTTCTCTCTTACAGTCTGTTCCATCTGTTCCTTGAAATATTCCCTTACGATGTAGACCACCTTACCGAAGCCGGCTCTCACCGCATCATATATGGAATAATCTATTATGGTCTCTCCAGACGGGCCAAGCGGGTCCATCTGTTTCAATCCACCATATCTGCTGCCCATTCCGGCAGCCAAAACAAGAAGTGTAGGTTTCATTTGATTCGTATTTTAGAACTCGGCAAATTTAGTTAAATTTGCGCAATTATGGGCATAATGCATAAAATTTGGGATAAAAGAGAGGACGGGAACCGTGCGGAACAGCGTTCTCTTATCCGCGTGAGCATCATAGCTTTCTGCGCGTTCCTCATTTTTCTATGCATCAAAAGTGGCAACTTGTTTCAGTGGATGAAGGCCGGGATCACGATATCCGGACAGAACCGCGAAATAAAGGCCAACCAGGAAAAAATTAAAGAATTGGACAGAACCATCTACATCCTTAATCACGACAGGGACTCTCTGGAGAAATTCGCCAGAGAACGCTTTCATTTCGCGCAGAAAGGAGATGACATATATCTGGTAGACGAATGAATCTTAAAGGAAAACTGCTTTTCCCCATTCTGCTGCTTGGCAGTATCACGATAGGAATAGCTTCGGAGATGACGGCAGGTCCCGCCTCGCTCTCTTTGTCAAAAGCCGAGAGCGGAGCATCCCCTGACACGGTCATATACCCTAAAGATAACTACAAAATAGGACGGAAAGGAGATTTTTCTTCCGTCCAGATAGCCGATTCGCTTCTCGGCGGGCCAGATTCCCTGATTCTGGACAAAGAGGATTCCGTGATGCAGAAAGTCCTTTCTGCCAGAGACACCATACAGGCGCCGGATTCCCTCAGAGACATAGACCCTTTCAGGTACAAATACTATGTAGCCCTGCTGGATTCCCTCACACACCGCCAGACAAGCGATTCTCTACGCGCAAGCGGCGACTCCCTTCTTTTGTGCGAGGCATTCAAGCTGGACTCGCTGTACAAGATCGATTCAACTCTGCGGGCCAAGGAGGCCTTCCGAAAATGGTACGACTCTCTATCAAAAGAGGATAGGAAAAAATACGATGCCGAGCAGCGGGAGCTTCGCAAAAAAGCGCGCACGGATTCGCTCCGGCTGGTTCAGGAGGAAAAGAAAGCCATCAAAGACAGTATCACCAAAAACACTCCGCGTATCCTGGACACCTATGCCATAGCGGATTCCATGCACTACAAACGAATCATATCGTGGACCGCAGACAGGGATTTCCAGAGCCTCAAAGTAGAGATTCCGGACTCAAGCTATAACTATCACTTCTACGATTACGATTTCCAGAGACGCGACGTCAACGCCTCATGGCTGGGAGTAGCCGGTTCACCGGTACAATATTATAACTTCTTCCTCAGAGGAAAGTCCTACAAAACAGGCTTTTGGGAATCATACAGCGCTTGGAGCTACACCCCTGATAATTTCAATCAATACAACACCAAGACTCCGCATACGGAATTGGCATATTTCGGCACGCTCATGGCCGGCGATGCCAAGGAATCAGACAATCTTCACTTCCTCTCAACCCAGAATATCACTCCGGAGCTGAATTTCAGCATTCTGTATGAGAAATGGGGAGGAGCCGGAATATTGCTTAACGAAAAGACAAGCAACAATACGATTGGCCTGGGAGTCAATTATCTGGGCAAGAAGTACCTTATGAACGCGGCCCTGATACGAAACAACATATCGATGGGAGAGAACGGCGGAATCACGGACATCTCCGAGATAAGGGATACTACCATAGATTCCAAGGAGGTGGGTGTGGCGATGACATCAGCCTCTTCCACCACCAAAAAGACCACCTTCTATATTGATCAGCAGCTCCGCATTCCGTTCAATTTCATCAACGAAAGGCGCTTGGCCAAGGACAGTACATATGTGGCGCAAGACGACATCACTACGGCCTTCATCGGGCATGCGCTAGAATACAGTCATTACGGACGACTCTTCAAAAACGGTACGGACGCCGATTCCCTCGGACGTGGAGTATTGGATAACAAACTGTATATCAGGCTCCAGCCTTGGAAAGAGAATTCCATCATCTCAAAAATAGATGTCGGAATAGGCGACGAGTACAGCAGATACCATTACGTCACCGCCGCCGACACTTCCGCGCTACGGGAAAACAACCTTTACCTTTATGCCGGGGCGAGCGGGTCTCTGGGAGCCAATACAAATTGGAATGCCAAAACTCACTATACCCTGATAGGGGCGGCGGCAGCCGACTTCGATGTCAGCGCATCGCTTAGTTCACGTTTCTACCCTTTCAGAAAAGCCAAAAAATCACCGTTGGAAGTAGGTGCGGAGTTTTCATCTGTAATCAAACTGCCAGAATTCTACCAACGTCACTTCTACTCGACCATCAACGAGCAGCTTCGCTGGGACAATTCCCTTAACAAGGTATCCCAGACCCAGATAACCGGAAAAATAGACATTCCGCACTGGAGATTCCATCTTGACGGAGGGTACGCCCTGCTTGGCAACTACACCTACTATAATACCAGCGGAATTCTCCAGCAGAACGCCGATCTGGTATCTGTCTTCAATGCCAATCTACGCTACGAAGCCGTTCTCTGGAATACGATCCACCTTAACAACCGCTTACTTTTCCAGCACTCGAGCGATCAAAGCGCACTGCCTCTGCCGAAATTGGCTCTGAATCTCAAATATTTCGCACAATTCCCTATAAAACAAGGGGTTCTCGATATGCAGGTGGGCATCAACGCCTGGTTCAATACCAAATGGTACTCCCCTCAATGGAATTATATAACAGGAGTTTTCCAGAACCAGACCGAGTGGCAGTACAACAACGGACCTTTCTTCGACGTATTCGTCAATATGCAATGGAAAAAGTGCTGCATATTCATCAAGGCCCAGAACCTGGGACAAGGCTGGCCTATGGACCACGCCGACTACTTCAGCGCGCACAGGCACATCGTAACCAACGGACTTATGCCAAGCCTTAAGTTAGGCATATTCTGGCCATTCTACATATCACCTACAATCAACAGACAGGTAAGCAAATAGATTATGGGCGAAGGCAAATTCATAACAGAGAGGCTCAAGATGAAGAGCCATCTGGCTTTGAGTGTCACGGCCATATCTGCGCTTATCATCACTTTGTCCATCTGCATCCTGCAGGGATTCAAGACAGAACTCTATAGTGGAATCTCCTCCATCTGTTCTGAGATACGTATTTTCAGCGCAGACGGAAAAATCAGAACCAACATTCCGGAAAGACAAAGTCTGGAGGCCGATAAACGGATAGAGTCGGTGGATGCGGCCGTTTACCAGCCTTCCATTATAAAAAAAGACGCTACGCTTCAGGGCGTATTGTTTCACAATTCGGATAAGATTCAGTCCAGACTGGGCATAATAATTCCCGAATCATTGTCCAAAACCCTGAATGTCAACAAGGGAGACACACTGCTTTCATATTTTATAACAGACAGGGTTAAAGCCAGAAAATTCATTGTGGAGGATATCTGCAAGGACCCCGCTCTTCTGGACAAAAACACCGTCATCGCATTCGCCGGCACGGAAGACCTTCAGCGTATAAAAGGATATCAGAGCGACGAGGCTGACTGTCTGGAAGTAAGACTGGCCCCGGGATATCGGAGCAAAAGACAAATCGAGCGGCTCTATCCGGAAATAGCTTACCGCACGGACTATCTATGCGAGCCCAGCACCCGAAACTACCATCTGATTTACGATTGGCTTCAGATACTGGATACCAATGTCCTGGTCATTATGACGCTGATGTGCATAGTGGCGGCATTCAATATGATCTCCGCCTTTCTCATTATGGTAATCCGCAGCACGTCCACAATAGGAACGCTCAAAACGCTTGGCATGACCAGTGGCGCGGTAAGCAAGACATTTGTCCGCATGGCCGCCGAGACGGTTCTCAAAGGGCTCATCGCAGGGAATGCATTGGCCCTGGTGGTGTGTCTGATTCAAGACAGGACGCATCTGCTAAGGCTCGACCCCCAGAATTATTTTGTAAGCTATGTGCCCATACACGTGGATATTCCGCTTATTCTTACGGCCAATCTCATAGCCTTTGCGGTAATAATGCTCGCCGTGAGCATACCGACGCGGAAGATAGCGCAGATAGACCCGGCGCAGAGCACTAATGGGCAGACTCTCTGAAAACTTCCAGAATAGAAGGATAGGTGTTTTTCAAGAATGGAGGCAGACTGCTTTTAGCCACCCACGCGGCTTTGCTTATGTCCTCTTCCCTCTGAGGAATGAGATCGAGAGGCGCATTATAGAGCATGTCGTACCACCATGTGTGCTTTAGATGCCATTTACCGTCACGAAAATAACAATGGTCGGTTATGCAGATCAATTCTCCAAGTTCAAGTTCGCTTATGCCGGTTTCTTCACTCACTTCCCTGAGTGCGGTCACGCTGATGTCTTCCCCAGCCTCCTGATGTCCCTTAGGCAGGTCCCATTTGCCCAGACGGCTTATCAGAAGATAATCCCCCCTCTTGTTTCTGACCAATCCACCCGCCGCATTCACTTCCCTGAATTCCGCGCACAAGCGTGCGTAAGTGTCATCGGTGTCTTCAGTCGGAATATAAATCTTTGAAAGAGACTGTGTCACCTCAAACATACGGGCGAACGTAGCTATGTCTATCCCGCTCGACGGATAAAAAATCACGGCATTGGAATCCGAAAGACTTTCATCCTCGGGACTGCATATTATTATACACCTGTTTTCAAAATATATCTTATGCATGACTGGTCTGCTCAATTGGCAGGGGGCAAATTTAAGAGATATTTTGATTAAATTTGCAAGTTCTGCCGCAAAATGCGGTTTTTATAAACTGGATAAGATTCAATAACTCACCATGTCAGCACAATACAGCAGTAAACACGGATATGTGGGGCGCAGTCCCATGGAACTTTATATGGTCTTCACGGACCTTCGGAATTTCAAGGCTATGATGCCCGCCAATGAAGAAGTGAGCATAGAGGCAGATTATGACACACTGACAGCCACGGCCAAAGGGATGACATTCGCCCTGAAAGCCAAGGAGCGTCAGCCATATTCCAAAATATCGCTCGAATCTTTCAATTCCCCGCTCAACTTCGCCATCGATTTCAATTTCAAAGACGTAGGCGGAGGAAGAACAGAATTCTACATCGATGTGGACGCTCAGATAAGCGGAATGATCAAAATGATGATCGGCGGGAAGATAAAAGACGCTCTTGACAAAATAGTAGATGGCGTGGTAAGCGCCGGAGCACAATTCTGATGAGCGAACTTCCCGTATCCATACGTCTTAATCCGTTCAAAGGCCTTGACGGTCCCGAAGGCACGCCTATCCCGTGGAGCCCCCATGGAAGACTTCTTGACAGCCGTCCCATATTCACGCTGGACCCTCTCTTTCATGCAGGGTGCTACTATGTCCAGGACTCTTCCGCGATGTATGTAGGGCATATTTTCCGCAAACTGCTCAAAAGGCTCAATACGCAAGACGGAATCATAAAAGTATTGGATTTATGCGCGGCGCCGGGAGGCAAAAGCACAGACCTGGCGGCTTCTCTTCGCGAAGTTTACGGCGATGACTTTCTTCTGGTAAGCAACGAGGTGATGAAGGAGCGCTCACGCATTCTTTCAGACAATATCGCTCTGTGGGGCGATCCCAATATCTTCGTATGCAGTGCAGACCCGTCCGTACTGGGCAGACTGTCGGCATTTTTCGACATCATAGTGTGCGATGCGCCGTGCAGCGGAGAAGGGATGTTCCGCAAAGACAAACAGGCGGTAAAAGACTTCAGCGAGCAGACGGTAGAATTATGTGCGGCCAGACAGAAGAGGATTCTTTCTGATGTATGGCCTTCGCTTAAGGAAGGCGGATACCTGATATATTCCACATGCACATACGAAACGCGGGAGAATGACGACAACCTGCGATGGGCGGCAGAGAGTCTCGGCGGAGAAATCATCCCTGCGGAAGATGAATTCAGCGCATACGGAGTCCGACTCACGCAGTACGGGCATCTTCTCAAAGCGGGCGAAGTTCTCGGAGAAGGCCAATGGGTCGGTGCTCTTATAAAAACCGCCTCCTCCCCTACGGGTTCGAATAAACTGGCTTTAGAATCAGTTGTGCACCCTATCCGTTATGGAGTATACAAAGGCGAGATGAAAGGAAAAAAATTCGTTCCCGATTCGGATTATGCGCTCAGCATAAAATATGAGCACGAGTATCCACGCATAGAAGCTGACCGGAAGAAAGCCCTCGAATACCTGCATCACGATTTTCTGCGCTTTCCCGATGCTCCCCTCGGATACAATGTTTTTTGCTATAATTCCCACCCTCTGGGTTTTGTCAACAATATAGGAAGCCGTTGCAACAATCTGCATCCGCTGCCAAGACGCATACTTATGAACATAAAATAAGTTTCACGTGAAACTTTTGGCGCAACATCGCCGTATAAATAATAATTGACTTCAATAGAATTACATATATGAAACTTTCTCAATTCGACTTCAATCTGCCATCTGAAAAGATAGCCAAGGAACCGACCCGCTGGAGAGATGAATGCAAACTGATGGTCCTCCATAAGGATACCGGAGAAATCGAGCACAAAACATTTAAAAACATAATCGACTATTTCGAGAAAGGTGACCTGTTCGTCCTGAACGACACTAAAGTATTTCCGGCCAAGCTTTTCGGCAAAAAAGAAAAGACAGAAGCCGACATAATGGTTTTTCTTCTTCGCGAACTTAACGCAGAGCAGAAACTCTGGGATGTAATCGTCGAGCCTGCCAGAAAAATAAGAATAGGCAACAAGCTCTATTTCGGTGAAGACGACTCTATGGTCGCAGAAGTAATTGACAATACCACCTCAAGAGGAAGGACGCTGAGATTCCTCTATGACGGACCTTACGAAGAATTCAAAAAAGACCTCTTCGCACTGGGACAGACTCCTGTTCCGGAATGGGTCAAGCAGACACCCGACGAGAGCGACGTGGAGAACTACCAGACCATCTTCGCCAAATACGAGGGTGCAGTATCTGCTCCGGCCGCCGGACTCCACTTTTCCAGAGAGTTATTCAACAGAATGATTCTTAAAGACATAGATAAAACATTCATCACTGTTCATATGGGCATAGGACATTTCCGTGAAGTAGACGTGGAAGACCTTTCCAAGCATAGGATGGACTGCGAGAGAATGATCATATCTGAAGAAGCTGCACGAGACATCAACAACGCCAAACGCAGAGGGAACAAAGTGGTAGGTGTAGGCGTGACCGTAGTCAGGGCGCTCGAAACATACGTCACCACGAACCACGAAGTGAGACCTACGGACACTTGGACCAACAAATTCATCTTCCCGCCATACGAATTTTCTGTGCCGGATGCTTATGTGACTAACTTCCATCTGCCGAAATCGACTATGCTTATGTCCGTAGCGGCATTTGGAGGATATGACCTGGTAATGAAAGCCTACAAGGAGGCGCTGGAATCGGACTACAGATTCGGACCTTACGGAGACGCAATGTTAATTATCTAATATATGGCCGTTTACACTATCAGTTTAGATCTCAGCGGAGGCTGGGAAAAAGAAGAAAGCACCTACACCGAGGTGGACGGGACGGAGGTGACTCACATAGAGTGCCATCTTCCCGATGACAATGCGCAGAAAGACCTGGCAATAATCGACATCTATTCCGGTCAGATGCCTTCCGACACCACCGCAGCTGACGAAGCTCTGGCCAATTATGCCGACATCGTGGGCTTCGACGAAAGCGACCCGGAAGACTTCGACCCTATCGTAGAATGGCCGTTTGCAGGCAAAAAAGCCTATGGATTCGAAGCCTTCTGCGAAGATGACTCTCCTATGAGGCTTATGTGCATAGAGATAAAAAAAGGCATTCTCTGCATAATGAGCATCTGTGCCGAAAACGACGATAAACTCATCGAAACCATAGAACTGGTAGAGAAGACCTTGAGATACAAGGCACAAAGCTAAAATAACAGGGGCCGCCAACCGGCCCCTTAAAACTTGAATATATGAAAACTTTATTCGACCAAGGGATATTGGGCGCGATTACGCTCAACCGTGTATTTGGCTTCAAGCCTAAGATTGCACACAGAATAATAGAAGAGGCAGGCTCCATCGGAGATTTTTTCTCTATCAGCGAAAAAGAGCGGAATTCTTTTTTCTCTTCAGACTCTCCTTTCCGTGGAAAACTTGGCGACGACGCTCTGGAAGAGAGTTACAGAGAAATCGAAAAACTCAGCAGAGTTAATGCCGGATTCATCTCCATAGAAGATGACAACTACCCCGCTCCGCTGAAGGAATGTGAGGATGCACCCGTTGGCTTATACTATAAAAGTACCAGTCCGCCGGAACAGATTTTCTGCTCCCCTATGATATCAATCGTGGGCACGAGAGACGTTTCTCCTTATGGGAAAGACTGTTGCCGCAGGATTGTAGAGGCCATAAGCCATGCACCGAAGAAGGCCTGCATCGTGAGCGGATTGGCATTGGGCGTAGATGGATTGGCCCACAACAGCGCTCTTCAGCAAGGGCTTCCGTCAATTGGCGTACTGCCGACAGGAATTGAGACTTTTTCTCCGCGCTCGCATTTTGAATTGGCCAGAAAAATGACCGAAATACTCGGATGCGCCCTTATCAGCGACTTTCCCATAGGGTTTCCTGTCACAGCGGCCAATTTTATAAGAAGAAACCGAATAATAGCCGGATTGAGCAGTGCGACCATAGTC
Source organism: Firmicutes bacterium CAG:460 (assembly GCA_963624185.1). Classification (GTDB taxonomy): domain Bacteria; phylum Bacteroidota; class Bacteroidia; order Bacteroidales; family UBA932; genus Cryptobacteroides. The sequence goes on along the minus strand of CAVFNP010000018.1, from coordinate 26,891 downwards.
ATAGAATCCAAAAAACACGGAGGAAGCCTGATCACCGCCAGAAGTGCTTTCGCCTATGACAGAGACGTCTTCGTCGTTCCCGGAAGAATAGATGATGTGCGTTCACAGGGATGCAACAATCTCCTGGAGCAGAAGATGGCCGAACCGATTGCGAATCTGCAGACCTTGTCCTCAAGGCTGGGACTTGGATACACCACGCTCTCGCCACGAGGCTCATTCACGGAAAAGGTCGAGAAATTCTACTCGAACCTGCCGCCTGAAATGCTGGACGACATTCTGCTCGTAGCAAGGCATATACAGGAACAAAGGGGTATAGATATAGAATCTCTTTGCTCATTGTCCGCTCTTACTTACAACCGGGTTCTGAGTCTGTGCATGATGCTGCAAAAAGACGCATTTCTGGAAATCGATTTGCTGCAAAGATGTCAAATTCTCACAAAAAATGAGTAAAATTGTAGCCCGAAATGAGACTCATAGACACACATACCCACATCACCGATGAAGCGTTCCACGATGAAGAGGAAACGGTGATAAACCGCGCATTGGAAGCCGGTGTATATAAAATGCTTCTGGCCGACATCGATTCCACGGAAAGAGACGCTATGCTTTCAATCTGTGACAGACACAAAGGAATACTCTACCCCATGCTCGGACTCTATCCGGGTTCCGTAAAAGAAAATTGGCAGGAAGAAATGGATCTGGTGTATGCTTTAAGCGGGAAGCGCCGGTTCGCTGCCATAGGCGAAGTGGGACTTGACTACCACGAAGGCACCCAATACAGCGCCCTTCAGAAAGAGGCTCTTTTATGCCAGCTCGAACTTGCCGCCAAACTGGATCTACCCGTGAACATTCATCTCAGAGACGCCACTGAAGATTTTCTTGCGGTACTTGAAAGTTGCCGCGGACTTGGCCTCAGAGGCAATCTGCACGCATTCAGCGGAAGCGCGGAGTTTTTCCGCAGAATTCAAAGATATGGAGACTGGAGCGTAGGCCTTGGCGGTGTGCTTACTTTCAAAAACGCCGGCATAGCGCGTGAAGCGGAGGAAATCCCGCTTGAAAAAATAGTTTTGGAGACAGATGCACCATATCTTGCCCCCACTCCCAAAAGAGGAACGCGCAACGAAAGCTCAAACATTCCGCTTATAGCCCGGAAGCTTGCGGAAATAAAGCGCCTGGATATCGAAGAAATAGCGAATCAAACCACGGAAAATGCATTAAGACTTTTTTCTTTAGTGGCACAATAATTTTTTGATAACACAATTTTTTGTTATCTTGCAACGATTTTTGATAATAATTCAAAACAAATAATTTTATTAATCCAAAACACATTCAAAAACAGTTATGAAAAAGATTTCAATGTTTTTGGCAGCAACGGCCATTATGGTCCTCTCCGCTAACGTCGCTTCTGCACAGGATGCAGATCAGGCTAACACTGAGGTAACAGAGGAGGTCACTACTGCCGCTGAAGCTAATCCTCTCAAAGTTGAAAGCGAGGTTCCACTTCACCAAGCACTTAAGACTAAGTTCATTGAGGGTGGTGCAGGCTTCATGGCTCTTATCGTCATCTGCCTTATCCTCGGTCTTGCTCTCGCTATCGAAAGAATTCTTTATCTTTCATTCTCCAAGGTTAACGCCAAAGCTCTCGTAGCAAAGGTTGAAAAAGCACTTGCAGAAGGCGGTATCGAAAAAGCAAAAGAGATTTGCCGTAACACACGCGGACCTGTAGCCAAGATCTTCTTCGACGGTCTTGACCGTTACGATCAGGGTATCGACGTCGTTGAGAAGAATGTGGTTTCTTCAGGTTCTGTACAGATGAGCCTTCTTGAGAGCAACCTTTCTTGGATCTCACTTTTCATCGCCCTTGCACCTTCTCTCGGATTCCTCGGAACCGTTGTTGGTATGATCGAGGCATTCGATGCTATCCAGGCTGCCGGCGATATCTCACCTAACGTTGTTGCAGGTGGTATGAAAGTCGCTTTGATCACTACCGTGGGCGGTTTGATCGTAGCCATGATTCTTCAGGTCTTCTACAACTACATCCTTTCAAAGATCGACAGCATCACTATCGATATGGAAGAGGCTTCTATAGATCTTGTTGATGTTCTTACAGAATACAAAGCAAAATAATAATGAAATCCAATTATATTAAAGTCATCAAGGTTATACTGTTGTGCTTTCTTCTGATAAGTGTCGTCGTAGCCCTTTATGCAGCTATCAAAGGCTTTAACGATCTTTCAGTTGATCTGCTCTTCTATTGGACCTATGCGATGATCGCCGTTGCTGTCCTGGCTATTGTATTTGTAGCCGGAGCCATAGGCATCAAGAATGACAAGAAGTTCCTCTGGAAACTGCTTGCCATCGCAGGAGGTACCGTGGTGGTATGCGCAGCAGTTTATTTCCTTTCACCAGGTGCTCCTGCCGTAGGCCTTGCCCAGCAGCCATCTGACATAACTCTTAAACTCACAGATACAGTGCTTAACCTTACCTACCTTATCAGTGCCGCAGCTATCTTGGCAGTGGTAGTAGGTGAAGTCTGCAAGGCTATCCGTAACAAAAGAGACACCAGGTCATAAATTATGGGTAAAAAGAAAACACCGGGAATCAACTCAAGTTCCACAGCGGACATCGCGTTTCTTTTGCTGTGTTACTTCCTGATGACGACCACCATGGGAAGCCAGACGGGTCTCGCCCGCCGTCTTCCGCCTATGCCTAATCCTAACGAGAAGGCAGAGGATCAGAAAGTCAACAGGCGTAACATCATCATCGTGCGTATCAGTTCGTCCGACAAGATCTTGGTAGGTTCCGAAATACTCGACATTACCCTTCTTAAAGATAAGGTCAAGGAATTCCTTGCCAATCCTAACGATGACCCTAACATGCCTGATAAAGAGCTTAAGCTCATAGAGGGCTGGGGAAAGACGGTTCCGGTATCAAAAGGTGTCATTTCTCTTCAGAATGACCGCGGAACAAGTTACAGGGCATATATTGCCGTTCAGAATGAACTTGTAAAGGCCGTCAACGAGCTTCGCGATGAATTTGCAAGAGCCAATTTCGGAAAGACCTATGCTCGTCTCGACGAGAATCAGCAAGATTGGGTAAAGAAGGCTGTTCCTCAGATTATTTCCGAGGCAGAGCCTATGGATGTTAAAGGAAGCAAATAATAGGAGATAACAATCATGTCAAAATTTGGAGGCAGCAATAGCAAAAAAGATGTTCCTGGCGTAAACTCAGGTTCAATGTCTGATATCGTCTTCATGCTCCTATTCTTCTTTATGGTAACCACTCAGATGCGTGAGACCGAAAACAAAGTTCAGGTCAACATCCCTGAGGCTTCAGAATCCGTGAAGCTTGACCGTAAAGACTTGGCAAGCTACATTAACATCGGAACTCCTATTAAGTCTCTCCAGGCTCAATATGGTACCGATGCCCGTATTCAGCTTAATGATTCATTCAAGACCAAAGAAGACATCCGTGACTTCGTAGCTTCTGAACGTGAAGCTATGAACGAAGGCGACCGTCCGCTTATGACTGTATGTATCAGAGCTGACCAGGACGTAAGAATGGGTATCATTGTCGATGTAAAACAGGAGCTTCGCCGCTGTTCAGCGACAAAGATCATGTATTCAGCGAGAAAACCGGCCGAATAACAAGGCCTATCTAATATGAGCGGCCCCCCTATTTTGGAGGGCCGCTTTTTAAAATAAAACAAAATGTCTACAGAAATACTGAGAACAAAAGTGAAAGACCTGCTCGAATTACAGGCAGGCCAGAAGGTTCTTGCCAAAGGCTGGGTAAGGACGAAAAGAGGGAACAAAGAAATAGCGTTCATCGCACTTAACGACGGCTCTACCATAAAGAACATTCAGGTAGTGGTCGAAAAGAATGAACAGAACGCGGTGCTCCTCGCAAAAGTGACGACAGGAGCATGCATCAGCGTAACGGGAGATCTCGTAGAGTCCGTTGGTGGCGGTCAGCGTGTGGAAATCAAGGCTGACAATCTGGAAGTGCTCGGTGAATGCGATCCTATGCGCTACCCTCTTCAGAAAAAGGATACTTCTTTTGAATACCTCAGAAGCGTAGCCCACCTCAGAGCCCGCACCAATACATTCGGCGCAGTTCTCAGGCTTCGCAGCCAGATGGCTTACGCCATACATCAGTATTTCCACAACAAGGGCTTCGTATACCTCAATACTCCACTTATCACAGAATCAGACTGTGAGGGAGCGGGACAGATGTTCTCCGTGACGACTCTTGATCTGAACAATATCCCAAGAAACAAAAAGGGTGAAGTAGACTACACCAAAGATTTCTTCGGGAAACAAACCAGCCTGACTGTCAGCGGACAGCTTGAAGGTGAACTTGGAGCGACCGCACTTGGAGAGATCTACACATTCGGTCCTACCTTCCGCGCAGAAAACTCCAATACGCCACGTCACTTGGCCGAATTCTGGATGATAGAACCAGAAATGGCGTTCTATGACATCAAGGACAATATGGACTTGGCCGAAGACTTCATAAAATCACTGGTCAAGTATGCACTGGACAATTGTATGGACGATATCCAGTTCCTTAACGACCGCTATGACGCCACACTTGTCGAAAGACTTAAGGGCGTGTGCGATACAGAGTTCGTAAGACTTCCTTATACGGAAGGTATAGAGATTCTTAAGGACGCGATCGCCAAAGGACATAAATTTGAATACCCTGTAGACTGGGGGACAGACCTGCAGAGCGAACACGAAAGATTCCTGGTGGAGGAACATTTCGGACGTCCGGTCATCCTCACAGACTACCCTAAAGATATAAAGGCCTTCTACATGAAGCAGAACGAAGACGGCAAGACAGTACGCGCCATGGACATCCTGTTCCCTAAGATAGGTGAAATCATAGGCGGAAGCGAGAGGGAAGCCGATCTGGGCAAACTCGAAGGCCGTATCGATGAACTCAAGATGAGCCGTAAGAATCTCGAATGGTATATAGACACTCGTCGTTTCGGAAGCTGTCCTCACAGCGGATTCGGGCTTGGATTCGAAAGGCTTCTTCTTTTCATAACGGGAATGCAGAACATCCGTGATGTGATTCCGTTCCCAAGAACACCTAAAAACGCAGAATTTTAATATCTTATGCTTGTAATCGGAATCGCAGGAGGCTCAGGAAGCGGAAAAACAACCGTGGTCAGGGCCATCAAAGAAAAACTCAAAAACGAGAAAGTAGTGGTTATCCCTCAGGATGCCTACTATAAAGACTCCAGTGACCTTACCGACGAGGAGAAAAGGGCACATAACTTCGACCATCCGGATGCTATCGACTGGGAGTTGCTTTGCGCACAGCTTAAAGACCTCAAATCAGGCAAAAGCGTTGAACAACCCGTATACTCCTATATCTCCTGTACGAGGAGCAAGACAGAGACAGTGAAGGTAGAACCTGCCGACGTGATAATCATCGAGGGCATTCTTATCTTCTCGTGCAAGGAACTCCGCGACCAGATGGACATAAAGCTGTTCGTAGATGCAGATGACGACGATCGCCTTATGCGCGTGATGGCAAGAGACATTTCCGAACGCGGAAAAGATGTCTGCTGGGTAATCGAGAGATACTCCAGAACAGTAAAACCTATGTATCTCCAATTTATCGAACCGAGCAAACGCTACGCCGATGTCATAATTCCGCAGGGAGGACACAACAAAGTAGCAATTGAAGTCATCACAGCCACGGTAGAAAAATTCTTGAAGTGAAAAGGCTTGACTCAGATAAAATAGCAGGAATACTTATCACCGTGAGCTTACATCTTGCGGTGATAATTGTTTTGATGCTTACTGTCATTCATCCTCAGCTATCGAGCCGGCAGGAGAGGATTGAGCTTGACTTTTCCGAGCAAGAAAAACTAGAAAAACTTGAACGCCAACTTGCCAAAAGCAAAGCCCTCAACGAAAAACTGGACAAGATGCTTGGCGAAGAAAACATAACGAGACCGTCGACCAAAGACATAAAGAATGTGAGTGTGGACGCCTCCCTGAAAGATGACAGAGGGACAGATGCCGAGCAGCTTTACCGTGAAGCTGAGCGTATACAACAGGACTATGAAAATAACATGTCCAGAAAAGACGAGGATTACGCCGCCATCGAGAAACGTAGCGAAGAGCGTCTGAAATCCCACGAAAAGCAAGAAGAAGTATACAGCGGGCCGTCCGTACTGTCATACAGTCTCGAAGGTCGCAAAGGAAGTTCTCTTCCTATTCCGGCCTATAAATGCATAGGAGAAGGAGAAGTGACGGTCATAATATGCGTGGACCCGAGTGGCCGTGTAGTGTCCGCCAAAGTGCAGGAGGACATATCGTCTTCTGACAAATGTCTTCAAGCCTACGCATTAAAAGCGGCCGGAGCAAGTCTTTTCTCGAAGAAAAGCGATGCTCCGGCACGTCAGTTAGGAAATATCGTATATCAGTTTATTGCTCAATAGCAGCCTTGAATGTATCATCTATCGAAAGATACAGATGATAGAAGGCGTTGTCGCCAAGCTGCGAATACCTGCCCACAAGAGCCTTGATCTGCGTCATCATATAATCTTTGGAAGACTCCCACTCCCCTTTTTCCGGAACAAGACCGTCCACCCGCTTGACATAACTCAGGAACTGCCTGTCAAGGTGTGCATTATCCAGATATGCCAACAACTTCGAGTAATCCGATATGCCGGAAAGTTCACTTCTATGATGATCGAAATAGTCCGAAGCAAAACGAAGCGTGCTTGCTTTCTTGGTACACTTCATATAGAACTGTGACACCTTTGTCGTATCCATAGGAACAAACACATCCGGTATTATTCCCCCATTCTCCACCTTCATGCTGTCACGCAGGGTCATCTCGCTTTTCGAATATCTCTTATATACCTCGTAAGCATAATCATCCGTGTAAGGCTTCTGTATGCATCTTCCGGAAGGAGTATGGAAACGGGCCACGGTCAGTCTTATTCCGCTTCCGTCCGTAAAATTTATAGGCTCCTGTACAAGTCCTTTACCGAATGAACGACGTCCCACGACGGTTGCGCGATGATTATCCTGAAGCGCCCCGGCGAAAATCTCACTTGAAGATGCGCTGCCCTCATTTATCAAAAGACTCACCTTCAAATCCTGATAAGGTCCCTTCCCGTCGGCACGGTAATCTTCACGTGGTCTCTTGCGTCCTTCAAGGAAAACAATCAAGGAATCCTTAGGCAGGAAAAGATTGCTCAACAGAAGAGCCTGATCAAGATATCCGCCCGTATTGTCTCTCAAATCGACAATAAGATGGCTCATGCCCTCGCCCTTAAGCTTAGCTGTAGCCCTGACGAATTCCTCGTAGGTACTGCGTGAAAACTTGGATACCCTGACATAGCCGTCGGCAGGACCGGTCATAAATGCCGCATCCACCGAATGAAGCGGAATTTTTCCTCTGGTGATATCGAACGGGATTATTTCTGTTCCTCGCTTCACGGTCACCTTGACCTTCGTTCCGGCAGGACCTTTCATACGTTTCACCATACTGTCCTGCGGATAATGCACACCGGCTATATCTATATCATCCACCTTCAGAAGCCTGTCTCCAGACACCATTCCGCACTTCTGCGCCGGGCCGCCCGGAATAGCCTCGATAACGATAGCCGTATCATTGGGGACATTGAACTGAATGCCAATCCCATCGAACCCCGCTGCCAGAGAGTTGTCACTCTCTTCCCTTTCCACTGGAGGCAAATAAACGGAATGCGGATCCAACTTGGCGAGAGCAGCCTCAACTGCGGCATCAGTAAGCACCTTGCGGTCAACCGAATCCACATAATTGGCCTCAACCTCGCGGAGAATGAGATTCAATTTTCTCCAATCATCATATTGCGTGCGATAAAGAGCCTTTCTCTGCTGAACAGAGTTGTAAAACGTCACTCCCATCGCACCTATCAGCACGCCCAATGCGGCTACCAATAAGGTATTTCCTTTATTACTCATCTATCTTTTCAATATGAACACACTCGATACCGGCCTCCTTCAGAAGATCTATGCCGTCCATCAGACGATATTGATCCTGATATACCACCCTCTTGATTCCGGCCTGTATTATCAGCTTGGCACATTCCATACAAGGCGAAGCTGTCACATAAAGAGTAGCGCCCTGCGAGCTGTTGCCGGACTGTGCGACCTTGGTGATGGCATTGGCCTCAGCGTGAAGGACATAGGGCTTCGTGACACCGTTTTCGTCTTCACATATGTTCTCAAAACCCGACGGAGTGCCGTTATAGCCGTCCGATATTATCATTCTGTCCTTGACGATAAGGGCTCCCACCTGACGTCTTTTGCAGTAAGAATTCTTTGCCCACACCTGGGCCATCTCCAGGTATCTGTTGTCAAACTTGCTCATCATTACTTGTTTTTCTGGTAAAGATATCTCTTTATATTGCGTTTAGGAGTCCTTTCGAAATCATTCTCGATAAACTCTATCTTGCGTATCTGCGCATAGTTTGGCAGTGCCTTGTTCACTTCTGGAAGCATACTGTGAAGTCTGCCTTCTATATCCTCCTTGCTGATTCCATACATTCTGGAAGCGGCATAATCAGGATATATTATGGCGGTAAGGCCACCGTTGTCCTCAACAACCAGAGACTCCACCACATACGGAAAGTTGTTTATCACCCCCTCCAACTCTTCAGGGTAGATATTCTGTCCATTGGCAGAGAGAATCATACATTTGCAACGTCCCTTCAAAAAGAGATATCCGTTTTTAAGAATACCCATGTCCCCTGTCTTGAACCATCCATCCTCGGTAAATGCGTCCTTCGTGGCCTGTTCATTCTTATAATAGCCCAGGAATACGTTCTGGCCGCTTACCTGGACCTCTCCAGGAATACGTGAAGGATTGGCGGAATCTATCCTGATCTTACATCCGGGAACCACCTTGCCGGATGAGCCTACCTTGGCCTTACGCCACTTGACGTATGTAATGATAGGGGCGCACTCGGTCATACCATAACCCACCGTGAAAGGGAAACGGAGTTTATGGAAGAATTTCTCCACTTCCGGATTGACGGCCGCACCTCCCATGATAATTTCTTCAAAGCTGCCTCCGAACGCAGTTACGACACGCTTTTTCATATATTTGCGTATCAGATTTCCTATGAAAGGAGCCCCGAAGAAGAACTTGAGCTTTTCCGCAACCGGCTTAAGCTGAGTCTTATAGACCTTCTCTATTATCAGAGGAACAGATATTATGATGGACGGATGTATCTCGTGAAAAGCGTCCATTATCACTCTTGGAGACGGCGTCTTGGTAAGAAAATACACATGTGCGCCTATGCTCATCTCGAACAGGAATTCAAACATCAGCCCATACATATGCGCCAGAGGAAGCATAGACACCACCTTGGAGTCGCTGTTCATCTGAGGTTCCGCAACATTGGCGGCAAAATTCATATTGCAGGCAAGCGCGCGATATGGAATCATCACTCCCTTTGAAAATCCAGATGTGCCTGAGGTATAATTGATTATAGCCAATTCATCAGGCTTGTCCTCATAGTAGTTGATCTGCTCCGGGCGAAGACCGCACGGGTATTGTCTGCGAAATTCCATCACCACATCCGTACGAATGGCGTCTATGTCTCCCTTTACCGACATAAGACACTGAAGGTCAGACATATTCACCACCACCTCAAGTTCAGGAAGATTATCCGAATTAAGATGTGACCACACGGATTCGTCCACGAAAAAAACACGGGACTCGGAATGTCCGAGAAGATAAATTATACTGTCCGGATTAAATTCATTAAGAATAGGAACAGGAACTGCTCCATAAGTCATGGCAGCGAGAAAGCATACGCCCCAATTGGCCTGATTTCGGCCACAGATGGCTACTCTGTCCCCTACTTTTAACCCGCAGCGCTGAAAGACGACGTGAATCATCTCTATACGCTCTGCCATCATTGCGTAATTCATAGTCTCCCCTTTGTAATTTGAAAGGGCCAACTTCCACCAGTTTTCCTTAAAGCTGGCTTCAAGTTGTTTGTTTACAGATTTAACGTTCATAGTAACACATAACTGTCCAAGAATGCAAAATTACTCATTTTTTTGTATTTTTGCGGACATGCGCTCACAAAACGAATTGCCACAGGACTTCCACAAATTCCCTTCCCAGATAATACATTTTCTGGGGATACCGGTCTTTTTCGTCTTCTTCGTCCTCTTATACAGGCCTGAAGGCACGGTTTCTTTCCTGGACATGAATCGGGACATTATGGAGTTCAATCTCATAATGGTGGGCTGCATTCTTCTGGGAGTTCTCGTCGCGACCAGACTGACCTTTTTCTTTCTGAAAAAGGTATTTCATCCGAGTAATACCGTATACATAGGCTGGTGTGCCGTTGAATGCCTCGTCTTCTGCTTTTTCGCCGGGCTGTATATGTTCCTGATGGAAGGCAAGACCGACACATATTTCACTGTCGTAACAAAATGCCTGTCACGCTTCGGAGGAATACTGATATGGCCTTATCTCATAATCGGACTTGGCATAACCTTGAAGAACAAGAACGAAGAGATGCTTTCCCCTCTAGGGGCGGAAGACGGAAGACTGCACTTCAAGGACGACAGCCAGAAACTCAAGCTCGTCGTAGCGGCCAATTCCCTGCTTTACATCGAGGCTAAGGAAAACTATGTGGAGATAGTCTATACAGACGCGGACGTAATAAAAAAATACACCCTGCGCTCTTCAATGAAAAGACTTGAACCTATGCTGCATGCGCAGGGGCTTCAGAGATGCCACAGAGCCTATTACATTAATCCTAAGCACATCAAGATCCTTAGCAAAGACTCCAGAGGATACGTATTCGCCAATCTCGACGTCGCTTCCTGCCCGGCTATTCCTGTTTCAAAAACTTACTATCAGAGCCTCTCTGCTCTGCTGTAAAAAGGCCCGCCTACTTAAAGAGTTTATCTATCTGCTTGGCACAAGACGGAACGGTAAATACCGCTACCCTGTCGTCTGGCTGAATCTGCGTGGTTCCCACCGCGATAAAAGCATCGTTGCCACGTAAAACTCCTCCGATTACGGCGTCGAGCGGGAAATCTATATCTTTAAGCGGCTTCCTGGTAATGGCACTGCCCGGAGCGGCAGTATACTCCACCACCTCGGCATCCGTTCCGCTCATATATCTGACGAATTTTGCGTGGTCACTAAGCGTCAGTTTATATATGCGGCTGGCTGTCACCAGCTTTTTGTTGATGACTACATCCACGCCCATTTCTTCGGCAAGCCGCACATATTCCATATTCTCCACCTCCGCAATGGTTCTCAGAACGCCGAATTTTTTAGCTGCCACACAGGCCAATATGTTAGCCTCGTCATTACCGGTCAACGCCACGAAAGCATCGTACGAACTAAGACCCTGATCGTAAAGAAAATCCGTATTGCGGGCATCACCGTTGACAACCTCCACACTTTCAGGAAGATCTTCCACAAGCTGCATACAGCGTTCACGCTTAACCTCTATGAGCTTGACATGCGAGACATCGGGAGCCAGGAGCGATGCAGTGATGGCACCCACCGAGCCTCCACCCATAATCATAACGTTTTTCACAGCTATGTCATCCAGACCAAGATAGGTGTTCAGTCCCTTAATCCCTTCCTTACGTATAATGATGTATATCAGATCCCCGAACTTGAATTTAGTGTCAAAGCGCGGGATTATCGTCTTGTTCTGGCGAGAAATGGCTATCACGCGAAACTCGGCATTCTCCTTCTGCGAGAACAGCTTTGTAAAATCCACCAGCCTCATATCCAATATCGGGCTTTCCTCACTCAAACGATAGGCCGCGATATGCAGTTTCCCGTGGGCAAAGCTCATCGTGTCAGACGAAGTGTTATAGCGAAGTTGAGAGACCACCTCATCCGCCGCTATCTTCTCTGGGCAAATGGTCATCTCCATGCCAAGAGACTTTACCAGCTGACGGCCCTCCTTTGTGAGCAGTTCAAGATCCCGCGTTCTGGATACCACCCTCTTTGCCCCCATATTCTTGGCAAAAACAGCAGCAACCAGATTAACCTCCTGACTGACATAGGGGAATACGGCTATAAAAAGATCACACTTGCCGACCTGCGCATCAGTAAGCGCTTTAATTGATGTCGGCTCCCCATCCACCGGCTCTATATCAACAGAAGCGCAAAGAGCATCAAGCCGAGAACGGTCATTATCTATTACAGTAACCTCGTTCCCTTCCCTAACAAGCAGTTTAGCCAAGTGAGAGCCTATCTCTCCGGCCCCGTCAATTACAACTTTCATCTCGCTTTCATTTATGGACACGCCCACCTTGACGCACCAATACACTAAAATATCTGAACAGCAGAAGCCCCCCGTCCGGTCTCACCCTGCACGTCCCGAGGAAAGGATCAGCCTCGCCTTTTCGCGCCTCCCTGTGAGCCTGCGCTACTGCGTGAGCATATTCCCTTTTTCCTGCCAACAAATATACTAAAGCGCAAAGATAATCCAAAAATGAACGAAAAGCTATCCTTACCCGAGCCCTGAACGGTCCGACCGCTGAAGGCAGATTCTTTCGAAGCATCCAGAGCGAATTGCGGTAGTTTAGTTTAAGTTTGAAGGCCGATTTTGAAGGGAGCGTACCGCCTCCAATATGATACACCACGCTTTGCGGCACCACACATACCTTCCAGCCAAGAGCCTGCGCTCTCCAGCACAGATCTATCTCCTCCATATGGGCAAAAAAGCGGGCATCGAAGCCACCTAGAGCGCGCCAAAGCTCACTTCTTATCATAAGCGCCGCGCCGCTCGCCCAGAACACCTCGCCAGGAGTGTCATATTGGCCATGATCCATTTCTACCCTGGATAGGACCCGTCCCCGGCAATACGGATAGCCGAAATAATCGAGACGCCCCCCGGCGGCGCCTGCATACTCGAACCTGTTGGTTTTATGCCACCCTCCGTCAGGCCCCTTGTCCAACGCGAGCAATTTCGGGGCGCATATTCCGCAGTCCGGGTGCGAATCCATCCATTCAACGAGCGGAGCAAGCCAATCATCACTTACCAGCACATCGGAATTAAGAAGAAGATAGTACTGCGCGTCTATCCCGGACAGAGCCTGATTATATCCCCCTGTAAAGCCTTTATTCTCTCCGAGCGGAATCCGCCACACCTGGGGATACTTCTGCGCGAGCAGTTCCAAAGAGCCGTCAGAAGATCCGCTGTCCGCCACATAAAGTGCGTCCTCACCTCCCAACGACGACAAAATCCCCGGAACGAAAGCGTCCAGATACTCTCTTGTATTCCAATTCAGTATGACTACCGCAGTGCGCAT
>CAVFNP010000018.1:0-13382 GCA_963624185.1 Firmicutes bacterium CAG:460 | reverse complement strand
TTTTCAAACGAGATGTTCTCGTTCACTTTCTCGGCGCACTTATGACAGTGCATATCCGTCTGGAAGACCACCGTGGCCTTCTCTTTCTTTCCGCCTGCATAGCAGGTAAACGCACCGAGCAGCAAAACGGACAGAACCATTACGATAAAACGTTTCATATTCCAAATGCAATTTATATTATTCTGTTTTCCAAATTGTTAAACGTATTCCTAAATATATTCTCATTCCCATTAGCGGCCCCCATACGCAGCTTGCGTCAAACGATTCGCTGAAAGGATCATCCGCCCCTATTATGGGGTTCTTCTGGGTATAACCTGTCAAATTTTCCCCTCCCAAATATACATCGAAACCTTTAAATCTGCGCGTTATCTGGGCATAAAGAAGCGGATATGCGGGAGAATAACCTGTAGGATAGTCAGTGCGCATGAAATCCCATACCCTGCAAGGGCCGTTGACCGATGCCGTGAAATCGAAAATCCATTTTCTCAGGTTTGTAGCATACTGAAGGTTCAGGACTCCCTTATACCTTCCGGTCATAGGCTTTTCCTGAAGGCCACGCTCTGCGTACTTCACGCGCGCGTTTGTATAACGTCCAGTAAGAGTAAGAGTGAACCGGGTAAACGGCTCCGCACTGAAATCCACCTGAAAATTATCCGTGTACGAAAGCGGAGTAAGATAAAACTCTATGGCTCCTGGCGTCTTGTCATAATCGGCCACCATTTGGGAAGTGAACTGTGTCCTGAAATAATCAAAACTCAGATATGTCTTGCTTCCTTCGGAAAAAAGCAGGTACCAGGTGGCACTTCCGCCAAACGTCCAGGACTGCTCAAGCGGATGCTCGGTGACAGAACCAACGAGACGCTTTGACGTGGACAACACTCCGATATTGTCTATCAGAGGAGTAGAATACCTGATACCCCTGCCGGCATTGGCCCGAAGGACCAAAGACTCCACGGGAGCGTACTTGAGCGTAAGGCGCGGAGAGATTTTAACGCCTTCATTCTGATACCAGTCCGCGCGAAGGCCAATTATCGAAGAAAAAACATCCCCTTTATGATAGGTGTATTCTCCGAACGCTCCGGCGCAGTTCAATATGGTGGAAATGTTCCCGAGTTCCGCCGGAAGCAGTTCATCATAGTAATCGAAAGTGTCCGACAGGCCGAGTGTATATTTATGTTCTGCGCTTAGTTCCCTTTGATACAGCAGATTAACAAAGCCGCTGTGCTGCATGGCGTCATAGCCTCGCGCACCAAAAGACGAATTCATGTCCTGAAGGGAATAATCCGCCACCAGGGCTATGGAATTGGCGGCGTCATCCCCGAGAGGATAGCCCACCTTAAGATAGGCGTCCAGGCTGCGGTTAAGTATATCCGTACGCCACAGGCGCTCCGCCGAGGTGAATTTTTCGTCCTGCCCTCCTTCTCTTCTGTCCTGAATGGCGCGCACTCCGAAGCGAACCTGCACACCATCTGGGTCGAAATACAGCCACCTGTTCGAAAGGGCGAACTGAAGCGAACGGGGATCGTCCATAAACCCGTCCGAATTCATGTCCATAGGGTTACGCAGAGCATCCACGTGGGCAAGTATCACAGTGCTCCACTTGTCAGCGAACTGAAGGGATGAAACTGCGTTGATGTCGAATTTGCCGTCCTGCATAACGGAGCCGTGCAGAAAAAGAGGCTTCTCGTCAGTAGGTTTGCGATGCTCCAGATTGATCTGGCCCGTCATCGACTCCACTCCGTTGCTCACGGAACTGACCCCCTTGCTGACCTGAATTGACTCAAGCCATTGGCCCGGAACATAAGAAAGGCCGAACGGAGCGCTCAGACCGCGCATGACTGGACGGTTTTCATCCAGCATCTGGGTATATATGCCGCTCTGTCCAAGGAGACGTATCTGCCTGGCGCCGGTAACCGCATCGGAATAGCCGACAGACACGCTGGCCGAATTTTCAAAACTCTCCGCCAGATTACAGCAGGCCATCTTGCTAAGACCCGCCGAGGTTATTACCTCCGCCTTGATGTCCTTTCCTTTGGGAATATAACTTCCTGCCACATCGGCGCTCACCACCGCCGTCTGAAGGCTGTCGGACATATCTGAATACCTGAAGGTCGTATCTACCTGCGTATTGGAAAAGAAAGACCACAAAAGAAGAATTCTGCAAATAACCATATTTTCACTAACTAACGGGGCAAAGATAAATGTTTATAAATATGTTCAAGTTATAAGATTAGAGCAATTGTTTGCAAAATTTTCCGACGCGCAGTGGCCAATTAAAAAATACGGCCGGAGAAAGCCTCCTTCCTCCAGCCGCAATTCATTTACTTGTAAACTATTAGAAGTAGAAGCGGAGAGCAACCGATGCTGAACCGAAATCTACACCGAAAATGCCGGTGGTCGTAGACTGCTTCTTGTCATCCTTATCTTTCAGTTTTACTGAATTATAGTAAAGGTTGGCAATATCTACTCCCAATGCTATAGACTTATTGAATCTGTATTCAAAGCCAAGGAATGTAAGAGCGGCGCCAAATCCGGTATAAGAGTATGACTTGGAAACAGTAGTTCCGAGTACAGAGGTAGAATAGTTCTGTGAACCGAAAAGAACATTTACATTGAACTCAGGGACATAATAGAAATTATTGGCAAGTTCTACATAATATGCCACGTTTGGTGCGATAGCGAATACAGGGGTCTTGGTATCTCCGTCCTTTGAAAGAACATAGCCAAGATCTGCACCCACCTTGAGGTTATCCATTACGAAATAACCACCACCAAGATAAATGTTAAAATCGGTTGCGAGTGAACTCTTGTTTGTGTTAGAGTTGTCACCAGACTTTGTGGTAGTCTTAACAGAACCTGCAGAGAGTCCGAGTGTACCCTCTACAAAGAAATCGCCCTTGCTCTGAGCAAAAGCAGATACAGAAGCCAAAAGAAGAGCTGCTGCTACAATTGTTTTTTTCATGATAAATAAATTTTATAAATGTGTATTAAAGTTTCCGGCCACGCTGCACGCGGCTCTTATTCCATCTACTGCAGATGATACTATGCCACCTGCATAACCTGCTCCCTCTCCGCAAGGATACACTCCCTTCATAGATATGTATTCCAATGTATCCGGGTCTCTTGGGATGCGAATCGGAGAGGACGTACGGGACTCCACTCCCAGAAGGAGTGCGTCTTCCGTATAGTATCCGTTGATCTTCACCTTGGGGAATGCCTGTCTGAGACGCGAAGATACAGCCTCCGGCAAAGCAAGATGCAACGGTGCGCTCACTGCCCCCGGATGATAGGACGTCCGCGGAAGTGATGAAGAAAGACGTCCCTTACAGAAGTCCACCATTCTCTGTGCAGGTGCACAGAGCGGATGGGCGCCGCTTCCTGCAACACTCTGAGCGCAGGCATACATACTCTTCTCCACATTCTGCTGAAAATCAAGAAGTCGGAAAGCGGAATCTCCCGGGACATCGTCCGGTTCTATCTGAACCACCACCCCGGAATTGGCCCAGGCGGAAGAACGGGAAGAATTGGACATGCCGTTGAGGACTATGGAGCCGTTCTCTGTGGATGAAGGCACAAGAAGACCTCCGGGGCACATGCAGAAAGAAAAAACACCTCGGCCATCTACCTGCTGCACAAAAGAATATTCGGCAGAAGGATAACCCTTACGCCAATGCCCGCGATATTGTGACCTGTTTATCAATTCCTGAGGATGTTCCACCCGGACACCCAGGGCAAAGCCCTTGGCCTGAAGTTCCCCTCCCGCACAGGAAAGCATCTCATAGACATCTCTTCCGGAATGACCGCTGGCAAGTATCACTGCGCGGGCGCTGTATGATGAGCCGTCGGCACAGCTGACTTTCTTTAATCCGAAGTCGTCATTTATGGAAACCACCCTGCTGTCAAAATGATACTCCCCACCGTGTTCTATAATACAGTGCCGTATATTTTCCACTATGGCAGGGAGCCGGTCAGAGCCTATGTGCGGATGCGCTTCCATAAGGATATCCTCAGATGCGCCGAACTTCACAAACTGATGGAGCACCTCCCTGTTGTCCCCCCTTTTGGAAGAACGTGTAAAAAGTTTGCCATCCGAAAAAGTTCCGGCACCGCCCTCGCCATAACAATAATTCGAATCAGGATTGACCTTTCCTTCCAGAGAAAGAGCGGCAAGATCCCTTTTACGCGCGTGCACGTCTTTTCCTCTTTCCAGAATGACTGGTTTGAGCCCTGACATAAGGAGTCTCAAGGCCGCGAACATGCCGGCCGGACCGGAGCCCACCACTATCACGCTCTCGGCATTATGCACATCCTTATACTCAGGAAGAACATAGCGACCGGACGATTCCGAGCCGGAATATATCTCACAATGATATCTGTACAGGGGTTCACGCCTGGCATCTATGCTCCTTTTGACTGTCACATCCAGCGAAGAGTCGCACAATTCACGGCGCAACTTTTCTCTGACCTGTTCATAAGTCAAATTATGGTCTAATCCAGTGGTGAATTCGTATATCTGCATGAATTAAAAATCCGCGATTCGGGATACGGGGGCGACATCAAGCGGACACCTCTCCCCATTAAGGTAATGGAAATACCCCGCTATGGCTATCATCGCGGCATTGTCCGTAGTAAACTTGAATTCGGGAAGAAATACTCTCCAGCCACGTTTCGCTCCTTCTTCCACCATTCTGGTGCGCAGGCCGCTGTTGGCAGATACTCCTCCGCCTATGGCGATATCCTTGATGCCTGTCTGCTTGGCAGCCTTAATCAACTTGTCCATAAGGATATCTATGAGGGTCTTCTGAAACGATGCACAGATATCGGCCTTATTCTTCTCCATAAACTCCGGATCGTGAGCCATCTCGTCTCTGACGAAATACAGAAGTGAGGTTTTCACTCCGCTGAAGCTGTAGTCCAATCCCGGAATGTGCGGCTTGGCAAATTTGAATCTTTCCGGATCACCCTGCTTGGCAAGCTTATCTATAATGGGACCGCCGGGATAACCGAGACCCATCATTTTCGAACACTTGTCAAAAGCCTCGCCGACAGCATCATCTATAGTGGCGCCAAGTATTTCAAAATCAAGAGGTGAATTGACCTTCACGATCTGCGAATTGCCGCCGGACACCAGAAGCGAAAGAAACGGGAACGACGGTTCACGGACGGGGACTCCCTCCTGACGTACGAATCCTGCCAATATGTGCCCCTGCAGGTGATTGACCATAACCAGAGGAATGTCCAGAGACAACGCCAATGCCTTGGCGAAAGACGTGCCCACAAGCAGGGATCCCAACAGACCTGGGCCTCTTGTGAAAGCGATGGCAGTGAGATCGGAAGCTTTTATCCCCGCTCTGCTGAGCGCTTCACTTACCACCGGGACAATATTGAGTTCGTGTGCCCGTGAAGCCAATTCCGGCACCACCCCACCATAAGAGCGGTGAACATCCTGACTTGCGATAACGTTCGAGAGAAGCACTCTGTCCGAAATGACCGCAGCGGAAGTATCGTCACACGACGACTCTATTCCTAAAATAATATCTGCCATAGTAGCCTGCAAAAATAGGAATTTTTTTACTAAATTTGAGCCCTTATGCACAAGAAAAGAATCAGAAAAATAATCACGCGAGTTCTGGAGCTTATCGTCCTTAGCCTCGGAATCGCCCTTCTGCTTCTACAGACTCCTTTCGTGCAGACCAAATTGGCCCACAAGGCCACACAGATGGCGGAAAAATATCTCGACGCCGATCTGCACTTCTCCGCCATAAAATTCGCGCCTTTCAACACTCTGATAATAAAAGATCTGGCCATTATAGACAGACACCCGGTGGGCGACATAGACACGGTGATGGCCGCCAAGCATATCTCCGCGACCTTCTCCCTCAAAGGCTTATTGGCAAAAAAAGGCGGCGTGCACATAGATAGGCTCAGAACTAAAGATTTTGACCTTTACCTGGTCATATACGACACCACGTCGCGCGGCTATACGAACAACATAGCCTCCATTTTCAATTCCAAGCCACACAACAGAGACACTCTGAAGACTTTCCCGGATCTTTTTTCAATAAAGCGCGCAGACGTTGACAATTTTCACTACAAAATGGTGATTTTGTCAAATAAATCTTATCAATACAAGGGTCACGGCATCAATTGGACCGATCTTGAGTTATGGGCAGATGCACGCGGTCACGATATCAATTTCGTGGACAGCAGATGCCGTTTCGACGTAGATTGGGTGAGAGCCAGGGAAAAATGCGGGTATTCATTCTGGGGTACGGGGCATTGCATTACCGGACTCGGTCTTACCGAAGTGACGGACACAAGAATAATCGACTCGTGGTCAAACATTTACCTAAAACGCTACACGATGGGTTACGAGAAAGACTCGGACTGGTCCGACTTTCTGTACCGTATCAGGCTTGGCGCAGATGCCAGCGCTGCTCCTCTCAGCCTCCAGACCGTGGGAATCTTTGCGGGGATTTTCAAAGACTCCCCTATTCTTCTGGACGTGGACGCGCTCAAATTGGACGGCCCCGTGAACAGTATGAACATCACCGAGGCGCGTTTTACAGATCGTTACAGCGGAGTCAAGGCAGATTTGTCACTTGATTATAAGGACCTTTTCGCGTTACAGCAAGCAGAAGTGGATCTGGTATCAAGAGAATTCAGATTCACACCAGGCGGAATTGGCAAATTCGTGTCCGCCTTTCTCAAAGGTAAAGAATTGGATTTCAGTTCTTACACCCAAAGCGTATCGGCCGATCTGAGGGGAGAAATACACGGTCCGCTCAATGAGTTGGAAGCCAATTTGAAATTGGCAAGCAATATCGGAGATATACTCTTATCAGCCAAGACCCGGGACTTGATAAAAAAAGATACGGCGCTCTCATACGAAGGCGAGATAAATCTGGAAGGCGTGGATATCGCAAAAGCCGGATTAGGGAAAATGTTCGGAAAAACTTCGCTTTCCCTTCAAAGTTCCGGAAAGGTGGGAGGAGCAGACCGCCTGTTTGATGTACAGCTGAATAAACTGGACATTAACGAACTCACCGTCAACAATTACACGTATAGCAACATTGACGGCAACGGATACTTCAAAGACAATACTTTTACCGGGAATCTCAGGTGTAACGACCCGAATCTCAATTTCATCCTCGGCGGCAGTTTCTCACTTTCAAACCAGAGCAAAAATTCCATCTACAAGTTCAATCTTGCTCTTGGATATGCCGATCTGGTGGCTATGAACATAGATAAAAGACCTGGGACATCCACCCTTTCCACCGCCATCAACTTCAGTTTCCGCAACACGGACAAACACGCTCTCATAGGCGATGCCACAGTCTCCAAACTAATCTACACCGATCAAAATGGCACACACAACATCGGAGACATTCTGTTTGCCTCTGTCACCGACCATGAAAAGATAAGGGTCAACTTGCGTTCCGCCTTCGCTGACCTTACATATTCCGGAGACCCGGACATCTCTACTCTTATTAACCCTATATTGAACAACACTATAGGCCAATGCCTGCCTTCTGTCCTACTTAAGGAGAGGCCTGCGGAAAAAGGTCGTAATTTCGAGAGTCAGATCATCATCAAAGACACCAAGGAGGTACTGAGTTTCCTGCGCAAAGACATACTTATAGCCCACGGCACACAGGCTCAGCTCAGCATGACTCCATCCGGAGAGCTGAACGGGACCTTCACGTCAAACGGAGTGCGCTACGAGAACAATATCTTCCGGGGTCTTGATGTCAGGATCCAGTCACAGGACAGTACCATTCTGTTAAACGCAGGGATAAATGAGATAAAATCCAAAACGACAGGCCTGAAAAAAGCCCGTCTTAACGTAAGGGCCGAATCTGACAAGACATGCCTGCAGCTTTCGGCCACCGACATCCTCAACAAGAACATAGCCCTGCTGCTGGATGTGGACTCTTTTTATTCCAGAGAAGAGAATGGTGAACTGAAGGTTTATTCGACGCTCGGTAATTCCTTCCTCAATCTCGACGGCAGCCTTTGGACCTGCTCTCATCCGAACATCACATACAAAGATGGCTTTTTGAACATTAATGATCTGAGACTCTTCAATGACGGACAATCCCTGGATTTGAACGGATCTGCAAGCAAGTACCATCCGAGTGAATTGGCATTAAACATAAGAAATATAAATCTGTCCACTGCCAATCTTTTCCTTGACAGTGAAATCGCCCTGTCAGGTCTTCTGAACGGATTCGTCAATCTGCGCACTCCGCTCAAGAGCAATATGGGACTGCAGGCGGAGCTGAATTGCAGCGACGTGGCAATTGGCAAGGCGTATGCCGGAACCATCACGCTCGATGCTCACCTGGACGATGAAGACGACCTTCTGAAATTCAGTCTGGCCAATTCTCCTGTTGCGGGACAAAACGCCTTCAAAGTGGACGGCAATTATAATTCACTCTCCAAATATCTCAATGCGAGGGCTACATTCAACGATTTCAACCCCGGAATCGCACAGAAGGCTCTTTCTTCATACTGTTCTGCACTTGACGGGCATATCAACGGTAAAATCACGGCTTCCGGACCGGTGTCGAATCTCAGCATCAGAAGCAACGATTTCTGCATATCGGATTTAAACCTTACACTTGTCCCTACAGGAGTAAGTTACACGATCAACGCCGATGCAAGATACGACGAGGAGGGAATCGTAATTGACAGAATGGATATAAAAGACAGACACGACGGCCACGCTCTTCTGAGCGGACGCCCTGAGAATCTGGCCCTGCACCTGAACCGGCTGCGCGTTCTGGATAAGGCATCTGGGGACTACAACGGGACTCTCGCACTTAACGGGGACGTCCTCTTCTCCGGTAAAGACTTGTCCCATATGAGCATAGATGCCAATTTATCCAATGCCGGAAGCGGAAAGATAAATATGGTACTCCCTGGCAAAAACAGCAAGAGCAGCGAAATTCTGCAGTTCAAGGAAAAGGAAGATGACGACGAAGATGAACTGGAACAGAAATTCACGATAAGCTCGCCCGACGAGTCTTCTCAGATAGACGCCAAATGCCGATTCTCTGTAAATCCGGGGCTCGAACTTACGGCCTTTCTTGACAGAGAAGGAAGCAACTCGCTCAACATCAGCGGAGACGGTGTCATTACGGCCGATCTCAACTCCAAATCCGGAGCACTCAGCCTGGGAGGAAACTACAACATAACGGAAGGAAAATACCATTTCTCAGCCATAGGATCCCTGATAGCCAAGGACTTCAACATACAGGACGGAAGTTCACTGACTTTCGCCGGAGACGCGATGGACACCGAATTGAATATAACTGCCGTACATTCTTTGAAGACTTCTCTAGGGGTGCTTATTTCAGATACGACTTCCGTGGCGACCAGAAGGCTTGTCAATTGCGGAATCAAGATTTCAGATAAGGTACGTAATCCGCAATTGGCATTCTCCATCGATGTCCCTGACCTTGACCCTACCACCAAGGCTCTTGTAGAAAGCGAGTTGAATACGGAGGACAAGGTTTCGAGACAGTTCTTGGCACTTGTCGTGCTGGGATCATTCATCTCAGGGGACCAGAACGGAGTGGTGAACAACAATTCCGGTTCCAACTTCATCTACAGCAACTTGGCTTCTCTGATGTCAGGACAATTGAACACGATAATGCAAAAGTTCAATATTCCTGTGGATTTGGGATTGAGTTACGAGCAGACAGATTTAGGAAACAACATAATGGATGTGGCGGTATCTACCCAGCTTTTCGACAACATGGTATCCGTAAACGGCTCCGTAGGGAACCG
The DNA here is from genome assembly GCA_963624185.1 of Firmicutes bacterium CAG:460. Taxonomy (GTDB): domain Bacteria; phylum Bacteroidota; class Bacteroidia; order Bacteroidales; family UBA932; genus Cryptobacteroides. Next base: position 3,587 of record CAVFNP010000018.1, on the reverse strand, counting down.
CAAATACAATTCTACCAGCAGCGGAGAGAATATGGTCGGAGATCTGGACATAAATATCAAGCTGAATAAATCCGGCCACTTCAAACTCAACCTCTTCTCCCATTCCGCGGATGATTACACGAATTACCTGGACAACAGCCAGCGGAATGGAGTGGGTCTTTCGTATCAGATTGAATTCAACAGCATCAAGAGTTTCATAAAATCTCTGTTCAAAAAGGAAGATGAGAATTCCATGGGACTTGTTCCTTCAAAGAAAATCGTAATCGAAAATGAATAAAGGCAAATTATACCTGATACCCTCTCCTCTAAGCGATGCACCCGTCAGCGACGTGATACCCGAGGGCGTCCTCTCACTGCTTGGCCATATAAAAAAATATGTGGTGGAAGAAGAAAGGACGGTGCGAAGATACCTCTCGCGCGCAGGACTTAAAGGTCATATCGACACTCTTACGTTCCGCACGCTCAACGAGCATAGCACCCCGGAAGAGATAGAGGGACTTCTTGATTTGTTCTCCGACGGAGAGGATGTCGCTCTCATAAGTGAAGCGGGACTTCCGGCAGTGGCCGACCCGGGAGCCGCACTTGTGGCACTGTGCCATAAAAACGGAATAGAAGTATGCCCTATGGTCGGACCTTCATCCCTTATGCTTGCTCTTATGGGGAGCGGTCTTAACGGCCAATCTTTTGCATTCAGAGGATACCTTCCCGCAAAAACGCCACAAAGGCGTACTGCGATAAAGGATGCGGAAAAGCTTTCAGGCTCACTTGCTCAAAGCCAGATTTTCATAGAGACGCCTTATCGCAGCGATGCTCTTCTGCAGGATCTGATTTCTTGCCTGGACGCTTCGACACGTCTGTGCGTGGCAATCAATATCACTTCTGAACATCAATACATTAAGACTCTTCCCGTAGCATTATGGAAAAGGGAGAATCTTCTTATTGGCAAACAGCCCACAGTCTTTATCTTTTTGAAATGAAAGGATTGCTTGAACTTAACGGAATGAAATTTCACGCCTTCCACGGATGTCTGGACTTTGAAAGGGAGAAGGGAGGCGAATACGAGGTCGACTTCAGTGCAGAGATTGACACTACCGACGCTTGGCTTACTGATGAATTGGCAAGTACGCTGAATTACGCGCGCATCTACGATATAGTATCCGCTCAGATGGCCAAGCCATCCAATCTTATCGAGAATGTGGCGGAACGCATTTTTCACGCCATCGACGAAGAGTTCGGACTGCTTGAGCATTTTAGCGTAAGTGTAAGCAAACTTAACCCTCCGGTGTCAGGGGAGACAGACAGGGCACGCATTACTTTAAAGAAATGAAAATCGCATTTTTGACTCTTGGTTGCAAATTAAATTACGCCGAGACATCCTCATACGAAAGAGCATTCAAAAAAGCAGGACTGGAGGTGGTGGGACATAAGGAAAAGGCTGACCTATACCTAATAAACACCTGCTCAGTCACTGCCACATCCGATGCCAAATCCAGAAACATCATCCGCAAAATGCACAGGCAGAACCCTGATGCCAAGTTAATCGTGTGCGGATGCAGCGCCCAATTGCGAAAAGAAGAAATCAAAAGGATAGATGGCGTGTGGAAAGTGTTCGACTGTAAGGAAAAATCCAACATAGTCCCGGTCTCGCTGAGAGATCTCAACATAGGATGCGACTCGCAGATTACAGACAGCGACACTTTCGGAGCTTACAGCAGCGGCGAAAGAACTCGCAGTTTTCTAAAAGTTCAGGACGGATGTGACAACAGATGCAACTACTGCACCGTGCCGCTGGCCAGAGGGGGCAGCCGAAATGTTCCCATATGCGAATGCGTGCGCATGGCCGAGGAAGTAGCGGCGCTCGGAGTTAAGGAGATAGTGATTACGGGTGTAAACACAGGAGATTTCGGCAGGAGTTCCAAAGAAACTTTTCTGGATCTTCTCAAGGCGCTCAACAATGTAGAAGGAATTCAGAGATACCGCATCTCCAGCATTGAACCTAATCTTTTGAGTGATGAGATAATAGACTGGATAGCTAGCGGGACCAAATTCCAGCCACATTTCCACATCCCGCTTCAATCCGGCTGCGACAGTATACTGTCCGCGATGGGACGCCACTATACCACGTCATTCTTCAAGAATAAAATCGATTACATACGAAAAAGAATGGGCGATGGCGTATTTATAGGAATAGATGTCATGGTGGGACTTCCTGGCGAAAGTGAAGAACTCTTTCAGAAAACATATGACTTTATCTCGGACGTGCGTCCCGCATTCATACATATCTTCCCATACTCCCAAAGGCCCGGAACGCCGGCAGCAGAATTTGACGGACAGGTAAGTGAAGATATAAAGAAACAACGTGTCCACATCCTGGAAGACCTCTGCGTCAAGCTGCACACGGAGTTTGTGGAATCTCAGAAGGGCACTTCTGTTCAAGTGCTTTTCGAATCCAAAGAGAAAGGCGGACTGATGAGCGGATATTCCGGAAATTATATTAAAGTGACCAGACCTTATGATCAAGATCTGGTGGGCAATATAGTAGAAGTGACATTATGAAGACCTCGCTTACATTTTTAGGGACTGGGACATCCCAGGGAATTCCGGTCATAGGGTGCGAATGCGATGTATGTAAAAGCACAGATCCCAGAGATAAGCGGCTGCGTTCCTCTGCACTGGTGAAATATGGAGATATAACCATACTTGTGGATTGCGGGCCGGACTTCAGATATCAGATGCTTCGCGCCGGAGTAAAACACATAGATGCAGTGCTGCTGACGCACAATCATAAGGATCACACCGGAGGACTGGATGACCTGAGGGCATTTAATCTTCTGGAGCATAAGCCCGTCACCATCTATTGCGAAGAGTATGTGGAAGAGTCTCTGCGCCGCGAATACAGTTATGCCTTTACCGATCACCACTACCCCGGAGTACCGGAATGGGGAATCAGAAGAATCAACGGTTGCGACCATTTTGAAGTGGCTCCAAACGACAGCCTTCCTACACTCGTATGGGAAAGCGGAGTGGGATATCATAAGGAAAAGCCTTCCGGGATCTCGGGAAGAACACCTGTAGAAGTCATACCCATACAGGGATATCATAATGAGATGAAAACCTTCTCCGTACTTGGCTTCAGATTCGGGAAAATAGCCTATCTGACAGATATGAAGTGTCTCTCGGACGGCGAATTGGACAAACTGCAGGGATTGGATGCCGTGACTCTCAACTGCGTTGGATTCAAACCGCACCATTCGCATTTCAATCTGCAGCAGGCACTTGAGATGGCCAGCAGGATAGGAGCAAAAAACACATATCTCACGCATCTGGCACACGCTCTGGGCACACACGAACAGTTGGAAGCGCTTCTTCCCGAAGGTGTACACGCAGCCTATGACGGACTGAGCATTGAGGCATAGTACGTTTTATGACACGGCCGGACAAACGCTTCGAAAAGGCACTATCCTATGGCTTTGCAGAAAAATCAACACGGCAGGAGAATTTCCAACAGCTTCAGCTTTCCCGACATCTCACAATTCAGGTGAGGACATAAACGGCGAAAAAATTCCTCACCTGGCGGAAAAGACATA
>CAVFNP010000017.1:0-41470 GCA_963624185.1 Firmicutes bacterium CAG:460 | reverse complement strand
CCACCTGCGTTCTGAATAAAATCTTTTTTCATAAATGGATATAATTTGATGGATTTGAGTACGGACGAAAAAGTCTCCCCCGGCCGCAAAGCCAGAAGAGACCCGATATAATTGATTATGAATTAACGAATTACAATACCCCCCCCCGTATAGACAAATACGGTAAAGCGCAAGAAAGACTATGGATTGATACTTTCATAGGGGAATGATTCTGCGCAAAAATACAAATATTAATGCGATTTGACAACCACTTTTCCCGCTGACGCACGAATTCCATACAGGCACGAAAATTGTCGCTTGTATTTATTATATTTGTCTTTGCAGATGCGAAGCAGAATCAGAAAAATCAAGTTTCGCACCGGCAAGACATGTATTGGGGAAAGACCCGAAAACGGAAAACAATAAAAACAACATATGAGCATTTGGATCATTATGCTGCTTGTAATGGTCGCCAGCGCGATCGTTCAGGCTACACTCGAATCGAAATTCACGAAATATTCAAAAGTACCGCTGAATCTCACCGGAGCCCAGGTAGCGGAAAAGATGCTCCGTGACAACGGCATAACCGACGTACAGGTAACCCACATAGGAGGTCACCTTACCGACCACTATAACCCTGCCACCAAGACCATCAATCTGAGCGACGGGGTGTTCGCATCAAACAGTGTAGCGGCTGCGGCCGTGGCCGCACACGAGACCGGGCACGCCATTCAGCACGCGCAGGGATACGCCCCGCTGAGAATGCGCAGCGCACTGGTTCCGGTAGTGAGCTTCTGCAATCAGGCCGTATCCTGGGTGCTTCTGCTGGGATGTCTTCTGATAGAATCCTTCCCAAGCATTCTCTGGATTGGAATAGCGATGTTTGCCATGACCACCCTCTTCTCGTTTATCACGCTTCCGGTGGAGATAAACGCCAGCCAAAGGGCTGTAGAGTGGCTGGACATATCCAGAATCACAGATTTCGAGACCACCCCGATGGCTAAGGACGCACTGAAATGGGCCGCATACACTTATGTGATCGCAGCACTCGGCTCACTTGCCACTCTGCTTTATTACATAGGAATAGCATCCAACAGAAGAGACTAACAGAAAATGAGTGAGACTAAACTTTATCCCCTCAGACTATGCAGTCTGGAAGATAATTTCGCGTGGGGGAAAGAGGACTTCAGGCTGGCGGACCTGGGCTATCGCGACTCCCTTATAAAAGAAGGTTGGCTTTCTGCCAACAGCCTCAGCGAGGTGATGGACACCTATATGGACCGCGTGGTGGGCGACTTCGCGTTCAATGCCTACGGAAGGCAGTTCCCGATTCAGATAAAACGCATTTCCTGCAAAGGGAAAATGCCACTGAGAGTCCACCCGGACGATTCCATGGCCCAGTGGCGATATGATTCCCTGGGAAAAGAAAAATTCTGGTATATACTTTCCGCAAGCCCGCAGGCCAAACTTATCCTCGGGTTCAACAAGGAAATCGACGCTTCTCACCTTTTGGGCTCGCTGCAGGACGGGAGCATAGAGAAAGACCTGCTGGAAGTTCCGGTCAGACCTTCCGAAGGCTACCGCATAAAGCCGGGTCTCGTGCACGGCGCCACCGGGGAGATGGAGATTCTGGAAATATCAGAATCATCGGCTTTGGATTTCTGCATATACCCGTGGGGCTCTCCGCTTGGAGCGGAAGAATTCGACGACGCGCTCAACATAGTGGATGCGCTTGATTTCATAGAATACAAACCTCAGAGCCCGCAACGTGCAGAGAGTCATAAAATCAACCCTCACGTCTATGAATTTGTCAACATTCCGCAGTTCATAGTGAACAAGATAGACCTTACCGACGCTCTGCATATATGCTCCGAAAAGACTGACACATTTGCCATTTACTACTGCCTTTACGGAAAGGCGGAGATAGAAGTGGAGGGCGAAGACGGCAAGAAAGTCACGTATCCCCTCGAGAAGGATTCACTTGTGCTCGTCCCTGCCGAAGTGACCGAGATAACGCTTAGCCCTATAGAAAAGACCACCGCCATAATAGAGGCGCTGGGACAGACAACAGAGAAAAAAGATGAGTAGAGAAAACGATTTCAGCAGACTCGAACTTAACCTGCCTGCCTGCGAAAAAAACTATACATATTTCAGGTCGCTGCTGAAGCCTTCCACAAAACTTCTGATTCTGGTCAAGGCCAATGCCTACGGCCACGGAGCTGTCGAATTCGCTTCAATGATGCAGCGACTGGGCGCCGATTATCTGGCAGTCGCTCTTCCGATGGAAGGCGTGGAACTTCGCCGCAGCGGAATATCGCTGCCTATTATGGTCCTCACCGCCGGGACTGATTTTTTCAACGAGATAATAGACTACAGGCTTGAGCCCGGAATCCCTAACCTCGACACGCTTCGAATCCTGGACAAAAAACTGGAAGAACGCGGCATAGAAGAGTTCCCTGTACATATAAAGCTGGACACAGGCATGCACAGATTGGGCTTTATGGAAGATGAAGTAGAGCCGCTGACAGAATTTCTCCGCTCGCACAAACGTATAAGAGTCAAATCAATATATTCACATCTGGCAGCCGCGGAAGATCCGCAGAGCGACGATTTCACGCTTGGCCAGATAGAACTTTTCTCGAAATTGGCCGATCATCTGAGCTCTTCTCTTGGCTACAGACCGCTGTGGCATATTCTGAACAGTGCCGGCATAGAGCGCTTCAAAGAGTATCAGTTCGATATGGTCAGACTCGGGATAGGCATATACGGCATCTCCGCTCTTGAAAACGTACATCTTTCCCCCGTCGCGTCTTTCAAAGTCAAGATACTGCAGATAAAGCATTTGACACCTAAAGACGGCACTATAGGATATGGCCGGCACGGAAAAATATCGCCGCAGGGGACCACCATAGCCACCATTCCGGCAGGTTATGCCGACGGAGTGGACAGACACCTGGGGCAAGGCGCCGGGAGTTTCAGCGTCAACGGCCACAGGGCTCCCACCATAGGCAATATCTGCATGGACATGTGCATGATAGACGTGACTGGCCTGGATGCCAAGGTAGGTGACACCGTCACCATCTTCGGAGAAGACCCGGGCGTGGAGGAATTGGCACGGATACTTGGCACCATACCATACGAAATACTGACTTCCGTTCCACACCGAATAGAAAGAATAGTAATAAAATGACACCATTTCTAAAACAAGTAGCCCAAAAGTATTTTAACCCCTCTGAATCAACTGACCACAACTGTTATATCTTTGCGAACCGCCGCTCGTTGCTGTTTTTCAGAAAGTATTACAGCGAGCAGGTTGGAATTTCGCACAAAACGGTCTTCTGTCCTCAGATGCTCACCATCGCCGACTTCATATACAAAGCCAGCGGGGAAGTGCCTGCAGACAAGATAGATCTGCTTTTATGTCTATACGACTGCTATAAGGAGTTGATAAGCCCTTGCGAAAGCCTGGACGAATTTCTCTTCTGGGGAGAGATGATACTTTCCGATTTCGGCGACGTGGACAAATATCTTATCGACGCCAGGAAAATCTTCACCAATGTGTCTGATTTCAAAAAGATACAGGGAAATCCCGGAGATTATCTTGACAGCGAACAGATAAAGGCGCTGGAAGCCTTCGTAACCTGCCTTCAGGTAGGCCGGGACGGAAAATACAAGGAGAGTTTCCGAAAAACCTGGGAGATTCTTCTTCCTCTTTACACTTCATTCAGGGAGGCTCTTGAAAAACAGGGCAAGGCGTATGACGGGATGGTGTACCGCCGTATGGCGGAATTGGCCCGGAAAGAAGGGATGGAAGGGACCCTGAAGAAGAAGTTCCCCGAAACCGCTCAGTTTGTCTTCGTCGGACTCAATGCCCCTACCGACAGCGAATTGGCCATCCTGCGCGCAATGAAAAAAGAGGGGCTCGCCAAATTCTGCTGGGACTATAGCAGCGAGTGGATAAAGGACCCCGACAACAAATCCTCCTTCTTTCTGAGGGAGCACATCCGGCAGTTCGGACAAGATATGGAGCTGGATCCCGAGGGTGTGGGAAAGCCTGAAATAAATGTGCTTTCAGTACCTTCTTCGATAGGCCAATGCAAACAGCTGGGCAGCATTTTCAGGCGCACCTGCACGGACGAAAACGGCAGACCTTACGTCCCCGGAATAGAGACCGCAATAGTGCTGCCGGAAGAAAATCTTCTGATTCCGACGCTGAACGCCCTGCCGGAAGAGATAGAGAAGATAAACGTCACCATGGGCTATCCTATGTCAGGAAGCCTTATCAGCGCGCTGATTGACAATATCTGTTCGATGCAGATGCACATGCGCACTTCATCGGACGGGACAGTATCTTTCTATCACAAACAGGTTTATGACATATTTGCCAATCCTTTGGTCAAAGGAACCATCGACGAGCGGCAGGAGAGGATAATCGAAAACGTAAAATCAGAGCACAAGCATTATATCCCGCAAGCCGACTTGGCAGAAAAGGAGGAAGGACTGCTCAGTGCCATATTCACCCCGGCCATATCCGCAGCCGCAGATGCAAATGCCTCCCAGATTCACACCCTATGCGGATATCTGAAGCGAGTGATTGAAACAATCGCTCTTCTTATCAAGGGAACGGCAAACGATTCGTTAGAGCTGGACTTCGCCAAAGAGTATTACTCTGCCATAGAAAGGCTCGAGAATTTCAATCTGGAAATTATCCCCGCGACATTTTTCCATCTGCTGTCGAATCTGGTGAGAAGAAGTACGGTTCCTTTTAAGGGAGAGCCGCTTCAAGGTCTTCAGATTATGGGCCCGCTCGAAACCAGGGCTCTGGATTTCGAAAACGTGATTATTCTAAGCTGCAATGACGGAATATTTCCGCGCCACAACAGCTCGGAATCGTTTATTCCCTCTGAACTCAGACGCGGATTCGGACTGCCAAGCCACGAATACCAGGACGCGCTGTGGGCGTATTATTTCTACAGGCTGATCCAGCGCGCGAAAAAAGTATGGATGGTTCTGAGTACAAGCAACGACCAGAAAATAGGCTCCGTCGAGGAGAGCCGCTATATCAAACAGCTTGAGCTCGGATTCGGAGCCAGAATCAACCGCTTCGTGGCGACTTCAGTGGTCAAAGCCGGCCAGAATTATCCTGACATCAAAAAGAGACCGGAGCATATCGCCAAGCTTACCGCAGATGGCAAATTCCTTTCTGCCAGCGCATTGAAAGATTATTTGAACTGTCAGGCCAAATTCTACTACTCACATATAGAAGGGCTTAGAAAACCGGACGAAGTCAAGGAGAATCTGGACTCGGGAATGCTTGGAACCGTGTTTCACGCAGTGATGCAGGACCTATACTCCGAAAAAGAGGAATACAGCCTCTCAGAAATAAGAAAGATACGCAAGGACACCCATCGCATAGAAGCATCCCTGGACAGGCATATCGCTGAGCAGCTGCATTCAGACACTATTTCAGGTCGCACTCTGATAGACAAACATCTTATCCTGCAGTACGTAGACAAAGCCCTCGAAACTGACGAAGCCCTTCTGGAAGTCAAAGGCGAGAAATTGCACATCCTGGGACTGGAGAAAAGTGTCTATGGCACTTTGAACGGATTCAAGTTCATAGGCAAGATAGACCGCATCGACTCCTTTACGGCCGGGACGGTAAGAATAGTGGACTACAAGACGGGGAAAGTGAACGACAAGGAAAAAGTCGCTCAGATAAGCGAATCGACCATCTCTTCCATCTTCAGCAAGACGACGCAAAACAAAAACCGGCCTCTGATCTCTCTGCAGATGCTCATATACGACCTGCTGATAAGGAATTCGGATAAACAGGAGATTAAAAGGCATTGTGACGGTAAAATTCTGGAAAACGTCATCTATCAACCGAGTTCGCTTTTCGTCAATAAAGAGCCGATGTGCTGCAATATAGAAGATGACACGCTCGCTTCCTTCCAGAAAGAATTGAATCTCTGTCTGGATGAGATAAAAGATACTGCCGGGTATTGGGAAAAGACGGATGATGCGCGCAACACCTGCGCTTATTGTGATTTTAGAACCATTTGCGGAAAATGATAGACATATACAAAGCCTCAGCCGGCTCGGGCAAAACATACCAGCTGTCGAAAACATACCGGGATCTTCTGTTGAACAACACCTCTACAGATTCCGCCTACAGGAATATTCTGGCCGTGACATTCACGAACAAAGCGACGGAAGAGATGAAGGACAGAATCCTGAAAGACTTGAGCGATGCGGCCAGAACCGATGCGAAAGCCAGGAGGATCCTGATCAATCTGCTGCATGATTACGGCAGTTTCTCGGTAAGTACCATAGACAAATTCTTCCAGCAGGCGCTTCGTGCATTCTCCCGCGAAATAGGCTACAGCAACAACTACCAGATCGAACTTGACAAGGACTCTCTTATCGAGGAGGCGGCGGACAGAATCATCGACGAATTGAGCGAAGATCAGAAAGAGCTTCTCAATTGGATAAGGGATCAATATAACCGGTCCCTGCAGTCAGGAGAGAAACCTGACCTGGAAAAAAGCATAACGGATATAGGCAAGGAATTCTGCAAATTGCCAGAACAGGAGCGCAGTCTTCTCACGAAAGACAGACTTGAGAGCCTCAGAAAAAAATGCACGGGCATCACCTCCGCTTATTATAAAAAAGTCAGTGCGGCGGCAAGGGCTGTAGATAAAGTAGGGACAAAACAACAAGGCTCCCTGGACAAGATGAAAAACGCCGACAAGACAAAAAGCATCTGCTACACTGATAGATTCCCGAGCCTGATCCTGAAATACCCTCACGCAGATGAGCTGGTGGGACTCCTCGAGGGGAAAGAGGCACAAATATGCAGCACTGCCGAAACCATAGAGAAAACACTTTTCACGCTTGGCTTCAGGGAAGAATTTTTCACGAAGCTCAGCGAACTGGAAAAGGAGAAAAATGTGCTCAGCCTGGATGAATCCACCGAACTGCTAAAAAAAATCATAGGAGAAAGCGACGCTCCGTTCATCTACGAAAAACTTGGGGTCAGATATAATCACTTTCTGCTGGACGAATTCCAGGATACGTCCAGAGTTCAGTGGGAGAATTTCAGGCCTCTGCTGGAAAACAGCGTGGCAGAAAAGAACAAGAGCATGATCGTGGGTGATGTCAAGCAGAGCATCTACCGCTGGAGGGATTCTGACTGGAAACTTCTCAATGAGGAGATTCAGAGCGACTTTCCCGGCGCATTCCGGGTTATTCCTCTTCAGGACAATTGGCGAAGCAACTCAGCCATAGTGAATTTCAATAATGAGTTTTTCACTTTTGCCGCTCAAAGTCTCGGACTGGATACGACTATCTATAATGACGTCCTGCAGAACGTCAAGATAAGCGATGACGGCATCCCGGGAAGAGTCACCGTCAAATTTTTCAGCAAAGAGGAAGAGAAAAACGCTGAACCGCAGCTTGACAGAATACTTTCCATCATAAATGAAGCGAGGGAAAACGGAGCCTATCTCTCGGACATAGCCATATTGGCCCGGCGTAAAGAAGAAGGGAGCAAAATAGCTTCTTTTCTGATAGACCACGGATTGGCAGTCATCTCAAACGACTCGTTGCTGCTATCGTCTTCGAGCATAGTGTCCGCGCTGTCAGCTGTCCTGCACTGCATAGACAATCCTTCTGATACTCTGAGCCAATTCACAGCCAAGGAATTGGACCTTAATCTTAACAGGTCATACCACTGCTTGCTGGATCTGTGCGATTCGATTCTTAACGATCTCAAAAAGATACGCAAGGCCGATTTCGACAGCCAGACGCTTTTCATTCAGAGTTTCATGGATTACCTGCTGAATTGGGTGAACATCAACGGCAATAATCTGCACCAATTTCTGAAAACCTGGGACGAGAAGGCGGACAAACTCACCATCAGCTCTCCTGAAGGCACGCAGGCAGTAAGAATCATGACCATACACAAATCCAAAGGATTGGCCTTCCCTATAGTCATTTTCCCATATGCGGAGAAAATATGTGACATCCCCAAGACCGGTGACAGAATGTGGTTCAAAATGAATGACGGAGCGGAGGACATCTTCGGATTCAATATGTATTTTCCGCTTCAATATTCGGCCAAACTGGGAAAAACTCTTTTCAGCAACGCATACGAGCAGGAGGTGAAGCTTCGCGCCATAGATAATCTCAATCTTTTCTATGTCTGCCTTACCAGAGCCAAAAAAGAAATGCATATAATCTCCGGGGAGCCGTATGCCGGCTCTGTAGGAAGTCTTCTTAAAGACAAATACGGAAGCGAATTCACCTTAGGCTCGCCTTACTCCGCTTTTCATCCGGTCGAGCAGGACGGTGAAAAAAAGGCCTGCGGGGCACTTCGCTGGGATGCCTTTTACGAGAACTACGCGATGAACCCGGAGGGCAGGGAGAAAAGGTTCGTCTCTTCAAGTGATGCATGGGACTTTTTCGAAGAAGAAGGAATTGGCCAAAGCAGGCGCCGCAAGGGAATAGAACTTCACGCGCTTCTCTCGCAAATAGAGAGCGTGGAAGATGTAGACAGGGTCGTAAATCAGGAAAATGAGGAAACGGCCGATTTCATCAGAAGCAGGGTTCACTCTAAGGCTCAATGGTTCTCCACTGAGATGAAGGCGCTGAATGAAAGCTCCATCATCGATTCATACGGAAATATCTGCCGACCGGACAGGGTAATAATCAGCCCTAAAGGAGAAGTGACGATAATAGATTTCAAGTTCGGTGAGGAAAAAGCACAATACCACAAGCAGGTGAGACGATATATGTCCCTCTTCAACAAGATGGGATACAAACAGGTCAAAGGATACCTGTGGTACGTATATCCGGATAAGACGGAAGAGGTGGCACCTAACGCAGATCTGTTATAATCCAGTCTGCTCCGTCATTGAAGAAGTCCTGCGGCAAGCTGAACAAAGAAAGATCCCCGCTCGCAGGACTTTTCTTTATGTCATACACCCTGAACGCGGCGATAGCCCCGCTCGAAGGCTCCGCAAAAGTTCCCGTAAGGTCTTCTCCTTCCCATTGCAGGGAAAGAAGATACTTGGCGTAATCGAAAGGTCCGGAAGCCTCCACGTATGCCTCCTTTCCTTCGAGGTCGAGGGTCCATACGCTAATAGAGTCACATAAGATAAGAAGACCGGCACCTTCCATGCGGAAACACCCTTTCTGAACCGTGGCTTTTCCCTCCACCGTAATGTCCTGCAGACCAGTAACCGTATACTGGTAAGTGAATTCCAGTCTATATTTCTCGAGATCCGAAAGTATGGCCTCCACTGCGGAATCAGCATGCAGAGAAAGAGAATACAACAGGACCAATGACAGCGAGAGAACAAGCTTTTTCATAATTATAGTGAATTAAGTATGTTATCCAAATCATCGAGCGTGGCCACGAGCACCTGACGATTCTTTGACCCGTCCTGCGCACTGACTATTCCGGCCGCTTCTAGCTGGGCCATAACTCTGGCCGCCTTAGCAAAGCCCATACCCATTCTCGTCTGGAGAGATGTCGTGGAAGCCTTCTGCGAGCTGACGACAAGTTTGGCCGCCTCTTCAAAACGTTCATCCAGATCGGTCGTGCCGACTTCCGAACCGGAAGAATTCTTGTCGCTCGGAGGTTCCGGCAGATAATACGGAGTATTGTAAGATTGGCCATAACGGGTCTCGGAAGATATGAACTCCGTTATCCTGCTCACTTCCACACTTTCTATAAGACCGCACTGCACGCGTTCGCTCTCGATTCCGGCAGAGAAAAGCATATCTCCGCGGCCTATGAGCTTCTCCGCACCCGGACTGTCTATGATAGTCATGGAATCCTGCTTAGAAGAAGTACGGAACGCTATACGCATAGGGAAGTTACTCTTGATTATGCCGGAGACGACATCCACCGAAGGTCGCTGGGTAGCCAGAATGACGTGGATTCCCGCAGCGCGTCCCTTCTGGGCCAATCTGATAATGCAGCTCGTGATGCTCCTGCTCGCCGCCTTTTCCTCAGGAGAAGCCCCGGTGACAAGGGTAAGGTCGGCATACTCATCCACCACCACCACAAGATATGGCAGGAAACGGTGCCCGTGATCAGGATTAAGCTTGCGGTTCTTGAACTTGTCATTATAAAGGGTGATCTTGTTCATCCCCGAACGTGACATAAGCTCATATCTGTCATCCATCTCCTTACACAGAGAGCGAAGGACTTTCTCAGCGTCCTTGGCGTTTTTCACTATGGCGCGGTTCTTTTCCGATTCCTCGTCATCGGCATCCGGAAGCACCGCCAGATAATGTTTGACAAGCGCGGCATAAGATGTAAACTCCACCATCTTCGGATCGATAAACACGAACTTGAGCTCCGAAGGATGCTTCCCGTACAGAAGAGAGGCTATTATTACATTGAGGCACACGCTCTTTCCCTGCTGGGTTGCACCCGCCACGAGAAGATGCGGAGCCTGAGTAAGATCGAACACCTTGACCTGCTGAGTGACAGAGACTCCTATAGCGACCGGCAATTCATATTTCTTGCTTTTCTCCTTATATTCATCGCTGTTGAGAAGGCCCCTGAGAGGAACTATGTTCGGCCTGTCATTGGCCACCTCTATACCCACTGAATCAGAGAGTTGAAGGACACGCACACCGCGCGCGTTAAGCGACATGGCTATATCTTCCTGACGGCTCTTTATCTGCGCTATGGTAACACCTTCGCCAGGAGTGACCTTATAGAGAGTGACGGTAGGTCCGACCACAGCCGTGATGCTGGCCACTTCGATACGGTACGAACGCAGCGTCATGCATATCTTGGTCTTGTTACGGTTAAGCTCCTCCTCCCCTATGGTATTTTTACCGCTTTCATACGTATCCAGAAGATCAAGCGAATAGAACTTGAAATTAGGCAAGCCGCCATACAGAGGGTCCAGACGATTATCTATCCTCGGAAGAGGCTTATCCACCTCCGTACTCAACTCCTCTCCCTCCACTATGGTAATCTGCGGATATTCATCGCCCTCGCCCTGAACGGCTTCCTCGCCCTGAACGGGCTCCTGCGGCTGCTGAACGGCTTCCTGCTGCTGTTCCGCTACCTGCTGTTGTACAGGTTCCTGCAGCTGTACAGACTCCTGCTGTTGCACAGGCTCCTGCTGCAAGCCCGGGTCTTCTGAAAGAACAGCATTCTCTTCCGCCTTAGGTTTTCTCTTTCCTATATTGCCAATCCACCTGGCAAATGAAGGACAGCAGAGAATAAAAAATATCACAAGCAGGAAAAGTACCAGAAGGCCTGTAACCACAACTCCCAAAGCGCCGATAAGTCTGGCGACGAGAAATCTTCCGCAATCTCCGCCGAAGCCTCCACCGAAAGCGAATTCCGCAGACAGAAGACTTCCCAGAAAAGAGCCCAGAAGCGAAAAAGCGAAGGCTCCGAAAAGCGATTTGCAGAAGAAAGGGAAAAGTTTGATGTCGGATTGATCCTTAATCAGCTTGAGACCCAAAGCGGTCAAGAAAACTGGAAGCGCGAAACTTCCCAGACCTAAACACCTACATATCAGAAACCTGGCGTAACCGTATCCTATAGAACCGGCCGCATTCTGCAACACTTCCCCACTCATATCTTCCCTCCAATGCAGGAGATAGGATATGAGCGCTATGAAAGTGAGAATATCAAGAATAAAAACGGCAAGGCCGCTCAATTTCAACGATATCTCCTTTTGCTCATCGGAAAGGGTTATCAGTTTTCTCATTTATGCTTGTTGTTACGGAAATTACCTTTGTTTCTCTTATTGAACTGCTTATTGGAATTCTTCTGGGCGCTTGACTGGTTTCCTATGCTTGGACGCGAGAAATTGGCACTGTTGTCAATCTTGGAGAGCGTAAGCCCCTCGGGAATCACTATTCTGCCCTCGGAAAGCTTCTCTATGTCCGAGAATATGGTCTGATCCGTCACGCTGTCCTTGTTCCAAATAAGATATTGAGTGCGCATATATACGGCAAGTGAGCGGATAAGCGCGGTCCGTGTCTCCGACTCCGGTTCCTGGGCGAGAAGATCGAGAATCTTCTCGATGTTACGACCATAGTGCGTTGCGCGTATCTTAGTGTCTTTCATAGGAATGCTTATAGGCTTAGCGTCAAATTCCTCTTTTACCGGACAAGGATACGGGGCATCCACGTCCAATTCAAAATCGGCCAACATAAAAAGATGATCCCACAATTTGTGCTCGTACTCGTCGAGAGTCTTTACGCCAGGGTTCAAAGTCTCCATGACCTTGACCACAGCGTAAGCCTGGAGGGTGCGTTTCTGCCTGTCTTCTATACCTTTGAGGTCCGAAACCATAGCCACCACGTTATTACCGTACAATCTTTTTATATTATTATCCATATTTTGAAATCTGACAAATTTATAAATTCCTATTCTATTTCGAGCAGCATTCCCGCATAAACCTTTTCGAGGGTCTTCGCATCAGCGACGGCGCCCAAAATCTCGAGTGCGAAATTGACCGCATAACCGGCACTTCTTCCGGTAATTATCCTTCCGCTGCGAACTGACGGTCGCTTTACAAACTGAGCGCCCTTGTCTATAAGAGGCTGCTGAAAACCGTCAAAACAGGTTACAGTATACCCGCTCAATGTGTCCAGCTGCGAAAGAACCAGACCAGGCGCGGCACAGATTGCGGCAAGAGTGCCGCCATTTGCAAAATGCTCCCGCATGGCCTTTATAAGAGGTGCGAATTCGGAAAGGCTCTTCGATCCGGGCATGCCACCCGGAAAAATCATGACGTCCTTTTCGTCAACAGGGGCGCTGTTTTTTTCAATCTCACTGAAAAGACAGTCCGCGCTCACCTCCACTCCATGTGAAGATACCACTTTCCTGCGAGATGTGCAGGACACCAGAGAGACCTTCAAACCTGCGCGACGGAGAGCATCGCTGACTGCCAACGCCTCTATATCTTCAAATCCGTCTTCGAGAAAAATATTAATTCCTTTCATTATTCGTTTTCTTCATCCAAATAACCCAGTATGCTGTCCAGAGTACGGCGTTCCTTCTTCGTAGGACGACCTGTCCCTCTATCCCTTTTCACAAAAAATGTCTCCACCGGCGCGCGAAGTTTTTCCATCTCGCTTTCCGGTGTGAGATTAAGCGCATAATCCGGCACCAGAGCCGCACCTACTCTATTTTCCAGCTCCGAAAGAACTTTATAGGAGAACACGGCAGAGCCTTTTCTAATCTCTATCACCTCCCCCTGCTTGACGGGGCGCGAAGGCTTGCAGTTGGCTCCTGCCACTTTCACCTTCCCTCCGTTGCATGCCTGGGTCGCCTCACTGCGCGTCTTGAAGACCCTGATGGCCCAGAGATATTTGTCTATGCGTGTCACTCCGATATTACTTTTGCCTACAGAAAATCTGTATAGGGCATCCTGTCAGCTCAAAGTTCTCCCTCAACTTATTCTCAAGGAATCTCTTATATGGTTCCTTGATGTACTGCGGAAGATTACAAAAGAACGCGAAACTCGGGAAGCGCGTAGGAAGCTGAGTTATATATTTGATTTTCACGTATTTTCCCTTAGTGCTTGGCGGAGGAGTCTCCTCTATCAGAGGCAGAAGCGCGTCATTGAGGCGTGCGGTCGGAATCTTGCGTGAATAATTCTCATAAACCCGGTTCACCGCATCCAGAACATCCTGGATTCTGAGCATCTTCACCACTGAAGTGAAGATGATAGGGACATCGGTAAACGGCGCTATACGTTCACGCAGGCTCTGTTCGTAATTCTTCAGGGTATTGCTGTCCTTGATGAAAAGGTCCCATTTGTTCACCACCAGCACGACACCTTTGCGATTTTTAACGATAAGGTTGAAGATATTCATATCCTGAGCCTCCATACCGGTAGTGGCGTCTATCATAAGGATGCACACGTCGCTGTGTTCTATGGCCCTGATAGAGCGCATCACAGAATAGAACTCGAGGTCTTCGTGAACCTTGGCCTTACGTCTTATTCCGGCGGTGTCCACAAGCATAAACTCGTGGCCGAACTTATTATAATGGGTCTCTATGGAATCTCTGGTGGTGCCGGCAATAGGAGTCACGATATTCCTGTCAGTGCCAAGCAATGCGTTGGTAATGGACGATTTGCCCACATTAGGTTTACCCACTATGGCGATTCGCGGAAGGCCCTTGTACGGGTCCTCCACCTTTCCGTCCTCAGGAAGGACACGGCAGACCTCATCGAGCAGATCACCGGTACCGGAGCCATTGGCAGCGGAAATGGTCCATATTTCTCCAAGACCCAGAGAGTAGAACTGATAGGCATCATACTGCTTTTCAGCGCTGTCCACCTTATTGACGCACAGAACGACCGGTTTCTTGCTGCGTCGAAGTACATCGGCTATCTCGGCGTCATAATCCGTGACACCGGTAGAAGCCTCCACCATGAAAAGGACGGCATCGGCCTCGTTTATGGCTATCTGCACCTGTTCACGGATGGCACTTTCAAATATATCTTCGGAATTGGTGGTGTACCCTCCGGTATCCACGACAGAAAACTCCCTTCCGCACCATTCACAACGGCCATAATGACGATCTCTGGTGACACCTGAAATATCATCGACTATCGCCTGTCTCATTCCGACAAGCCTGTTGAAAAGTGTAGATTTGCCTACATTAGGACGACCTACTATTGCTACTAAACTCATAAATCCTATTTTTTGTTCTTTTCCTGAAGAGAACACTCGCTGCAGGCAGACGAGGTCTCACCATTGCATTTCACGCCGTGAAGAGCTGCGTCTTCATCCTTGAAACAGCGTATGCCCATACTGCGCATCTGTTCATTTGACCCCACGTCAAATTTCGGGAATTCACCGTCCTTCTTCAGCATGAAGACGAACATGGCTCCGACACCCAGGACCAGCACAACGGCAGCTGCAATGAAGGTAATCATCTTATCTCTCGAATTCAGGGCTGATAGCCTCGTAATTATATACTTTATGTATGATGGATGCGAAAAGAGGTGCAAGAGACACAACTTTTATCTTCTCATCCCCTGCGAGCTCCTTGTGCGGGATAGTGTCGCTTATATACACTTCCTGAAGTTTGGAAGCGCGTATGCGCTCCACCGCCTCTCCGCTCAAGACTCCGTGAGTGGCACAAGCCCTGACGGAATTGGCCCCCATGGAGATAAGCACGTCAGCTGCCTTGCACAGAGTACCGGCGGTGTCTATCATATCATCTATGATGACTATGTCACGGCCTTCCACTTCACCTATGGCGGTTATGCTCGATACGACATTGGCCTTGGCCCTGGTCTTGTGACAGATGATGGTTGGCACCCCGAGAGCGCCGGCATAGCAGTTCGCCTTCTTGGCACCGCCCATATCCGGTGCCGCGATGGACAGATTCTTGAGATTAAGACTCTGGATTATAGGCAGGAACACCTTCATGCTGTAGACGTGATCTACGGGAATGTCGAAAAAGCCCTGGATCTGCTCGGCGTGAAGTTCACAGGTCATCACCCTGTCTGCACCGGCCGCACGAAGAAGGTTGGCCACCAATTTGGCACCGATAGCTACTCTCGGACGATCCTTTCTATCCTGTCTGGCCCATCCGAAATATGGAATCACAGCCACAACCGAATCTGCAGACGCCCTCTTGGCCGCATCGATTGTCAGGAGCAGCTCCATAAGGTTGTCCGCAGGAGCTATGGTAGACTGCAGAATATATACGCTTGCGCCTCTGACGCTGTCTTCGAATTGAGGTTGAAACTCGCCGTCGCTGAACTGCGTAACGCTCAATGCCCCAAGCTTCTGCTCACTTTCATCGGCATTACGGATAAGGTTCAGTTCATCAATGACCCTGCGGGCGAAGTCTTCCGAAGCCCTGCAGGCAAACAATTCCATCCTATGGCTGTGTAACATATTATATTATAAAGTTTTCAAAATTTCTTCCATATACGAGAGTATCTCCTCTCTTCCTGTCCCTTTTGCGGACGAGCTCGACAGCATCTTGGGAAGACTTTCCCAGTCTTCGAGAAGAATCTGCGAATCTCTTTCTATCTGACGGGATAAAGCGACGGGGCCTATCTTGTCAGTCTTGGTGAATATGATGCAGAACGGGACTCCGTGCTCTCCAAGTGAGCGGATGAAGTCGACATCTATGGCTCCTATATCGTGTCTGCTGTCTATCAGGACAAACAGACAGGCCAACTGCTCACTTCCCAGGATATAGTCATCGACAACCTTCCTGATGGCCTCTCTTCCCTTCTTGTCCAGCTTGGCATATCCATAGCCCGGCAAATCCACAAGATACCACTCGTCGTTGATGAGAAAATGGTTGACCAGTTTGGTCTTGCCGGGGGTGGAAGAAGTCTGGGCAAGCTTGGAATTATTGCAAAGCATATTGATAAGACTCGATTTGCCCACATTACTGCGCCCTATGAATGCAAATTCCGGAAGACGCCTTGAGGGCCTCTGTTCCACTCTGGTGCTGCTTCCTTGAAACGTAGCGCTTGTAATCTTCATATATGTGTGCCTGTCCCGATTTCAGTCCGCGCAAATATACGGAAAAACTACGAATTTACCGAAGTGGATTTAGGATAAAGAATCGTAAAGCAGGCGCCTCCCAATTTAAAGCTGCGGGAATATGATATGCTGGCCCCGCATCTTTCAAGAATGCTCTTGCAGATGGACAGACCAAGCCCGCTGCCGCTGCTCTTGGTCGTGAACTTGGGAGTAAAGAGTTTCTCTACATTCTGCTGGTCCACTCCGGGGCCATTGTCTTCGAAAACTATCTCATAATAGTCCGGACAGGCACCGTTTCTGAGCGATACGGCCACCTTGGCATTCGACACTTCTTCACAAGCCTGAACCGCGTTGTTGAGGAGATTGACAAATACTCTCACCAGCTGAGGCCTTGGGGCGCTCACTTCCACTCCGGGAAGACCCAGATAGATAAATTCCACTCCCGGGCGGTTATCATAGAGTGCCACTTCTTCCCTCAGGAGGTCATCAAGATTGATCCTGACAGGGTCTTCGGAGTAGAGTTTTGCGAAATCCGAGAACTGATTGGCAGTCTCCGTAAGAACGTGGATATGGTCGAGAAGGACGACAGCCATATTGTCGAACTTCTCTTCCCAGGCCGGGTCGCCATTGGCCTTGAGACGCTGAACTCTCTGAATCTGCAGCTGCATAGGTGTCAGCGGGTTCTTGATCTCGTGTGCCACGTTGCGGGCCATCTCACTCCATGCCTTGTCGCGTTCCGCCTGCGCCAGGGCGTGGCTGCTGCTGGTCAGATCGTCCACCATACGGTTATAGGAACGTATGATGTCCATAATCTCGTCATCTTTCGTGTAGCCTATATTGTCCAGCTTTTCTATCTTTCCGGAACGCATCTTTCGGCTCATAAGCGAAAGCGGCCTGAAAGTCTTGTCTATTATGGCCGACACCGCGATGGTGGATATGAGGGCCAGAATGATGAACACGATAATCACATTGAAGGCGTGCATCAGCGCATCGAACTGGAAATCATTGCCCGTTTCGGTATAAGGAGATGCGAAAAAAGCCACTACCTCGCCGGACGCGCCCATAATAGGAGCATAGAGCATATACAGCTCGCGCCTTTGCATCTTCTTGGAATGGATGCAGAAGCCTTCATTGAGATATTTCAAGTGATAAAAAGGTCGTTCGTCCATTCTGTATCCCCAAATTTTCTTCTCATACAGATTCGGAGCCGTAGTCATAGCCAATTTGCCGTCAGGACGGTACAGAGCGATGTCAGATGCCGAATTGTCACTCACCCTCCGGAGCAGGTCCATTGTTTCCCTGGAAGTGAGTTCGGACGGAGAAGAGACGTTTCTCAAGCCGTTCTGAATCTGAAAACGCAGGGAATTCACCTTGTCGGACATCATCCTTTCAGAGACGAAATAGTTCCTGTCATAGACAAAGGACACGCTGACGAATGCCAATACGGACATACACACAAGCAGCGAGCCCACCAGCAGGATATTCAATTTCCTCTTGAAATAGTTCTTCTCGAAAAGAATGGTCTTGCGTTTATAGCGCACGAAAGGCACCATTATGAAGTAAAAGAGAAGAACGAAGAACATACCGTATACCACATACGTTCCCCAAGAGACATACGGACGGGAAATGATAATCAATTCGTCCTCTCCTACAGGGATGACAAAGTTCATATATCCTTTCCAGCGGTAATAGTACTCAGTATCTTTCTGATTTTCAGATAAATTAAAGCGTATAGGATAAGCCAGGTCCCCTCTGAAATACTGACGTTCACCGTCCTTATACATGGCGTATGCATAACGGGCCGGCACGTCGGAAGAAGAGAAACTGTCAAGCATACGGCTGAGCGAATGCTTGTTAGGATACTTCGGCTCAAGAATCACCTCTACAAGTTCCTGCCCTCTGTCACTGTGATAGTACTGGAACAAAGCGACATACCGGCACTTCTGATCCTTGAACGGAGCATACCTGAACCGCGATCCGGCTTCTATCTGGACCCCCTCGTCACCGGAAGAATTAATCTTTCCCAAGCCGGCGTTCACCGTTATGTCATAAGTGTTAAGATACCTTCCAAGATAACGCTCTATTATTCTCGATCTGGCATGGGCCAATTCATCCGAACCTTCCGATGCATGTGAAATGACTTCATCCTGAGCTATCTGACGCTCCACCCGGCGAAGCGAAGATTCCAAATCATAATCCCGGACATTTGACAAAGTCTCCGCCCAAGACGCCACCAGGATACGTTCTCTCTGAAATCCTATGTTGGAGGTGAAGCCCACACAGAACACCGCTACAAAAATCGAATACAGAATCACCCCGCCCACGCTGAAAATCCGCACGCGCTTACGAGCAAGTCTTACCCATACCGGCTGCAGCAGATCGAAAATCATAGCTATGGATATGAACACCATAAACAACGCCACATAAACAACGACAGTGTTCAGGTTAAGCGCCCATATCTTATATAGGTCCAGATTGATGTGGGTATAGACCAGTATCTTATAGATGGAGATATATGCGAACCATACCAGAAACGACATATAGGCAAGTGCCGCCGCGCTGGATAGAACCATCAGAAGAGGGCTTTTCAATTGCCTCCACAAGTCACGTCTGACGATGAACAGACTGGTGGCTATGACTAAAGACGCGACCGAAAGTATGAGTATGCTTATTATCTGTGTCAATTCTCCCGATATGACGGGATATTTGCGGTATACCGCCCAGGCGAAAAACAACAGTATGGTGGCCGAAGGTACCGCATTCCTTACCTGCGGATGAAAATGCAGCGACACCAGAACGGCGGCCACGAACAGAAGGTATGCCAGCCAGACGGATTGCGCCGGAATGCTGCTGTTGAAAGGAATTCCGTTATATTCCACCTTGAACAAAGGCGCCCCGCGCAAGCTTATCTGCTGACCGTCTGCAGAATTGAGGCTGCGGAAATATGTATTCTCCGATAGATGAAGGGCTTTTGAGTCGTCAAGCGAAAGTGCGGCTATAATCTTGACATCCCCTTTCTGAACACAACGCAGCAGATAGGAAGAAGACGAGAATTGATAAAAGCCGTAATCCTCTCCCACCTTCGAAAGAGTCGATTTGCGTAATCTGCCTATATATTCATCGTACTGAACAGGCAATTGGCCCTTCCATGAGCTGAGATGATTGTTATCATACCTGTAGAGGATGAAATCGGAAGGCATCTTGGAGAAATTGAACAGTTCTTCGGCAGATGCATCCAGAGCTTTGCTGGCATACGTATCAAGAAGCGCACATCTCTTTTCCAGACTGCGTTCTATGTTCTGCGTATAATACGAAAGGCCTGAGATCTGCCTCGGGCACAGATAAGAATAGGCCAACAGCACCAAGGACAAAGCCATTAGCACTACATATAAAAGCCTGCTGTTACCGCGTATGTTCATTATTCGTGATGATAGGACTCCCCTTTGATTATAGTAAAGGCACGATAGAGCTGTTCAACAAAAATCGTGCGTACCATCTGATGTGAAAAGGTCATCTTCGAAAGCGAAATTTTCGAATCGGACCTATCGTATACTTCCTGAGAGAACCCATACGCCCCTCCAATCACAAAAACCACGTCTCTGGCCGAAGTGGTCATCTTCTTTTCCATAAAAGAAGCGAATTCCACCGAACGGAATTCCCGTCCGTGCTCGTCGAGAAGGATAAGCTCGTCTGTAGGTCTGACGCATTTCAGGATGGATTTTCCCTCCACCGTCTTAATCTGTTCGCGGGACAGAGAACTTGCGTTCTTCAATTCCGGGATTTCCTTCATCTCGAAGCTTATGTAATGGCGAAGCCTGGAAGCATACACCCCCAGGCCCTCGCTAACCCATTTTATATCAGTCTTTCCGACCGTAAGAAGTGTTATTTTCACTTCATTTAGACTCTCTGTCCGTATGAACGGTCAGTAGTATTCACCGTAATCACGTCGCCCTGATTGATGAAAAGAGGAACCATAATCTTAGCTCCTGTCTCGAGGGTGACTTCCTTGAGTGCGGAAGTAGAGGCGGTGTTACCTTTGACTGCAGGCTCAGCATAAGTAACCTCAAGAGTTACATATGTAGGCAGTTCGCAGGTGAGGCATCTCTCCTCGTCACCGGTCACGAACATCATCTCGACATGCTGGCCATCCTTCATGAGGTCTGAATTCTCGATTACCTCCTTAGGAAGTTTGATCTGCTCATAAGTCTCCTCATGCATGAAGTTGAACCCGTCCTCCTCTGCATAAAGGAACTGATATGGACGGCGTTCCACCTCTATGGTCTCAATCTTGGCGCCAGCGGTAAATGTATTCTCCAGAATACGGCCATTCTCAAGATTACGCAATTTTGTCTTGACGAAAGCCGGTCCTTTGCCTGGTTTTACGTGCTGGAACCACACGATCATACAAGGCTTGTCGTTAAATTTAAGATAAAGTCCGTTTTTAAAATCAGCTGTTGTTGCCATAAAATATATCTGTATAAATAATTATCCGTAAAAAACGTGCAAATATAATAAGAAATCGAAATAATCCCAACGACCGATTTCCGAACTACAATGCGCTGATATACGCTGCTATCTGTTCAAGCAACCAGCGTGGAGTGGAAGTGGCGCCGCTGATTCCGACCTTGTCATCGGAACGGAACCACGAAGGCTGGATTTCCGATATGCCTCCCACCTGATAACTGCGGATATTCACGCTCTTGCACAACGAGGACAGCACTTTTCCGTTCGAGCTCGATTTCCCGGACACAAAAATCACCACATCGTGAGCGGCGGCAAACTCCTTCAATTCGCGATAGCGGCTTTCGACCTGAGAACAGATGGTCTCGTGCACCTTCAAAGCGGGAAGCCTGGAAGAAAGATATGCGCACACTTGTGAATACTCCACGGGACTCTTGGTGGTCTGCGAGAAAATCTCACACTGCCGGCAGGCATCCATGCTTTCTGCCAATTGGGCCGCATCCTCCATGTTCTCTATCACCTTCACGCGGCTTTCATCGACTTGACCGACAAGGCCAAGCACCTCCGGATGCCCTTTCTTTCCGAAAATGATGACCGTACCCTGAGCCTGACGAATCTTTTTCTGTATGCCGAGCACTACAGGACAAGTACAGTCTATGACATTGAATCCAAGCTCTTTAAGTTTAGCGTAAGTTGCCGGAGGCTGTCCGTGTGCACGGATAAGGATATTCTCTCCTTTGGCATTCTTAATGTATGAGATATCCTCTTCATCCAGAGCCACCAGCCCCATTGCCGAGAGACGCGCTATCTCCGATTCATTATGGACTATCTCTCCCAGAGAATAAAGATGAGTATTCTCCTCTTTGGACAGAAAGTTCTCCGCCGTGCCAATTGTCTTGATTACTCCGCCGCAGAATCCGGCCTTCAGATCAATCTCTACACTAATCATACAGCTTATATATCCCCCTGATCAGACCCTTGGCCCACTCGACTTCCTCTCTGAGAGTCATATTTGAATTATCCAGTTCATATGAATCGACAGGGCGTCGAAGAGGAGACGTCTCGCGATGTGAATCTATATAATCACGCTGCCTGAGATTGGCCTTGACCTCGTCTATGGTAGGAGTCAGACCCTTTGAAAGCATCTCGTCGTAACGGCGTTTCGCGCGCACATCCTCACTTGCAGTCATAAAAAGCTTCACCTGTGCCTGAGGGAAAACGGTGGTTCCTATGTCTCTGCCGTCCATAACTACCTTACCGTCGCGTGCGAGAGCGTGCAGTTTGTCATCCACAAAATCTCTGACATAAGAGACTGCCGCTATGGGACTTACCTGGGACGACACTTTCATCGCGCGTATGTGGTCCTCTATACATTCCGTGCCAAGATAAAGTTTCCCGGAGTCACCAAAATGCAGATCAAGCCTGCCAAGTGCACCTTTCAAAGCATCATCCACCGTGTTATCTTCTCCGATAAAGCCTTCTTGCTGAGCAAAATATGTGACGCCCCGATAAAGAGCGCCTGAATCCAGATAAAGAAGCCCCAGCTCTCGGGCAAGAAGCTTTGCAAAGGAACTTTTGCCGGTGGAAGAGAAACCGTCCACCGCTATTATTATATCAGGAACCGTCATACGTAATCCTCTATGTTTTTTACACTTATCACATCGTCGCCCAATATGAGAAGCCTCTCTACGACATTTCTCAACTCGCGGATATTACCCTTCCACGACCTGTTTTGAAGACACTCCACAGCCTGCTCGCTGAAACTCTTACGTGGAAGAGCCGTTTCCTGGCAAATCTGCTCCACGAAGAAATCCACCAGCAAAGGAATGTCGCTCTTTCTCTCATCCAGACTTGGCACTTTGATTACTATCACGCTGAGCCTGTGGTAAAGGTCCTCCCGGAAATTCCCCGCTTCTATCTCCTTCTTAAGATCCTTGTTCGTGGCGGCCACCACCCTCACATCGACCTTGATGTCCGCATCGCTTCCCACGCGGGAAAGCTTGTTCTCCTGAAGGACACGAAGGACCTTGGCCTGTGCAGAAAGCGACATGTCACCTATCTCGTCAAGAAAGAGGGTGCCCCCGTCGGCCTGTTCGAATTTGCCTTTATGCTGCTTGATGGCAGATGTAAAGGAACCCTTCTCATGACCGAAAAGTTCACTTTCTATAAGTTCGGAAGGTATCGCGGCACAATTCACTTCTATATACGGAGCGGCGCTTCTGTCGCTCTGTGCGTGCAGACTTCTGGCTACCAACTCCTTACCTGACCCGTTCGGCCCCACAATCAGTACTCTGGCCGGAGTGGGCGCCACCTTGTCTATAATATCTCTGACGTGCTGTATGGCTTCCGACTCTCCTATCATTCTGGCCCCGCCGAAAACTTTCTTTTTAAGAAGGCGGTTCTGAGAAGTCAGCGCACCTTTGTCAGTGGCGTTCTTTATGGTAATCAGCACACGGTTAAGGTCCAGCGGTTTTTCGATGAAATCAAACGCCCCCTTCTTTATGCACTCCACCGCCGTATTGATATCAGCATGTCCCGAAATCATTACGATAGGAGCCTCCACCCCCTCAGCGATGAGTTTGGAGAGAAGTTCCACCCCGTCCATCTGAGGCATCTTTATATCCGAAAATATAACGTCATAATGCGACGACGTGGCCAGCTTCTCCCCGGCCAGGCCATCCTCCGCTATATCCACGCTATGTCCTTCCTCCGTAAGAATCTCTTTCAGCGAATTACGGATTGAACGCTCATCATCAATAACAAGTATCCTCATAGTCACTGCATTTTTTCTGCCAATTTGGCCTCGTGTTCAACCTGTGCCCTCTGCACGCTGACAGAGCGCTTGAGGACAAATCCGGCCCCCAGGTATTTGGTGCGGACATCTTCATCGGCGGCAAGCGAAGCCGGCGTCCCCTCCTGAAGAATGGTCCCTTCATAAAGAAGATATGCCCTGTCCGTTATGGCCAATGTCTCGCCCACGTTATGGTCCGTGATGATGACACCGATATTTTTATACTTGAGTTTGGCTATAATGTACTGAATATCCTCCACGGCTATAGGGTCGACACCGGCAAAAGGTTCATCCAAAAGAATGAATTTCGGATCTATGGCCAAGGCCCTGGCTATCTCGCAACGCCTTCTCTCTCCTCCGGAAAGCTGAATGCCAAGCGATTTGCGCACCTTTGAAAGGTTGAATTCGCTTATCAGTTCCTCGAGCCTTTCCTCCCTCTGCTTCTTCGGGATGCCTTTCATCTCCATAACGGAGAGGATATTGTTCTCCACGGACATCTTCCTGAAAACGGAAGCATCCTGAGGAAGGTAACCTACGCCAAGCTGCGCGCGCTTATACATAGGGAGCTTGGTTATCTCCTTATCGTCCAGATACACATGTCCGTCATTAGGAACAATCTGTCCTGTAATCATATAGAAGCTGGTGGTCTTCCCCGCTCCGTTAGGCCCGAGAAAACCCACGATCTCTCCCTGATTAACCTCCATCGAAACACCCTTCACCACAGTGCGGATGCCGTATTTTTTAATTAGATTCTCACAACGAAGTTTCATACATTCCCCTCACATTACGAATCAAGTTCAAGATCCTTGACCAAGTTTCTGATTTCAGAATTGTCTTCCATAAGCTTCTTAGCCTTATCTCCGGCAAGATATATAACCGGCTCGAACTCCTGCGGAGGCAGCACCTCCACCAGAAATCTCACTTTTTCGGAATCAAGCATAGTCTTCAGCTTGTTCTCCATCCGGGAGACAAACTTCTCCTCCAACCATTTCTTCGTGCCGTCACTTTCCACCTTTATGGTAAGCACACACACTCCATCCTTCTGCTCTATATCATACTTCGCACCTGAAAATATACCTGCCAGACGTCTGCTGGAAGAGTTTTCCTGGCATATACGTATCAAATCCTGCCAAGCCGCCCGCATCTCTTCTGCAGAAGGGAGCTTTCCGCTCGCGCCTTCTTCCGCCTTGCGGGGCATGGATGTTTCAGCCTCCTTTGTCAGAGATTCCAAAGACAGGCCAGTAACGATTTTTCTTGTCCTTGGTTTAACCTGGCCTTCTTCTTTGAGCCCTTCCGACACCTCCGTTTTCTTCGGGCCTTCAGGTTTCACAGATTCGTCTATCTTCTGCGTCTCTTCAGCTTTCGACGTCACAACTGGCTTCGGGGCCGGGGCCTCGGATTTCGGCGCCGGAGTTGCCGAAGCAAGAGAAGATGCGGAAGCATTGTTTATGAAACAGAGTTTCATCAAAGAGAACTCCATGAAAAGACGCTGATTTGTAGCCATCTTAAATCCTGCCTCACAAGCACTTATCTGATTCAGCGCATTATATAGGAACGCCACGCTGCATTTCTGGGCCTGCGCTTGATACCGCTCCCTCAAACTCTGAGGAAAATCAAGAAGCGAGGCCAATCCTCCTGTCCGGCTGACAAGCAGATCACGCAGATGTTCCCCCACGGATACCGCAAAATACAAGGCATTGAACCCCTTGGAAAGGACCTCATCTATAATCAGCAGCACAGTGGCATAATCTCCTGCCAATGCCGCATCCACAATTCTGAAGGAATACTCGTAATCCAGCACGTTAAGATTCTTGAGAACATCCTCATAAGCAATGTCAGTTCCGCAGAAAGCCACACTCTGATCGAAAAGAGTAAGCGCGTCTCGCATGGCTCCGTCCGCCTTCCTGGCTATCACATGAAGGGAATCATCGCCTATCGTCACCCCTTCCTTACCTGCGATGTCACGCAGATTGCGCATTATGTCGGGAACGCTTATGCGATTGAAATCATAAGTCTGACAACGCGAAAGGATGGTAGGGATTATCTTGTGCTTTTCCGTCGTACACAATATGAAAATGGCGTGCGCAGGCGGTTCTTCAAGGGTTTTCAAAAAAGCGTTGAAGGCCTGGGAAGAAAGCATATGGACCTCATCGATGATATAGACGCTGTACCTGCCCACCTGAGGCGGAATCTGTACCTGGTCCATAAGGGCCTTGATGTCCTCCACACCGTTATTCGAGGCCGCATCCAATTCGTGAATACAATACGAACGGCCCTCCGCGAAAGAACGGCACGATTCACATTCCCCGCACGGCTCCATATCCGCAGATGGGGAAGAACAGTTGATAGCCTTGGCAAAAATACGTGCAGACGATGTCTTTCCTACACCCCTGGGGCCGCAAAAAAGATATGCGTGCGCCAATTGGCCTCTGGAAATGGCATTCTTAAGAGTTCTCGCGATATTATCCTGTCCGATCAGAGATTCGAACGAATCAGGGCGATATTTTCTGGCTGATACTATGTAGTCTGACATAATCCTCTAACTTAAGTTTAGCAAAGGCAAAACCAAGAACACAAAATTAAATATTTTTTCGTCAAAGAAAAATATATGTAACTTTGTCAGGATGAAAATGGGAAAGATCAAATATCTGTTGGCCGCTTTGACAATCCTCCTGTTCTGTGAGGATCTCAGCGCCCAATTCAAAGTCTACACCAGAAAGACCAGATTGGCAGACTTCCCGGCAAAAACGACAATGATTGTTCTCACCGGAGATGAAATTCTCGATATAGCCCTGCGTTCTGAGATAAAAAGCCGGTGGAGAATCTCTCCCTATGATTTCTGCGAAGAATCACAGATGGATGCGATAAAAAGCAATCCTTCCTTCTACATCCTCTATCTCAGTGAAGAGAAAAGCGGTGTCATATTCCTTAATCTGGAAAAATGCGGAGACAAGAAAGGCATTTCAAGTCTGGAAAGCAGGATGGATGTCATAAAAGTCCCCTTCTGTCCTAAAGATTTCTCATCCGGACGTGAAGTCCTTTATGTCTCTGCCATGATAGACGTGATGCAACACTATGTCGAAGGGTCTCTGCTTCACAGCCAAGGCGCCTACAAGAACCTGGAGCAGTCACGCATCCCGCTCGCCAAAGAGCGCAGGAAGGCACTGTACATAAACAGAGACGATCTGTCCGGAATAATAACGTCGCGTGACTCTATCATTTCTCCGGGAAACGGTCTGGTATTTACGGACAGCTATACGGCGGACAGTCTGTTCACATCCGGCTCTCAGAACGCGCTGATAGGTTTCTGCATAAGCAGTTCCGCGCCAGGACCCAAAGCCGAAAGCTACCAGATAATAGTAAGCGCCGACAGACACGAACTCCTCTACTATAAGAAAAACAGATACGGCAAGGAGGCAGACCGCGGATTCACGCTGAAATCACTTGCCGCCATACAAGCGGAACATTCGTACAAAAAATGATTCAGGACACTACTTACTCGGGGCTCAGATACGCATTTAAAAGAGACAGCGGAAAAGCGGCATGCCTGGCAATAAGCGTCAAATGCGGAACCCGCTCGGAGGGTGATCTTCCCGAGGGAATAGCTCATTTCGTAGAACACTGCATATTCAAAGGCACAGAAAAAAGAAGCGCCGCCTCCATAAACGCCTGTCTTGACCGGTTGGGAGGAGAACTTAACGCCTACACCACCAAGGAAGAAATCGTAATCCATGCGACAGTCCTCAAGGAAGATATAGATAAAGCCGCCGAACTTTTATTGGAAATCGCCACTATGGCGACCTTCCCGGAAGAAGAGACAGAAATCGAAAAGGGCGTGGTGATAGATGAGATCATCTCCTACCAGGACAGCCCCTCCGAAGACATATACGATAATTTCGAAAGCCGGTTTTTCGGCCCTCACCCGCTCGGAAGGCTGACGCTGGGAACAGTCGACTCCATAAGACAAGCTTCAAGAGAGGACCTTGTCCGATACTACCGGGAAAATTTCATCCCGTCCAATATGGCATTCACTGCAGTGGCCGACATAGAAGAGGCCGAAATGCAGAAGCGTTTCCTCCGCCTGTGGAAACGTTACTGCCCGAAAAACCTCGCTCCGGGGAATGAGCTGGCAGAAAAATCGGATACATCCAAAGCAGAAGCCCATATTTTCAGCCTGAGAGAAGAGAAAAACAATCACGAAGCTAACCTGGTAATCGGCACTCTGGCCCCAAGTCTTTATGACGAAAAAGGCAGACTCGCCTGCATTCTCCTTAGCAATATTCTCGGAGGCGGAGCGAGCAACAGCCTTCTTAATGCCTCACTTAGAGAAAAACATGGCTGGGTTTATGCCGCGGAATGCAACTACACTCAGTACACCGAGGCCGGAATAGTGGCAATCAGCATAGGATGCGAAGCTTCCAATCTGACCAAATGCATCAAAGAGACCTCTGCCATATTGGAGCGGCTCAAATCCACACCCCTGTCTGAAAGAAATCTTCGTGCAGCCAAAAAGCAGCTGTACGGGCAGCTTGCCATAGCCTCGGACAGCAAGGAAAGCCAATGTCTTGCGATGGGGAAGAGTCTGCTTGCTTTCGGGAAAGTGATGAAAGACGAGGACAGCAGAATAATAATAGACGCCCTTACCCCGGAAGACCTCCAGGAATTGGCACAAAAACTCTGGATGGACGGCAGCTTTTCACAACTAATCTATATATAGGCGCTATGGAATCCGCAATGGACAAATATATTAAAGAGCACAGCTCCATCCCGAGCGAAGCGCTCAAATGGGTTGAAAAACAGACAAATCTTAAAACCAATTATCCCAGAATGCTGTCCGGAGCAGTTCAAGGAGAGTTGCTTTACCTCATCGCCAAGATGTGCTCCGCAAAAGAAATTCTGGAGATAGGATGTTTCACAGGATACTCCACCATCTGTCTGGCCTGCGCCGCCCAAGAATCGGAAGGACACGTGGATTCGTTGGAAATCAATGATGAACTTGAGGATATCATCCGCCATGGCTGGAAGATGGCCGGTGTGGAAAACACAGCGCAGCTGCATCTGGGAGACGCTCTCAAAAGCATAGAAAGGCTACGGGAAATAGGGCGCATCTATGATCTGGTGTACATAGACGCAAACAAAAGAGAATACCTGGCCTATTATAAAGCGCTCGCGCCGCTGCTTAAAAGCGGAAGCGTAATCCTGGCCGATGACACTATGCTCGGAGGCAAAGTATACCAGAGTCCGGTAAGCACAGACAAGCAGACGCAAGGGCTCGTCGAATTCAACGAGTATGTCAGCAGCGACTCTTCCGTCGAAGTCGTGATACTACCGATAAGAGACGGCCTGAGCATCATCCGAAAGAAATAATTTCATCACTTTTTCATCTGGGACCAAACCGTTTTCACTCTTATTTTGTCACCAAATAAGCATATTTAGTCCCAAAACGGTCGTTTTACATACATTTTTGTCCCGTAAGTGTCATTTCCTTTCCGTTCCCGGTCGCGGGCAATACCTTTGCAGGCGTTATTAAAGGCAAAAGCATATGACACCTGTAAAAATGAGGCTTGACAACGCCTCCAACATATATCCGGCAGCACTTTCAAAACATCACGCTTCCATCTTCAGGATGAGTGTAACCCTTAAAGAATCGGTTAACCTGAATATCCTGCAGCAAGCGCTTAATGCCACTGTCCAGAGAATTCCTCTTTTCTCATATACACTGAAAAACGGTGCGTTCTGGTGGTACCTCAAGCAATTGGACAAAATGCCCATGATTAGCAAGTATACCCCTAACCAGGACAAACGCGGATTCAAATTCCACGGAGGCTTCCTGTTCAAAGTAAGCGCTCAGGACAACATGATAGTTCTGGACGTATTCCACGCGCTGGCAGACGGAAAAGGCGGGCAAACTTTCCTTCTCACACTGGTGACCGAATATATACGTCTGATGTACGACGTGAAGGACATCAGATATAACGACGTGGTTCTGAACCCTTTCGAAAGACCGGCGCAAAAAGAAATCGAAGACTGTTTCTCCCTCTTCGCCGGCAAAAAAGGAGCATTGGAGCAGAATGAATTGGCATATCACATCCCGGGAAAGAAAATAGGATTCAGTGAACTGAACAGAGAAAGATTCGTTCTGGATACCGACAGCGTAAAACGTGTATGCCACGAATACGACTGCACCGTAACCGAGATTCTCACTGCCTCCATGGTCAGCGCGCTTCAGCAGGTATGGCTCACCGACAAGAAAAGACATAAGAAAACCGCCCTCAAAGTCAGTGTTCCGGTGAATTTACGGCCTATTTTTTCAGGGAAGACGCTCAGGAATTTTTCTTCCTATGTAAATCTCGGAGTCAATGTCAACAACGGACAATTCTCCTTCACGGAAATCCTCGACATAGTCAAGTCGCAAAAGCGCTTTATGGCTCAGCGCAGCGAGCTCGAGAAAAAGATAGCGGCCAATGTCGCACTCGAGAACAATCTCGCGATTTCCGCCATTCCGCTTTTCATCAAACGCCCGATAATAGATCTCATCTGCCGTATCAAAGGAGACAGGTACTGTTCACAGACTCTCTCCAACCTCGGAAACGTAGTCATGCCTGAGTCCATCGCAGCATATATCGAAGAGATGGACTTTATTCTCGGAAGACAGAGAGGAACGAGCGGAGCCGCAAGTGCAGTGGGATACAACGGTAAAATCTTCGTGAATTTTACACGAAATATCGCGGAGAAGGATTTCGAAAATTACTTCTACGACCAACTCCGCGATCTGGGTATCAAATCTTTCAACCTATCTGAGCTCCGTTTACCAGAGCTTCAGACGGCGTGACAAACCGCATCGTCCCGTCCGCCTGTCGGGCCATAAGTATCATTCCCTTGGACTCTATTCCGCGTATAGTGCGTGGCTCGAGATTGGCCAGGATACATATCTGCTTGCCGACCATCTGCTCCGGAGTATAATACTCCGCTATGCCTGACACTATCACTCTCTTGTCTATACCTGTATCTATAGTTAGCTTCAGGAGTTTATCCGTCTTAGGGACCCTTTGGGCCTCGAGAACGGTAGCGGTACGGATATCCATAGCATCAAAAGCTTCAAAGCTGACTTCCTTTTTCTGTGGAGCCACGATCTTGGCAGCCTCCGCCTTGGCTTCAGCTTCCCTGCGTTTACGGATTTCTTCCAGGCGATCAATCTGAACGCGTATCTTGTCGTCATCTATCTTCTCGAAAAGAAGTTCAGCCTGACCAAGAACGTGTCCGGCAGAAAGAATGTCAGCGCTTCCTACGGCAGACCAATTCAGCTCTGTATTCAACATCCCTCTCAGCCTCTTGGCGGCAAACGGAGTGAAAGGTTCGAATGCACTCGAAAGAGAAGCGCATATCTGAAGACATATGTTTAGAATAGTCCCTGTACGCTGAAGGTCCGTCTTGGCCACCTTCCAAGGTTCCGTATCTGAGATATACTTGTTACCGACACGAGCCATGCCCATAGCATCCTTGAGAGCCTCACGGAAACGATAATTTTCTATATTCTTCTCCATAGACTCCTTAAGGGCAGGAATTTGCGCAAGAGCGTCTCTGTCTACCTGC
This sequence comes from Firmicutes bacterium CAG:460, assembly GCA_963624185.1. Classification (GTDB taxonomy): domain Bacteria; phylum Bacteroidota; class Bacteroidia; order Bacteroidales; family UBA932; genus Cryptobacteroides. Next base: position 10,131 of record CAVFNP010000017.1, on the reverse strand, counting down.
TCAAGAGCACCACACTCAGGCACCACTCCACCGAAATATTTGTGAGTAAGCACCATGGCCCTATTTACAAAATTACCGAAAATAGAAACAAGCTCGCTATTGTTACGAGTCTGGAAATCTTTCCAGCTGAAGTCATTGTCCTTTGTTTCAGGGGCATTGGCAGTAAGGACGTAGCGAAGTACATCCTGCTTGCCCGGAAAATCGCGAAGATATTCATTGGCCCATACGGCCCATCCGCGGGAAGTGGAGATCTTGTCTCCCTCGAGGTTCAGGAACTCATTGGCCGGAACATTTTCAGGAAGGATGAAACCGTCGCCATAAGCCTTGAGCATAGCAGGGAACACGATGCAGTGGAATACTATATTATCCTTCCCTATGAAATGAACAAGACGCGTATCTTCGCTTTTCCACCACTTCTGCCAATCATCGGGTAGAAGTTCCATAGTGTTCGAGATATATCCTATAGGGGCATCGAACCATACATAGAGAACCTTTCCTTCAGCGCCTTCCACCGGCACAGGTACGCCCCAGTCCAGGTCTCTAGTCACTGCACGCGGCTGCAATCCGCCGTCCAACCAGCTCTTGACCTGCCCATAGACATTGCTTCTCCACTCCTTATGACCTTCGAGAATCCATTCGCGTAACCACTGTTCATAGTCCTGCAACGGAAGATACCAGTGCGTGGTCAGCTTCTTGATCGGCTGGGCGCCGGAAAGCTTGGATTTGGGATTTATCAGTTCCTCGGGAGAAAGTGTGCTTCCGCACTTCTCGCACTGGTCACCGTAAGCACCTTCCGCTCCGCACTTAGGACAAGTTCCCACTATATAGCGGTCCGCCAGGAAAGTCTTCGCCTCCGGGTCGTAATACTGCTCGCTCTCTTTAGTGATGAATTTACCTTCATCATAAAGTTTTTTGAAGAATTGAGAGGCGTTTTTTTCGTGAATCTTAGACGTGGTACGTCCGTAGATGTCAAAATCGATTCCGAAACCCTTGAAAGAATCCGCTATTATCGTATGAAATTCGTCCACCACCTGCTGCGGAGAACAGCCGCGTCTGCGAGCCTGTATGGTGATAGGCACGCCGTGTTCATCGCTGCCACACACATACAGCACATCTTCACCCCTCATACGAAGGAATCGCACATAGATATCTGCCGGCACATACACCCCGGCCAGGTGTCCGATATGAATCGGGCCATTGGCATAGGGAAGTGCACAGGTCACAAGTGTTCGTTTAAAATTCTTTCCCATATTTATTCTTGTTTTTATCCTTTATCACACGCTGTTTCTTCTGCAACGCGTTACATTCCTGTAAAAGTGAAAGCTGCTCACGGGAGTCGGTTGAGCGCTTAATCTGCTCCGACAGGTCCCTAATCTGCGAATCCAGACGCCTTATAGCCAAATTTATAAGAGTCTTGGGTATATTGGCAGTAAGCCAGGAACCCAGAGTAGTGTGCGAAGAAGAGAAGCTTTTTACCGTAATCTCATACCGGTCAATGGTCAGTTCCCCGACCACGGACGCCACCAGTCTGTCCTCTCCGTCCATAAAACGACGAACTATGGCATCCAGAGACAAACCCTGGTCATAATACATGGTCAAAAAACCTTCGTATATACATGCGTACACGCTATTGACCATTCTGTACCCATCTTCCTCCAGAACATTGACTATAAAATCTGCCACACTTAAAGGCTCGGGGCTATAATATTGCGAATCAGTCTCGAAATTAAGCGGACGCTCGGCGTAGCGCAACAGATATCCCAGAATCTCAGCCTCTACGGGCGCGAGAATCTTATTCTCCGGATGATATACGAAAGACTTCGGACTTTCGGCCACATTATCCTGCACGGAGCTCTGGGCTACTGCCAATATCTTTTTCGTGTTTACCTGGCCAATCCTGTCGAAAAGAATCTTTTCTTCTATAGCGAACTTTCTGGCACATTCCTGCACATAAACCGAACGGATTACGGCATCCGGAATTTTAGCTATGCTGTCAGCTATGTCATTAATGACCCCGGCTCTTTTTATCGGATCAGTGCCAGCGGCAAGAAGCAGACGATCGGACTTGAAACTGATGAAGTCCTGCTCGTGCTCCCTGATATAATCCTGAACCTGGGCCAATGTATGCTTGCGACCGAAACTGTCCGGGTCCTCCCCATCCGGCAGAAGCACGATACGCACATTCATACCCTCCTCAAGCACCATATCCGTTCCTCGGAGAGCCGCCTTGATGCCGGCATTATCTCCATCGTACATTATGGTCAGGTTCGCAGTAAACTTGCGTATAAGACGTATCTGCTCAGGGGTGAGGGACGTTCCGCAGGAAGCTACGACATTCTGAATGCCAAGCTGATGAAGTGTGATCACATCTATATTTCCCTCCACCAGAAAGCACTTGTCTTGCCTGGAAATCTCCGTCTTGGCTTGATAAATACCCAAAAGAGCACGACTCTTGACATATATCTCAGACTCTGGAGAATTGACATATTTGGCCGGAGAATCACTCTTGAGAGTACGCCCCGAAAAAGCGATCACCCTGCCCGATACCGAGTAGATGGGAAACATCACCCTCTCGCGGAACCTGTCTGAAACAGACCCGTCGTCATGCCTTATGGCAAGACCTGTTTCTATAAGATACTCCACCTTATGTCCCGCGGCGATGGCGGCATCGACAAGCGAGCTTTTCCCTGACGGAGCCCAACCAAGTCCCTCCTTGACAATGGTTTCATCCTCCAGGCCGCGCGAATGATAATATGCCATAGCCACAGCTCTGCCTTCCTGCGAAGAAAGCTGATCCTTGAAGAATTTATGGGCGAATTCGGTTACAATCAGCAGAGACTCCCTTTTCTGACGAGCCACTATCTCCTCCGCCGACAACTCCTCTTCAACTACATCTATGTGATACTTCCCTGCGATATATTTAAGTGCATCCGCATAAGAGCAGTGCTCATAATCCATTACAAACGAGATTGCAGAACCGGACTTGCCACAGCCGAAACACTTGTAGATACCCTTGGCGGGAGAAACATGAAAAGAAGGGGTCTTCTCATTATGAAAAGGACAACAGGCCACAAACCCGGATCCGTTACGACGCAGCGTAACAAAATCGGAGATAACCTCTTCTATCTTGAGGCTGTCCTGTATTTTCTGGACCGTATCCCTGTTTATCATAGTGATTCTACTACCAACTTTTCTTTCAAAAGGGTACAAATATAGTCATTTACGAAGCAACTTCGCAAAGGAATTTAAGCCGCACGAGCCTTATCTCCTTCTCCGTATAGTCATTTCCCAAATCACTGATGGCCTGATCGAGGGAATCGGACTGCGCCTGCGTCATGAAGTAATCCGTCAACTCCTCTATGACGTCCTGATCCACTTCCTGATCTATATAATAATTAAGGTTCAGTTTCAAGCCTGACGATACTATGGTCTCCATCTCCTCCATCACCTCTTCAAGTTCAACACCCAGAGACTTGGCTATCTCCTCAAGGCCTATACGTCTGTCTATCAGATTAATAATCTTCATCTTCCTCTCAGAGCCTCCTCCCGTGGTCTTCACTACATAATCATCCGGACGGATTATCTCATTCTCCTCGACATACTTGGCGATAAGTTCTATAAACTCCTTTCCGAATTTCTTCGCCTTGCCCTTGCCGACACCTTGGCAATTGGCCAGCTCGTCATATGTTACAGGATAAATGATAGACATGTCCTCAAGAGCCGGGTCCTGGAATATAATCCACGGCTGCAGACCCAGACGACGCCCCATATCCTTACGGAGATCCTTCAGAAGCGCGAGCAGCTGGGCGTCGCCTCCTCCTCCCCGCATAGCGGACAAAGTGGCGGCTCCGGCCTGTTCTTCATCATCGTCTCCGCCGTCAGTTCCGGCAAACTGCCTGTCCTCCACCAACGACAAAGGCCAGGAATTCTCCAGAAACGTCTTTCCAAGAGGCGTCACATAGATAAGGCCATACGTTTCTATCTCTTTTTCAAGCAAATGCGCTATAAGACCCTGGTGCATCACCGCAGCCCAGAACTTTTCAGCATGTGGCGCACCCGCCCCGAAATATTGTATCTTGTCGTGATGATAGCTTTTCACCAAAGCCGTATCGTTACCTGCCAATATGGCCGCAAGATGCTCTATCTTGAAATGTTCCTTCAGTGAAAGAATCAGCCGGATGACCAGCTTCATCTCCGCCTGTCCGTCAAAAACGGCACGTGGATGCAAACAATTGTCACACATCCCGCAGTTATCTGTCGGATAATCCTCTCCGAAGTAACCGAGAAGCAGCTTGCGACGACATTGGCTTGACTCGGCATAAGCGACCACCTCATCCAGAAGCTGACGGGTAATCTCCTGCTCGGCAAGCGGTTTGCCCTTCATAAATTTTTCAAGCTTCTGAATGTCCTTATAACTATAGTAGGTTATACATACACCTTCGCCCCCGTCTCTTCCGGCACGCCCTGTCTCCTGATAGTAGCCTTCGACGCTCTTTGGAATGTCATAATGAATCACAAACCTGATATCCGGCTTGTCTATCCCCATTCCGAAGGCGATTGTAGCCACTATCACCTGCACCTCCTCCATAAGGAACTTATCCTGGTTCTCAGCCCTGACCTTTGCTTCCAGACCGGCGTGATAAGGGAGGGCCCGGATCCCGTTAATCTGCAGGAATTCAGCCATTTCCTCTACCTTTCGGCGACTCAGGCAATAAACGATTCCCGATTTGCCCGGATTCTGCCTGATATAGCGCACGATATCTTTATCGGCGTTCACCTTGTCCTTCACCTCATAAAAAAGGTTGGAACGGTTGAAAGAAGACTTGAACACCAACGCCTGCGGAATATTCAGTGTCTTGAGTATGTCACTCTGAACCTTAGGAGTGGCTGTAGCCGTAAGCGCTATTATGGGCGCACGGCCGATTTCATCTATGATGGGACGAATCCTGCGGTATTCAGGTCTGAAATCGTGTCCCCACTCTGAGATACAATGCGCTTCATCCACGGCATAGAACGAAACCTTCACACTGCGCAGAAGAGAGATATTTTCCTGCTTGGTAAGAGATTCGGGCGCCACATACAATATCTTTGTCCTACCCGAAAGAAGATCGGAGCGCACTTCCTCCACCTGCGAGCGGCTGAGAGAAGAATTCAAAAAATGCGCAACACTCTCATTACCGGCCACGAAACCCCGGATAGCATCCACCTGGTTTTTCATAAGGGCGATAAGAGGAGAGATGACCACCGCCACACCCTCCATCATAAGGGCAGGCAACTGATAACAAAGGGATTTTCCCCCGCCTGTAGGCATAAGTACGAAACAGTCCTTTTCTGCGCACAAGCTCCTGATTATCTCCTCCTGTTCGCCTTTGAACGAATCAAAACCGAAAAAGTTCTTTAAAACCTGATGAATTTGCAAAGATGAAACTGACATAGTTTAAAAAGTATGAATAGCCAAGCCCGAGCGCAATTTAGGTTCAAACCACGTAGTCTTAGGCGGCATAATGAAATTATTGTCTGAAATATCTTCTATCTGCTCCATAGTTACGGGATACAGGGCGAAAGCTATCTTCATCTCGCCACTGTCCACCCTTTTCTTAAGCGCTTCAAGCCCCCTGATACCTCCCACGAAATCGATACGCGGATCTTTACGGAGGTCCTTGATTCCCAGAATATCGTCAAGAATATATTTGGACAGGAGGCTCACATCCAGTTTTTCAACCAGATTTCCGTCGTGATAAATATCCGGCCGGGCACGAAGACTGTACCACTTCCCATCAAGGTACATCGAAAACGAATGCAGTTCCTGAGGATAACAGATCTCCTCTCCTTTGCACATGATATCGAAATGTTCTCCTATCATGCCTATTATCTGCGTAGGCTCCAGACCGTTAAGATCCTTCACGACCCTATTGTAATCCATCACCTTAAGCTGATCATCAGGGAAGCACACCGCCATAAACCAATTATACTCCTCCTCTCCGCTGTGATCCGGATTACGCAAAGCCCTCTCCTGTCCCACTCTGGCCGCGGCGGCACTTCTATGATGTCCGTCAGCTATGTAGAACGACTCGACCTTCTCGCCGAAAAGCTCCGTAATCTTATCTATAAGGCTTTGGTCAGAGATTACCCAGAACTTATGTCCGAATCCGTTTTCATCGGTAAAGTCATACTCGCTCTCAGAAAGGGACACCTCACGCAATATATCCTCAAGTTCCGTTTGCCTTCGGAAAGCGAAAAAGACAGGTTCGATATTGGCACTTTGTATATCCACGTGAACCATCCTGTCATCTTCTTTCTCCTTACGGGTAAGCTCGTGCTTCTTTATGTGCCCGTCAAGATAATCCTGACAATGCGCGCACAGCACGAACCCGTATTGCGTCCTTTCCCCCATAGTCTGGGCATAGACATAGTAACATGGACGTGAATCTCTTACCAGATATCCAGCCTGCTGCCACTTCGCGAAATTGCATATCGCCCTCCGGTAGACCTCAGGGTCGCTGTCGGGGAGCATAGGCGAAAAATCAATCTCGGGTTTTGTTATATGCAGAAGGGATTTCTCCCCTGCCAATTCAAGAGCCTCCGACGAATCTATGACATCGTACGGAGGAGCGGCCACCTCGCTTACATATTCACGAGGCGGGCGCAATGCGGCAAAAGGTTTGACTCTCATCTGTTCACCTGAAATTTAGTGTTACCTGTCTTCAAAAAATCCACTGCCTGGCGTGCGGCGGCAAGCCCCGCATTCACATTGGCCTCCGCTGTCTGCGCCCCCATCTTTTTGGAATTGGCATACACGCGAAGACCGAATTCCTGCGAAAGCGCCTCATAATTATCGGGAGCCACATCTGTAGCGTACTTCAGATCAACCCGCTCCCGCAACGCCTCCAGCAGCCCTTGCTCGTCCACCACTTCCTTACGGGCAGTGTTGATGACGGTCCCGCCTTCAGGCATCAGGTGCAAAAGGGATTCCCCCACTACGCCCCTGGTCGAAGGCAGAAGAGGAACGTTTATGCTGACATAATCGCTCCGGGAATATAATTCTTCGAGCGTGCCAATCGGCTCCACACCACATTCTTCAAGATCTTCCGCCTTTCGCACCGGATCATATGCCAATACCCTCATTCCCAGCGCCTTAGCCTTAGCTGCAGCAAGCGCGCCCACATTACCGAAGCCCTGAATGCCAAGCGTTTTACCCAGCAGTTCGCGACCTGTAGAAGGATTAAACTGATTCCGGGACATAAAAATCATAAGGCCCAGCAGAAGTTCAGCCACAGCATTGGCATTCTGTCCCGGAGTATTCATAACCACTACGCCTCTGGCCGTAGCAGCAGATAGATCTATATTATCATATCCGGCTCCGGCGCGCACCACGATTTTCAGATTACGGGCGGAAGCGAAAGTCTTCTCCGCTACAATATCGCTTCTGACGATAAGTCCATCGACATCCTCCGCCGCCCGAGCAAGCGAGTCTTCCCCCTCATACTTTTCCAGCGTGGCGAACTCATAGCCCGCACCTTGTATTATATCACTGATTCCTTTTACCGCCTGCGGGGCAAAAGGTTTTTGAGTAGCAAGTAAAATCTTCATGGCGCAATCCTATTTATGCAAATCTTCAAATTCCCTCATACACTTCACCAGTGCATCCACATCTTCTTGAGTACAAGCATTATAGATAGAAGCACGGAAGCCTCCTACACTCCGGTGGCCTTTTATGCCCACCATTCCCTGCTGCTTGGCATAGGTAAGGAATTCATCCTGCAGACTCTCATATCCCGGAGCCATCACAAAGCAGACGTTCATAAGTGAACGGTCCTGCTTACGGGCAGTGCCCACAAACAAAGAGTTACGCTCTATCTCGTCGTAAAGAGTCCCGGCTTTTTTTATATTGGCCTTCTGAACAGCCTCCACGCCACCCTGATCCTTTATCCACCTAAGAGTCTGGTTCATGATATAGATGGCGAAAACCGGCGGAGTATTGAACATTGAGGCCTTGTCGATATGCACTCGAAGATCCAGCATCGTAGGAAGATAACGGGACACTTTGCCCAGCGTATCCTTTTTTATGATGGCGAACGTACAGCCTGCCGTACCGACATTCTTCTGAGCACCGCCATAAATCATGGCATATTTGCTTACGTCCACCGGACGGCTCATTATATCAGAAGACATATCCGCTATGAGCGGAACCGGAGAATCTATATCTGAATGAATCTCTGTACCATAGATAGTATTGTTCGTGGTAATATGGAAATAATCAGCATCAGCAGGAATAACGTAACCCTGAGGTATATAAGTATAATTTTCGTCCTTTGACGAGGCCACCACTTCGACTTCTCCAAACCCGCGTGCTTCCTTTATGGCTTTTGACGCCCACACTCCGGTGTCAAGGTAAGCAGCCTTCTTCTCAAGATAATTCATAGCGACATACAGAAACTCCATAGACGCACCGCCCGAGAGAAAAACCACCTCGTGCGTATCCGGAATCTTAAGGAGTTCGCGCCATAATGAACGGGTCTCGTCCATTACCGCTTCCCATTCCTTACTTCGGTGGGAGACGGAAAGCAAAGAAACCCCCGTATCAGAAAAATCACGAATAGCTTCGAGTGCGTGGTCCAACACCTGCTGAGGAAGCAGACAAGGACCGGCATTAAAAACATGAACTTTAGCCATAGCCGTTATAAATTAAATGATTTCGTACTTAAAGTTAGTCAAATTATTGATTCTTTCCAAGAAGTCTTTTTCTAAAGAAAGCCGGACGCGGACCTGAAGCCTGCACTCCTGCGAAAAATCCTGGAAGCGTTGCGGAAGGGAGAGTTCCTTCACGATTTTCATCACCTCGGGCATCTGCGAATAGTCATAGGAAAGAGAATACCACCGTCCCGCCACTTTTGTTATAATCTGAGCATTCCGTATGGCATCATAAGCAGCCGACTTATATGCTGCGATAAGACCGGGGACCCCTAACTTGATACCGCCGAAATACCTGACCACCACCACAGCCACATCGCTGAGAGCCGCACTGTCTATCTGCCCAAGTATAGGCCTTCCCGCCGTGCCGGAAGGTTCCCCGTCATCACTTGCACGCCAGAGCGCCCCGTCATATCCTATACGAAAGGCGACACAGTGATGTCGGGCATCGTGATACTCCCGTCTTATCTTCTCCAGCTGCTCCTTCACCTCCTTCTCACTTTCCACAGGAAAGGCAAAGGAAAGGAACTTGCTTTTCTGGTCTTTGAAAATGCCCTCTGAGGGAGATGCTATGCTATAATATTCGTCCGAAAGTAAATTCATAGTATTCAAATTTAACATTTCTTTTTTATTTTTGCGCCATGATTTATCAATTCCGCGTCACACTTCCCCTCATCAAGGGTTTCTACAGAATCTACAAGGTAAATTCTGCCAATACTTTATATCATTTTCACAAGCAGATTCAGTCAGACCTTACTTTTCCGGTAGACCAGCCGATACTGTTCAAAGCCTACGATGAGAACCAGGAAGTCATAGCGAGATATGCACTCATAGACCTCGGATATGGCACAGTAGACGATGTCACGATAGGGAAAACCATCGCAGACGGAGTCAAATGTTTCGACTATTACTATGACACCCAGGCCAAAAAGAGGGTGATCATCACCTTGGAAGGAGAAGAAAACGGCAATTCCATCACTGTTCCTACACTGCTTCCGGATGCCAAAGGACCTGAACCGGCAGCCTTCGACAACGGCTATGTGGCATTCGAAGATCTGCCTAAGGACCGCAGGAAACTTCCTGGCGAAAAAAGCCTGTTGGATATCCTCGGCGGAGGAGATGACGATGAAGACTTCGATGACGACACAGATGAGGAGGAAGAGGATGATGACAAACCGGAAGAAATCTACGACGAAGACGAATAAATTCATTAAAAATTTGTAAAACCAAATAATTTGCATAAATTTGCAATCCCTTTCGAGGAAGGAGAGGTGGTAGAGTGGTCGATTACGGCAGTCTTGAAAACTGTTGAACTGAAAGGTTCCGGGGGTTCGAATCCCTCCCTCTCCGCAAAGCACAAAAAAATCAGCGTCAAGCTTGCTTGAACGCTGATTTTTTTGTGCTTTGCAACGCCCCGCCGCAGGCGAGCAGGGAAGCCGG
>CAVFNP010000016.1:0-43046 GCA_963624185.1 Firmicutes bacterium CAG:460 | reverse complement strand
ATTATTTACCGAGTTTGTTGATGTAAACCTGGATTCCACTCTTGAGGTTTGCGGCTTTATTCTTATGAATAACACCGATTTTAGCAAGCTTGTCAATCTTTGCGAAAACTGCAGGTGCTGCTGCTTCTGCCGCTGCCTTGTCTGTAGTATTTCTGATGTCACGAATCGCATTTCTGGTCGTTTTTGCATAATATCTGTTATGCAATCTGCGCCTTTCGCCCTGACGAGCTGCCTTGTCTGCTGAAGCTGTATTTGCCATATTATTACTTTTTTATTTTTTCGTAGTCGGTAGGAGAATCGAACTCCTATTGCAAGAATGAAAATCTTGAGTACTAGCCGTTATACGAACCGACCAAAAGGATTGCAAATATACGTATTAATTTTGATTCTCCAAAATTATTGTTTCCTTTCTGCTTCTTTTTCCCAAGTCCATGTGTAAAGAATCGATTCGGCCTTTCTGAACAGCTGACGTTTGTTCTTTTTAGGGGCGTATACCCAAGCCTCCGCCACGATTACTTCCTTCCCGTCCGGGGAGTAGAAGCTGTGGTCAACAAACGGCCCGCCCATAAAAGCTCCTTCGAGATCCCATTGGCCATAGGTCTGGGCAAATTCCCTTCCGCGGTATTTGATGTATTCAGTGGTAGGCTTCCAGTATGATGCGGTTTTCATATACGACCCTTCGTCCGGCCCCGGAACATTCTCTTTCAGAGCTTTATCTCTTTGAGAAATGATGGTGCTTGTCTCGAGTGCGTTTTTGTCCGCCGGATATCTGTACAGAAATATTCCTTCACTATATTCTCTCGTGCTATATTCTATCCATGCGAAATCATTGGTGATTTTTCTGAGTTTGTATCCTGAAGGCACGTGTACGGATCCGCCGAATATAGGCGTTACCTTGGCAGACACCTCGGCGTTCTCATATTTGAAGGAATTGCGTACTATCCTGTCCCGTTCAGCCTGCTCTATGGCGGCTATAATTTTTTTCTCATTGGTTTTATATAGAGCTATGGCATCTTCCGAAGTGTAGGCGGCGATATTTATGACTATCTGCGGAGCAGCCCATTTGTCTCTTATAAATGTAACTCCCGGATTCTGGACCTGAGGGTTGATGTCAAAAAAGATGATGTTCCTGTGCACGTGAAACATTTCTATAAAGGAGGAATGGGTCACGTTTATCAGAGTATAGGTGGGCTCTACCAGTGGCAGATGAGGATATTCTGCCTCAAGACTTTCCCTGAGCGTGTCACCCAGCGCCCCGTCCAGATCTTGTTTCTCTATAACCAGAAGCACTTCTCCCGCCTTACCGCTTATGGAAGGGAGAATGGTGCCTGTGTTTTTGCATCCGGCAAAAACGAGCAGTGCTGACAGCAGTGTAAAAAGAGTTTTTTTCATATCAATGTAAAAGTCTTGAAATGTCGTTGCCAAAAGCCAGGAACATGAGCAGCATAAGAAGGACCATTCCTATCATCTGCATAACTATCAGGAATTTGTCGGATGGTTTCTTGCCACTGAGCATTTCGTAAAGGGTGAATACTATGTGACCTCCGTCAAGCCCCGGAATAGGAATCAGATTCATTACTCCCAACATTATTGAAAGCAACGCGATGATGGACAGGAACTGATACCAGTCCCAAGTGTTCGGAAAGACTTGGCCTATGGCTATAAAACTACCCACTGATTTGTAAGCGCCGGTAGAAGGAGTGGCCACAAGTTTAAGATCCTTCAGATATCCGCCTATCGTATCGCCTGTTTTCTTGAATCCTTGCGCTATGCTTCCCCCTACGCCATATTGTTTCCTTTCTACATGGACCGGAACGATGTAAACGCCTATTCTTCCCGATGTGTCCACTTGGAGGGTAACATCTTCAAGCAGACCATCTCTTTGCAGCTGAACAGTAACGTCTTTCCCCGCATTTTGTCTTAAAAGGGCGAGCCCGTCCTGGAAAAAACGGGCGTCCTGTCCCTCAATGCTGATAATGCGGTCTCCTTTGTGAAGAGCGTCTCTGTTGGATGGTGAGGCGACGGAGTCTACCACGAAAGGCATTGCCAAGTCAAACATCATAGGCGATGCCAAGCATTCAGCTGTTCTGGACAGGTCCATATATATGGATGTCGTGTCGTTTCCGCGAAGCACCTTTACGCATTTGACTTCACGTCTTATGAGGTCTGCCTGCAGTGAAGAAAAATCCTGCGGAACATAATCGTCGAGGCTCAGAATCTTGTCTCCGGGAAGAAACCCCATGTCCCGGGCCAATTCATTCGGATATATCTGAGAGTTTTGATTGGGGATATAGGCTGTCCCCCATATGCCACAGATAACACTGTACGTTATGATGGCAAATATGAAATTGAAAAGTACTCCGCCGGCCATCACGAAAAGTCTCTGCCAAGCGGGGTGTGTCCTGAATTCCCAGCTTTGCGGCTCCTTCTTGATACTTTCCAAATCCATGGATTCGTCTATCATGCCGGCGATTTTGCAATATCCGCCGAACGGCAGCCAGCCTATTCCGAATTCAGTGTCACCTTTCTTGAATTTCAGGAGAGCTTTTCCTCCTACGTCGAAAAACAGATAGAATTTCTCCACCCTGATGTGAAACAGTCTGGCGAACAGGAAATGTCCGAACTCGTGCACGATTATAAGCAGAGACAGAGCCAGGATAACCTGTATGATTTTAAAAAGAACTACCATTTAATAAGCTCCTGTGCTTTTTTTATAGTTTGATTATGCGTGAAGAAAATATCTTCAAGAGTCGGATTGACTACAAAGTCTGCACCAGCGAGACATCTTTCGACTAAATCTGTGATTCCGTAAAAGCTTGTTCTGCCTTCCAAAAATGCTTTGACTGCCACTTCATTAGCGGCATTCAGCACGCAAGGAATGTTCCCTCCCTTGAGAAATGCCGCTCTGGCCAGGCTGAGGTTGGGAAATCTGTCCTCATCCGGAGCTTCGAAATGAAGGCTGCCCAATTTGGCGAAATCAAGTTTCTGATTACCTATGTCCAGGCGAGCGGGAAAGCTTAATGCCAATCCTATAGGCTCGCGCATATCGGGACATCCGAGTTGGGCTATCACGGCCCCGTCTTCAAATTCCACCATGGAGTGTATTATTGATTCCGGATGTACGACAATATTCACCAAATCAGGGGTCAAGTCAAAAAGATGACAGGCCTCAATCATCTCAAAGCCCTTGTTCATCATAGTGGCGGAGTCTATGGTGACTTTTGCTCCCATATTCCAATTGGGATGCTTGAGCGCATCGCTTGCCTTGGCTTTGCTGATCCTATCTTTGTCCCAAGTCCGGAAAGGCCCCCCGGAAGCCGTAAGGTGTACTTTCTTGAGCTCGTTCCCTTGGGCGGCGAGAAGACACTGGAAGATGGCGGAGTGCTCGCTGTCTACGGGCAGGATTACCGCATCGTGTTCGTGCATCGTGCGCTTTACTACCTCTCCTGCGGCCACAAGCGTTTCTTTATTTGCGAGGGCTACAATCTTTCCGGCTTCCAGTGCGGCGAGGGTCGGTTTCAGCCCGCTGAATCCCACCATGGCGCCCACTACGATGTCTACATTGGAGGCGGCTGCGAGTGCGCAAAGACTGTCTGTCCCGGTAAAGATTTTGCAGTCAGTGTCTTTTAACCTTTCGGCCAATTCCGGATAGAGGCTTTCATCGCATATGACGACATTGGCCGCGTCAAATTCCATAGCCTGTGAAGTCAGCAGGTCTATGTTTTTGTTCGCACTGAGAAGCTGTACATCGAACAGGTCGCGATGTCTGCGGATTACGTCAAGTGTCTGTGTGCCTATAGAGCCGGTGGAGCCCAGAATGGCTACTTTCCTTTTGTCCATCAGAATGATATATATAAGGTAGGGTTGACGGCGGAGCCTTTATACCATAATTCGAAATGAAGGTGATCTCCGTTGGATGTGCTGCCTGTATTCCCCACGTATGCTATAGGGGTGCCGGCTTTGACTTTATCACCTTGCTTTTTGAGCAGGCTGCGGTTATGTTTGTATGTGGAAACGATGTCTCCGCTGTGCTGAATGGAGATGGTATACCCGTATTCATTGCTCCAGCCTGAATAGATGACCGTACCGTCCAAGCAGGCTTTTACGACGCTGTTGGCCGGGGCGGTAATGTCGACCGCAGGATGTGTGGACATGTCGAAGCCGTTGGAGATGACGCCTACCAGAGGATTGAAGAAATGGACTCCTTCGATTGGCAGGTCACGTTTGGCCCCGGAAGAGAGTCCGAACTGTTCTTCTTCTTTAACCTTGGCCCGAAGGATAGAGTCCTGCTGCTTAAGATATTGCGCGCTTTTCTGCTCAAGGTAAGGGATGACGTGTGAGTTGTTTGTGACTTCTTCCAAGCTTAGATTCTGTTCTCCGCTGAGTGTGCGGTTGATATTTGCGGCATAGAGCTCCCAGCGTATCATGGCGCTCTCAAGGGAGTCGATTTTCACGGCGTTGTAAAGGGCCTGACTGCGGAAATTGGCGTCCGGATAACCCGGGATTGAGTAGTGCAGAGGGGTAAATACCAGAAGTGAATATATTCCGCCGATGAGCACGCATATGAAAAGTGTGAGCAGAGAGAAAAAACTCAGTTTACTGAATCTGATGGCGTATATTTTTTCGTGTGTCGCATCTTCGACTAAAGACAGTCTATATAGCTTGTGCTCCTCTTTTTTACTTTTCATACTTTTACTAAATTTGCAGCATATTTATGGACAGAATTATAGGTATAGACTTCGGGAGTGCACGGACGGGACTTTCTGTCAGTGATCCGCTTCAGATTTTTGCTTCTGCCCTGGATACGCTACCGTCTGCAAAGATAATAGATTATCTTAAAAAATACGAAGATGCGGGGGAGCATATTGTCCGTTTTGTGGTGGGCTATCCACTTAATCTGAGCGGTGCTCCGGCCCAGACGGCTCCGCAGGTCGATTCCTTTATCGAGAAGCTTCAACGGGCTTTTCCACAAGTGCCCATAGCGCTTGAAGATGAGAGGTTTACTTCCGTTTTGGCACATAAGGCTATGATAGATGGAGGAATGAAGTACTCGCGAAGAAGAGATAAGAAGGAAGTTGATAAGATAAGCGCTGCCATCATATTGCAGAGCTATTTGGATAAAAGAAAATGATAAGACCTATTTATTTATATGGCAGCGAGGTGCTGCGCAAAGTGGCCACTGAGGCTGATCTTAATGACAAGGAGGCTCTGACCTCTCTTATAAACGATTTGTGGGATACGCTGAAAGTGGCTGACGGATGCGGACTTGCCGCTCCTCAGATAGGAGTGTCCACCAGAGTGCTTGTGGTGGATGGCGATGGACTTTCGGAAGATATGCCTTATCTGAAAGGTTTCAGAAGGGTTATGATTAATCCTGTGGTTTTGCAGGAATCGCAGCAGATGTGCGATTATCAGGAAGGCTGTCTGAGTGTGCCAAATCTTTATTATGATGTCACGCGGCCGAAATCCATCAAGGTGGAGTATTACGACGAAAATTTCGAGAAAAAGGTGGAGGAATTCGACAAATTTGACTGCCGTATGGTGCAGCACGAGATGAGTCACCTGGACGGACATCTTTTTACGGATTTGATAGCGCCTATCCGTCGGAAGATGATACAGGGTAAACTCCAGAATATCGCCAGGGGAAAAATCAGGACACAATATAAAACTATAATCAAATAATTACAACTATGGGAGCATTTCACGCTTATGATATCCGAGGGATATACGGAGAGGATTTCGATAAGAATACTGCATATAAGGTAGGTTATTTTCTGCCTGAACTTCTTAAAACAGGAAAGATAGCGGTGGGAAGGGACTGCCGGGTTTCTTCGCCGGAGATTCACGATGCTTTGCTGCAGGGTATTTGCGATGCCGGTGCAGATGTATATGATCTGGGCCTTACCAGCACCCCTATGGTGTATTTCGCTACGGCCAATTATGGCTTCGATGCATCTGTCCAGATTACGGCTTCCCATAACGCCGCGAAGTATAATGGTATGAAAGTGTCTCGCAGTCAGGCTCTTCCGGTGGGCTATGACAGCGGGCTTGGCCAGATAAAGGAATGGATAGACGAGAATCGTCCTACCCCGGTTTCCGAAGTCAGGGGAGAAGTTCATTCTTTCGACATCCACAAGGATTATCTTGACTTCATGCTTAAATTCAAGGGCGATTACTCTAATCTGAATATAGTATTTGACCTGTCGAACGGCATGGCGAATCTTTTTGCCAAGGAGGTTTTCGGAGACGGCCCGCAGTATCTTTTTGACGAGATAGACGGACGCTTCCCTAATCATGAGCCTAATCCGTTGGTGGCCAAGAATGTGGAGCCTCTTAAGGAAGCCGTGAAAAAGGCGGGCGCTGATATAGGTGTAATCTATGACGGAGATGCCGATCGTGTGATGTTTGTCGACGAAAAAGGCCAATTCGTGGCTCCGGATCTTGTGATAGCGCTTATGGCTCTTTACTTCTGCGATGAACGAGGTGCGAAGAATCCTGTTGTGCTTCAGGAGATAAGAAGTTCCAAGGCTGTCGCTGAATATCTTGGCGCGTATGGTGCGGATGTACACACGTGGAGGGTAGGCCGTGCTTATGCGGCTCCTAAGCTTCGCGAGATAGATGGTCTCTGGGGAGGTGAATTGGCCGGACACTATTATTTTAAGGATTTCTTCTATTCTGACAGCGGACTTCTGTCTTCACTTATAGTTCTTCGCATAGTCGCGGCTTTAAAGAAGAAAGGCGTGACACTCAGTGAGCAGATTGACCGTATAGCCAGATATCAGAATTCAGGAGAGATTAATTTCCGTCTCGAGGATAAGGTGGGAGCTATGAAGGCCGTGTGCGAGCATTTCCGCGAAAGCGTGGGAGAGCCGCAGAAATTTATGGATTTCGACGGCTTCAGACTTGAATATCCTACTTGGTGGTTCAATATACGCCCTTCAAATACGGAGCCATACCTGCGTTTTATATGCGAGGCTACCACGCGCGAGGAACTTGACCGCCGCATAGATGAGGTAAGTGCGATATTGACGGATAAATTCGGCGGAGTCCGCAGTTAGAGGCCGTGGTTTATATTTTTGATCTTGACGGCACCCTTTACGATAAGAAAGGGCTTAAGAAGTGGATGGTGTGGAGGGCCATCAGGGATTTCCGTCCGCTGCGTATGTTTATTGCTGAGAAAAAAAGTCGCGAGGAACTCTGCCTGCAGGACACGGGAACCGTAGATTATGGCACGCTCTACGAGCATATCGCGCAGCACGCCGGGTGCAGTAAAGAAAAGGCCCGTCTATGGTACGAACAGTGGTATATGCCAAGCATGGTTTCTCAGATCAAGTGTCATTGTGCCTTAAGGCCGGGAATCAAGGAGCGCCTGGAAAAAATAAAAAAGGAAGGGGACAGGATGCTGATTCTCTCTGACTATGGATGCATCAAAGAAAAATTATGCGCCATAGGAATAGATGAGTCATATTTCAGTTTTTTTCTTGATTCGCCTTCTCTCGGGGGGTATAAACCTTCCTCTTGCGTGTTTCGTACAGCCCTTGAAATAATCGGTGCGCAGGCGCAGGATTGTGTTATGATAGGAGATAATCCCGTTAAGGACGGTGGAAGTGAAAAGGTAGGGATAAAGTTCATCCACATAGAAGATTTTTTAAAACAGTAGCCAATCTATGAATCTTAAAATAGGGCGCTTAGCCATGCTTGCCGGGAGCGTTTTACTGCTATTTTCGTGTAAGAAGGGCAATTTGCCTCAAAGAAATGCAGAGCAGCCGGACGGGTATGCCCGTATGTATGATTTCTACAAATCTTCTCAAAAGTATTCGGATGCTCTTCTGGAAGACGATGCAATCGTGGTAGTTACTTCCGAAGGAGAGACTATAGTCATGTCCTTGAACAATATCGTGGTGGAACGGGAGACGGTATCTTCAGCGCGGGTGGTCGCCGTAGGATCCGACGGATGCTGGATGGTCGGAGGCGTCAGTACGGGCATATACAGGAATGAAGCTCTTTCAGACAGCGAGGCCATACCGTTTTATCTTTATTTTTCAACGGACAAATCATTGCATATAAGGATAAGCAACGGGAATCATCTGGTCATAAAGAAATCATGCGTGCAGATACCTGTCATATATCTTACCACCTCGGACGGTGGCGAGATAACAAGCAAGCAGGACTATAAGACCGGCACCATCACTATAAAGAATCCGTCCCGCCTGTTTTGGGATGAAACGGAATTCGAGTCTGTAATTCAGATACGTGGCCGCGGCAATTCCACTTGGGGTATGCCGAAGAAGTCGTATAAGATCAAACTCGACGAAAAGCAGAGACTTTTCGATATGTCAAACGATAAAGAGTGGTGCCTGCTGGCCAATTATTGCGACAAATCTCTGCTTCGGAACGTCGTGGCTATGGAGATATCCCGAAGGCTTTCTTTCAGTTGGACGCCGAAGATGTATCCGGTAGAAGTTTATCTGAACGGCCATTATGACGGGGTATATTTATTCTCAGAGCATAAGAAAGTATCCAAGGAAAGGGTGAATATCGATGTGGATGCGGGGGACATTCTTTTTGAAATTGATCAGGCTCAAGATGAGAATGTCTGTTGGACTACGCAACACGGAGCTCCTTTGATGTTCTCCGACCCTGATGAGCCTACCCAGGATCAGATAAGCTATGCTAAAGAATTTTTTAAATCTTTCGAAGATGCGCTGTGGAACAAGGATTTTGAAAGTGTTTATGACAAATATATAGATAAGCGTTCGTTTATAAACAATTTCATTATCCAGGAATTGACCAAGAACGTGGACGGGAATTTGCGTAAGAGTTCCTTCCTTACCTTACCTCTGGGAGGAAAATTGGAAATGTATCACGTCTGGGATTTCGACATAACGCTGGGTAATTGTGATTATTATGGAGACGGTCTGCCTACTTGGGAAGGCTGGTGGGTAAAGGATCAGGGTGCGATAGGGCGCTATCACGGCTGGTATTACAGACTGTTTATGGATACGGAATTCACTTCCGATGTAAAGGCTCGCTGGCAGGAAGTGTATCCTCTGCTGCAAAGTATTCCGCAGTATATTGAAGAGCAGGTTTCTTTGCTGGGAGAGGCTCCGACCAGGAATTTTCAGCGTTGGCCCATTTTATCCATATATGTTTGGCCTAATGCCAAGGTGACCGGTTCGTATGAGGGGGAAGTTGATTGGCTCCTTGAAAATTATAATAAGAGATTGCAATGGATAGATTCGCAGATAAGAAGTTGGTAACGTGCGTATTGGCGTTGCTGTGTGTGGTTTGCAGTGCGCACTCTTATGATCTCAAGGAAGATATAGGCCGGCTTGACAAGGTGATAGCTGAGAGTCAGAACTATTTCTATATGAAGGAGAACCGCCTTCAGAGAATGGAATTGGAACTGCACGGCATTAATGATCCGGCCCGGCGCTATGAATTGTGCACCAAGCTTTATGGTGAGTATTATTCTTTCCAATTTGACAAATGTCTGCAGATTTTGGATGTCCAGGAGGAATCCGCAATTGCGCTGAAAAATAAAGACCTTTACAACCAATGTCGTCTTCGTAAGGCCTCCATTTACTGCGTCGGCGGATATTATAAGGAAAGCGAAGCCATTTTTTCCACTTTGGATACGTTGTCTTTTTCCAAAGAAGCGCTTTTGCTCTGGTACGATCTCAGACAGCGGTTCTGTAATGATTACATGTTCGGAAACGGGCGACTTAAGGCCGGAATGCTTAATCAGGCAAGTTATTATAGGAGAAAATATCTGGCCTTATGTGAAAAAGATACTTTTGAATACGAATATATGCTTCTTTTGGAGCATATGGGAACTCAGCAGTTCGACGAGGCCAAGAATGCAGCTCAACGGATAGTGTACGGGTATAGCACTTCTTCCCACGAGTATGCTATGGCCGCATATTATCTTGGCGTGTTGGCTGACAAGGAGGCAGACTATGACGGACTTATACATTGGTATAGTGAATCCGCTAAAGCTGACATATATAGCGCTGTGATGGACAATGCCTCTTTGTATAGCATAGCGCTTAATCTGATAGGAAAAAAGGTTCAGGTGGACAGGGCGTTTGCATATACGCAGAAGGCCTTGGAAGACGCGGTATATTATAATTCCAATCTTCGTCTGATGCAGATTGTGCGCTCCCTTCCTGCTATACAGCAGGCTTACACTTCTGAACGCGATGCATCAGAAAGGTCGATGAAGGTTGGTCTTATAATTTTGATAGTCATTTCTTTGTGCCTTTTGATATTTGTGATTCTGCACACATATAACCATAGTAAGCTTAAGAAAGCGGTGGCGGCTCTTTACGACGCCAAGGAATCTACGCAGGAGTTTTTGGCGCTTTCTCTTTCCACGAGTTCCGCGTATCTTGACAAATTGCGCCCGTTTATCAGCCGGTCTCAGATGGAGGCGGAACTGAAGAATTTTTATAACTCTTTTGATACCGCGGTTCTTCAACTTTATCCGGACTTCGTGAAAGAGTTCAATGCTCTTCTGTTGCCGGAAAAAAGAATCACGCTGAAGAGCGGAGAGATTCTTAATACGGAACTCAGAATATATGCGCTTATCCGTTTCGGCGTGAACAAATCGACTCATATCGCTTCTCTTCTGAGGTATTCCGTAAACACGATTTATAATTACAAAACGCAGATGAAGTTCTGTGCAATTGACCAAAATACTCCTTTTGATGAGCAGGTAATGAAGATAGGACTTCACAAATAGTCCACTTTTTTAAGCGTGTATATATTTGACGAGTAGGCATTTAACTTTTTAAATGTCTACTTTTTTATTTTGTCGCTGTTTTTACGGTGGCCTGTCGGTGATGCTTTTGATTATTTTTGTATCTGCTCGTTGGTGTTATTAACCATGCAAGTATCAACAGATCTAAGCTAAGTATATGGAACTTCGTGCCTTTTTGCCTGATTTTCTTTGGCAACGGCAGTAATAATGTTATTATCGGAAGGGAAGAAGCGAGATCATCGGCGGCTTTAAGGCCGGTGGTCTTGCAAATCCTGAAAAAAGAATTGTGTGAGATAAAGGATATCAGTATCCAATATTACAAGTAGTTTTGTTTAATTTTGTAGGTGGAACTGGAAAGGGATTACCAGCTCCACCTGCTTTTTTGTTTTTTATGACTTTGATAATTCTTTCTTTATCCATATTGTTGCTGGTGTCTTGCGCTTTGGAAGTAGATTATGTGCGCGTGTTCCAAAAATAATTACATCTCCATAAGAGGGGCCAATGTCCACAATCTTAAAAATGTTGATGTGGACATACCTCGCGGAAAATTTACGGTGATTACCGGACTTAGCGGCTCCGGTAAGTCGTCGATTGCTTTTGATACCATCTACGCGGAAGGACAGAGACGCTATCTTAATACGCTCTCTCCTTATGCCAAGCAATTCATAGGCGTGCTGGAAAAACCTGCTGTGGAAAGCATAGAAGGGCTGAGTCCCATCATTGCCATAGAGCAGAAATCCACAGGCTCCAACCCTCGTTCTACGGTCGGAACCATTACGGAGATTTCGGACTTCCTGCGTCTGCTTTATGCCAAGGCTTCCGTCGCCTATTCGCCCGTTACGGGAGAGGAGATGGTTCGTTACACAGATTCACAGATAGTGGATTTGATAATGGACAAATATCAAGGACGCAAGTGTGTGCTGCTCGCTCCGCTGGTAAGAGGCCGCAAGGGACATTACCGTGAACTTTTCGACAGTCTGCGAAGAAAGGGATATACTCAGGTGAGAGTGGATTCCCAGATACTCGATTTGAACGATGTGGAGTCGTTGGACCGTTATAAGGCCCATTTCATAGAACTTGTGATAGATAAGATGAAACCCGCTGAGGGGGATTTGTCCAGAATCCGCAATTCTGTCGGTACCGCTTTGCAGATGGGAAAAGGAAACGTGTCAGTCTGGGATGTGGAGAGCGCTCAGATTCATCATTATTCCAAGCATCTTATTGATCCTTTGAGCGGGGTGTCGTTGCAGGAACCGGCGCCGCACAGTTTCTCATTCAACTCACCTGAAGGATATTGCCCTTACTGTAAAGGACTTGGCGTAATTCAGGATGTGGATATAAACAAGATTATCCCGGACCGTGGGGTAAGCATTGCCGATGGAGCCATACTTCCGCTCGGAAAGATTCGCGCGAACAAAAAATTCGAACTGCTTCACTCAATATCCAGAAAATACGGTTTTTCCCTGTATGACCCCATATCGGAATTGCCGGACGATGTCGTGTCGCTGATTGTTTATGGTTCCGATGAATATTTCCGCGTAGGAGACGGTAACTTTTCCGAGATGCAGACTTGGAGCGGAGTGGTCGGGAACATAGAAGACAAAGTGGTCTGCCCCGTATGTGGAGGTACACGTCTTGGAGAGCATACGAAGTGCTTCAAGATAGACGGAAAGACTATTTCCGAGGTCAGCGCTATGGAGATAAGGGATCTCAAGTCATGGATAGATTCCCTTCCTGCCAAACTTGGAGGTAGAGCCGGTGCTGTAGCCCACGATATTCTCAAGGAACTTTCCGAAAGAGTGGAGTTCCTCATAGATGTCGGGCTGGAATATCTGACTTTGGACAGAAGCACATCGTCTCTTTCCGGAGGTGAGAGCCAGCGCATAAGATTGGCGACACAGATAGGATCGAAACTGGTAAATGTTATCTATATTCTGGATGAACCGTCCATAGGATTGCACCCGAGGGACAACCGCAAGCTGATAGCGTCGTTGAAGAAGCTTCGTGATGAACAAAATACGGTGATAGTCGTGGAACACGATGAGGAGACGATGCTTAGTGCAGACTGGATAGTGGATGTAGGCCCGGGCGCAGGGGTGAACGGCGGGAATATCTGTTACAGCGGCCCTGCCCGTGACATTCACAGCAGTGTGCAGACTCCGTCTTTCAGAAGACAGCCGTCAGGAAAATCGCTTACGCTCAGAGGAGCGTCCGGAAATAATCTCAAGCATATCGACGTGGATTTTCCTCTCGGACTTTTCATCGGGATATGCGGCGTGTCCGGGTCGGGCAAGTCGACACTTGTCAATGAGACGCTTATGCCTATACTTAAAGGCAAATTCTATCATTTGAAACAGACTCCGCTTCCCTACGAAGCAATAGAGGGGATGGAGAATATAGATAAGGTGATAGAGATAGACCAAAGCCCCATCGGCAAGAGTCCGCGTTCCAACCCTGCGACTTTTACCGGGGTGTGGACAGATATACGTGCTCTTTTTGAGCAGACTCCGGATGCCAAGGTGCGTGGATTCAAAGCCGGAAGGTTTTCTTTTAACGTGGAGGGCGGGAGATGTGAAGAGTGCAAAGGTTCCGGAATAAAGCAGATAGAGATGAATTTCCTGCCTTCCGTGAATGTTGTCTGTCCTGTTTGTGCCGGCAAACGTTATAAAGAGGACACTTTGAATGTTCTGTATAAAGGCAAGAATATTAATGATATTCTTGAGATGCCTGTCAGCCAGGCTTATGAATTCTTCAAGACTCATCCTAAGATAGCGCCTAAGCTGAAAACGCTTGTGGACGTGGGTCTTGGTTATGTTCATCTTGGCCAGTCGAGCGTGACTCTTTCCGGAGGCGAAAGCCAGAGGATGAAACTTGCCCTCGAGTTGTCCAGGAGATCTACCGGAAAGACTCTTTATATGCTGGATGAACCTACTACGGGACTTCATAACGAAGATGTCAAGATTCTTTTGGGTGTGTTGCACTCGCTTGTGGATCAGGGGAATACGGTTATCGTGATAGAACATAATCTGGATGTGCTGAAAACGGCTGACTATCTGATAGATATTGGACCTGAAGGAGGTGCGGGGGGAGGACGGATACTTGCCTGCGGGACTCCGGAGCAATTGGCCGATGACCCTTCCTCAGTAACCGGTAAATTCTTGAAAGAAATACTATAATTAATGCTAAAATATGAAAAAGACCATTTTATTGTTGACTGTTGTCTCCGTGATGTTCTCTTCTTGCCGCAGCGCAGAGAAGAAGGTAGCACCTGCCATCCCTCAGGATAAGGCCACGGAGGCTAAAATTGAAAAGATTCTTTCGAAAATGACTCTCGAGGAGAAGGTGGGTCAGATGACTCAGCTTACCGTAGGCGCCATTCTCGAACCCGGAACGCATAATGTTTCGAAGGCCGGAGAGCAAATCATAAGGAAATACAAGATTGGCTCCATTCTCAATACTATGAATGATAAAGCTGATTCCGCCAGTGCGTACAGGGAACTTATAAGGCAGATTCAGGATATTTCGCTGGACGAGATGGGCATTCCTACGCTCTATGGACTGGATCAGATTCATGGTGCGTCTTATACGGTAGGAGCCGTGCTGTTCCCTCAGGAGATTTCCCTTGCCGCATCGTTCAACGATGCTCTCTCTTATCAGATGGGGCAGATATGCTCTTATGAGACAAGAGCTTGTAATGTTCCGTGGGTGTTTACCCCTACGCTCGATCTGAGCCGCAACCAGCTTTGGCCGCGTATGTGGGAAAGTTACGGAGAGGATCCGCTCGTACAGAGCCGTATGGGCGTCGCTCTTACCCGTGGTCTGCAGGGAGATGACCCGAACCATATTGACGGACATCACGTAGCGGTGAGCATCAAGCATTATCTGGCCTATGGCGCTGCCCTTTCAGGTCAGGACCGCACTCCTTCTATGGTAAGTCCTCGCGAACTCAAGGAAAAATTCTTCGCGCCGTTCAAGGCTTGCATAGAGGCCGGTGCGCTTACCGTTATGGTCAATTCGTCCAATAATGACGGCATTCCTTTCCATACTAATAAGGAGTTGCTTACAGGCTGGCTCAAAGAGGGCCTTAACTGGGACGGTATGATAGTGACGGACTGGGCTGACTGCCGTAACGTCTATGAAAGAGATCATACGGCAAGTACCTATAAAGAGGCTGTATGTCAGACGATTAACGCCGGCGTGGATATGCTCATGGAGCCCTATAGCCCTGAAGTGTGCGATTATATGGTGGAGCTTGTGGGAGAAGGCAAGATTGCGCAGAGCCGTATAGACGATGCGGTAAGGCGTATTCTCAGAGTCAAATTCCGTCTTGGCCTGTTCGATGATCCTTACGGCAAAGACTGTACTTATGAGCAGTTTGAAAGCGCCGAACACGTACAGACGGCATATAAGGCCGCTCTCGAAAGTCAGGTGCTCCTCAAGAACGAGAATTCCCTTCTGCCTCTGTCTAAGGATACAAGGATTCTTCTTGTCGGTCCTAATGCCAATGCTATGCGTCCTCTCGGAGGCGGATGGTATTATACCTGGCAGGGAGATGCCGGTAACCGTCCTGAATTTACAGGTAAGTATAATACTGTCTATGAAGCTCTTAAGACTAAATTTAAGAGTGTGAAGTATCTTCCGGTTCTGGAATATGATCCTAAGGGTGACTTCCAGGCGGAAATCAAGGGCGATTATTCCGCAGCCGTGCGCGCCGCCCGTAATGCCGATGTAATCGTGGCCGCTATAGGAGAGAACTCATATTGCGAGACCGTGGGAAATATCAACGATATCTCTCTTTCTGCAAACCAGAGGGAATTGGTGAAGGCTCTTTCCAAGACCGGAAAGCCAATTGTTCTTGTTCTTAATGAGGGACGCCCGAGGGTTCTTCGCGACATAGAGCCTCTCGCAGGAGCCGTAGTGAGTGTTCTTCTTCCGGGCAATTATGGTGCGGACGCTCTTGCCACGCTTCTTTGTGGCGAGGAGAATTTCAGCGGACGTCTTCCATACACTTATCCTAAGTATGTGAACAGACTCTCTACTTACGATTATAAGCTTTGTGAGAATCGCGCCACTATGAACGGCCTTTATAATTACGATGCCAATATCGAAAGCCAGTGGCCTTTTGCCCACGGCTTGAGCTACACTACTTTTGAGTATTCAAATCTTACTGTGGATAAGAAGGCCTTCCGTGCCGGAGACGTCATTAAGGTGAGTGTCGACGTCAGGAACACAGGAAAGGTGGAAGGAAAGGAGTCTGTCCTGCTTTTCGCTTCAGACCTTTACGCCAGTCTTACCCCTGATGTTAAACGCCTTCGTGACTACACCAAGATAACTCTTGCTCCTGGAGAGAAGAAGACGGTGACCTTCAATCTGAAGGCGGATGATCTGGCATTTGTGGATCGCGACCTGAATTGGGTTCTTGAGGAGGGTGAATTCAGATTGGCTTGTGGAGGCGAGTCAGTAGTGATTAACTGTGTGAAATAGAAATAGGGGAGAGATCCTCTTCCTCGACCTCTTCTTCCGGTTCGTTAAATGGCTGGAGGAAGGGGTTGTTGCTTTTTTCACGTGCAATGCTGGTGCTTTGCGCGTGTCCCGGGAAAACCTCTATGTCGGAATCCAGACCCATCAGGGAATCCATGATGGAGACTATCAGTTTGTCGTAGTCTCCTCCCGGAAGGTCTGTCCTTCCTATGGTGCCGGCAAAAAGTGTGTCGCCGGAGAACAGGCATTTGTCCGCCCTGTCCAGATAACAAACGCCTCCCTGTGTATGTCCGGGGGTGCTGATGACCTCCAGGTCAAGTCCTGCCAGATGCAAGGTCTGGCCTCCGGCGACTGGTGTGAATTCGAAGCTGATGCCCGGGGTTTCAAGTGGGTCCATATATACGGGGATGTCGTAAATCTCTTTCAGCAGGGGAATTCCACAGGTGTGATCTGCGTGTGCGTGTGTAAGCAGAATGGCGACCGGCGTAAGGCCCTCTTTCCCCAGATAAGCTTTGACGGCGTCAAATTCTTTTCCGGCCTGGCATCCCGGGTCTATGATGACAGCTTCTTTTGAACCCTGTGCATTTGCTATTATGGTGTTCTCCTCGTAAGGGTTGCAGACGAATATTTTCAGATTTATCATATTAAATATCGATTTAGACAAAATTAAAAAAACTTTGTTGTAAATTTGCTCGGATTTAACGATTATGTAATTTCTTACTTTCGGGTTTTAGTCAATGCATATAGGTGTGGCCGGCAATATAGGGTGTGGAAAGACTACCCTGACAAGGATGCTTGCGGAGTACTACAAATGGACTCCACGCTATGAATCTGTTACTTATAATCCATATTTGGAAGATTATTATTCCGACATCCCGCGGTGGTCATTCAATCTCGAAGTGTTTTTCCTGGCTCAGCGTTTCAAGGATGTGCTCGACATAGACAGGAGCGATGAAGTGATAATACAGGACCGTACCATTATGGAGGGGGTGCAGATTTTCGTGGCCAATAATCATAAGATGGGCAATCTTACCGATCGTGATTTTGAGACCTATATGGATCTCTTTCATCTTATGATGTCCTTTGTGCGTCAGCCGGATCTTCTGATTTATATCCGTTCAAGCATTTCGCACCTGGTATCGCAGATACAGAAACGGGGGCGTGATTATGAGCAGGATATGAGCATAGAATATCTGTCCGGGCTCAATGACTTGTATGAAAGATGGATATCGGAGTATAAAGGAAAAATTATCATAATCGACGGTGATAATCTTGATTTTGAGAATAGACCGCAGGATTTTGCCTTTGTTACGGACAGGATTGACGCTTCAATCTACGGATTATTCAAATAAATCTTTAAATTTGTAAGTTAATAATATAACGTCATGCATATAGCAATCGCAGGAAATATAGGAAGTGGCAAGACCACTTTGACCAAGATGTTGGCCGCACATTATGGTTGGATTCCAAAGTTCGAATCTGTGGATTATAATCCTTATCTGGCTGATTTCTACGAGGATATGTCCCGTTGGTCGTTTAATCTCCAGATTTATTTCCTCAATAAGCGTTTTAAGGATGTGGTGGATATCTCCCGTACCGATGATGTTATCATCCAGGACAGGACCATCTATGAAGATGCCCGCATCTTTGCTCCGAACCTGCACGATATGGGGCTTATGAGCACGCGTGACTTCGAAAATTATTCGGATCTTTTCAATCTTATGATGTCGCTGGTAGGGAATCCTGATCTTCTTATCTATCTGCGCTCATCCATTCCGAATCTGGTGTCACAGATACAGAAACGTGGACGTGAATACGAGAAAGGCATAAGAATTGATTATCTGACAGGACTGAATGAAAAATATGAGAACTGGATCAACGGTTATGACGGGAACCTTCTTGTTATTGACGCTGATCACGTAAAGTTCGGCAATAATCCGGAGGACTTTTCAAAAGTGACGGATATGATTGACGCCCAGCTTTACGGACTTTTTTCCAATAATAATCAGAAATAAAAGAAACTATGACAAAAAGAACTACGATTATCGACTTCGTCAATGAGTACGTGGACAAGTATCAGAATGATACCTATCTGCGCGAGAAGGTTGATGGGGTCTGGACAGAGATTTCATTTAACAAGACTCGTGACGAGGCTCGTCTGCTTGCGGCCGGCTTTATGGCGCTCGGCCTTAAAAAAGGTGATAAGGTATCACTGATCGCCGAGGCTCGTCCCGCATGGGTTATAACGGAATTCGGTATTCTTTTCGCCGGCGGCGTGGATGTTCCTCTTTCATATAAGCTTGAATCAGACTACGACCTGACTTTCCGAATCAATCATTCGGATTCCCGTTTCGTGGTGGCTTCGGAGATGGAAATTCATAAGGTGCGTCGCGTGATTGATCAGTGCAAGGCCATCGAAAGGGTGATTGTTCTGGATGACATTCCGCTCGAAGAGGGAGAAATTTCTATCAAGGAGATACGTGAAATGGGTGTCAAATTCATAGCTGAGCATCCGGGAGAACTGGAGGAGAGAATGGCTTCGGTCGGCCCTGACGATTATGCCAATATCAGCTACACCTCAGGAACCACGGCAGATCCTAAGGGAATTCTTCTTACACATCGCAACTATACTGCCAATGTGGCTCAGGGAGCATCCGTAATCAGTATCGAAAGAGGTGACATTATGCTTGTCATTCTTCCTATGGATCACTGCTTTGCACACGTGGCCGGTCTTTATACCATGATGAGTTACGGCGGAAGCATCGCCACTGTTCCAGGCAAAACCCCTCAGGCGCAACTTCGTAACATCATTCCTACCATGAAGGAGATCCATCCTAATGTGATGCTTACGGTTCCTGCCATCAGCCGCAGTTTCAAGAAAGCCATAGAGAACGGCATCAAAGCCAAGGGTAAGACTACAGAAAAACTTTATAACATCGCTCTCAAGAATGCCAAGGCATACTATAAGGACTATTACAATCAGGGAGGTGCACAGTTCTGGAGAAAACCTTTCGTAAAACTCTTCGACAAGATTCTCTTCTCCAAGGTGCGTGAGACTTTCGGCGGCAAGATGAAATTCTGCGTCGGCGGAGGTGCTCTTCTTGATATAGAACTTCAGAGATATTTCTGTGCCATCGGAATGCCTACATTCCAGGGATACGGCCTTTCTGAGGCTACTCCTATCATATGTGCCAATTCAGCGGGACACGCGCGCTTCGGCTCATCCGGACGTATCGTGAGCCCTATGGAGTGTACCATACGTGACGACGAGAACAATATTCTTCCTAACGGACAGACAGGAGAAATTGTCATCAAGGGCGAGAACGTGATGGCCGGTTACTGGAAGAACCCGGAGGCTACGGCACAGACGGTGGTGGACGGATGGCTTCATACGGGAGACCGCGGTTATATCTGTAAGGAAGATCCTAGGTATCTGTATGTTACGGGACGCTTCAAGAGCCTTCTCATATCTTCTGACGGTGAGAAATATTCTCCTGAAGGATACGAAGACAACCTGGCTGTGATTTCAAAATATATAGATAACGTGATTCTGCATAACAACCAGAGTCCTTATACCATAGTGCTTGTTGTACCTAACAAGGAGGCCCTTCGTGCCGTCGCACCTGGAGATAAGGAAAAACAGTTGCAGCTTATCCAGCAGGATGTGGATGTATATCGTAAAGGTGGCAGCCACGCCGGACAATTCCCGGAAAAATGGCTTCCTGCCGCTATCGTCGTATGTGATGAACCTTTCACCGAAAAGAACGGAATGGTCAATTCAACCAACAAGGTTGTCCGCGGTAAAGTAGAGGCTCACTTCGCGAAGCGTATAGAATATGCATACACTCCGGAGGGAAAACAACTTGTAAATCCTCAAAATCTTGCTGCTCTGGACTAGAGCAGCATTTTCAAGTGAATATAACACTAGAATAAATAAAATGGCTAAATTTAAGCAAAACATGAACACCACCCCTGCTATAGTGGTGATGTTCGCACTTTTCTTCATGATTGCGTTCGTGACGAATCTTGCAGGTTCCATGGGCGTGGTCGTAACAAATCAATTCGGGGCCAACAAGGCTCTTTCTCAACTTGGTTCATTGGCCAACTTTATAGCTTATGCTTGTATGGGTATACCTGGAGGTATGATCCTGAAGAGGAAAGGCTATAAATTCACGTCAAGACTTGCTGTAATCATCGGTTTTGTGGGCGTGGCTATCCAGCTCGCTTCCGGTTATGTCGCTAGTTTCGGCGTGTATGTGGCAGGTGCATTCGTGGCAGGTTTCTCCATGTGTCTGCTTAACATTTGTGTTAACCCTATGCTTAACACACTTGGTGGTGGCGGCAACAAAGGTAACCAGCTCGTACAGTTCGGCGGTTCTTGCAACTCAATCGGCGGTACTATAGCTCCTGTTCTTGTAGGTTGGCTTGTAGGTGGTTCTATCGAAGATGCTACCGTGGGCAAGGCTGCTCCTGTGATGGTGTTGGCTATGGCTATTTTCGTAATCGCCTTTGTAGTCATCTCAGTCACCAACATTCCTGAGCCTCATATGGAGACTCCGGAAGAAAAACAGGCTCGTCTCAGTGGCAAAGTTGTAAAGGACACACATTCTCCGCTGTCTTTCCGTCACTTCATCCTCGGTGCGATCGCCATTTTCTTCTATGTAGGTATTGAGGTCGGTATCCCTAATACTGCCAATGTCCACTTCTCTCAGACACTGGGACCTAATGTCGCAGGTGCTTTCGTGAGTGCATATTGGCTCTGTATGCTCATAGGTCGTCTTATCGGAGGTGCTATCGGCGCCAAGGTGAGCAGCCGCACGATGCTTACGGTTTCTTCAATCGCAACTGCTGTTCTGGTCTGCGGAATCGTCTTCATCCCGGATGATTGGTCATTGAACGGAATTCCTCTTACGCTTCGTTTTGTGACAGCCTGCGGTTTGTTCACTTCCATAATGTGGGGATCCATCTTCAACCTTGCAACCAACGGTCTTGGAAAATATACGGCTGCGGCTTCCGGTATCTTTATGACTCTTGTTTGTGGTGGCGGTATCATTCCGTTCTTCCAGAACGCTGTGGCAGATGTGATAGGTGATTCTCTTGACAGCTATATCGTTCTGATTATCGGACTCGCATACCTCGTTTACTATGCTCTTCGCGGATGCAAGAACGTCAATACGGATATTCCTGTTGAATAATGAAATTAAGTACATATAATATGGAAAAACAATATGTGGTAGGCGTAGATGTCGGTGGACAGACTGCGAAGTTGGGCGTCGTGGACGCTCGTGGGGATGTGTTGATTCAGAGTGTGATACGCACAGACTGTCACGAAGATGCAACAGGTTTTATAAAGGCGTTGGCAGTGGCCATAAAAGAGCTTATCGCCAAATCCGGCAAGGAAGGTCAGATTCGTGGCGTAGGTGTAGGCGCTCCAAACGGCAACTATTATACTGGCGTGATAGCGTTTGCTCCGAATCTTGTATGGGCGGCAAAGCAAAGTGTGCCTTTCGCGCAGATGCTCAGTGCTGAGCTTGCCGGTCTTCCGGTCGCTCTTACCAATGATGCGAATGCGGCTGCTGTCGGCGAAATGACTTACGGTGTGGCCAAGGGAATGAAGCATTTCATAATGATTACCCTTGGAACCGGCGTTGGCAGCGGAATCGTGATAAACGGAGAGGTCCTTTACGGAAGTGACGGCTTTGCTGGCGAGCTTGGACATACTTGTGCTGTCCGCCATAACGGACGTCAGTGCGGATGCGGCAAATTCGGCTGTCTGGAGACATATTGCTCCGCAACAGGCGTTGCGCGTACGGCCCGTGAGTGGCTGGAGATGTCTGCGGAGCCTTCACTGCTTCGTGCTGTGGATAAGATTACTTCCAAAGACGTTTATGATGCGGCTAAGGAAGGTGATGCCTTGGCCAAGAAGGTATTTGACTATACCGGGCGCATCCTTGGAGAGAAGCTTGCTGATTTCATAGAATTTTCCGCTCCGGAGGCTATCGTTCTTTTCGGAGGATTGGCACGTGCCAAGGAGTTTATCTATGAGCCGACTCTTAACGCGATGAATGAGAACGTGCTGCCGTTATGGAAAGATAAGGTCAGCCTTCTTTTCTCTCAGCTTAAGGAGTCCGATGCCGCTATTTTGGGTGCGTCTGCACTTGCTTGGGAACTTTAATAATTAAAAACAATATGAAAATTTACAAATTGTTTGTAGCCCTTTCAGCGGGCGTGTTGGCCGTGGCTTGTAATTCTGCGAAGACAGAGCAGGCTGCCGGTCAGGAGAATGAGGCGACTTCAGAAGTTATTCCTCAGGAGAAGACAGCTAAGGATTTCCTTCCTACTAAAAAGCAGGTCAAGGATGTCAGCTACCTTGTAGGTATTAATTTCGGGTCTTTTATAAAGGGTTATAATTTCGGTGATTTGGATATGGCCCAGATCCGTAAGGGTATGGAGGATTTCATTAACGCCAAGCAGACTGCCGATCAGGAGGAATTTGTAAAACAGTTCCGTATTGACCCGAATCAGATGAACGATCTGTTTAATGAGTATCTTCAGAACAGACATAACTACCTGGTTTATTCAAATAAGGAAAAGGGAGAGAAATTCCTTGCTAAGAACGCAAAGAAAGAGGGAATCAAGATTACTCCTTCCGGTCTTCAGTACAGGATTGTTTCCGAGGGTAATGAGATTCATCCTGGCGTTAAGGATACCGTTTGGGCAAAATATAAGGGTACTCTTCTTGACGGTACCGTATTCGATGAGACAACCGAAGAAAGTGGGGCCCGCAAGTTCTCTCTTGGCAGCGTGATCGCAGGTTGGACAGAAGGTCTTCAGCTTATCGGCGAAGGTGGCGAGATAGAGCTTTATGTTCCTTCAGACCTTGGATACGGAGACAATGGCAACCGTGGAATAGGACCTGCAGAGACTTTGATTTTCAATGTAAGTCTCGAGAAGGTTGAAAAATTCGTTCCTGTAGAGACAAAGCCGGAGGTGACGAAGAAGAAATAATCATTTGTCTGAATAAAAAAGAAGGGGAAGCAGAATTTTGCTCTCCCTTCTTTTTTGTATCACTGAGGATTAATTGTTCAGATAATATGTAAGACAGGTCACTACGCGGACCTTTTTGATCTGAGGGGTGTTGGAGTCTCTGGATTCGATGCTGAAGGTCCCCTGGGTGGCGGTTTTGATTTTGCCTATCTTGCTTCCTGAATCAGATGCGAACTGCTCTGCGGCCAGGCGGGCGTTGGCAGTGGCGTCGTGTATCATCTCCGGTTTGATGTCGTTAAGACTTTCGAAGGAGTAGGTGGCCGAGCAGTTGTCCCCGTAGTCACCTGACCCCAGAACGATACCTTTCTTGAGAAGTTCGGTCACGCGCGAGTTCAGTTCGATGACGGCGTCTACGTTATCTGTGCAGACGGTAATGCAGCATTTGCCTATATAACGGACTTTGCGGTCAGAGTTCCATTCACTGGCCAGTTTGTCGGAGATTGTCGGTACGCTGACGGAGATTTCTTCGTCCTTGATGCCGCCCTTTTTGAGAAATTCCACGATGGTCGTGGTATTCTTGTCCATATTGGCGGTAAGCTCGCTCAGAGAGTCGCTCCCAAGCCTGTATGTGATGGGCCAGATAGCTTTGTCTGCTTTGACTTCTTTTTCGCACAGTCCCTTCACGGTAACGGTACGGTCATATTCGCGGAAATTCTTTACTGCTACAGGAAGCATCAATCCGCATAAGAAAATGGCGACACTGAAAATGATCGCCCCTGTCAATCTGTTCTTATCCATGATAAAAAATTTATTTTCAAAGGTAGCAAATATTCCGGTCTAAATACAATGGTGTCCTTACTCGGATATATGCTTAAAAATAGTTATATTTGCGCGATTATGCCCGTCCCGAGAGTCGGGTGGTAATCAGGCGGAAAAAAGCCGGTTGAAAGAAATAAAAGTGACGATATAATTATGATGACATCAAAAGAAATCAGGCAGAAATTTCTCGATTTCTATGCTTCAAAGGGTCATACCATAGTGCCTTCGGCGCCTATGGTGGTGAAAGGCGACCCTACTCTAATGTTTACCAACGCAGGTATGAACCAGTTCAAGGATATTTTCCTTGGAAACACGAAGGCTTTTTGCCGCCGTGCCGCGGACAGTCAGAAGTGTCTGCGCGTAAGCGGAAAACATAATGATCTCGAGGAGGTGGGACACGATACCTATCACCACACAATGTTCGAGATGCTCGGTAACTGGAGCTTCGGAGATTATTTCAAGACGGAGGCCATAGATATGGCGTGGGAACTTCTTACCGAGGTTTACGGCATAGATAAGAACCTGTTGTACGCTACGGTGTTCGAAGGTAGCCAGGAAGACGGCACTCAGATGGATCTTGAGGCCAAGAACGCTTGGCTTAAGCATATGAGTGAGGACCATATAGTTCTCGGAAACAAGCACGATAACTTCTGGGAGATGGGTGACACGGGCCCGTGCGGACCTTGCTCGGAGATTCACATAGACATCCGTACTCCGGAAGAGAAGGCTTCCGGGGTGACAGGAAGGGAATTGGTCAATAAGTCCGATCCTCACGTCATAGAGATATGGAACATCGTGTTTATGCAGTATATGCGTATGGCGGACGGACATCTGGAGAATCTCCCTGCCAAGAACATAGATACGGGTATGGGCTTTGAGCGTCTCTGCTCAGTGCTTCAGGGGAAAAACAGTAACTATGATTCCGATGTCTTCACCGGCATGCTTTCCAAGATAGGTGAGATTTCAGGCCATCGTTACGGGGAGTCACAGAATACGGACGTGGCCATGCGTGTCATCGCTGACCATATCCGAGCCATCGCTTTCTCCATAGCAGACGGGCAGCTGCCTTCAAATGTCAAGGCCGGATATGTAATCAGACGAATTCTCCGTCGTGCGGTCCGTTATGGGTATACTTTCCTGGGCCTTACGGAGCCTTTCCTCTGTCGTCTGGTTCCGCAGCTCATCTCCGATATGGGTGAAGCTTATCCGGAGCTTGTCAGCCAGCAGAGGCTCATTGAATCGGTAATACGTGAGGAAGAATTGGCATTCCTGCGTACTTTGGACAGAGGAATCAAGCTTCTGGATGAATACATGGCCAAGTCTGTCTCAGATAAGGTGATCAGCGGAGTGGATGCTTTCGTGCTTTACGATACTTATGGTTTCCCTGTCGATCTTACTGAACTGATAGCCGGGGAGAATGGCTATACGGTGGATCTCGACGGATTCCAATCCGAACTTCAGAAACAGAAGGAGCGTGCTCGCAATGCCACTTCAAATGAGTTCGGCGACTGGGTGGAGTTCCACGCGGGAGAGTGTGTATTCGAAGGGTATGATCACACGAGCATTTCAGGGGTCAAGCTTCTCAAGCATCGTAAAGTGGTCCAGAAGAACAAGGAGATGCTCCAGCTTGTTTTCGACCGCACTCCTTTCTACGGAGAGATGGGCGGCGAGGTCGGTGATACGGGATATATCGTATCGGCAGACGGGGAGAAAATCAGAATTCTCAACACGCTTCACGAGAATAATCTCATAGTGCATATCGCCGAGAGCGTGCCGCAGAATTGCGAAGGCGATTTCGTTCTCTGCGTAGATGAGCACAGACGTGATTGCATAGCAGCTAACCATACTTGTACTCACCTTATGGATAATGCCTTAAGGGAGATATTGGGAACACACGTAGAACAGAAGGGCTCATTTGTCAATGAGAACGGTCTGCGCTTTGACTTCTCTCATTTCGAGAAACTCTCCGATGAGCAGATCAGGGAAGTGGAAAGCAGAGTCAATTCTCTTATCAGAGCGGATATTCATCTCGAAGAAAAGCGTGACGCCACTATGGCGCAGGCTAAGGAGATGGGAGCTATCGCTCTTTTCGGAGAGAAATACGGAGACAAGGTCAGAGTCGTTAAGTTCGGACCAAGTGTTGAGCTTTGTGGCGGTTGTCACGCATCGTCGACCGGCAGAATAGGATTCTTCAAGATAGTGAGCGAATCAGCTATCGCTGCAGGTGTCCGTCGTATAGAGGCGATTACCGGAGAATCAGCGGAAAATTATGTCAACTCGCTTCAGGATACATTGAAGCAGGCCAGGGCGGCGTTCAATAATACACAGGATCTTGTAGGGGCTATTGGCAAGTTGCTTGAAGAAAATGCCCTTTATAAGAAACAGGCTGCGGAATATGCACTCCTCAAGGCGAAGAATTATGCCGCAGAGTTGGCATCCAAGGCTTGTAAAGCGGGCGATGTCAATCTTATCGA
Source organism: Firmicutes bacterium CAG:460 (assembly GCA_963624185.1). Classification (GTDB taxonomy): domain Bacteria; phylum Bacteroidota; class Bacteroidia; order Bacteroidales; family UBA932; genus Cryptobacteroides. The sequence continues at coordinate 16,523 of CAVFNP010000016.1, read as the reverse complement.
GATAGGTTCCTGCGAGGATTCCTCACTTCTTCGCGACGCTGCGACCCTTCTTCAGAAATCATCAGAGAAGACCGTGCTCGTGGCTGCATATCAGGTGGATGGCAAGCCGCAATTGGCCCTGATGTATTCTTCGGATCTGGTAAGTGCAGGCAAAAACGCCGGCAAGGACATACGCGAGGCTGCCAAATTGATACTTGGCGGAGGTGGCGGACAGCCGGGACTTGCTACGGCCGGCGGAAAGGAAGTGAAAGGGCTTGCGGAAGCGCTTGAGACATTGAAAAAAACGGCACTCAGGTAGATGAAGCGGCTGGACAGGTTTATACTCAAGGCTTTTATAGGACCGTTTGTGGCGGTCCTGTTGGTCGTGATATTTATCCTGGTCATGCAGTTCCTGTGGGTTTATATCGATGAACTTGTAGGAAAGGGGCTTGGTTTCAGGGTCATAATGGAGTTCCTGATGTGGGGGACGTGCACCATTCTGCCTCTTGCCTTGCCTTTGGCCACGCTTCTGGCGTCGATGATGACGCTGGGGCAGATGACGGAGAATAATGAACTTATGGCCATAAAGGCAAGCGGAATTTCTCTTGTCAGAGTCATGGCTCCTCTCACCGTTGTCTCAGTGTTCATCGCTACAGGTGCTTTCTTTATAGGTAACAATCTGGTACCTAAGGCTTTTAATGAGATATACACGCTTCGTGACGATATAGGACGTACAAAGTCGGAAATTAAAATTCCGTCCGGTACTTTCTATGACGGTATCGAAGGCTATGTCATAAGGGTGGAGGATCAAGGCGAGGACGGAATGATGCATTCGGTTATGGTGTATGATCACACTAAAAAGAAAGGCAATATTTCCGTCACCATAGCGGATTCGGCTACTATGCGCCTGTCCAAGGCCAAGGATTACTTGATTTTTACTCTTTACAGCGGCATAAATTATCAGGAGGATAACACGCGCAGGGCGGGAGAAGCTGAGCATCAGCTGCAAAAAATTTCTTTTTCGCGCCAGCAGCTTATTATCTCCCTGTCCAATTATGCTTTTCAGAAGTCGGAAGATGCCCGCTACGGTAATCAGATAAAGGCGCAGAAGCTTTCTTCTCTGGTGGATGAGCACGATTCTCTTACTATGGTCACGCAGACCTCGTATGCGAAGCATTACAATGAGATAAAGGACAGGAATTTCTTTACATTCAAAAGCCAGTTGGATTCAGCTTATTTTGATTCCGACAAGAAGGAGTTTGAATCGCAGGATTTCTTGAAATGGAAGACCAGAAAGGCTAAGATATCGGCTCTGGAGAAGGCTCGGGACAAGGCCAATCTTATGGCGTCGGAGATGACGAACTATGGTAGCGAGAACTATGTGGACCATTTTTATCTTCGTCGCTCCGATGTGGAGATTCTTCGCCGTTTCGCGCAGGCATTGGCTTGTTTCATACTTTTCTTCATAGGGGCTCCGCTTGGTGCGCTTATCGGAAAGGGTGGACTTGGGACAAGTGCCATCATTTCGGTGTTGTTCTTTGTGTTGTATTGGGTAATAGATATTTCGGGCACGAAACTCGCGAATGACGGGGCTGTCGCTCCTTTCTGGGGAGCGTTCATATCATCATTGGTATTGTTCCCGATAGGAATGTACTTGTCTTGGAAAGCGGTACACGATTCATCAATATTTAAAATGGGAAGTTTGAAGATTAAATTCAGAAGAATTGGCAGCAAGATAGCAACTCTTGTGCATAAACCTCGTATCGTGTATATGGGTACGCCGGAATTTGCTGTGGCTCCTTTGGATAATTTGATAAAACACGGCTATAAGGTAGTGGCCGTGGTTACAGTGGCCGACAAGCCAAGCGGAAGAGGTCTCAAGGTTAACGAAAGCGCTGTGAAAAAGTACGCGGTAGAGCATAATATCCCTGTTCTTCAGCCGCTTAAATTGAAAGACCCGGATTTCCTCTCGCAGCTTCGCTCGTTCAAGGCGGACTTGTTTGTGGTCGTGGCATTCCGTATGCTTCCTGAAGAGGTGTGGAAGATGCCTAAGTTGGGGACATTCAATCTTCATGCGGCACTTCTTCCGCAATATCGTGGCGCCGCTCCTATCAATTGGGCCGTAATAAACGGTGAACGTATAACCGGAGCGACTACCTTCATGATAGATAAGAATATAGACACCGGCGGTATTATTTTGCGTCAGGAATGCCGCATATCCGCTCAGGACGATGCCGGCAGTGTACATGACAAGTTGATGGAAATAGGCTCCGAACTGGTTCTGCAGACGGTGGAAGGCCTTATAGAACATAACGTGGAGACACGTGTCCAGCGCAGTTTCGTTCAGGGCAGTGAGGTGCTTAAACCGGCGCCTAAACTTACAGCTGAGCTTCAGAACATAGATTGGAGCGACTCCGCCCAGCAGATACAGAATCTTATAAGGGGATTGAGTCCATATCCTACGGCATACACCATGATACAGAAGGGTGAAGATGCTCCGGCTCTTCTGAAGATTTTTTCAGCGGAAGCTGTATCTTTGGAGGAACCTTTGAGCGCAGGTACCATCTATACGGATGGCAAAACTTTCCTCAGGATTGCCGCAATCGACGGCGCTCTTGATTTGAAAGACATACAATTGAGCGGCAAGAAGCGTATGAAGGTGGAAGATTTCCTTCGTGGTTTCCGGGACGCAGGGCAGTGGAAGGCTTTAAACGGCACATCAAAAGACGAACTTTACAGATTAAGGAACAAATAGGCGGAATGAAAAAATTCAGTAAATACATCTACAATCCCAAAACGCTTCTGTATGAAATACATGAAGACTCCAAGACGACCATAGCATTTAAAGTCGTCGGGTTTGCCTTTACCGTACTTGCATTCGCATCGCTTTATTTTTTCATATATACCAAGGTCCTTTGCATGGATCTTCCTAAAACTGCGAGGCTTAAGAAGGAAAACGAGCAGTGGGTCGCCAAATTCGAGATTCTTAACCATAGTCTCGATGCTGCGGAGAATTCACTGGACGGCATAGAAAAAAGGGATGACGATGTATATAGGTCGATATTCGGTCTTTCCGAGGTTCCGGAGGAGGTGAAAAAGGCCGGATTCGGAGGTGTTAACCGGTATGCCTATTTGGATGAATTGGGCGGATCGTCTTTCCTGAAGCAGACGGTCAAGCGTATGGATGTGCTTACCAAGCGTACATATGTACAAAGCAAGGCGCTTGATGAAGTGTCCGTAGTTTCCAAGCACGTGGACAAATTGGCTTCCTGTATGCCTTCCGTATGTCCTATAAAGCCGGTGGGATACAGAATCTCAAGCCCGTTCGGATATAGAAACCATCCTATTCAGAAGAGACTCATCTTTCATGAAGGTGTAGATTTCGCCACTGGCGTAGTCGGTCCTGAAATATACTGCACGGGAGACGGTGTGGTGGAGAAAATCAAGTATAATTTTTTCGGTTACGGTAATGAGGTGGTCGTGGATCACGGTTTCGGATACAAGACCCGTTACGCTCATATGCAGAAGATAATGGTCAACAGGGGAGATGTCCTCAGACGTGGACAGATGATAGGCACGGTAGGAAATACCGGAGCTTCGACAGGTCCGCATCTTCATTATGAGGTGATATATCGCGGGAAACAGATAGATCCGATGTCGTTTATGGACTTGACAATGAGGGGGGAGGAATATGACGCGATGATTCAGAAAGTGAAGACTGAACTTGCCCGGGAAGGGAAATGAGTGAGCACAGATATAAAATAGGCTCGGATTTTCTTTTCAAGGAATCTGACAAACCGATGCAAAGGGCCCTGCGCTTCATAGGAATAGCCGCAGGGGTCGCCCTGGTGGTTGCTTTGGTGTTTTATGCCATATTTGCCTTGACCGTAAATACCGACGTGGAAGGCCGCCTGAAAAGGGAGAACAAGATGTACGAGAAACTCTATCCTCAGCTTCTTCCTCAACAGAAACTTCTGGAAGATGCCGTTTCCGGTCTTGAAATAAAGGATGGAGACATATACAGGGATGTGTTTCAGTCAGAAGCACCTACGGTGGATCCGATTCAGTCGCTTACGGTATATCTTGCTGATACTGTGAAAAATACGAGTCTGATATCTTACGCTTCGGAAAAATCCGACACCATGTATAAGAATATGTTTTCCGTGGAGGCCAATTTGAGAAACGCTCTTGCTTTGGCGGCCGCAAAGTCTTCGGAAAACTCTCTGCCGTTGCGTATTCCGCTGAAAAACATTTCCTTTACGCAGATCGGAGCGTCCATAGGCAGCAGAACGAATCCTGTCCTTAAAGCCAGAGTACCTCATAATGGTCTTGACATAATAGTTCCTTCAGGCACAGTGGTTTATGCCGCCGCGGACGGGAAAGTGCGCAGTGTCGAGAAGAGCAACAAAGGCCAGGGGAATGTCATAACTATAACTCACGCAGATGGTTATGTGACCAGATATGCCCATCTTGCGACGATGACGGTGAAGACGGGGAGTCTGGTGAAGGCTGGAGGAAAAATCGGCACCGTGGGGATGTCCGGCTCTTCTTTTGCCCCACATCTTCATTATGAAGTGATAAAAGACGGAAAATATCTGGATCCGGTGAATTTTTTCTTCGCCTCGGTTGACTTCCGTGAATATGCCAATATGTTTTACATCGCTTCCTGTACGGAGCAATCATTGGATTAGTTATGGAGAAGATGTTTTATACGATAGGCGAGGTGTCAGACCTGCTTAAGGAGCCGCAGAGCCGTGTCAGATTCTGGAGCGACTCGTTCGCTTTTCTAGTGAAGCCGGAGCGGAATGCTAAAGGGAACAGGCTTTTCCGTCCTGAAGATGTGCAAGCCTTGCGTCAGGTGCAATACCTTCTGGATGTTGAGAAGCTGACCATAGACGGCGCGGTGAAGAGGCTGAAGGAAGACAAGTCAAAGACCGATAAAAATGCACGGATTCTTCTCAAATTGAGAGAAATCAAGGCCGAATTGCTCGAAATCAAACATTATATATAAAAATAGCGAACTTTTTTATAACTTTGCGACCCGCGAAAATAATAATAAACAGATATGTCAGAAAAAGTTAAAATCACTAAGGTCGAAACTCCTATCGACCAGCGAGAAACCTTTGTTTCCCTGTCAAAGAACTTCTCTGAGGGAACTCTTTCGGTAGAGGAAAAGCTTCAGGTTCTGTATGCCCTTCAGCAGACAGATAATGAGATAGAGAAGATTGTAAGCCTTCGTGGAGCGCTGCCGGAAGAGGTGGAAGCCGTTGAGCAGGAACTTGCTTCCTTGAAAGCGAAAGTTGAAGGTAATAAGGAACTTATCGCCGGATTCGAGGCCAATATCGATAAGAACAAACAGGATATTGTGGACCTTGACTCTGAGATTGTCAAGTATCACGACCAGTTGGGAAACATCACGAACAGCCGTGAATTTGACTCCATCAACAAGGAGCTCGAAAATCTGGGACTCCTTCGTGAGATTGCACAGAAGAGGATCAATGATGCCCGTATGGCCATTTCTGAAAAGAAGGATGCCAATGATGTGATATCTGACCGTATCGCCATCAGGGAAGAGGATCTTGCAGCTAAGAAGGCAGAACTTGAGAGCATCGTAGAGTCTACGGCTTCGGATGAGCAGAGGCTTCTTGACAAGAGAAAAGAATATGTGGACAAACTTGACGAGCGCACTATCAGCGCCTATGACCGTATCCGTAAGAGCGTTCATAACCACCTTGCAGTAGTTTCCATTTATGAGAATTCCTGCGGAGGATGCTTCAATGCCATTACTCCTCAGAAGCTTGTGGATGTAGCATCAGGAAACAAGCTCGTCATCTGTGAACATTGCGGACGCATATTGGTTAATCCTCTTGCACACGCTGAAGAGTAATGCCTGAGCGAAAAAGCAAATCCTTGTCCGCTACGTCGGTCGTTAATGAAATCGGACGCTTGATGGGGCAAACGCCTCCTCAAGCGCTTGATGTAGAAGAGGCTGTGCTCGGTGCAGTGCTCCTTGAACCTACGTGTGTAGACGAATGCATGGAGCAGCTTACGGCCAATTGCTTCTATTCGGAGCGCCATCGCATGATATTCGAAGCGATGGTGGCCTTGTTCAATGAACATTCTCCTATAGACAGCATCACCGTCGCCAATAAACTTATCCAGCAGAACAAGTTGGAGATGGTCGGTGGCGTGTCGACATTGTCATCATTGACAGAAAATGTAGGATCTGCCGCTCACATCGAATCTTACCTTTCAATCCTCAAGCAGAAAACTATTCAAAGGGATCTCATCACCGCAGCTCACGATATTCTTAAAAACGCTTATGACGAGCAGCAGAAGGTGGACGATCTGGTAGATACGGCCCTCACTGACGTATATAAGGCTACTCAAAGCTCAGACAGACAGTCAGTTCAGGATATAGGCTCCGTCATCAATCAGGCTCTTGACAGATTGGACAAGATGCAGAGCCAGGAAGGTCTCAGCGGTATTCCTTCAGGCTTTGCCACTTTGGACAAGATAACCAACGGTTGGCAGAGGTCAGACCTCATTATTCTGGCGGCGCGCCCGTCGGTAGGTAAGACGGCTTTTTCTCTGAATATAGCACGAAATGCAGCGGTTGACCATAATATTCCCGTCGCTTTTTTCTCGCTTGAGATGTCGTCCATTCAGTTGGCGAACCGTCTTATGACCACGGAATCTGGACTCAGCGCAGATAAGATCAAGGGAGGAGTCAAACTCGAAAATGACGAATGGACCCTTCTGGAGCAAAGCATCAAACGGCTTCAGAGTGCTCCTTTTTATGTGGATGAGACTCCTGGACTTCCGATAATGGAATTCCGCTCGAAAGTCAAATCCCTGGTCAAGCAGAAGGGAGTACGTCTGGTAATCGTGGATTATCTGCAGTTGATGCAGGGACCAAGCGACTCGAAGGGGATGCGCGAGCAGGAAGTCGCCGCCATTTCCAGAATGCTTAAGGCCACGGCCAAGGAACTTAACGTGGCTATCATAGCACTTTCCCAGCTGTCCAGAAACTCCGTGCAGCGTCAGGGCGGCAACGGCAAGCCTATACTTTCCGACCTTAGGGAGTCAGGAAGTATAGAGCAGGATGCGGATATGGTCATCTTCATCCATCGCCCGGATTTCCTAGGACTTTCGGAAGGCCCTCAGGATAAGGAGAAAACACAGATTATAATAGCCAAGCACCGTAATGGTGAGACTAAGGATATAGATATGCTTTATAAGGGTGAACGGCTTAAATTCGTGGAAGTCGGAGATTCGCTTTATGCTGATACTCCTGAATACGAATCGAGTATGAATTCATCCGATTATAATGTGGAGCCTGACCAGCCATGGTAGATGACCAGATCAAGCATAGCGGACGCATAACGGAAATTACCCCCTCGGAAATAACCGTGGAGATTATCTCTGAAAGTGCATGTTCCTCCTGTCATGCCGCCTCTATGTGCGGAATGGCTGAGATTAAGCGGAAACAGGTGACCGTCAGTGCCGTTCTGGGCTACGAAGTGGGCGAGGAGGTTTGGGTCAATCTCAAACGGACGATGGGGTTCAAGGCTGTATGGATTGCATATGTTCTTCCTCTTGTTCTGTTGGTGGCAGATATTATGGTATGTTCTGCGGCAGGCGTCAATGAAATTCTCAGCGGACTTTCAGCTTTGCTCTGTGTAGGCATATATTATCTGATAATTTATTTGCTGAGAGGCAAATTGAAAAACGAATATACATTTTATATAAAAAAGAAATGACTGGTACAATTATTCAGACGATTGTTATTTTGTCCGGTTTAGGCCTGCTTCTTTCCTTGGTCCTGTTTTTGGTGGCCAAGAAATTCAAGGTGGAGGAAGACCCTCGTATCGATGAGGTTGAAAAGGCTATGCCGGGTGCCAATTGCGGTGGTTGTGGTTATGCCGGATGTCGCGCATTTGCCGATGCTGCCGTGAAGGCCGGTAACCTGGACAATAATTTTTGTCCTGTGGGCGGTAATGAAGTGATGAAAAAGGTCGCCGCCATTCTCGGCTATGAAGTAAAGGAGAAGGCACCTATGGTCGCAGTGGTGCGCTGTAATGGTACCTGCGAGAACCGCGCTAAAACAAACACCTATGACGGGGCTCTATCCTGCAGGGTAAAGGCATCTTTGTACAGCGGAGACACGGCTTGCTCTTACGGATGCCTCGGTTGTGGCGACTGCGTGGCGGCTTGTGAGTTCGGCGCCATCACGATGAACCCTATGACGGGACTTCCGGTCGTAGATGAGAGTAAATGTACCGCGTGTGGCGCCTGTGCCAAGGCTTGTCCGAAAAACATTATCGAGCTCCGCAACAAGGGACCTCGTTCGATGCGCATCTTCGTGTCTTGCATGAATAAGGACAAGGGCCCTGCTGTAAAGAAGGCTTGCCTCGCGGCATGCATAGGATGCGGTATTTGTGCCAAGACTTGCACCCACGAAGCCATCACGGTGGAGAGCAATCTTGCTTATATAGATTTCAATAAATGCAAATTGTGCCGTGAGTGTGAGGCGATGTGTCCGACCGGTGCAATTCATGGAGTTAATTTCCCTAAGCCTCTTGACAAGGAGGCCCTTAAGGCCAGAGTGGCAGAACGTAAGCGCAAGGCTCAGGAAGCCGCTGCTGCTGCGAAGGCGGAAAAAGAATCACAGGAGGTGACAAATGCGTAAGGTTACATTCAGTATCGGCGGTATTCATCCGCATGATGAGAAACTCACCCGCGAGTGTAAAATCGAAGAACTCCCTCTTCCGGAGGTAGTATATGTATCCATGGCCCAGCATCTTGGCGCACCGGCTACTCCTATTGTGGCAGTCGGAGACAAGGTGAAGACAGGTCAGGTTATTGCCGAGCCGGCCGGTTTCATATCGGCTTTTGTCCATTCTCCGGTGAGCGGCAGCGTAAAATCCATAGCGCCGCGTGCCGATTTGGCAGGTAAAATGGTTCCCCATATAGAGATCAGTGTAGAGGGGGACGAGTGGGCAGAAGGGATAGATCTCAGCACAACGCTCGTCACCGAGCTTCCTGAAGACAGGGAGCAGACTCTCGCAAGGATAAAAAACAACGGAGTCGTGGGCCTTGGCGGTGCCACTTTCCCTACACATGTGAAACTTAATCCGGCTCCCGGGAGCAAGGCCGAGTGCCTTATAATCAACGGTGCTGAGTGTGAACCTTATCTGACTTCAGATTATCGCATTATGCTCGAACGCACTAAAGAGATAATTGTCGGAGCCGCCATAATGCAGAAGGTTCTCGGAGGATGCCGTTGTGTGATTGGCATTGAAGAGAATAAGCCTGAAGCGATAGAAGCTATGCAGAAGGCTCTCGGGGAGCTTCCATATAAGGACATCACCGTGCAGCCTTTGAAAAAAAGATATCCACAGGGAGGAGAGAAGCAGCTTATCGACGCAGTAATGCATAGACAGGTACGCTCGGGAGGTCTTCCTATAAGTGTAGGCGCCGTGGTTCAGAATATGGCTACCGCACTTGCCGTTTATGAAGCGGTGCAGAAGAACAAACCTCTGATCACCAATACGCTGACCGTTACAGGAGATTGTCTTCCTATAGAAAAGCAGCATAATTATCTTTTCCGTATAGGTATGCCGCTTTCTTATATCGCTCAATATGCTGGAGGAGTTCCTGAAGGTGCCGCCAAGATAATAAGCGGTGGCCCTATGATGGGTAAGGCCATTTCCAACCTGGATGCCTCGTGTGTCAAAGGCTCATCTTCAATCCTTTATCTAAGCGAAGCCTCTACCCTTAGGGCTGCTCAGAGCGCTTGCATACGTTGCGGAAGGTGCGCCGACGCCTGCCCTATGGGACTCGAACCGTTCTTGCTCAAGAGGCTTGGCGCTGCGGGAGATTTCGACGCTCTCGAGAAAAATGCGGTTCAGGATTGTATAGAATGTGGCTGCTGTCTTTATAGTTGTCCTGCCAATATTCCGCTGTTGGATTATATACGCCAATATAAAGGGCAGGTCATGGGAATTATCCGCGCGAGGGCCGCTGCCGCCAAGAAGTAATAAAGCATTATGAAAAATACCATGTTAGTATCACCTTCACCGCATATACACTCATCGGTGAGTACCCGCTCCCTGATGAGGGACGTTATTATAGCGCTGCTTCCTGCTATAGCGGTATCGATATTGTTTTATGGCTGGAGCGAAATTCTCGTTCTGGGCGTAAGTGTCATTTCCTGTGTCCTGCTTGAATGGGCTATAACCAAATATCTGCTTAAGGCTCCAAGTACCATAGGCGATCTTTCCGCTGTAGTTACCGGTCTTCTGCTGGCTATGAACCTGCCAAGCACCACTCCATGGTGGATAGTATTCATAGGCTCTGTCGTGGCTATAGGTGTGGCCAAGATGACATTCGGAGGGCTTGGCCAGAATCCGTTCAATCCTGCCATTACTGGACGTGTATTTTTGTTGATATCGTTCCCTGTGCAGATGACTGATTGGACTGTGCCACAGGGATTCATCCATTCTTCAGACGCCGTTTCGGGAGCAACTCTTCTGGGACGTCTGGGTGAAGGCGGAGTGCAGGCAGTCCAGGGTACGGATTATCTTAACACGCTTTTCCTTAACATAGGTGGTTCTGCGGGTGAGATCAGTGCGCTCGCTCTTCTTGTGGGATTTGCATATCTGGTTATAAGAAAGGTTATTAAACCATGGATAACGCTAAGCATCTTCGCTACGGTGGCGTTGTTCAGCGGTATTTTCTACCTTGTGGATCCTACTCAGTATATGGATCCTCTTTTCCATCTGCTTACCGGTGGACTTATACTTGGAGCCTGCTTTATGGCCACCGATTATGTCACTTCACCTATGAGCACCAAAGGAGGAATCATCTATGGTGTGGGCATAGGACTTTTGGTGATGCTTATACGTCTTTTCGGTTCATATCCTGAAGGAATGAGCTTTGCCATTTTGATAATGAACATGGTGACTCCGCTTATCAATATGTGGTGCCATCAGAAAAAATATGGGAGGAGTTAATTATGGCTGCCCAATCAACGTTAAAAAATATGGTTCTCTGCCTTACGGGAGTGTGTCTGCTGTGTTCGGCTATTTTGGGAATTGTATATGTCAAGACACAGGAACCTATCGAACAGGCTAATAAGAAAGCCGTAAGCGAATCCATCTCCAAGGTTCTGCCTTCCGGTGGAGAGTTATCCGAAGAGCGCCAGGTGGAGTTCGACGGTAAGCCATACACATACAATGTGCTTCTGGAAGAAGGACAGGTTAAAGCGTATGCCGTTAAAAGTTCTGAAAACGGATTTGGCGGAGCGCTGGTTCTGATGGTAGGTGTCCTTCCTGACGGAACAGTCTACAACACTTCCGTCCTTTCTCACAGCGAGACCCCAGGGCTTGGCGCCAAATGTACATCTGACGAACATTTCATCTCGCAGTTCCAGAATCTTTCCACTGATAAGGTGCTGGCAGTCAAAAAGGATGGTGGCGATATCGATGCCATAACCGGCTCCACCATTACATCCAGAGCGTATTCAAAGGCCGTAAAGAACGCCGTTGAAATAGTTAAATCATTAGGAGGAAAATAGATATGGGAAAGAATCTATCTCTTATAACGAAGGGAATAATTAAAGAGAACCCGACATTCGTTCTGGTGTTGGGTATGTGTCCTACACTGGCCACCACCACTTCAGCCATCAACGGCCTCGAGATGGGCCTTGCGACTCTTTTTGTGCTTATCCTTTCCAATATGGCCATCTCGCTGGTAGCGCCTATAGTTCCGGATAAAGTGCATATCCCTGTATATATAGTGGTTATCGCGACTTTCGTTACGGTTCTTCAGCTGGTGATGCAGGCTTTCGTTCCGGGTGTCTATCAGACTTTGGGCCTTTTCATTCCTCTTATTGTCGTCAACTGTATCGTGCTTGGCCGTGCTGAGGCATTTGCCTGCAACAACGGCGTGTGGGCATCGGCTCTTGACGGATTGGGTATAGGACTTGGTTTCACGTTCTCACTTACTGTGATAGGGCTTATCCGTGAGTTTCTCGGAAGCGGATCGGTGTTCGGCGCCAAGATTATTCCCGGTGATGGCATTCTGGCTTTCATCCTGGCTCCGGGAGCATTTATGGTTCTGGGCTATCTTATGGTATTGTTTAATAAATTCTTTAAAAAATAATAGGGAATATGGAGTATATTCTGATTATCATATCTGCGATATTTGTCAATAATATCGTTCTTGCCCAATTCCTTGGAATCTGTCCGTTTTTAGGTGTCTCGAACAAATTGAGCACCGCTACGGGCATGTCCGGTGCCGTGTGCTTTGTCATCACGCTTGCCACTATTGTAACTTATCTGGTCAATAAATATCTGCTTGTCAGGTTCGGACTTGAATTCCTTCAGACCATCGCCTTCATTCTGGTGATAGCGGCTCTGGTGCAGATGGTGGAGATTGTTCTCAAGAAGATAAGCCCTTCGCTTTATCAGGCGCTCGGTATCTTTCTTCCGCTGATAACCACTAACTGTACGGTACTTGGCGTGGCCATTACAGTGGTTACCAAGGAGTTTACGATAGGCGGCCATGCCATTGGCCTGCTTAATCTGGGCCAGGCTACCGTGTATGCCCTCGCCACTTCACTTGGATATGGACTTGCGATGATTCTTTTCGCCGGTCTGCGTGAACATCTCGCAGGTAACAATGTCCCTAAAGCTTTTCAGGGTCTCCCGATAGCGCTTATAACAGTAAGTATAATGGCTATGGCGTTCCTCGGTTTCTCCGGTATGGTATAAAGATTTACAGATATGAGAAAGTCGTCTTTTGTTCGCTCTTTATTTGTTCTGGCATCGGCCGCGATGCTTTGTCTGTCGTGTGAGCCGTCATCGACATTACCGGATGATCCTACTCCCGATCCTGTCGATCCCGTAGACCCCGTAGACCCTGATCCCACGCCTGACCCTATAACTCCGGACCCTGAGTCGATAACTTTTGCCGAGATTATAGAAAAGGGGGATGGAACTTATGAGGTGTCCTCTGCTGTCGTAGTGGGTGTAGGTGCGCATAATGCTATTGTATATGACGGTACGGCCTATATGCTTCTCTATGATCCGGACAAGACGACAGATGTCGGATATGTCATATCTCTTAGCGGACAGACCACTACCTTTAACGGAGTTCCTGAATGGAATGAACCGAGCATTACTATTTTCTCAAAGGACAGAGAATTCTCTTATCCTGAGCCTGAGGAGATAACCGCATCGTATCTTTCTTCCTATTCTTCATCTCCGGAGATTATTTATGGATGCGCAAGCGGAACCAAGAGCGGATATAAGGTAAGCGTAGGTTCACAGACTCTTTATACATATTCGAATTCTACTGTCGCGGACGGTGAAGTTACCGTCTATGGCTTTACCATAGGCTATGCCTCAAAGTATAAGAATGTTAATTTCGTCATAACAAGCGTGACCACTCCTACGCCGGAGCCCGATCCGGACCCGGATCCTACACCGGACCCAGACCCGGATCCCGATCCCGATCCTGTGGAAACTCTCTATCCTTGGGCGGAGCTGCCGGTGATGTACGATGAGGACAGTAACGGTATTAATGATAAAGACGCCACGCAGTACTATGCTACGCATTTTACTGACCTAAAATCGCCTGCTGGTGGAGCCGCGCGTAATTACACCGTATGCTACAGTGCAGAGCATCATTGCCCTGTTTGGGTGGCCGCCCCGCGCCATCAGGTATATCAGGTAAAGGGTGTAGATCGCACGGATGCGTATGGGAAGGATCCGGATATACCTTCTGATATTCAGTATAATAGTAAAGCTATCGGCGGTGGATGCAATAAAGGCCATATGCTTGGAAGCGCGGAGCGCTTGGCTTCGTATCAGACTAACAGACAGGTATTCTATTACACCAATATCGCTCCGCAGTTAAGTTCGGGCTATAATACAGGCGGTGGCGGGTGGAATATTCTGGAAGAATTTGTAGACGGGCAGGTATGTTCAGACACCCTTTATGTGGTAATCGGATGCTATTTTGAAAATTATACCGATGGATATGGCTATACGGTTTCGCCCAAGACCATTTCTTTTGGTGGACGCAATGATGTCGATATGCCTACGATGTTCTATTATGCGCTTCTTCGCACTAAGAAAGGAAGCAGTGGCAAGGCACTCAAGGACTGCAGCGCTTCTGAGATAAAGTGTGCAGCGTTCGTTCGTTCACACACGAACAGCCTTAAAGGACAGAAGGTGTCCTCGAAGGAGATGATGAGCATATCCGATCTGGAAAAGATTACCGGAGTAAAGTATTTTACCAATATACCTAATGCACCTAAGTCAAGCTATTCGGCCTCAGAGTGGGGATTATAATTTATGTTAGAGCTTATCGTCTTTCTTTTAGGGGCAATGTCCATTTCCTTCCTGTGCTCTGTACTGGAAGCTGTCCTTATGTCTACTCCTATCTCGTACATAACTATGCGGGAAGAGGAAGGTTACGGCCCGGCGAAGAAGATGAAAAGTTTCAAACAGAATTCATCGCGGCCAATCGCGGCCATTCTTTCCCTGAACACCATTGCCAATACGGTAGGTGCCGCAGGGGTAGGCCGACAGGCCACATTGGTTTTCGGCAGTGAATGGTTCGGTCTGGTCAGCGCTGTAACCACCATTCTTATCCTGGTCTTCTCCGAGATAGTACCTAAGACTATAGGAACGCACGGGTGGCGTTCTCTGATGGGTTTTGCCACTTCGGCCATCAGTGTTCTTATCGTTATCATGTTCCCGTTCGTCTGGCTTATAGAAAAGATACAGAATCTGATTGCGCCTAAGGATAACGAGACGGCGGTTTCCCGCGACGAGGTGTCGGCCATGGCCAATGTGGCTGAAGAAGCCGGAGATCTCGAGGAGGACGAGAATGAAATCATACAGAACGTCATCAATCTCGATGAGATAAAGGCCTATGATGTGATGACTCCGCGTGTTGTCTGTGCTATAGCGTCGGAGTCTATGACTCTGCGCGATTTTTTTAAGGATAAGAAATTCAAGAGCCACTCGCGTATCCCCGTATATTCGGACAACGATGAATATATTACGGGATATATACTTAGAATGGATGTCCTGCAGCTTGTCGCTGAGGATAAGTTTGACAAGACTCTTTCTGAGATAAGACGTGACATCGCCAGTTTCAATGAAGATACACCTATGGACAAGGTGTGGGACGAGATGCTTGAGCACGACGAACAGATATCTATTGTAATTGATGACTATGGAAGCTTCCAGGGCATTTTGACGCTTGAAGATGTCATAGAAACCATTATGGGAAGCGAAATCGTGGATGAGCGTGATTCCGTGCGTGATATGCAGCAGTTGGCGCTCGCTCAGTGGAAAAAGCGTAATGCCACTGACAAGTAGCCGTTCTGGAATTTCAAGGCTTGATTTTTGCTTTGAGCAGGCAAGATTTCAGAAAAAATCGATTTAATAAGAAAAAGTTAGTAGACTATGAAGGAAAAATTGTATCAGTCGCCGGCGACATACGTCGTAGAGATAGAAGGCGACAAAGTTTTCGCCGCAAGTGGCGGGACCCAGGTTAATGGAATGAGCATCAATTCGGCTGACGCTGAGGATTATGGCGAATTTTAATATCGAAGCCGTTATGAAAAAGATTGTTGTATCCATTGTTTTATTGGCAGTCGCATTTGCCTCTGTTTGTTCTTGCAGCAAGAGTAATACGCAGGCAGACAAATTTACTACCGTTCATTTTAGAACGGCTCAGAATTCTACCAAGACGGTTTTCGGAGATAAGACAGGGGGGGGGTATCCTACTTTCTGGTCTGGGGATGAGAGCGTAGCCGTAAGTTATAACGCCGGTGCGTTTTCTTCGGCTTCTTTGTCTTCGCTTTCTTCCGATAAGAGTTCAGCCTCATTCGATTATTCCTTTACGCCTGACGAGTCAGCATCTTCGCATTATTTTTATAGCGTTTGTCCGGCTTCTGCAGTAAAATCGCTCTCCGAAGATAAATGTATAGTGAATCTAAATTCTATTCAGATAACTAATGAGGACGGTTCACTTGCGGAATCCAATCAGGTGATTGTGGCCAAATCTGACAGCTATTCTTCTCTTCCGTCTGAGGTAAATCTTCAGTATGCGCATCCTTTCGCTTATGGTAAGGTATCTTTAAAACTTCCTGAAGGGTATGATGACTATACGGTCCAATTGATGCTTTTTTCTTATGATTTGTATTTGTGCGGACCTTTTCAATATGACTTCTCTAATGATGCTTTGACCCCAATTACTACAGGGGAACCGGAAAATAGGAGCTTGACACAAATTGAAGTGTTGCCTTCTACAAAAAGTAATATTTTCTTCGCCATTAATCCTGTCGGAGGCCCCAGTGATCATACATTTTACATATTCTGTTATCTGACTTCTCCGGAAGGAACTACAGTATCCGCTGTCAAGGATCTTTCTGGAAAAAAGTTGTCGTTCAATGCGGGTCAGGTCAGTGAATTCACTCTTGATTTTTCTACCGCCACATTCGAGCAGAGCACGAAGTA
>CAVFNP010000015.1:0-44556 GCA_963624185.1 Firmicutes bacterium CAG:460 | reverse complement strand
TCTTGATCTGTGTGTTTTTAATCTCATCAATCTGACCTTGTAGATTCTCAATGTCGGACTGTTTTGCGCAGCCGGCAAACAACAGGGCCGACAACAGCGCAAATGACAGAATTTTGTGTTTCATCATAAGTGGTATATTTTTTCTAAATCTACATTCCTATATAATACTACCGGTATTTAAACAGATACCTTCCTTTTCTTGCGGCCTATTCCTTGGTGACGACGATGAGAGTATTCTAGGCTATTTCACGAATATCCGAGTGCTGTCCGACTTCGCACCGTCGATGTCGAGAGAGTCGTTGATAAGACTTTCTATCAGGGCGATTTCGGCCTCCTTCTCCTTGATGAGGGCGTCGAGCTGTTCGCGGTAGGCTGCAATCATCTCGCCGGCCTGCGAAATCAGCTTGCGATAGGTTAAGGCCCCGAGTCCGAGTTCAAGCAGCCCCGCTACTGCGCCTACCTGTGCGATTTTGAGATCAGTCATCTTTCCGGATTTGATCCGCCCCACGATTTTGATGATCGCCCTGTCGCGTTCGATAAGCTTCAGGAAATCCAGCTTCTCCCCGCTGTCTGAGATCAGTTCGAACGAACGGTAGGTCTGGGCGTCAGAGCAGCTCACATATTTGGCCACTGTCCTATAGCCTCCCTCGAATCCCAAACCGTCGGTCATTTCCCCAAGGGTGCTGCCCAACAGATTCTCCATCAGGATGTCGCTCTCCGTCTTATATGCCCCGAACATGTTATCCAGATGATACTTGGTCTCCTTGCAGGCGGCGAAATACTGGTCTATGGAGTTCACTCCGCAGTATTTTGGCATCTCCCAGTCTATCTTTCTGCGCTCGAAGCCCACTACAGGCAGCGCATATGGCTCGACAGGGGCCAATATTCCGGCTTGGATGCCAATATCGGACGCGCTTCCGGCCACAATCCCTACCGGGCTGCCGCTCTTGCGAAGCTTCAGGTTATAGAAAAGATACTGTGCGGAAGTGTTGTCCCCGCACTGAATCCAGAACATAAGCTGATGGCAGCGTCTTACTGGCACGGTGAAGGTGGTAGGCTTCATGTCTGCGGAGATCTCTATCTCCTGCAGTACCTCGCCGTCGCCGCCTATAAGCAGACGCTCCCGCTGTTTCGGGCTCGAGATGCTCTGGAGATACCTGGCCACCGTGAATGTAAGTTCATCGTAAGCCCCATAGGTGTTGAATGCCGCGCAGGACGATTCCATCCCCGTGCCTCCGGCTGCAAGAGCTATCAGTGCTCCGAATGGAGACACGGCGGTGATGGTCGCACCTCCCACAGCTCCCACCATTACTGACGAGCCAATGGCTCCCGCCACCGCTCCGGTTCCGCCACCAGCGCCTCCCAAAGGTCCGGCCTCAAGATCGAAATGAACGGAAGTCTGAAGCAGGAAGCCCTCGTATATCCTCGCTCCGTCGAGCGTGAAATACTGTTTGCGGGTGCTTCCATCGCGAAGAACTTCATCCATATGCTCCCTCATAGGGGTGATATAATGGATGTACGGTTTGCTCAGTGCCATCAAGTCCGTCTCCTCCGGAAGATCCGGCGTAGGATGGGTGAAAATCTCATTTTTCACAGGCTGACCGCGATAGACTACAATGTCAGCCACCGCGAACACCGAGTGCGAAAGCGAAGTCATACCTTCTTTTACGAAACCTAGCCGTTGGCATTTATTCAGCGGCACGGTGTATTCCTTGTTCGGAGATGTGGCGATGAGCGGCACTTCCAAGACCACCTCGTCATCGGCATATACCCTCAGGACATCGTTCTTGAGTACTCCGCACTTGCTGAGCCAGCCGACGGTGAAACTCACGTAGTCGAACTCGCCGCCAAGGTTAAACCATGCGTGTGCTCCGGTGTTGTCGTTGATGACATTGGTGCTCGACGAGAGGATGACTCCTTCTTTGAATTGGACTCCGCCCATCGAGAAGGTGATATAGTCGGACTTGCCGTCGAATACGGTACGGCTTCTGTCGGCGCTGCTCCCGCCCACCGCATACGGCGGAATATTAGATACGAGCGCGCATACGTCCGGCAGCTTCTTGAGGTCTTCGTTGACAGCAATTGCCTCTGTTTCCGATGATTTTGTGACTGGTTCGCTGCCCTCTGGATAGACAGTGAGATTCGCAACCGCTATGGAGCTGGACTTATCAGCCTGCTCGCTCTCGATGCTGAGCTGCCGGCAGCCGGAGATGTCGAGAGATATTTCTTTGGCAAGTGAATTCTCGGTGATTTCGTATTCGTAGATAATCTTGCCGTCGGCTTTGACGGTGAGCCAAGCCGTTCCTATGGTGCCGCTGTCGCTGTCCACCGGGCCGGCGATGAAGCGCAGAGTCGTATATTTGTCGCCCAGATTGAAAAGCGTTCTTGCCTGCCCCGCACCGATGATGCGTATATCCGTATTCATCACTATGCCTGATTTGTAACTCTTGCCGGAGATTTTGACCTCCTTGAGGTCTCCGTCGCGGGAGGATACGCATTTATGATAATTATCGACATGGTAAGGCCTCAGGTCTGACACGAGCTGCGTCGGTTTGTCTGTAGCAAGACTCAGCCGTCCAGTCTCGCGCGGGGTCTGGGCGGCGGTCCATAGCGCCGGTTCCGCAATACCCATATCCACATCGTCTGTCACCAGCTCGAAGCGGAGTATGTCCACTCCGCTGATATCCAGCGTGATCCGCTCGGGGACGGCGTGCTGGGCGACCGCCTTGTCTAAAATCTTCCGTCCGTCCGCCTTGACAGCCAATATGCCTTTAGGTACCGCTGCGGCATTTCCGGTGGCCCAGTAAGGTGAGCCTCCGAGGATGAAAGTAAGAGTGGCGTACTTGCCTTTGAGACTGTACTCCACATAACCGGTCCGAGTCGGGCCGTATGTGGTCCTCAACGCGAATCCTGTCTTGTAGCCGACCCCTCCGAGCATCAGCACTCCCGATGTCTTCGATTCGGAGTTGTATGGCATTTCGTCGGCCTTCTGAAAGGCGTGGCTGTCCACAGGTTTGAGCGAACTGAGATAAACGGGGTTTTGCGCAGCGGCGGAGAAACCGAAATAAGGCAGCGCGGCGACGGTAACGAGGAGAAACAGTTTTTTAATCATAAAAATAAATTATTGGTGGCACCCGTCTGGTATAGGGCAAATTTTTAGGCGGAAGTGTGGCGGCCTCCGGAGTTAAAGGTAGGTAATTTCTTGAAATACTCCAAATAGTCATATGATTACTCTAACCTATTGAATATAAAACATATTTATCGCTTATGAATTGTGCCGATCTGATTGTCGCAATTTTCTGCGTGGCTGCTCCATCCACGCACGGTGGAATCTTGAGTTCTGATGTACTCTGCAAGTTTCTTGACAACCGCCTCACCCCATTATGCATTGCTGAGGGATGCCCTGCGAGGGTAGCGGCGCATTCCTTTATCTGCTCTCATTTCGCGGGGAAATCGGATTTTGAAAGAAATTGGTCGGAGTTTTCTTCGTTACCGGCGGAAGCGGCCGCGGGAGAGAAGCTCCTCTTTGCTTGGCAGATCTTCTATGTTCCCGTAAGGCATCTGCGTCTCTATTATCTTCATCAGCGGAGACGAGTCGAACACATCCGCAACCGGTTCACAGCAGCCATTCTGTCCAGTTTGCGGGGGTGACTACCGCAGTCCTTTCCACATCGTAGGTCTCCAGAAATGCCCTGGGCAGTTTCGCCGTTGATTTTTTAGGGTTGAATTTCATCTCGAAAAGGGTGAACTGTCCGTCCTTTTCTTCAATGTAGTCAATCTCTTGCTGCCCTGTCGTTCTCCAGAAATAGCTTTTGGCGAAGCTCCCGGAATAATGGTTCATTTTTATCCTTTCGCTTATGACGAAATTCTCCCAAAGCGCTCCTGTGTCCTGTCGCATTGAAAGTGGCGCGAAGTTTTGTAGTATGGCATTGCGTATACCGTTGTCATAGAAGTAAATCTTCTTGCTTTTTTTTAATTCTGTCCGGAGATTCCGATTGAAACCGTTGAGACGGAATACCACAAAGCATTTCTCCAGCAGGTCGATATATTTCTCCACGGTCTTGTTATCCGTTCCTATGGTCTGCGCAAGTTCGTTGTAAGAAACCTCAGATGAGAGCTGCAGAGCGAGCGCCACAAGCAGTTTTTCCAGAAGGGCCGGTCGGCGGATGTCTTCCAGTGCGAGCAAATCCTTATAAAGATAGCTTCCGGCAATGTCCATCAATATCTGTTTCGCCTCCTCCGGACGGGAGAAAACCTCGGGATATGAACCATAGATGAGCCTCTGTTCAAGCGTCTGCCGCAGCCGGACAATGCCTTCCGCCTTACATATCTCCGAGGAAGACAGCGGAAAAAGGTGATGTTCATATTTTCGGCCGGTAAGCGGCTCGTTCAGTTTATTCTGCAGTTCAAATGAAGACGATCCTGTGACGAGCAGCTGGACTTCCGGAAAATTGTCGATAAGATGCTTCAATGTCATTCCTATCCCGGGAACAGACTGCGCCTCATCAATCATTACAGTCCTGTTCTGCCCGACAAGCAGTTTCAGGTCAGCCGTTCCGGCATCCGTCAGCATAGCCTTCACCTCCGGTTCGTCGCAGTTAAGCCGCAGAATTTTTTCCGGTCTATGCTCTAGAATCATTCTGAGCAGCGTGCTCTTTCCCACCTGCCTCGCGCCAATGACGACAATCGCCTTGCCTCGGAACATCTCTTTTTCTATTATGGACTGTAATGTTCTTTCTATCATAATGATCAATCGGATGTCAATTTAGGGCAAATATATGTAAAAAGAATGTCAATCCCAAAATTTGCACTATTTTTGGGATTATAATCCTAAATTTTATCAATTTTTTGGGATTGTGACATTCTGACCTATTTTGAAGTGGCCGCGCTTTCGACGTAGTATTCGTCCTCAAGCCCCTTGGAGCGCAAAAGCGCTTTGAAAATAAATTCCGCCATAGGCGAGCGGCAGATGTTGCCGTGACACACAAACAATATTCGTATCATAAACGGTACAAAAATAGATAAAATTGGCATACCGCAGCTCTTTGGTGTGAGAGATAAGTCAGGTCAATTCCCTGTATTTCTGAAGAAGGAACGCGACGCAGGAGGATTCGGTGGTGGTCTTGACGTCCATTCCGTAGGCGGCCATCACGGCGCGGTCGTTGTCCTGATGGGCACGGCGCAGATCTTCGGGCATCGTGACTTCATCGTAAAGGTCAGCAAGCGAACTGTCCGGATATTTGGCCCGGGCATCGAGAATGGCCTGCGCGGTCTGCTCTATGCGGGCTTTCTGCTCGGCTGTTGGTGCTGGCCAAGGGAAGTTGTTATAGACGATGTCCTTGCTGTAGCGGTAGTCGCTCTTCAGGCGGCCGCACACGGCGCGCATCCACGCCATGTGGACATTGCTCTCTAGAATGCCGAAATGGTAAAGGGTGGCAGAGGGGATGAGGTTGACTTGGTTACTACAGAGCACATCGGGAGACATAAAGCCCATAGGGATGTATCTACGTCTTTCAGAAGTAACCACTGGCACTATCATATAGTTACTGTCGGGAATAACTTCAAGCCCGAAATGATTTGGAGTATCCGCAGCTTTGAGTGTTGCGGCTCGTTTGCTTGATAGCCGATACGCCCTTACTTGTTCTACGATTTTCTTACAGCGCGGCATAGATGCAATTTCTTTCGGGGTGCAGTCTCCCAGATATAAACACCATCGTGGCTTTCCTTGTAGAAATTCTATTGCTCCATACCATTTTCGGAATTTGGATGCAGCTAAAGGCTCTACTTTTTCAAACTCTGACTTTGTCTCATCATCGAACATAAAGAGGTCGTTGTCAATACGCTGACTGCCCGTCAAAAGAGGTGGCACATCACACAAAGCTTTGCTCCTGCTATATATAAAAATGTCGGGCGCGTCGATGAGATAGGCATTGATATTGTCTGCCTCCTTCATCTGTCCGTTTTCAAACAAAAACTTCCGGTTCCACTCCACATACGAGAATCCCACTACCACCACATGCACATGCGCCTTGAGCGAAGCCTCGCTGTCCCATCGGAAGGTGCGGTGGGCGAAATTGATGCGGATGCCTCCGGCGAAGAGCGGCTGCCAGAGATTGGCCACCTGTTCGCCCTGCGAGATGGAGTTGGTCGAGACGAGGGCAGCCTCCACACGAGTGCCCTTCATATAGTCGGCGGCACGCTTGTACCAGGCTCCCACATAGTCGATGTTGCCCACGTTCTTCCATTTCTCGCCGAACACGGCTATCATGTCCGCCTTCTGGCTCTCGCTCATCAGACGTGCGCCCACAAACGGCGGATTTCCCATTATGTAGTTCAGCTCACCGGCCGGCACGACTTCGTTCCAATCCAGCCTCAGGGCATTGCCCTCCACGATGTTGTGGTAGCTCTTGAGCGGCAGGAAATCCAGATTGATATGCATCAGCCTTTCGGTCTCCGCCATCATCTGCGCTTCGGCAATCCACAGGGCGGTCGTGGCGGTGGAGACGGCGAAGTCATTGATCTCGATGCCGTAGAACTGATGGATATCGACCTTGATGGGATTGAAAAGGTCATTGATGATCGGTATCAACTCGTTTTCAAGCCGCCTTAAAGACAAGTATGTTTCCGTCAGAAAGTTGCCGCTGCCGCAGGCCGGGTCGAGGAATTTCAGCGATGCGAGCTTGTCCTGATATTCGCGGGCCTTCTGCATGCGCTTCTTTTCTATCGGCTCGTCTTTTATCGCGGCAAGTTCCGCCTTCAGGTCATCAAGGAACAGCGGGTCGATTACCTTGTGGATGTTCTCGATGCTGGTGTAGTGCATTCCTCCGGAGCGGCGTGTCTCCGGGTTGAGGGTGCTCTCGAACACGGCTCCGAATATGGTCGGGCTTATCTGGCTCCAGTCAAAGTCGTCGCTTGCGTGCCCCAAAATCAGTTCGGCAAGTTTGTCATTGAAGCGCGGAATCTCCACATCCATGTCGGCGAAGAGTCCGCCGTTGCAATACGGGAATGCCTTGAGACAGTCATCCATATATGGATCACGCTGATCTACCGGCGTATTGAGGACTTCAAACAGCTCGAGAAGCCCCTTGCGCATCTCTCCCTGTCCGGGTTTGAAGCGGGACAGATAGTCGTGAAACATGCAGCGCTTCTCCCCGAAAATTCCGGCATCTTCCGCGTAGAAGCAGAAAACCAGTCTTACGCACAGGATGTTGAGGCTTCTCAAAGTGTGGGGGTCATCCGGATTGATGTACTGCCGCAGAAGTTCCTCGTAAATTTCGCCGATAATCTCGCCTGCCTGCAGGGAGACTTCCATCTCCTTTTTGAGGTGTTCGCTTCCGGTATCTACCAGAAACTGCAGGCGATAGTATTCCGTCTCAAGGTTTTTCAACTCTATGATCTCAGGCTCGCCCTGCGGATTCTCCATATCATAGACATAGAACTGGCGGAAATTGCTCACGACCGTCCAGCGCGGACGGCGCGAGTACGGCAATTCCGCAGCATAACGCTTGGCCTGCTGGAATGGGGTGAGGATGCTGCCGTCAGACTGTTTTATGCCTTTGTTCAAGTCCTTGTCTCTGGACTTCTGCTCAATCAGCACGTGCGTCGGCCCAATGTAGGCATCGATGAAGCTGGTGCTGTTGAGCTTGACCTGATTCTCAAAGGAGATGATGTCATACGGCCGCTCCACTCCGAACACCGTCTGGAGGAGTTCCAGCCAGAAAGACTGGCTTTCGCCTTTCTCATATCCCTTGCCTTCCCAATGCTCCGCGAAGGCCTTTGCTGCGCTTGACTGCTGATTCTTGGCCATAGTAAGATCCTTATGGCCCCAAAGTTACGAAATTTTCTCCAGAGGGAGTAGTTCCCCGGTCATATCGCATGTTGGAGTGAGATTGTTGTGCCAGTGCGAGACTGTTCCGGAAAGATTACGGCCGTGCTGGACATCGATAGCACTAATTTTGCAGCCTTTGACGAAGTTGATGCCAGATGGTTGGAAGCGATAGTAGAGTGTCTTTCGTAGAACAGGAGTATTGCTACTCCCAAGCTATTGCCGAATTGCGCTCCGGACAGAAGCGCAGCCATTGGATCTGGTACATCTTCCTGCAGTTGAAGGGATTAGGTTATAGCTATAATTCCAATTATTACGGAATCAATGGTAAGGAGGAGGCTATTGAATATTTGAACCATCCCGTCCTTGGAAAAAGGCTGCGGGACGCTTCTGATGCAGTCAGTCCCGGTGATGTCTTTGCCAATGTGCTGGAGAGGTATTATGCGGGCGAACGCGACACTCTGATGCAGAAACTGCTGGATACGAAGGCCTTTAATGACCCTGACTCTATGTGAGATATTTTGTCTTATATTTGGCAATTGAAGAGATGGAAATCGGAGCGGCATAGGCTATTAAGATAAAAAAGATGATTAAGGACGTTGTATTTGATTTCGGTGGGGTCTTGATGGACTGGGATCCTAGATATCTTTATCGCACTTATTTTAAAGATGAAGAACAGATGGAGTATTTCCTCTCCCATATATGCACTGACGCGTGGAATGCCGAGCAGGACAGAGGGCGCACATTTGACGAAGGTGTCAGTTTGTTGCTGCGGCAGTATCCTCAATATGCGGAACCCATACGGATGTACAAAGACCGGTGGGAGAGTATGTTGAAGGGAGAATTCCCTCGTAGCGTGGAGCTGCTGAGGCGCCTGAAAGAGCAGGGATACGGCATTTATGGCTTGACGAACTGGTCTGCCGAGACTATCCCGATTGCGTTTGCCAAATACGATTTCTTCTCTTTGTTCGACGGGATTGTCGTGTCAGGAGAGGAAAAACTCATTAAGCCTGATCCCAAAATATACCGAATCCTGCTTGAACGCTATAATCTTAGCGCCGAGAATACGTTGTTCATCGACGACAGTCCTGCCAATATCGAAGCGGCCAGCCAGTTGGGTTTTCAGACCATTCTTTTTGATAATATTGAAAATGTAACGTCGAAAGTGGTGGCGTTGACCGGGAAAAGATGAAAAATTGGAAAAAATTCTTATCTTGCGGAAACCATTTTCCATTCTGATATGAAATTGAACCGTATTGTTTTCTGGACTATTCTTATACTGCTGTCTGCCAATTGCACCAAAAAGGAGGGCGTTCCCGAACCGGCTCCGGTTAAGAAGTATAAAATAAAGATCAATACGCTTCCATTTGATGGCGGGAACACGAGTTTGGCCAATGCCGTTAGGGAGGAAGGAGAGACGGTGAGCGTGACAGCGACACCTAGCGACGGCTTTCTGTTTGACGGGTGGACGGGTGATATTACTTCCGATGCCAATCCATTGGTTTTCACGATTACTTCCGATGTATCCTTGACTGCAAATTTTCATCCTGAAAAGTATTTGCTGGTCAGCGATTTGCCTGAAGATAATGAGGCGGCCTTACCATCTGGCGGCAGGGCAAGCCTGCTTTTTACCGCATATGATTCGTGGACCGCGGAAGTCACTCAAGGTTCCGATTGGCTGAGTATCGATGCGGGCAGCGGGGAACAGGGTGATAGAACTCTTGCCCTGAAGACATTGGCCAATGAAGGAGGAAGAAGAGAGGGAAAGGTCACCATCTCTTGCGCAGGTGAGCGTGTCGAGGTGGTCTTGTCACAAAGCCCGCGGATTATGACGCTTACCCCTGTTGTCCCACGCAGCCTTACAAATGCCGTCACTCTGACCATCGACAAGCCATCGGCCATCACGAGACTTGTTATGATTATGCCGAAACCGCAGACCAATATCTACCAGACAATCAGCTCTCTTAATGTCTCCGGGGATGTGAAGGAGATAGAAAATGCACCTAATGTCGCTTATTGTTTCGATTCCGGTACGATTTCGTCAAAAAACGTAGGCATAAGTATAGACTATGACATAACCAGTAACGCTATAACGACTGACTTCAGCCTGATAGACAGGATGCCGGAATATGACAGACTATCTGCGTTATATCTTTCGAACACAGGGAGGTACAGTTATGACAATGTGCTTTATATCGATCCGCAGAATCCGACGATAGAGAGCGTGGCTGAAGAATTATGGACAGCATCTGGCGGGGACATAATTGCGTTTGTGCGTAAGGCTTCTACCTGGACTGCGACAAATATTCCTTATGGCGATATGAACACCGGGTTGCACTCGATAAGTGATATTCTGAGCAGGGGAGGAGACTGCGGAAACCAGGCGTCGGTGTTTATTTCCATTTTACGGGCCAAGGGTATCCCGGCGCGCCACGTAGTGCTCGTCAGAACCGGCTCGGTCCATGTCAGAGCCGAGTTCTATTTGCCGTCATATGGATGGATTCCGGCGGATCCCAACGGAGAACAGTCTTATCCGGAGTTGGATTGGATAGGCCAAGTGGTCTATGACTACAATACCACTATTGTTTCATTCGGCCTTACGGAGCCATTCAATGTGAACGCCAGCAGATTTAATCCCGTCCTTTTTCAGGTAGGGTCATTCTGGTATTGGTGCAATTCGGACTGCAACGTCACATTCTCCTTCAGCTGTACGCAGCGCTGAAATCTGAAATTTATTTAGCCGGAATTGTGCCTTTTTGAATCGTTTGTCCGTATAGGGTCGCGAAAGCGACAGCGGAGGAAGGGCACTATCCTATCGATTGTTTCTGCCGCTTTGGACTTGACCGGATGGAAATTGCCGGAAAAGCCCGAACAGGAGACGAATTAAAACGTGCAGACATTTAATAGTAAAGAAATGCATCATAACAGACACGCGATTTTGCGCGTGAAACTGAAAATGTCTATATTTGCGAGATTTTTAGAAGGATATGAATAAGAACATAATAAAGTTAGCGGCGCTTTCATTAGCCGCGTTTTCCATATTATCCTGCACGAAGGATATTGAGCAAAAGGATGAGAATATTTCAGGGCGCCATTATGTGACCCTTACTGCGGCTTCTGGCGATGCCTCTGCCGAGCAGGACGGAACATCCACGAAAGTAATGTTCGCCGGTAAGATTGCTACGATTTATTGGCAGAATGGGGACAGGATAGCGGTTCAGGCCACCGGCTCAGAAACCCTTTATCCGTTAACCCTTCAGAGCAGAAGCTCGAACATGCAGTCTGCCGTATTCTCCGGTGAGATAGAAGGCGAACTGGGCGGATATGCCGTTTACCCATATAACGAAGGACATAAGATATCCGGCACTACGCTGACTTATCATCTGCCTTCTGAATACACTTGCTCCGGCATCGACACTGACTGGGTGGCTAATTCAGATAAGATAGACGACAGTAAGTTGAATGCCAATCTGGCTTTGCTCGCGAAGATAACCAAGGGCGAAGACGGGACGGAGTCAGCCGTATTCAATCATCTCTGTGGTCTTCTGTGCATAAAGATAGACAAGATGCCGGCGTCAGTATGCACTCTTACCCTTACGGCAGACAAGAAGATATGCGGAGACTTTACCGTGAATCTTACGGATTCGCAGCCGGAGATTGAATCCGACGAGGCCAGCTCGACCGATAATGTAGTGACAGTGAACACCTCCGGCGGAATAATGAATGAAGCTTGCGTCTATTATATACCTATGCCGGTAGGAGAATACAGCGTTACCGTAGAACTGTCTTACGGATTAATAAAAGGTAAAGAAAACGGCTCCTGCACGGCAGTCAAGAGGGTGGAGATAGGCCGTCGCGAGATAAAAAGGGTAAGCATCACGCAGAGCACCATGTACAAGGGAGGATACAAAATTATCGACGGGCACAAGTTCATCGACCTCGGTCTTCCGAGCGGACTCCTCTGGGCGGAGACTAATATCGGAGCAGATATGGATGCCGATTGCGGCGGGTATTATGAATGGGGTGGTTTGGAGACGAAATCTTCATATGGTTGGTCCAGTACTACGGCATCGTTTCCTGATGGCTTTTTCAGTGGAAGTGATGTCCTTAAACTTCCTGATGCGAACGATGCAGCTAAAAATCTTTGGCATACTTCCTGCCGGATGCCAACTAATGATGAGGTCCACGAATTGAAGAATAATACAGATCAGTCTTGTACTAGTCGAAAGGACTCAAATGGAAGTAATGTGGCGGGAATGGAATTCAAGAGCAAGACGAACGGCAATTCCATATTTTTCCCATTTAACGGGTATAAATACGATTCTTCCTCCAGTGGTGGAGGCTATGGCTATTATTGGACCTCTAATTTGACACCAAAGTTGAAAGAGGAAGGAATTATATGGGACGATTATAGCTATGATGTCGCGAATATATTCTGCTTTACAAATGGTTGGATTTCTCCTATATCTTACGAATCCAGAGTGAATGGCTGTGGAATAAGACCGGTTGTCAAGCCGTAAGTTATCCGATCATATCTTATCTATGGGAATTCTCCTTTCGCCCTTGATTCTTCGGAACTCGCTAGGGGAGAAACCAGTGATGCGACGGAACTGTGAACTGAGGTAAGCCACGCTCGAGTAGTTCATAAGGTATGCTATTTCAGTCAGAGACAGTTCTCCGTAAACCAGCAGCTCTTTCACCCGTTCCACTCTCTGGGCGATATGATATTGCTCTATCGTGACATTTTCCAGATCTGAAAAAATGCCGCTCAGATACTTGTAGTCGCAATTCAGCTTCTCTGACAGGTAGTCTGATAGGTTTATCTTGCCATAATTCCCGTCAGCGGATTCGGACAGACTGTCTTGGTGGACAAGTTTTATTATCTCCTGTTTTATCTGTTCCGTCAGCAGTTTCTTCCTGTCGTCGATAAATCCGAATCCAAGAGGCTCAAGAACGCTCTTCGCCCTGTTTATCTCGTCATCTGAAAGGTCTCTTTCAAATTCAGCTTCGCCAAGCCTCACCTGCACAGGGCCAAGTCCCGCGTCTTCAAGGTGCTTTCTAACCGCCATTATGCAGCGGTCACAAACCATATGTTTTATGTATAGAATCATATTCCTTTATGCTTTAAAGATAACGATTATCCCCGGATTTTCTTTATATTCGCGGGATTTTTTGAAAAAGGATATGAATAAGAACGTAGTAAAGTCAGCTGTGCTTTCATTTGTCGCTCTTTTCTCCCTGGCCTGCACGAAGGAATCTGGGAGTGAAGAGTCTGTGAGACGTCACGTAACCCTAAATGCCGGGTCCGCATCCGGTGAGTCTGCGGGTACCAAGGCCATTTTCACGGGAAATGTATTCTATTGGCAGAAAAACGATGCCGTGGGCGTACAGGCGAGCGGTTCGCAGAGTCTGTATGAATTGGCCCTAAAGGAAAGAAGCGCCGATTTGAAAGAAGCCACTTTCGAAGGAGACATAAGCGGCAATTTGGGAGATTATGCCGTGTATCCATATAATGAGGGCCATAAGATTTCAGGCAGCACGCTCACGTATCATCTGCCGTCGGAATATGATTTTTCCATTTCAACTTTGGATGTCGATTATCTGGATTCATCTGAGAATGTCGATTCATACAAGACGAGCGCTAATCCTCCTCTTCTGGCCAAGATTACGGGAAGCGATGGCGAGGGTAGCGCGACTTGCGAATTCAAACATCTCGGTGGTGTGCTTTGTGTCAAGGTAAATGATGCCACCACTTCGACCGACTTTGAAGTTATCATTGTTGCAGACAGGCAGATCTGCGGAGATTTCAGCGTGGATCTAAATTCGGACGAACCCGTCATCAAGACAACTTCTGACCCGACGGCCGATGCTGATGTGATGGGAACGAATAATTATATCACCATTAAGGGACGAGTTTTTGATTACAGCAAAGGATGCGTCTGCTATATCCCGATGCCTGTAGGAGAATATAATATTAAAGTCAGATTCGGAGTATCTAATAGCCCTGGTAATGGAACATGGTACAACGTGTCGCCGGTAAAGAATCTCCAGATAAACAGATGCGAGGTAAAACGTGCATCGCTCACTAGCCGTACATTGTATAAGAATGGCGGATATATGCTCGTTAACGGCATCAAGTATATTGACCTCGGCCTTCCGAGCGGCAAGCTGTGGGCTACGACCAATGTCGGCGCTACGCTCCCGGCCGACTATGGTGATTTATATGCTTTGTCAGATATGACTTCCGCGCTTGGAAGCAAGAAATGTCACATTCCTTCCGATACGGAATTTCAGGAACTGATAGACAATACTGATAAAGAGTATACCAGCGGGGAGAAGAACTCTTCCGGAGAATGGACGTCGGGTGTTTATTTCAAGTCCAAGACTGATGACACCTGTCATATCTTCTTTCCTTTCAGTGGACTGGATCAGGACACGGGGGAAAGAAGCAAAGGAGGTGTCGAATCCTGCTCATGGTCCTCTACAAAGACGACCGTAGGTAGTTATGACTACCAGAAATTTCTCTCCGTGAGTTTATCCAGTGGTTCAGTGGTTGCAAATGTAAACCAAATACTTACGACGTATAAGCTGGCCATCCGTCCTGTCGTGACGCCATAGGAGACTGCGATACAGTAAACAAAAAAGCCATCGGAAACAGTTCCGGTGGCTTTTCGTTTAGCGGGAGGTAATGAATATTACCAGGAGATATCTTCTATAGATGCATCCTCTATGGTGCAGCTTGCGGCCTCAACCTCAGAGCTTGCAAATATCTGTTCAGATTCCACGTCTATGACCTGCGTGTCAGGTATGATATAATTTTTCTTCATATTCTTTTAATGAAAGGGTTTTTTGACTCCAATCGGAGCGCAAATATAGTGAAAATATTGAAAAAGTCTTGGAAAATCTTGTAAAGATTGAAAACGGTGTGCGAATTATTTTTGCTCCATGATACGAAAAAAATTTAAAGTCGGCGGGATGGGGTGTACTTCCTGTGCTGTCCGGGTAAATAAGGTCCTTCAGAATGTGGAGGGAGTAAGCAGCGCATCCGTTAATTTTTCTCTTGCGTGCGCCAGTGTGGAATATGATGAGAAGAGATGCTCGGTATCCGCTCTGGAGAAGAGTGTCAAAGATGCCGGATACACCCTGACCGAGATGGAAGATGAAGATGACATTGACGGTGACCCCGACCGAAAGGATTCGGGGAGAGCTCTTAAGGCCAAGGTGATAGGCTCCGTGCTTATTTCATTGGCAGTTATGCTGCTGTGCTTTGTTTGTGATTGCACTTATGCGGGCTTTGTGCAGTGGGCCCTTTCTTCTGTAGCGCTTGTATGGTGCGGAGGTGTATTCTTCAGAAATGCTTTCCTTCAGTTGAAGCACGGAATGTCCAGTATGGATACGCTCGTGTCTTTAAGCACGGGCATATCGTATGTTTTCAGCGTGTTCAATCTTCTGTTTCCTTCTTTTTGGCTGGAGCGCGGGGTGGAGCCTCATCTTTATTTCGATTCGTCGGTGATGGTCATCAGTTTTGTCCTTATAGGAAAGTATCTGGAGAAGCGCGCTACATTCAAAACCACTGCGGCCATCAGAAAATTGGTCGCTCTAAGGCCCAAGGAAGTGGAGATTATGACGGGGGGAGTGCCGGTTAAGATTGCTGTATCTGAGGTGCAGAAAGAAGATCTTGTGCTCTCATATCCGGGTCAGAGGATAGCGGTGGATGGAATCGTCGTGCAGGGACAGAGCAGAATAGATGAAAGTATGCTTACCGGAGAATCCTCTCTTGTGTATAAGGATGTGGGAGAGAAAGTGTACGCCGGCAGTGTCAACATGGAAAGCCGTATCGTTTATCGTGCGCAGCAAGTGGGCCAGGAAACGGTTCTCTCGCGGATTATCCAATTGACCCGTACGGCGATGGAAAGTAAGGCTCCGGTGCAGAGGAAGGTTGATAAAATCGCTTCTGTTTTCGTGCCTGTAGTTTTGTCTGTGAGCGTATTGACTTTGTTGTTATGGTGTTTGCTTTCTCCGGGCGTCGGTTTTACCCGTGGCCTTCTCTGCGCTGTGACAGTGCTTGTCATAGCTTGCCCCTGTGCTTTGGGATTGGCCACTCCTACTGCCATTACTGTGGGGATGGGCCTTGGCGCACAGCACGGGATTCTTATCAAAGATGCCAATTGTCTGCAGCAGGCCTGTCGGGTAACCGATGTAGTTTTTGATAAGACAGGGACTTTGACCGAAGGTCTGTCTAAAGGGCGGGACCGACTGCGCCCTGAAGCTGAAGAGGCCGTCAGGGACTTGAAAGAGCAAGGGGTGGAGGTGCATATCCTGTCTGGAGACAAATCGGAAATCGTACGGGCGGTTGCCGCAGATTTGGGAATTGAAAATGCGCAGGCGGAGCTGCTGCCTGCCGCGAAATTGGCATATGTTAAAGAGCTGCAGGATAAGGGCAGGGTAGTTGCTATGGTCGGAGACGGGATAAACGATTCTGCTGCACTTGCCAAGTCGGATCTGGGGATAGCTATGGCTCAGGGCACGGATATCGCCATTGACAGCGCCGGAGTCACTCTTGTAGGCTCGGACCTCAGGAAAATAAGCACCGTTTTGCGCTTGTCCCGATTGACGGTACGCACTGTCAGAGAAAATCTGTTCTGGGCTTTCATATATAATCTGATAGGTATTCCTGTTGCGGCCGGAGCATTGTATCCGATATGCGGGGTTTTGCTCAGTCCAATGGCGGCTAGTGCCGCTATGGCGCTCAGCAGTGTGTGCGTGGTTACGAATAGTCTGCGGTGTGCCACCAGAAAGCGGTTTTGACCTTTTTGAAGAATTTATTACCTTTGTAAGTTTTACGTTTTATTGTAAAAGGTTAAAGTAGTAGATTATACCTTTAGTGGGAAGGTTGCTTAAAAGATTGGCATTTACCGTAATAGAGGGCTTGCTGTGTTTTTCGTGTGGACTTGATTACGATTCGCACGATGGCGGTGTGGAGGTGGCTCTGGGAGTCAGCGGTTCTTCTTCGGACACGAAAACCAGTCCTAACGGCGAGTATAATCGTTTTTTCTGGGATAAAGGAGATAAAGTGGCCGTGTGGGCTAAAGCCGAAGATGGTTCTTATGCTTTTGAAAATCAGACTTTTCATCTTCTGAGTTCGACCACTTCGCCACGTAGCGTAGCTTGGTTTACGTCCACTCTCCCTTCCGTTATGGCTGAAGGGACATATACTTATTATATGTGTTATCCTTTGCCGGAGTCAGTAAACGGGACGTCGGTCACTTTTACTGTGCCGTCCGTGCAGAATGGAGATCTCTCCGGAGGGAGCGATATAACTGTGGCTGTTCCTGTAAACGGCGAAGCGCTTGGCCCTATCCCAGAAGATGGTATGGTGGGGGATAAGACTCTTGTACAGATGAAGCATCTTCTTCATTTTTTGCGATTCTATATACCTGAAGGCAAGAATATTCTGGGGGAACCGGTGAAAAAGATCGTCCTTTCCATGCCGCAGCCTCTCGCAGGGAAGATTGAAGTGGATGTGGCAGACTTATCCGACAGAACCGTTTCCGAGGGAAAGTCCGTTATGGAAATTGAGTTGGAGGATTATCTCAAGGAGTCTACATCATCGCAGAGATATTATGCCGGAGTGGCGATCTTGCCGCCGGAGGGAGTGTATTCTTCGGCCGACAGTATGAATCTAAAAATTTACACTCGAAATTATTATTCTGCTCTCCGTTATTCTTTGCAGGGAAGAAGTTTTGCTTCGGGACACGTGACTTCCGTTTCGCTTAGACCGGAGAATATAGGCGAAAGGTACACGATTGATTTTGTGTTGGCCTCCAATAATCTTGGGGAAGAGGTGCAGAGCCTTGTTTTGACTCTCCCCGAAGGGGTGAATTGGCCCGGAACAGATTCAAACATATATGTTTATGCCCATTCTGACGGCTCCGTAATAAAGGTGGGGGATACCTTTTATCTGGACACTATAGATGAATCGGAGTTCAGAGCCCTGTCCTCCAAACAGTTGACCATATCGTATGACTCAGAAAGCGCTCTTGTATCGCAGGTCGTCACAATCGCAGACCTGTCCGAAGCTAATACCACGCAGGTGAGTCTGGACTGTCCGTATCTGTTCTTTGAGGACTTTTCAAGTGTGGAGAGTTTCAACTCCGGAGATAAGCATTCATCTGCCAATGCCGGAAGCAAAGACCCTAAGGTGTTCAATGGTTGGAGTGTAGCAAGAGCCGGGGCTCAGGCGGGGACCGCAATCAGGCTTGCTTGTCACAGAGAGACAGGATTTGCAAATTATCCGGCCAGGGGAGATTCGCCGTTCCTTAGCGGCTTGAAGGAAGGAAAGACGGTTTCTCTCGATATCGAGTTCAATTATTCTATGGGAAGGGAAGAAGGCGGACTGGGTTCCAAACCTAAGGCATCCCAGACCGTTTATCTCGGATATATCACTACAAGTGATAATCTTAAGAGCGGCGATGATACGGGAACTTATCCTACCAATTTCACACTTAACGAGACTACAGGCTCGTATACTAATATCAACCATCTGTCTCAATCGACGCTGACTGATGTTCAAGCCCCTATCCGTTTGAGTTGGAGGACGGTTACCCAGACTGTATGGGATACCAGCAACAGCACCTGCTGGCTCTATATAGACAACATTAAAGTGAAAATCAGTAAATGATAATTATACAAAAGATGAAAAAAACAATCACTATTGCTCTTTTTGCATCTCTGATGGCAGTGTCCTGTTCTCAGAATGCGGAGAGTGGCGTCGGATTCATAAATTTCGGTGTGAATTCTGACGATTCTGTGGTGGAGGTCAAAAGCAGCGTGTCCGATTTTGCGACACTCCCTTCTGCTGATGACTTCACGCTTGTGCTTAGCAATCAGGAGGGAACCGAGATTTACTCCGGCCCTTTAAAAAACTACAGCAGTACTACCGCTGTGAAAGCGGGTAATTACACCGCCCTGGCTTATTATGGGGCAAGTTCTCAAGAAGGCTTTGAAAAGCCGTATTTCAGCGGTTCGACTTCATTTACAGTGGCTCAAGGTACTACAAGTGACGTCACGGTGCCTGTCAGCCTGGCCAATTCCATAGTGAGATTGGCATATTCGTCGGTTTTCGCTTCGTATTACACAGACTATGATTTTACGCTGAAGACGGGAGCAGGTACAGAAATTTCTTTCCCTAAGGGGGAGAACCGCGCCGCCTTTATAGACGCGTATTCATTCACCCTTACGGGTACGCTTACCTCTCAGGGAGGCAAGACCCAATCATTCAGTGCCAGTTACAAGAATCTGGAAGCAAAAAAATGTTACACGGTTTCTTTTGACGCTTCCAATGTGGGCAACGGCACCATTACCATAACATTCGATGATACTGTGGAGGATGTGCAGCTGGAGGACATCGATTTAAATGACTAGAAAATGAAGAAGATATCTATAATCTTAATAAGTGCCGCCGCTCTATTGGCATCTTGCTCGAAAGACGCATTCAATTACGGCAATAAAAAGACCGGGACACTTTCTTTCTCCGAGATGGCTCTCGAAGTATCGGAGGAAGTCAATTCTGTAACCAAGGCGGAGGCGGCGGGCGACGAGTATGTCATCAGTGTCTATGATGCCGCTTCCGCTCTGGTAAGCCAGAAGACTTGGGGTGAGGTTCGTACAACACAAAGCATGCAGCTCCCGGCAGGAGATTACACCCTTACCGTGCGCTCAAGTTCGTCTTCTGTGCCTGAGGCCAAATTCAATTCCCCCATATACGGGGCGTCCAGCACTTTCTCTATCGTCGCAGGTCAGACTACTTCCGTAGGAAGCATCACCTGCACTTTGCTTCAGACAGTGGTGACGGTAAGTTATAACGACGCTTTCCTGGAGACTGTAACCGGAGACGGTAAGACGACAGTGGAGCTCACATCGGGCTATCCTCTTGAATATACGCTTTCTTATAGCGACGCAGGTGCGCAGTACGACAGAAGATTGGGCTATTTCGCCGTCAACAGCGAGAACGCCACTTTGTCTGTAACGTTCAAGGGGTCAATCGATGGTAAATCTCAGAAGATGGCCACTTCGATAAGCGGGGTTAAAGCGCGCGATTGGCATGTCATAACCTTCTTGAAGAAGGTGGACGCCGACGGCAATGCGTCTTTCGCCGTGGAGATAGACGGACTTGTCGAAGATGTGGAACTTGAGAATGACATCGATGCGCAGGAAGATGGCGACGGGGAAGACCCTAATGCCCCTCAGGGAGACGGCGGTATAGAACTGGTAAGCACCTGCTCTTATGATATTACTTCAGAGATAGTGGTTCCTGCTACAGGCACATTCCCTCTCACCATGACGGCCAAGATTCCTAACGGAGCGCGTAAATTCACCGTAGACATCGCTTCTACCAATGCGGATTTCATCGCGTCTGTTCAGACCGTGGGCGGAACGACCCTCGATTTGATCAATCCATCGGAGGCTGCCCTGGGGGTATTCGATATCGTTCCTTTCCCTCATGGAAGTGAACTCGCGGGAAAGACTGAGATTGATTTTGATCTTTCCGGTGCTCAGACTCCGCTTCTCGCTTTCCCTGGAACTCATACTTTCACTATGAATGTTGTGGATGCCAAGGGTTGCAAGAAGAGTATTCCAATCAGTCTTAAAGTAGAATAGCGCCATGAAAAAGAGATTATCATATATATTGTCAGCTCTTCCGGTGTTTTTTGCCTGCACCTCGCAGGAATTGGCCAATGAGGGTAGCGGAACCGTTTCTTTTTCGATTGGCGTAGAAACTACCAAGGCTGAGATGAGCCAGGAGGATCTGCTTTCGACAGCGGTCATCAAGATTTACAAGGCGGATTTTTCAGGAAAGGTGAGAGAGTATGTATACTCGCAGATGCCCTCACAGATTTATCTTCCTTCAGACGAGTACAGAGTGGATGTTCAGGCGGGTGAGGTGGTCAAGGCTTCAGCTGTCCAGGCATCCTGGGAACAGAAAAGCTATAGCGGATCGCAGACTTTCAAGATAACTGCCGGCAGTAAGAGTGACGTCAAGGTGGTGGCCAAGGTGTGCAATGTCATCTCCAAGGTTACGTTTGATGCTACTGTAGATGAATTCTTTACGGAAGGTTATACCTGCAAGGTTTCTTTGAATGACGATGCAAGTCTTATTTACGATGCTTCCAAGAGCGGCGCGGACGGCTTCTTTATCGCTTCCGGATTTGAGCCTTCTCTCAGCTGGACTTTCTCGGGCACGCTTAAAAAGGACGGGTCTTCTTTCAGCAAGAGCGGCTCTGTAAGTGCCGTGGAAGGAGGAAAAAGATACAAACTGGCCCTCAAGTATGTCGAGAAGGACGGTACTTTGAGTTTGGATCTTCTGGTAGATGACAGCACAAACAATATTTACGACAACATAATCTTCATTCCTACTTCTACGGGCGTGTCAAGCACTCCGTCTTATGAGGTCTGGGCCGGGCATTTCACCGCTCATGCCGATGTCGACGAGAGTCAGTACGATTCGCAGAAAGTATATTTTGATGTGCGTGCGACGGGAAGTGATTCATGGATAAGGGTTTCAGCGCAGCGCGATGCCGAAAGCACTTACAGTGCAGTTATCTCTGGTCTAGCTCCTGTTACCGAGTATGAATACAGATTGGCTGTAACTTCACTTGAAAGTGGTGAGGAAGAGTATATGGCCGCGACGAATACCATTACCACTGAAGTGGCTACTGCAATTCCTAACGGTAGTTTTGAAACCACTTCCAATGCTGAAAGCAGCAAGTACAAGTCATTCTATGATCCGTCATCGAGTGATGTGACCCTTCAGACCAAATGGTGGGGTAATGGTAATCAGGGCTCGACGTCCGTCGGCGCAAGTTATGCGATTTGTTATCCTGATTCAGATACTTATAAGGATGGCAGCCAGTCAGTATGTCTGCAGTCCCGCAATGTGGTAGTCAAGTTTGCTGCCGGAAACTTGTTCAGCGGTCATTTCGGAGATGTAATAGGAACGAAAGGCGGTACCGTTTATTTCGGACGTCCGTTCACAGCTCGTCCTACGGCTCTGCGTTTCTGGATGAAGTATTCAGGAGGCATCATCAACTTTGCCAATGACAATGTTCCGCAGGACGGCAAGAAGGGAAATTACGACAAGGCCAACGTGCGTATAGCTCTTGGAACTTGGGATTACCGTAAATATGGCGGAGATGCTGAAAGCCCTGTGCTCGTCAATACGACGGATACCAGCACGTTCGTGGATTATTCTACAGACGCTTCCACTATCGCGTATGCGGAAAAAGTCGTATCTTCAGATTCAACAAATCCGGCAACGGACTGGATTCAGGTTACGCTGACGCTTGACTGGCGAGATGTGACCAAACGCCCGACGCACATTATAATAAGTTGTGCATCTAGTATGTATGGAGATTATTTCGCCGGTTACGAAAACAGTAAGCTCTGGCTCGACGGAATGGAACTTCTTTATGAATAGAAAATTACTGATACTCTTTTCATTTCTGCTCCTTTGCCAATTGGCATCGGGGCAGAAAATGGATAGAGGGATAGATCTGAGTTCGCAGCCCGTATTCGTGTCCAAAGGCACGTGGATGGTGGGCGGAGGTGCGAGTTATAGCCTGCAAGACAGCCAGAATGCCGATTTTCTGATACTCAGCGGGGTCAATTCCACTGGATACAACATTTCACTGAGTCCCGCTTTCTGTTATATGGTAAGGGATAACATAGGCGTAGGCGCCAGAGTTGGCTATAAGCGCGGAATGTTTCTGCTTGACAGCGCATCCCTTGATCTTGGAGATATCGCAAATCTGGAGTTTTCGAATTATCATAAGTTAAGCCAATCCTTTGAGATTCAGGGAATCACCAGGTATTATATCCCGATTGGCAATCTCAAGCGCATCGGCCTTTTCAATGAAGTTTCTCTGGGGTATTCTTTCGGGCAGGGAAAGGTTTTGGACGGACGTGAAAATGCCATAAACGGCACATACGAGATTAATCATGCTTTGGGTTTGAATGTCTGTCCTGGATTCATTGCTTTCGTGACAGACAGGTTAGCCATAGATGTTAACGTGAATATGCTCGGGCTTCAGTTCGATTGGACCAGTCAGACGCATAATCAGGTGGAGACAGGTTCCCGCCGCACGAGTTACATTAATTTCAAGATAAACATCCTGGCTGTAGGATTCAGCCTTTATTATTATATCTAGTATGGCCAGTTACCTGAAAAAAACATTTGCACTTGTCGCCTGCATCTTGGCGTGTTCGCTCTCGCTGGCGCATCCTGCTGATAATGACAGTACATCGGTGGCCGTCAAAAGAGGCCCGGATCGCATATTTATGCCGAAGGGGGATGTTTCGACCGGAATACAGTTCTTTCATTTGAATCTTGACAGCTCTAACAGCGAGTTGGCCCTGATACTTCAGCATCTTGATGCCAGTGGTGAGATTCTGTCTATCTCTCCATATTTCGACTATACCTATAAGGATAATCGCTCCATAGGAATGCGCTCCAAGTTTTCAAGTGTCAGCGGAGGCGTGTCCAATGCTGATTTGTCTATGCTCAATGAAGGTTTTGAGATGTCCGTCCAGGATATCAAGGCCAAATCGAAGATACTGCAGTCGGAGATTTATCATCGTTCCTATGCGGCACTCGATGAGCGCGGAAGGTTCGGAGTCTTTATGGATGTGGCCCTCAGCTGGTCGCGAACGGACACGTCGTTCAGCTATAATGCCAAATCGCTTGACACGAGTTCCGTAGCGCAGAAGCTTCGTGTGGCTGCACATCCGGGACTGATGATATTCGTCATGAACAATCTCAGTACCCACGTGTCCATAGGAATAGGAGGAGCGCAGGTCACCAAGACGGATTATATGAAAAACGGTGAAAAAGTGGGTGACAGCTGTATCTCCAAGGTTAATTTTATGTTGGACATACTTGACATATCCTACGGTTTGAGTCTGCATTTTTAGATATGAGAAATTATATTCCTGTCGTATTGGCCTTTGCGTTAGGCATTTTGACTTCGTGCATCCGTAACGATATCCCGTATCCGAGCGTGGAGGCTCAGATAGAGGGTCTTTCGGTTGAGGGTGCCAAAGACGTGAACATTTATGCCGATGCCCGTCTCGTGGTGATATCTCTTTCTGAAACTGCTGATATTAAAAATGTGAACATCACGGGGGTCCGTTTTAATGACAGCCGCGTCAAGGCGAGCGGAAAGATTGAAGGCGTGCACGATATGACGTCGCCTTTTACGGTCAGCTTGAGCGTATATGAGGATTATCTCTGGACCATAAAGGCGGAGCAGGAGATAGAACGATATTTTACGGTTTCTTCCGGGGTGGGCAAATCCGTTATCGATGCTCAGAATTTCAGGGCTATTGCCAATGTTCCTGTCGGAACAGATCTCTCGAAAGTCAGTGTCACTGCCTTGAAACTTGGCCCGGAGGGAATTACGGCATATAATCCTACGATATCATATCTTAAAGATTTCTCTCAACCTCAGAAGGTCAGCGTGATGTATCGCAGCAATGTGGAGGAGTGGACGCTTTTTGTCAATGAGGTAGATCAGAGCGTGGATTTTGAAAGCGTGGATGCGTGGACGGCTGTGGCTTGGCTTAAGGCTACAGGAAAGGAAGGCGAGGCCAATGGTTTCAGGATAAGGGAGGCCGGACAGAGTGAATGGAGGGAAGTTGAGGACGTGAGCGTGCAGGGAGCATCATTCAGTGCCGCTGCAGACGGATTGCTTCCGCTTACGGAATATGAGTGCATAGCTTATAGCGGAGAAGACGTTACAGACCCTGTTAGTTTTACTACGCAGGCTGCAGCTCAACTCCCCAATTCAGGATTTGAAGCGGTAAGCCACGCCGAATCGTCCAAATATTACTCTTTTTATGACCCGGAGTCTTCTTCACAGGAACTGCAAAGCAAATGGTGGGGAAGCGGCAATAAGGGGTCCACTACCGTGGGCTCCGATTACGCAATCACCCTTCCGGATGAGACGGACAAGGTCGAGGGACAGAGGTCATTGAAGATGACGTCACGTTATGTCATCATTAAATTTGCGGCGGGAAATGTTTTCTCCGGTGCGTTTGACCGGACGATAGGAGCCTCCGGCGGCGTTATCCATATGGGGCGTCCGTTCAATCTGAGACCGCGTAAACTTACTTTGTATCTGAAATATAAGAGCGGTATAATCGAGGAAAAGACCATGGGCGATGTCCCTGAGGGTGATGATGTGAAGGTGGGCGATAATGACAGGGCTTCGGTATGGATAGCTCTTGGAGACTGGGATTATCGTAAATATGGCGGAAGTGCAGATTCCCCTGTGGAAATCAACACTACCGATAAATCCACGTTCTTTAATCCGAAAGGGGAC
This sequence comes from Firmicutes bacterium CAG:460, assembly GCA_963624185.1. Classification (GTDB taxonomy): domain Bacteria; phylum Bacteroidota; class Bacteroidia; order Bacteroidales; family UBA932; genus Cryptobacteroides. Next base: position 19,353 of record CAVFNP010000015.1, on the reverse strand, counting down.
AATGTGATAGCATACGGCTGTTACATAGCTTCCCAAAGCATAGATGACTGGACCAAGGTGGAGATTCCTCTGGAATATGTATCGACCTCACGTGTGCCTACGCATATTATTGTTTCCTGTGCGGCAAGTATGCTGGGTGATTATTTCACCGGAAGCAAGGATTCGGTTCTGTGGGTGGATGATTTGAAACTGGAATATTAGAATTATTCCATTCTTTCCTGTATCAGCCGTTTCAGAAGGTCGTTCAGGTGCTCTACCTGATACTGTCCGACAGTGGGTTTGAGATGTTCTCCTCCGATGCCGCTGTCGTCCGTGAGGAATGTGAACGTGCCCCCTGTGGCGATGGCGAATAGTCTGAGCATGAATTCCGTAGACTCGTCCGTTCCGCTTGCGGCCACTCCTATGATGCTTATTCCGTTGCCGGCAAACCCTCTTATGCTTTTCCTTAGGCTCTCTTTGATTTGCGCTTCATCGTGAGCCGGGGCGTCCAGTATGAGGAATGCGATTCTGCTTTTCGCATTTTCGTTCCATGACAAATTCTGGAGTGCACATTCAAGAGCGTCGTGCACGGCTTCCGGATAATCGCCCCCACCGGCGGCACGCTGTTTTTTGACATATTCCGCGGTTTTCCCCGCATCGGTGGTGAAGTCCTGATATTTAGTTACATAGTCGTCGTCCTGATCTTTGTAGAAAACAGCGGCGCTTCTCAGTACAGTGCTCCTATTGTATTGCGAAGATTCTTCAAGTATATCGACAAGGTCGGATTTGAGAAAATCTATCTCGTCGGACATGGAACCGGTAGCATCCACGATAAATGCTACATCTACAACATCTTCTGTCTTAATGTCTTCGGACAGGACTATCTCGTTGATTTGCAGTTTTTCATCCTGGTGATGTGTGAAATCAAGTTGTCCGTCGTAAAGTTTGCCTTCAATATAGACTTTGACTCCTGAGTCGGAATAGGATTTGGAAATGTCATCCAGGCCCAGCCACAGTGAGGCCTCTCCTTTGTTGTCCGTTTTTGTCTGCCAGCTGTACTCATCCGATTTTATCTCTATTCTAGCTCCGGCGACAGCCTTCCCTTCTGTATTAATTATTCTGATGGCGGCTCTATGGTCTGTATCGTATCCCCAGTATGTGCATTTGTCGCGGTAAGAGGAATCCAGCATAAGTTTGCTCCAGAAATCCCAGTTCCTTAGATCGTTCCATTCTCCGGCGGTAATTATGCCTTTTTGGCCTTGCTCCGAAGGGTTGGATTGTGATGAAGATTCGTCATATGCACTATCTCCCCCTACTTCAAAACCATCATATTTGGAACAGGCATTGAAAAGTGAGAGGGCGCAGATTGTCAGCGGGATAAGTTTTTTCATTTTCATTCTCGTTGAATTCATAACTGTGAAATAAGATGCGTCAAGGTGAAAAAAGGTTGCATAAGGGATTTTTTTCGTATCTTAGCACCTATGGATATAGTGATTACATACGTGGACGGGAATGACCCGATTTGGAGAGAGAGTTATGCGCAGCATACGAACATTCCTGTCATGACCAAGAGATTTCGCGACTGGGGTACATTGCCGTATCTTTTCCGCGGGATAGAGAAGAATATTCCTTTCGTCGGGAATGTATTTCTGGTGGTGTCCGGGGATTCCCAGGTTCCTTCGTGGGTGAACCGTCAGAGTGTAAAGGTCGTGCATCACGAGGATTTCATCCCGTCGGAGTTCCTCCCTACATTCAACTGTAATCCGCTTGAGATGTATCTGCATCGCATTGAAGGCCTGGATGAGCAATTCCTGTATTTCAATGACGATATGTATCCTATGCAGCCTTGCTCATTGAACGATTTTTTCAGAGGAGACAAATCGGTCATACATTTTTCTTCCCATCTTCTGGTGGGGGGCAATATGTATAAGCAGATATGCAAGAATTCTGATACGCTGGCGCGCGGCGCCGTCGGTTTAGGCAAATCTTGTCGTTTTATCCGTCCTCAACATATATGTTCCCCTATGCAGCGTTCGCTCTGTGAGGAACTGCTTGTGAAAGTCGAGGATAAAGTCAGGGATTCGATTACCGTTACCCGTACCGCCGGGAACTATAATCAGTATATGTATCTGGATTATATGTATTATAAGGGGCGGATTCTGGATGAAAAGATATCCAATAAACATATATCGGTAGCGTTGTCCAATCCTAAATCGGTATCGGATTTCATTCTTTCTCCTTCACGCAAATTGGTGTGCATCAACGATGTACACCTGGGAGAAAAGCATTATGAGACTATGCGCGAAGCTGTTTTGAAAGCTTTCGAGGCGCGTTTTCCGGACAAGAGCAGATTCGAAAAATAAAATCAGAATTCCGAGCGGATGTTATAGTGGTTCCTTTCGCTGGAAGAACGGGCTATCATTTCGCCCAGGAACCCGGCGAGGAAGAACAGCACTCCTATCACTATGGCGAGAAGCGCGAGAAAGAACAGCGGCTGGTCCGTCACTGCTCTGTATGGGAGTCCGTGGCTTTGTGCGACAAGCTTGTCCACAATTATCCATATTGCCAGCACGAAACCTATAAGGAAGGTTAAGATTCCGCTGTAGCCGAAGAAATGCATTGGCTTTTTGCCGAAGGTGCTCAGAAACCATAAGCTTAGCAAATCCAGAAAGCCGTTTACGAAGCGGTTCATTCCGAATTTGCTTTTGCCGAACTTGCGCTTGGCGTGACGGGTTGGCTTTTCTGTGATGCGCGTATATCCGGCATTTTTGGCCAGGTAAGGGATGTAGCGGTGCATCTCCCCGTAGACCTCTATGTCCTTAACGACTTCTTTCTTGTAGGCTTTCAGCCCGCAGTTCATGTCGTGTAGCTTGATTCCGGTAATTTTACGCGCCGTGGCGTTGTAAAGCTTGGAAGGAAGATTCTTGGTGAGCGCATTGTCCTGGCGGTGCTGTTTCCAACCTGAAACTATGTCCCAGTCTTCCTCCATTATCATATTGTACATCTGCGGGACCTCCTCGGGAAAATCCTGCAGGTCCGCATCCATTGTCACCACCACATCTCCTTCGGCCTTTTTGAATCCGCTGTACAGGGCGGCTGATTTGCCGTAATTGCGTCTGAACCTGATTCCGTGTATCGCTGTGTTTGTATGTGCCAATCTCTGCACTTCTTCCCAAGAACCATCTGTGGAGCCATCATCTACCATAATCACTTCGTAGGACAGTCCGTGCTCCTTCAGGGTCTTGTCTATCCTTTCTGCCAATTCGGCCAGACTTTCACGTTCGTTCAGCAGTGGAACGATTACAGAGATATCCATACCTGTCTTATTCTTTAAAAGGATCCGAAGGGGCGATTCTAGGTGCGAGGATAAGTGAAAGTATCCATCCGTAGAAGAGACACCAGACGAACTGGCTTATCGTCACGACAGGGGCGAAGTTGGCTTCGGCCCATTGAAGGGCGATACGCGAGTTCTCGTCAAGACTTGCTCCCATCTGTGCATAGACTTCATCCCACATGGCAGTTACTGCATCCGGAAAGATGTGCTGGTAGGTGACGTAAGCCACGACAGCTGTTATTATGGCGGAGAACAGGGCGATGAACGTGCCGTAACGTTTGAGTGAGCGGGAGTCCACGCCTTCATATCTGTTGCACAGACTCTGCATGCAGTATTTCATCAGCAGAATCAGTCCCACGAATTTGGCTAAATCGAGAATGTAGAGGATGGCCTGTATTTTCAGGACTTGAGACAATATGATGTATCCCCCTGATATTACTCCGAAGAGTATCGCCGACCTGGAGGCTTCGTTGCTTATGATTTTTTTGTCTATTGTTTCCATAACCGTACAAAGATAGGAAATTTTTAATTATCTTTGTGGGCTTTATAAATATACGATATGGCAACTATTGCATTTACAGACGGAACGGTTCGTCCGTGGGAAGACGACGAGGCTAAGAAGATTTTCTGGCACTCTTCTGCGCATTTGATGGCTGAAGCCCTTGAGGCTTTGTATCCTGGTGTGAAATTCGGTGTAGGTCCTGCTGTAGAGACAGGATTCTATTATGACGTGGATTTCGGCGGACAGCAGATCAGTGAGGCTGACCTTAAGAAGATAGAGGATAAGATGATAGAATTGGCCAAGACTAAAGAGACATTCGAGAAGGTGGATGTGTCCAAGGACGAGGCTATGCGCTATTTCAAAGAGAAGGGCGATCCTTATAAGTGTGAACTTATCGAGGGCCTTGAAGACGGCACCATCACTTTCTACAAGAACGGTAATTTTACAGACCTCTGCCGTGGACCTCACGTCAAGCATGTAGATGACATAAAGGCAGTTAAGCTTACCGCAATAGCCGGAGCCTACTGGAAGGGCGATCAGACCCGCGAGCAGCTTACCCGTATTTATGGAGTGTCATTCCCTAAGAAGAGTCTGCTTGATGAGTATCTTAACCTTATGGAAGAGGCTAAGAAGAGGGATCACCGTAAGATAGGTAAGGAGATGCAGCTCTTCACTTTTTCTTCCCGTGTGGGTCTCGGACTTCCTCTGTGGCTTCCTCGCGGTGCCCAGATGCGTTATGTCCTCGAACAGTTCCTTCGCCGTAAGCAGCAGGAGCTGGGCTATCTGCCGGTAGTGACGCCTCATATCGGAGCCAAGGACCTTTATGTGACGTCCGGCCATTATGCCAAATATGGTAAGGATTCGTTCCAGCCTATACATACCCCGCAGGAGGGAGAGGAATATATGCTCAAACCTATGAACTGTCCTCATCACTGTGAGATTTATCGCAGCGAGCCGCGTTCATATAAGGATCTTCCGCTTCGTTATGCGGAGTTCGGTACCGTATACCGTTATGAGCAGAGCGGCGAACTTCACGGACTTACACGTGTCCGCGGTTTTACCCAGGATGACGCTCACCTTTTCTGTCGTGCCGATCAGCTTCAGGAAGAGTTCGAAAAGGTTATTGATTTGATTCTTTACGTGTTCAAGACATTGAACATGACAGAGTATATGGCTCAGATTTCCCTGCGCGATCCTAACAACAAGACTAAGTATATAGGCAGCGACGAGAACTGGGAAAAGGCGGAGAATGCCATCATAGTGGCGGCTCAGAAGAAGGGCCTCAAAACTGTGGTCGAGTATGGCGAGGCCGCTTTCTATGGACCGAAACTTGATTTTATGGTCAAGGATGCCATTGGAAGGAAATGGCAGCTCGGTACCATTCAGGTGGATTATAATCTTCCTGAGCGCTTCCAGCTTGATTATGTTGATGCCGATGGCGTTAAACAGCGCCCTGTTATGATACACCGTGCGCCGTTCGGTTCCATCGAGCGTTTCACCGCGGTAGTTCTCGAGCACACTGCCGGTCATCTGCCTATCTGGCTTTCCCCTGATCAGGTGAAAATTCTGCCTGTCAGCGAGAAATATTCAGAATATGCAGAAAAAGTTTGTAATTTGCTGAAAAATTCCGAAATTCGCGCTTCCATTGACGCGCGTAACGAGACTCTTGGTAAGCGAATTAGAGACATAGCTGCATTGAGAGTGCCTGTGCTTGCGATCGTGGGAGAGAAAGAAGCCACTGAAGGCACTGTTTCTGTCCGCAGAGAGGGTGTTGATCAGGGCTCTATGAGTGCAGAACAGTTTGTTGAATATATAAAATCAGCGGTTGCTGAAGAATTAGCTTAATGCCAGGACCTTACAGACCAAAGCCAAGTGGGCCGCGCCCTCAGCAGGGACGCAGACCTGATCCTCGTCAGCAGAAAGACGAGTTTGAGCTTCGTATCAATGGTGAGATCACCTCTCCGCAAGTCCGTCTGGTAGGAGATAATATCCCTGAACAGGGAGTTTATCCTATTTCGAAGGCGATGAGGCTTGCAGATGACCTTGAATTGGACCTTGTGGAAATCAGTGCGAAAGCCGATCCTCCTGTATGCAGGATAATGGATTATGAGAAATACATCTACCAGCAGAAGAAAAAGGCTAAGGAGATGAAATCCAATTCTGCGAAGATAGTAGTCAAGGAAATCCGATTCGGGCCTAATACCGATGAGCACGATTTTCAATTCAAGCTTAAGCATGCTCAAGGCTTTCTTCAGGAAGGTTCTAAGGTGAAGGCGACCATATTTTTCCGCGGGCGTTCGATTATGTTCGCCGATCAGGGAGAGAAGCAGCTTTTGAGATTCGCTGTGGAACTTGAGGAATTCGGACGTGCAGAGAACATGCCGGTTCTGGAAGGAAAGCGAATGACCATGATGATCGCTCCTTTAAAAAAGAAATAGACCGTAGAGATACGGCAGTATTTATAAACATTTATTAATTAAACATTTTTACACAATGGCAAAGCTTAAAACGAACCCCGGTGCCAAAAAGCGCTTCACGCTTACCGGGTCGGGCAAAATTAAGAGGAAGCACGCTTACCACAGCCACATCCTCACAAAGAAGACCAAAAAGCAAAAGAGAAATCTTGATCATTTTGCAATCATCGAATCTGCAGATATCAAGAGGGTGAAAGAAATGTTGGTTCTCTAAAAAGTATTGAATTATGCCAAGATCAGTCAATTCAGTTGCCTCAAGGGCACGCCGCAAAAAGATTCTTAAGAGAACTCGCGGTAATTTCCTCGCAAGAAGGAATGTATGGACGGTAGCAAAGAACACTTACGAGAAAGGACTTACCTATGCTTACCGTGATCGTAGAGCTAAAAAGCGCAGTTTCCGTGCACTTTGGATTCAGAGAATTAATGCAGCTGTACGTCAGTACGGTATGACTTATTCTCAGTTCATGGGAGCTCTTGCAAAGAACAATATCGGTCTTAACCGTAAAGTGCTTGCAGACCTTGCCATGAATAATCCTAAGGCATTCGAGGCTATCGTTAAATCTGTTAATAAATAGTAATTGTGAGCCTGAAGGAATTTACCCGTAACAAATGGACAAGGTTCGTTTTCTGGGCCTTGGTTTATGTTTGTTGGGTAATTTGGCTTGGCAATTTCTGGTTCCTCATAGGACTGGGTGTAATATTTGACATATTCATTACCCGCAAGGTCCATTGGAACTTTTGGAAGAAAAGGTATAAGGAAGGGGAGAAACATTCTGCATTCAATGATTGGCTGGATGCCATCATATTTGCGGTGATTGTCGTCACCTTGATTAACACTTTTTTATTCCAGGCTTTTAAAATTCCTTCACCATCGATGGAGAGAACTCTCTATACAGGAGATCATCTCTTCGTAAGCAAATTGACATACGGACCTAAGTTGCCTCAAACTCCGCTGACGCTTCCTTTTACTCATAACGTCGCTTTCGGTAAGGAGTCTTACTCCAAACTGATAAAAAACGATTATAGAAGACTTAAGGGAAGACGCAGTGTTGAAAGGGGAGATGTGGTGGTTTTCGGGTTTCCTAATGGAGACACTGTTTTGAGAAAGGCCCCTGCAGAAGATTATTATGCATTGTGCCGTTTCTATGGTAAAAGGACGGTTGTTTCCAAGCTTGGACCAGTTATCGCGCGTCCTGCAGATAAGGTGGACCATTACGTTAAAAGATGCGTAGCTGTAGCCGGAGATACTCTGGAAGTGAAAAAAGGCTATGCGTGGGTTAACGGAGTGAGAGAACCGATGTATTCAGGATTGCAGATTTCTTCCAACCTTGAGGAAACTCAGCGTGATTATCGCGAAATTTTTCCGTTCAGCGCAGATTACAGCTGGAGCAGGGATGAGTTCGGGCCTGTTTGGATTCCTAAAAAAGGAGTCACCGTGAAGCTTGATTCACATACGCTTCCTCTCTACAAGAGAATAATAGAAGTTTATGAGAATTCATCTGTAAAGGATGCACTTGCCGCCGGTGAATATACCTTTAAACAGGATTACTACTTTATGATGGGAGATAACAGACACAATTCCTTGGACTCAAGGTATTGGGGTTTTGTTCCGGAAGACCATATCGTGGGCACCCCGGCAATAATATGGCTCTCGACAAATGCTGAAGAATCCTTCCCTCGCAATATAAGATGGAATAGGTTTCTGAAGCTGGTAAAAGATTAATAATAAATAAAAAAGAATAATTATGGCAAAGGTTTGTCAAATAACCGGAAGGAAGAGAATGAAAGGTAACAATGTTGCCCATTCCAAACTGCGCACCAAGCGCGACTTCTCTGTTAACCTCAAGAACAAGCGCTTCTGGAGCGAGGAGGAGCAGAGATTCATCACCCTCAAGGTCTCTTGTAAGGGTATAAGAATAATCGAGAAGAATGGTCTTGAGGCCACTGTTCGCGATGCTCAGAAAAAAGGATATGTTAACCTTGTTTAATTTTTGATAATATGGCAAAGAAAGCAAAAGGCAACAGGGTGCAGGTCATCCTTGAGTGCACAGAACAAAAGGCAACAGGCGTTCCGGGAATTTCCCGCTATGTGACCACAAAGAACAAGAAGAACACCACAGATCGTCTTGAGAGGAAAAAATACAACCCATTCCTTAAGAGAGTTACTGTACATCGTGAAATTAAATAATCTGAGGAGGATATAATATGGCAAAGAAAGCCGTCGCAACATTCGCAGCTAAGGCCGGTGCTAAGAGCATGGTTAAATGCATCCGTATGGAAAGGTCTCCAAAGACAGGTGCTTATGTTTTCACAGAGCAGCTCGTTGAGGAGTCACAGGCTAAAGAGATGTTCTCAAAGAAGTAATCCTTTTTAGTTACAATGTTTGAAAAGAGGGTGGTTTTCCACCCTCTTTTTTGTGTTTATACGGTGGAATTTGATTATATTTGTAGGATATGGCAATTAGTTTCTTTCAACGCATAAGCAGAGCCTTTGTGGGCAGATCGAGAGTGGATGACAGTACTCTTGATGCTATCGAGGAGGCTCTCGTGGAATCAGATATGGGAGTGGACACCACACTAAAAGTGGTGGATGCTCTGGAAGAAAGGGTCTCTAAGGACAAGTTTATGTCTAAAGATGAACTCTTTTCGATGTTACGTGAAGAAATCTCGTCTTTGATGCCCGATTCATCGGCTCCGGAGACTTCTATGCGTCCTTATGTTGTTCTGGTTGTGGGGGTCAATGGCGTAGGAAAGACTACCAGCATAGGGAAATTGGCATATAAATTCTGTAAAGAAGGCAAAAAAGTGGTTCTTGGAGCTGCTGATACGTTCCGGGCAGCTGCTGTTGATCAGATAAGCGTGTGGGCGGAAAGAGCCGGAGTGGAAATAGTACGTCAGCAGATGGGCTCGGACCCTGCTGCAGTGGCTTATGATACTGTGAAGTCTGCAGTGGCCAAGGGCGCTGATGTCGTGCTTATAGATACGGCAGGTCGTCTGCATAACAGGGTGGACCTTATGAATGAACTGACCAAGATCCGAAATTCTGTCGGTAAGGCTTTGCCTGGTGCGCCGTCCGATGTTATGCTCGTTCTGGATGCGAGTACGGGTCAGAATGCGTTCCAACAGGCTAAGGAATTCGCGCGCGCCACGAATATCACTTCTTTGATGTTGACCAAGATGGATGGAAGCGCAAGAGGTGGAGTAGCGGTGGGGCTGGTGGACCAGTTCGGAATACCTATCCGTTATATAGGTGTAGGTGAGGGGATAGAAGATATTAGAGAGTTTGATAAAGAACAGTTTGTGAAAACTCTTTTTGATGAAGATAATTTGAAATAAATATAAATAGATATGAAGCTGGAATATAATTGGCTTAAGGATTACATTAAATGTGACCTCACTGCGGCTCAGTTGGCCGAGATAATGACTTCGATAGGTATAGAAGTCGACAGCGTGGAGGAAACAGAAGTTATAGAGGGCGGCCTGAAGGGCGTTGTAGTAGCGAAAGTGCTTACTTGCTGCGCTCATCCTGATTCGGATCATCTTCATATTACAACTGTTGATGATGGCGGGACCGAGCCTTTGCAGGTGGTGTGTGGTGCTCCTAATGTAGCTGCAGGGCAGAAGGTTCTGTTCGCAAGGGTAGGTGCAGTGCTTCCGGGGGACTTTAAGATAAAGAAGTCGAAGATTCGTGGCGTGGAAAGTCTGGGTATGATTTGCGCCGAAGATGAACTTGGCATAGGGGAAAGTCACGATGGCATAAAGGTCCTTCCCGATGATGCTCCTGTAGGCGTTCCGGCTAAAGAATATCTGAATATTCCTACGAGGGCCGTGATAGAATATGAGATTACGGCCAATCGTGTAGACGCGGCGTCACATTATGGAGTCGCCCGTGATATCTATGCATATTTGAAACTTCGCGGAATCCCATGTGAACTTTGTCGTCCCCAGAGCGGCGCTTCGCTGAAAGGCGCAGAAAATTATGCGGCTCCAGTCTCTGTGGAAGTCCAGGACGAGCAAGGGGCACCCCGTTATATGGGACTCACTATCAAGGGAATAAAGGTAGGCCCTTCTCCAAAATGGCTGCAGGAAAGACTTTCTGCAATAGGAAGCAGACCTATCAATAATGTTGTGGATATCGCCAATTATATTCTTTTCTCTTTCGGTCAGCCTCTTCATACCTTCGATGCTGATAAGATAATTGGAGGTAAAGCCATAGTGCGCAGGGCGCAGGGCGGAGAACATATCACTACTCTTGATGGGGTGGATCGTCAGCTGCATGATAATGATATGGTCATTGCCAATTCTCAAGGCCCGATGTGTATCGCCGGAGTATTTGGCGGAGAAGATAGCGGAGTGTCGGAAAATACTGTGAATCTGTTCCTTGAGAGTGCATATTTCGATCCGGGCAGCATAAGAAAAACCAGTAAGACTCATCAGCTTTCCACAGATGCGTCGTTCCGTTATGAGAGGGGATGTGACCCGCTGATTTGCCCGTTCGCACTTGAATATGCTGCTGATTTGGTCGTGGAATTATGCGGAGGAAAGGTGACGGGACCTGTTCAGGAGAATTATCCGGTTCCTGTCGAAAAGAAAAAGATAGAACTTGATTATGCCCGCATATCTTCTTTCGTGGGTAAGGAGATAGGAGATGATAAGATAGATCTTATTCTTCAATCGCTTGGCTATGAGTTTATTAGTCGTGAGGGTAGATGCGCACAGGTTCTTGCTCCAAGCTATATGGTAGACGTGTATAGAGAGTGTGATGTGGTGGAGGAGATACTCAGAATCTACGGATATGATAATGTGGAGCTTCCTAAGCAGATGCGCATGTCCGTCAACGCGACGCCTTCTCCGGAACCTGAAGCCGTGCGTAGCATAATTTCTAATTTCCTTGCTGCCAATGGATTCGTGGAGACCATGAACAACTCTCTTACCAAGGCTGATTATTACACGGACCTTAAGACTTTCCCTTCAGATCATCTTGTGAGGATCGTGAATCCTCTTAGCCAGGATCTTAATGTGATGAGACAGACTCTGGTCCTTAATGCATTGGAGGTGGTGTCTTATAACATTAACCGTCAGATGTCTTCCATGAAGATTTTTGAGTACGGTTCGGTATATCAAAGACTTCCGGAAAAAAGCGGGGATACTCTTGATGGCTATGAGGAACATCAGAATTTCTGCCTGGCCATTACCGGAGGGAAAGAAAAAACATGGCGTGGAGCCGCTGTGAAATCAGATTATTTCGTACTCAAAGGATATTTTGAACTTTTGCTCAGGCGCTTCGGAGCAGATATTTATCAGTTGTGGAATGAGCCTGCACCGGGAGACATTTATAGCGAAGGAATGTGCTATAAGTTGCCTGGAAGCGGGAAAACAATTGCCGTGTTGGGTAAGGTAGCTCCTGCGCTTGCTAAAAAATTCGGCATTAAGCAAAATGTTTATGCCGCGGAGATTTCTTGGCCTGTACTTTTTGAACTCATTAAACGTAATAAGGTGGCCTTTAAGGAGTTGCCTAAATTCCCAGAGGTAAGAAGAGATCTGGCTTTGCTTTTGGATGAAAGTGTGACTTATGCTGATCTTCGTGCCGCTGCTTTCAAACAGGCGAAGAAGCTTCTGAAAAATGTTTCGCTTTTCGATGTCTATCGTTCAGAGAAAATTCCTCAGGGAAAGAAACAGTACGCATTGAGTTTTGTCCTGCAGGATTCCGAGCGTACACTTACTGATCAGGATGTGGAAAAAGTAATGAATGCCATTCTGTCTTCATATCAGAAGAATTTTGGTGCCCAGTTAAGGTAGTTTCCATGCAGAGGCGTAGTATATTATGGATTTTGAGTGCGTTGGCAGCGTTTTCATCTGTCGTGGTGTCATGCTCTGGCAGAGGCCGGGTGATACCAGCCTCTAAACTTTCTGACATCTACGCCGAGATGTTTCTCGCTGACCAGTGGTTGACTTCTCATTATTCGGAGAGAAGAGTTGCTGATACCTCTCTTTTTTATGAGCCAATATTCAAGAAATACGGTTATACGCTGAAGGATTATGATGCTTCCGTGCATCATTATATAGAGAAACCGGATGACTATGCCAAGATATTGAAGACTGCCTCCCTTAAATTGGACGATAAGGCCAAGTATCTTAGAAAGGTCGATGACTATTACAGTAACCGGAAGGTGATTGATTCTTACAAGGAAAAGTCTTTTGATCTGCAGACGTTAATTCCGGAAGATACTATGATGATCTGGCGCCGTCTGGATTCTCTTTCTGTACGAGACAGCGTGAATGCCGGGACTCCGGACAGTCTTAAGGCGGGAAAAGTCGATGCCTCTATGCTGCAAGACACGGTTGATACGAAAAGTTTGTTGAAAATAAAGGAAATCGAACCCATAAGTAAGAAATTTGAAAAAACATATGGAGATGAATAAAAATGACATTTTAAAGGAGTGTTTTGGTTTTATGGATTTGACCACACTTCGCCCGGAGGATACTCCTAGCAGTGTTAAGGCTTTAGTGGATAAAGTGACAGAGTTCCACAACCTTTATCCGTCTTATCCGCTTCCGGCTTCTATCTGCGTATATCCTAATTTTGCGCACGTGATTAAGGAAAACAGGGTAAGTGAAGACCTTCACGTGACTACAGTTGCAGGATGTTTCCCTTCTTCGCAGAGTTTTCTGGAAGTGAAGAAAGCGGAGGTGGAGATGGCGATAAAAGACGGTGCAGATGAAGTGGATATCGTTTTGGCGTTAAATGCATTTCTTGACGGTGATTCTGACAGCGCCGCTTTCGAGATAAAGCAGATAGCTCAGATATGTCATCAGCATGGTGTTATTTTGAAAGTTATTCTTGAGACCGGTGTATTGAAAACAGATGAACTGATTTATAAGGCATCGATTCTTGCTATGGAATCAGGAGCCGATTTTATCAAGACATCTACCGGCAAGGTAAGTGTAAATGTGACGCCTCAGGCTGCCACGGTAATGTGCAGGGCCATAAAAGATTACTATGAAAAGACAGGTCGAAAGGTAGGATTCAAGGCTGCCGGCGGGGTGTCTACTGCCGAGGAGGCTTTGCAATATTATGAGATCGGCCTCTCTATTCTCGGACAGGAATGGATGAACAAGTCTCTTTTCCGTTTCGGTGTCAGCAGACTGGGTAATTCACTGCTTAGCGCCATAGAAGGAAAGGAGATAAAATTCTTCTAATCATCCAATTAAGAATTAGCCGTGTAAACTCGTTTTTACACGGCTTTTTTTGTATAGATTTGCAGGAAAAGATATTGAACTATGAAGACTTCAAAATTTTTTCTTGCTTTATCGGCGTCACTGTGTCTGTTTTCCTGTACGCACGATTCTTTTAAAGATGACGAGGGCATATTTCCAGATGAGATGGACCGGGTGCCTCATGGGATGATAGTTTTGGGTGAAAGGCTGGAGGACCCATATTCTTTGGATAATATGACCAAGGCTTTGGCTTCGTTGTATCCTACCAAGGCCGGAACAGTTGAGCTCAGTGCAACGGATCATTATATAAGACTGCTGCCTTCCTGTAAGGAGGATCTGGATGCTCTTGAGAAAATGGGTGTGAAAATGCTTGATCATCCTCTTGATTATCAGATTGTAGAAGAAGGTGACTATTATCACGACCCACAGATTCCTGATGGAGAATGCACGTGGCAGTATGCCGTGGTGCCGCCTGATTTTGTCGCCCCCTCTTCCGTCAGATGTGAGCTTATCCATAAATGCTATCTTGCAGAGGCCGAGAACGTCACAAAGGCAGGTCTTGACTGGGTGGACTGGGATGCCGTGGAGATGGAGTCGTACAGGCTTACCGGCAATGCCGATTTGTTGAATGCGCAGACCAAGGGTGAAAAGGTCGCTCATATTCCTCAAGGACAAATCCGTATAGTTGACAAAGACCATTCTCCTGATACTGTGGGAGTATCCGGTGTGCAGGTGTCGTGTAATGTATTTGTCAAATTTGACAGGTGTTTTACTGATAAGGACGGCAATTATCAGATGAAAAAAAGTTTCAAGTCCAACCCGCGTTACCGCCTCGTATATACAAGCAGTAAGGGATTTACCCTTGGCTTCAACGCCGTTTTCGTCAAAGGGTCCATATCCACTTTGGGCAAGCATCCTTCTACCGGGTGCAGTATTACGGTAAGCGAGAAATCAGACAATTCCATGTTTAAGAGATGTGCCATCAATAATGCGGCATATGATTATTATGAGAGTTGTTCGGCTTACGGCGTAAAGATAAAAACTCCTCCGTCCAATCTTACGATATGGAATATTGGACTTATGGAGAGCAGTGCCACTCTTATGCTTCATCAGGGAGCAATTCTCGATATTGACATGATAAGCGGTGTGATAGGGGAGTATCTGCCTATAGTCAAGCTGTTCGCTCCTGACATTATACTTGGTTCGAAAAATTACACGACCTATAGTCAGATATATCATTGCGTGCAGCATGAATTGGCCCATGCAAGCCATTATATGCAGGTAGGCAATACTTACTGGGATGCGTATGCGCTTTTTATCCTGGCCTCATTCACATCATCGGGCGGGGTGACTTACGGAACGGGCGCCGAAGACAATGCAGGGTATTGTGAGATAGGTGAGATGTGGGCTTATTATGTTGAGAACATACTTTATCGTCAGAGGTATGAGAATTGGATTTATACCTACGGGACGAAATATTGGTTCCGCCCTGAGATATTGATATACTTGGATAACAGGGGTATGAACAGGTTCAAGATATTTCCTGCACTTGTGGCGGATGTCCATTCGAGAGATAATCTTCGTGCCCGTCTCATTACACTCTACCCCGAGTGCAAGAGTATGATCAACGAAGCTTTTTATAGATATCTGTAATGGCGCAGAGTAATGTTTAGGTATTTTGTTTTTGTAGCGGTAGTGCTGCGCTTGTGCGTAGCACCCGCTTTTGCGCAGAACAAGGTTGCGTTGTCGACCAATGTTGCAGATTATGTTTCGTCCGGAACCATTAATGTAGATGCTTCTTTAGGGTTATCCGAGCATTGGAGCATAGGAGCCGGAGCCAGATATAATCCTTATTCCCAAACTGATAAACAGCGTAGTTTTACTGTGGGCGCGAGATATTGGCCGTGGTATTTGTATGCCGGCTGGTGGATATGCGCCGATGCCACATATCAGGAATTTAGCCGCCTTGATAATTATCTCAGAGAGGGTGACAGATATGGAGCATCGCTCTGGATAGGCTTTTCTCGGCTTCTGAGCAAACATTTTAATTTCGATGCCGGATGGGGGTTGTGGGGAGGTTATGAGTCATATAAGGTTTACGGTTGTGAGACCTGTTCGAGGATAAGAGAAAGGGGGGAAAATTATTTCATTGCTCCGAATAGGATTATTTTAAGTATATCTTACATATTTTGAATTATTTTGTTATATTTGCACTCCCTTTGCGCGGGTGGCGAAATGGTAGACGCGCTAGTTTCAGGAGCTAGTGTCATTACGACATGTGAGTTCGAGTCTCATCTCGCGCACTATGAAGTTGTCCTTGTGGCAGCTTCGTATTTTTTAGAGGAAACAGGATTTATTCGGCAGTTGTCCTGTTGCTTTTTATTCAGGAAAGTGTATGACAGACATCAGAAACATAGCGATAATCGCGCACGTTGACCACGGTAAGACTACTCTCGTGGACAGAATGATTTATCAGGCTAATCTTGTACGCCAGCCTGAGAATCTTGGCCAGCTTATTCTTGATAATAATGATCTGGAAAGGGAAAGGGGTATAACTATTCTGGCCAAGAACGTTTCAGTGACTTATAAAGGAGTAAAGATTAATATCATAGATACTCCGGGGCACAGTGATTTCGGTGGAGAGGTCGAAAGGGTGCTTAACATGGCGGACGGCGTACTTCTTCTGGTGGATGCCTTTGAGGGCTGTATGCCGCAGACCCGTTTCGTTCTTCAGAAAGCTCTTCAGCTGGGGAAAAAGCCAATAGTGGTGATTAATAAAGTCGATAAACCGAACTGCCGTCCGTTCGAGGTTCAGGAAGAGGTCTTTGATCTGATGTTCAATCTTAACGCAACTGAGGAACAGCTCGATTTCAAGACGGTTTATGGTTCGGCCAAGCAGGGTTGGATGTCTCTTGACCCGGCCAAGCCTGCAGGAGATATTATTCCACTTCTCGATGTGATACTTGAAGAGATTCCTGCACCTCAGATAGTGGAGGGAACTCCGCAGATGCTTGTATCTTCTCTGGAGTACAGCCCATATGTAGGCCGTATCGCGGTAGGTAAGATTACACGCGGTTCCCTGAAGGTGGGCCAGAATGTGAGCCTGTGCAAACGTTATGACGTAATACAGAAGCAGAAGATCAAGCAGCTCATGGTTTTTGAGGGACTTGGCAAGAGTCCGGCAGAGGAGGTTCATTGTGGAGACATCTGTGCGGTAGTCGGTATCGACGGCTTTGAAATCGGTGACACCATAGCGGATTTTGAAAATCCTGAGGCTCTTCCTCCAATAGCTGTTGATGAGCCTACGATGAGTATGCTTTTCACTATCAACAATTCGCCGTTCTTCGGTAAAGATGGCAAATTCGTCACTTCCCGTCACATAAAGGACAGGCTTGATAAGGAATTGGAGAAGAATCTCGCTCTCAAAGTGAAACCTGGTCTTACTGCGGATTCTTTTGTGGTCTATGGACGCGGTGTGCTCCATCTTTCAGTATTGATTGAGACTATGCGTCGTGAGGGATTTGAACTTCAGGTGGGTCAGCCTAAAGTTCTGGATAAGACTATAGGCGGACAGAGGTGCGAACCTATTGAGGAACTTTCCATCGAGGTGCCTGAGCAGTTCGTCGGAGCTGCCATTGAGATAGCAACTCGTCGTAAGGGTGCGCTTATCCATATGGAACCGCGCGGTGACAGGACACTTCTCGAATTCGAGATTCCTACACGCGGTCTGATGGGATTGAGAAGTAATCTTCTTACAGCATCTCAGGGAGAGGCTGTCGTCGCTCACAGGTTTAAGGATTATCAGCCATATAAGGGAGATATCGACCGCAGAAACAATGGCTCGTTGGTTTCTCTTGAGACAGGTGTTTCGAGTGCATATTCAATGAACAAGCTTCTGGACAGAGGTCGATTCTTCGTGGAACCGGGAGAAGAGATATATGCCGGACAGGTAGTTGGTGAGCACACTCGTGAGAGGGATCTGAACATCAATATCTGCAAGACCAAAAAGCTCACCAATGTGCGTGCGGCAGGATCTGACGATAAGATCATCCTTCCTCCAGCCATTAAATTCTCTCTTGAAGAGGCGTTGGAGTATATTCAGGAGGATGAACTGGTAGAAGTTACACCTCATTATATGA
The DNA here is from genome assembly GCA_963624185.1 of Firmicutes bacterium CAG:460. Taxonomy (GTDB): domain Bacteria; phylum Bacteroidota; class Bacteroidia; order Bacteroidales; family UBA932; genus Cryptobacteroides. The sequence continues at coordinate 1,708 of CAVFNP010000015.1, read as the reverse complement.
GAATACGCAAAATCTTGCTGGACCCATTGGCCCGTAAGAGAAATAGCGATAATGTAGATTGATATTAGAAAAATTTTGTTAACTTTGCAACCCTTTGTAGTAGACCTTAATGGTATTGGCACTGGTGTGAAAACGCTCAGCGCCATTGCTGACAGGAAGTTCTTTGAAAGTTTCGGGAACACTGATATTCTTGATGGTGAAGTGAAAGTTGACTTCAACATCAGGAACAAAGGCACCAGCGTAGATGTTGATTGCCATATCGAAGGAAATGTCGTGGTATGTTGTGACCTATGTCTGGAACCTTTGACATTGGACGTGGCTACTGGATTCAGTGAAAATTATATTCCTGAAGGAAAGGAGATTGATCTCAGTCAAGACGTATATGACTATATCATAACCTCGCTTCCGCTTCGCAGAGTGCACCCGCAGGGCGAGTGTAATGAGGAGACTACAAAGTTTTTAAGTAAATAATAATTTAAAATAATAAGAAAATGGCACATCCAAAACACAAATTCTCTAAACAGAGAACAGCCAAGAGACGTACGCACGATTTCGCGCCTGTACCTACTCTTGCTACTTGTCCAAATTGTGGCGCTACAGTAATCTATCACCGCGTATGTCCAGAGTGCGGTTTCTATAGAGGACGCCAGATAATTGAAAAGAGCGCTGAGTAATCAGTACTCTTTTATGGTCTCTTAGTTCAACGGATAGAACGAAGGTTTCCTAAACCTTAAATACAGGTTCGATTCCTGTAGGGACTACAGAAGGGCTGTTGGTATCCTCCGACGGCCTTTTTTGTTTGTGAATTTATACTATGAGCACAATAGAAAAAGCCATATATAACAGGACATCGCTTTTGTTGGGAGATGATGTGATGCAGGCGTTGTCTGCCGTTCGCGTGATTATTTTCGGCGTTGGCGGAGTCGGCAGCTGGTGCGCGGAAGGGCTTGTGCGCAGCGGAGTGACGAAACTTACCATAGTGGATTCGGACAGGGTGTGCATAACAAATGTAAACCGTCAACTGATGGCCACGACCAAGACGGTAGGTCAGGTGAAGGTGGATGCGCTTAAGGCGCATCTTCTGGAGATTAATCCGAAAGCTGAGATAGTCGCTGTCCAGAAGATTTATTGTGAGGAGACGGCAGACGAATTTGATCTGGATTCCTATGACTATGTGATAGATGCAGTGGATTCGTTAAAGGACAAGGCCTTGCTGATTCTTAGGGCCGCTGCGAGTCAGGCGACCTTTTTCTGCTCTTTGGGTGCTGCGCTCAAGGTGGACCCTTTGAAAGTCCGTGTGGCGGAATATTGGAATGTGCGGGGATGTCCGTTGGGGGCGGCCTTACGAAAGAAGATGAAGCGCGCCGGGACTTTGCCTGCGAAGAAATTCTTATGCGTCTATGACGAAGAAGTGCTACCGAATAGGGGACAGTGCAGAACCTGCGGTACAGAAAAATGTATGTGTCCTAAAACTCAGGACGGCCCTGGAGATCCGTCACTTCTCAACCACGAGTGGTGTACCTCAAAAGCTCAGATTAACGGAACGACAGCTCATATCACGGCTATTTTCGGTATGACTCTCTCCGGTTTGGTCATTCAGGATATTTATTCCGCGGTGCTGGGAAAGAATTTTTGAATTTGTAAAGTACCGGTTGACAGTGTAAAGTTCTTCTTGGTTGACAGTTCACAGGCGTGTGTGTATTTTTGC
>CAVFNP010000014.1:0-44939 GCA_963624185.1 Firmicutes bacterium CAG:460 | reverse complement strand
CCCGGCGGTGGAGATGGATTTTTTTCTCAGGGACAAGGATTCGCTCGTCCCGGTGGAAGTAAAGTCAAATGACGGAGCTGCGGCATCGCTTAACAAATTGATTGACTGGAAATCTTATCCCGATATACGATATGGTGTCAAATTGGGGTACAAGAATATCGGATGGAATGGAAAGTTTTACACGTTCCCGTATTTTTTGACTCCTTTTCTAAAACGCTTTCTAAGTGACTCCCAGGGAAAACACGTTTAAGCCATTTTATTTATCTTAAAATACAACACTTTCATCTATTTCAGGGAAATGCGACGCGCATCTTCGCATATTTGAGAAGCAGAGTCTTTCTGCCATAAATGTCAAATTCCACTTCGGCGCGGATTTCGGGAGCCACACCCGAAAGGGAAAGTATCTTACCTGCACCGAACCGGTTATGCTCCACCCTCTGTCCCACGCGGAAGACATTCATATCATCCGCCTTGAAGGAAGGATCCGCAGCAGGTGGTGTAGCGCGATACCCGGTGCCGAGGCGCGAGGGCATCTCCCGACGTGCAGGCGAACTTTTCCCATAAAACGAACCGAAAGACGGTGAGGCCGACATTATCGGTGTCTCCAGGTATTTTGGGTCTATCTCCTTTACAAACATAGAGATATCGTTAGACTCCGTCTTTCCGTTACGCATTCTGGAATCACAATGCGTTATGACTACACTCTTCTTCGCACGCGTAAGAGCCACATAGAAAAGCCTGCGTTCCTCCTCCACATCGGCGGAAGACCCCATAGAAGTAAGCGAAGGGAACAGATTATTCTCCATGCCGGCTATGATGACATACGGATACTCCAATCCCTTGGCCGAATGCACCGTCATAAGCGAGACTTTCTCTTTTTCATCTACGCCGTCGTCGGTGTCGGCATTGGATAGCAGAGAGACATTCTCTATATAATCCGCAAGCGCTATCTCCACAGCCTCCGCATCCCCGTTCTCCTGTGCCTCCTCTCTTCTTTCCTGCACATATACAGCCACGGAATTGAACAGTTCATCCAAGTTAGACAGGGCGTTGACCCCGTCCTGCGACAGATCTCCCTTTACTGAAGCATAGTACCCTGTATCTTCCCTTATCATCGATGCCAATTCAAAAGCATCGCACCGCCCCGCCTTGGCAGCAAGCTGGCTTATCATCTGGCCGAAAGCACAGAGACGGGATATGGCAGCTGCCTTAAGGCCAAACTGCGCGAGGTCATCCAGCCATATGGCCTTGAAAAGCGAGGTCTGATGCGCACGAGCCGCCTTGCCGAGAGCTTCCAAAGAAGTGTCACCGATTCCTCTCGCAGGGACATTCACTATACGCAGAAAACTCTGGTCATCGTGAACATTGAGCACAAGCTTGAAATAAGCCATCATATTCTTTATCTCCTTCCTTTCGAAGAAAGAGTTGCCGGAATATATCATATAAGGAATATTGCGGCGGCGAAGGGCTTCTTCTATGGCTCGAGATTGGCCGTTGGTCCTGTAAAGGACGGCGAAATCGCCGTAATTGGCATTATTGATATGCGAGCGGGATGTAATCTCGGAGACTATTCTGGCAGCCTCATCCTGCTCCGTATAACAGTCCACGACCCTGATCTTCTCTCCGGCCTCCGCCTCGGAATAACACTGCTTCGGGATACGATTGGCATTATGCTCTATGACGCTGTTCGCCGCATTCACTATGACCTGGGTAGAACGGTAATTCTTCTCGAGACGGATAATCCGACATTCAGGGAAATCGTTCTTGAAATTGATTATGTTCTGCACTCTGGCACCGCGGAACGCATAGATGGACTGCGAATCATCCCCCACCACACATATGTTATGATGCAGGACGGTGAGTTTGCGGATGATATTATACTGGGCGAAGTTCGTGTCTTGATACTCGTCCACCATTATATAGGAAAAACGCGAAGCCAACGCATGCAGCGCCTCGGGATGATCCCGCAGCAAGATGTTCATATTGACCAGTATATCGTCAAAATCCATCACCCCGGCATCTTTCAGCTTATTCTGATACAGCTTATACAGATCGCAGATTCGAGGCTTGCGCGAGCGAAGGTCCGCCTGCAGAAGATCCTGACGGGTGGCATATGTGCCCGGAGTCACCAGATTATTCTTCGCGCTCGATATACGTGAGAGCACTTCCTTATATTTATAGACGTTCGTATCCAGGCCAAGTTCCTTGATACAGTTCTTCATGGCCGACGCAGAGTCCGACGTATCATAAATGGTAAACTGCTCAGGATAACCCAAAGTCTGTGCATATTCCCTGAGGAAGCGCACGAAAACGGCGTGGAAAGTTCCCATCACCACGCGGCGCGCGCTCCGGCCTCCCACCAGAGCCTCTATCCTCTCCTTCATCTCGGTGGCAGCCTTCTTGGTGAAAGTAAGGGCCAATATCCTGGACGGTTCCACCCCGGCCGAAAGCATATATGCAACCCTGCTTGTAAGCACCCTAGTCTTCCCGGACCCCGCTCCAGCCACTATCAGAACCGGTCCTTCCATCGCCTCTACCGCCTGCCTCTGGGCATCGTTCAGGCCAGATAAAATCACACTCTTCCTACTATCCATAATTCACAATTAAATTCCAGAAAAAGGCCTTTGAGTACAGGTTCGCATCTGCGAAAGTTAAGGCCATAAAAGATTACGAAAGTACGCAAAAAATTATTATCTTCGCACCGCTTTTTGATATTACTATAAATCTTAAATAAAATGTCCAAAACCATCGTTTTGAAAAAGGGTCTCGACATTCCTGTTTCAGGAATGAGCGAGAAGCGCCTGAGCAAAACAGTGTGCAGCGAGGTAGTCGCCATACAGCCTACCGACTTCAAAGGACTCCTACCGCGTCTCCTGGTCAAGGAAGGCGATAAAGTTCTCGCAGGTTCACCTGTTCTCTCAGACAAGAAAAATCCTGACATTATAATTGCTGCACCGGTTAGCGGTACAATCAAAGAAATTGTCAGGGGCGAGAAAAGAAAACTCCTCGCAGTTCTAATTCAGACCGACGCGAAGACGGAATCAGTGGATTTCGGTAAGAAAAAAGTCGAAGACCTTAACGCTGAACAGATCACAAAAGCTCTTCTGGAAGCAGGTCTTTGGCCTTTTTTCATTCAGCGTCCCTATGGTGTCATCGCTGACCCTACAGCGAAACCGAAAGCTATTTTCACTTCAGGTATCTGTTCCTGCGTAAACGCCGCTTGTCCTGACTTTGCATTTGAAAGCGAAGTCTCTGACATTCAGGTCGGCATCAATGCCTTAAGCAAGCTCAGCGAAGGCGGAGTGCACATCTCTTTCGAAGAGAAGAGTTACAAGACCTCCCCTCTGAACAAGCTTACAGGATGCAAGACACACCTTTTCTCAGGCAAATATCCTTTTGGGAACGTAGGCGTGCAGATCTCTCACATCAGCCCTATCAAGAAAGGCGAGACCGTGTGGACCATCTCCCTTCTGGGACTTGCAGCTATAGGCAGACTTTTCAGCAAGGGCATCTATGATGTCCGCCGCAGGGTGGCAGTGAGCGGTCCTATGGCCATCGAGCCTTGCTACATCAGCGCTGTTCCAGGTATACCTATGAACTGCCTCCAGGCTTTCTACAGCACTAACGAAAAGGACGTGCGCATAGTCAGCGGAGACATCATGAGCGGAAAGAATGTAGGGAAAGACGGTTACCTCGGATTTTACGACAACACCATCACCCTCATCAAGGAAGGTACCGAGCAGGAACTTCTCGGATGGGCAAGACCTCTTCGTCTGAACAGGTTCAGTGCAGACCATTCATATTTCAACTGGTGCCTGGGATGGCTTAACCCTAAGAAAAAATACGATATGGACACCAATCTTCATGGAGGTCCCCGTGCATTCGTCATGCCTGACACCTATTATGCCAAGCATCTTCCTATGGACATCTACCCTCTCTATCTCATAAAGGCCTGCCTTGCCGCAGACATAGAGAAGATGGAAGAATTCGGCATATATGAAGTACTCCCTGAAGATCTCGCAGTCTGCGAATTCACGGATCCTTCAAAGAATAACATTCAAGAAATAATCGCAAAAGGTATCGACCTGATGCTCAAAGAAATGGCTTAAGCGTATGAATAAGATTTTCGAAAAAGGCGGCAAACTTTATTGGCTGCACTCTACAGTCGACGCTTTCGAGACATTCCTTCACGTTCCCGGTACAGTTGCCCGCAAGGGAGCCCACGTACGTGACGCAGTGGATATCAAGCGTATTATGATCATAGCTGTCATAGCTGCAGTTCCGGCTGCCATCTTCGGTATGTGGAACGTAGGTTATCAGCATTCTCTCGCCACCGGAGTATCTCTCAACGTACTCCAGGCATTCTGGTTCGGTTTCCTTAAAGTTCTTCCACTCTACCTGGTTTCCTACATCGTGGGACTTGCCATAGAATTCGCATCTGCGCAGATCAGGGGCGAGGAAGTCAATGAAGGTTACCTGGTTACGGGATTTTTCATCCCTCTTATCGTTCCAGTAGACGTTCCTCTCTGGATGCTCGCGGTAGCCGTGGCTTTCGCTGTCATCTTCGGTAAGGAAGTCTTCGGAGGGACAGGCATGAACATCGTGAACCCGGCCATCCTTACACGTGCATTCCTCTTCTTCTCATATCCAAGCAACATGTCAGGAGAGGACTGCTGGATTTCAGCCGGAAAAGATGTAGTGGACGGCTTCAGCGGCGCCACCCCGCTCGCTCTTGCAGCTAACGGAATGGACGCCCTGTCCAATGCTCATCTTCAGTACAGCACCAGCTTCTGGACCATGTTCTGGGGAGGTATCCCAGGATCAGTGGGTGAGACTTCAGTCATCGCCATCCTTCTGGGTGCCATTATTCTCATCTGGACTGGCGTTGCAAGCTGGAAGGTAATGTGCAGCAGTGTTCTGGGCGCTCTTTTCGTAGCCGGAATCGCCAACCTTACCGGGGCATCCGACATCCCTTGCTACTATCACCTGGTTATGGGCGGATTCGCATTCGGTGCCGTATTCATGGCTACAGACCCTGTCACATCGGCACAGACAAACGCCGGCAAATGGATTTACGGATTCTTTATCGGTGCAATGTGTGTGGTCATCAGGCTCTTTAACCCTGGATACGCTGAAGGAATGATGCTCGCCATATTCCTGGGCAACATCTTCGCTCCGCTTATTGACCATATAGTAATAAGCATACACCTTAAGAACAAGGCAAGAAAGGTTTTCGCTGAATAAAAGGAGGCTATCGTATGAACACTAACAGTAATGTATATACAATTGTCTACACCACAGTAATCTGTGTGCTTGTAGCAGCTATATTGGCCTTCGTCTCACAGACTCTCAAACCTCTTCAGGAGGACAACGAGAAAGCTGAGACCATCAGCCAGATACTTTGCGCCGCACAGTTCGGCGACAAAGCGGAACTTAGCCAGAAAGGCAACCAGGCCGTAATCAAAATGTTCAAAGAAGAGCTTGATTATGGCTGCACCATCAACGCCAAAGGCGAGAAGACCAGCACTCTTGACAAATCAAACGCTCAGGTATACGGAACTTCAGACCTTAAAGCACAGGGATACAGCTTCGCAGATGACTCTTACGAGATCCCTGTATATGTCTTCAAAAACGGAGTTCACGTATTCCCTATATACGGAGCAGGTCTTTGGGGGCCAATCTGGGGCTATGTCGCAACAGACGCTTCCCTCACTCACGTCGTAGGTGCATATTTCGACCATTCTTCCGAGACTCCGGGACTTGGCGGAAAAATCAAGGATGATCCTTCTTTCCGCGGTTCGTTCGCCGGAAAGACATTGGCCGTCAATGATGACAAAATCTTCGAGATCGTGAAAGGCGGAGCACCTGAGGGCAAGACCAATGCCATCGATGCCATCTCCGGAGCCACTATGACTTGCAAAGGTCTCGATGCCGCCATCAACAATTGGCTTGATGCATATAGAAACTATATCAAAGCAGCTAAGGAGGAATAAAAATGAGCAATTTAAAAGAAACTATACTTAATCCGATATTCAAGGGCAACCCAATAACCGTCCTTATCCTCGGTATATGCTCTTCACTTGCCGTTACAGTCGAACTCAAAGGAGCCTTGATCATGGGTCTTTCAGTAACGATAGTAACCGCCATAAGTAGCTTCGTCTGCTCAATCATAAGAAAAACCATTCCTAACCGCGCCCGTATCATCGTGCAGCTGGTTGTGGTTTCACTTATGGTAATCGTTGTGGACCAGGTGCTTAAAGCATACGCCTTCTCTGTATCGAAGCAGCTTTCCGTATACATCGGACTTATCATCACGAACTGTATAGTAATGGGACGTATCGAGGCTTATGCACTCGGCAACAAACCTATCCCATCACTGCTCGACGGTGCTGCCAATGGTCTGGGCTATGCGATGATTCTTATCGTGGTGGCCTTCATACGTGAACTTTTCGGTAGCGGAACCCTTTTCGGAATTCCGGTGCTCAAAGCCATCGGGTACACTAACAACGGTCTTGTGATTCTTCCACCTATGGCCCTCATCCTTCTCGGATGTGTCGTATGGGTGCACAGAAGCATAGACAAATCACTCCAGGAAAAATAACATTAACACAAACTGGGAATTATGGATCTTTTAAGTTTATTCGTAAAGTCAATCTTTGTTGACAATATGATATTTGCATACTTCCTCGGTATGTGTTCATACCTGGCAGTATCAAAAAATGTCAAGACAGCGAACGGTTTGGGAATTGCCGTAGTATTCGTACTTCTGGTAACCCTTCCGCTGAACTATCTGCTTGACGAATTCGTTCTCAAACCGGGCGCACTTTCCTGGCTTGGACCTAAATTCGCCGAAGTGGACCTCAGCTTCCTCAGCTACATCATCTTCATCGCTGTCATAGCAGCGTTCACACAGATCGTGGAGATGATCGTGGAGAAGTTCCTGCCTTCGCTTTACTCTTCACTTGGTATCTATCTTCCGCTCATCGCCGTGAACTGTGCCATCCTCGGAGGCGCGCTCTTCATGCAGCAGAAGGAATTTGCCAATGTCGGTGAATCTGCAGTATATGCTCTCGGCAGCGGACTCGGCTGGTATCTTGCGATAGTCGCATTTGCGGCCATCCGCGAAAAAATGGCATACAGCAATGTTCCGGCAGGTCTTAAGGGAACAGGTATAGCATTCATCACCGTAGGTCTTATGGGTATAGGATTTATGGCCTTTATGGGTATTTCACTTTAACGGGGAGGCGATAATATGAGCAATACATTAATTTCAGCAGTGGTGCTTATGGTAATCGTCACCATCATTCTGGTGGGCGTACTTTTGATTATCAAAACGGCAATTACACCTAAAGGCACTATAAAAATCGACATCAACAACGGCAAGAAAACTTTGGACGTCACCCCCGGTGGCTCCCTTATGAGTACTCTTGCCGACAACCAGATCTTCCTTCCTTCTGCCTGCGGCGGCAAGGCCAACTGCGGCCAATGCAAAGTACAGGTACTTGACGGTGGCGGAGAAATCCTTCCTACAGAAAAGGGATTCTTCAACCGTAAACAGATTAAGGACGGATGGAGACTCGGATGTCAGGTCAAGGTTAAAGACAATCTCAAAATTCAGGTAGCTGAAAGCGCCTTGAGCGTAAAGAAGCTCGAGTGTGAGGTCATCTCCAACAAGAACGTGGCTACGTTCATCAAGGAGTTCACCGTCAAACTTCCTGAAGGAGAACACCTCGAATTCAAATCCGGAGAGTATATCCAGATTGACATTCCTGCATATCACTTGTATTTCAAGGATATCGACGTCGATCCGGAATATCGCAAGGACTGGGAAAAATACGGTTTCTTCAATCTTGAAAGCGTCAATACTACCCCGACCATCCGTGCGTACTCTATGGCCTCTTATCCTGGAGAGAAAGGTATCATCAAGCTCAACGTGCGTATCGCCACCCCTCCATTCGACAGGAGCGTTCCACGCGAGCAGGGATTCAAGCTTCTTCCGGTTAATCCTGGTATAGCTTCATCTTATGTATTCACACGTAAACCTGGAGACAAAGTCACCATCAGCGGTCCTTATGGAGAGTTCCTTCTCCCTGAGAATGACCCGGACGATATCGAATACATATTCGTAGGTGGTGGTGCAGGTATGGCGCCTCTGCGTTCACACATCATGCAGCTGTTCAAAACCCTTAAGACCGGTCGCAAGGTTAATTACTTCTATGGAGCACGTGCCCTTGTAGAAGCATTCTACCTTGAGGATTTTGCCGAACTTGAAAAGGAATTCCCTAACTTCAAGTTCCACCTGGCACTCGACCGTCCTGATCCGGCAGCCGATGCAGCAGGCGTTCCTTACACCGCTGGCTTTGTTCACAACGTGATGAACGAGACCTATCTGAAGAATCACGAATCTCCTGAAGATATCAAGTACTTTATGTGCGGTCCTCCTATGATGGTAGGCTGTGTAAACCAGCTTCTTGATTCTCTGGGAGTACCGACCGAGAATATCCTCTACGATAACTTCGGAGGTTAATTGAAATAACAAACTTAAACTTCAAATTATGAAAGCTTCAAAGATTTTTGTCTTTGCAGCGCTCCTGTCAGTAACTATACTGGCGGGAGCCTGTATTTTATCTGAAACAGAACCGGAATCCCCCGCAGAAAGCCCAAAAGAGCCCATAGAAGAGCCCAAAGAAAGGATTGATACACTTAGTCACATATTATGGTTCAACCGCGGCAAGCGCTCGTTTTCAAAGCTGGACGTGTTCCTATATGACAACACGCTCAAGCTGCACAGAGTCATCTACGAGCAGGACAGCCTGCATATAACACTTGAAAAAGACACAGAGTACACGGTAGTGGCGGTAGCGAATATCCGCGGAGAATTCAACGACAAGGCCGTGCAGCACTACGATGCGTGGGATGCCTTCGAGATTAATCTTACTACGGAAAATCCAGAACATCCAATAATGGGAGCCATCGGGAAGATATCGGCAAACACTGAAGGTCAGAGTGAAATAGAATTGACATCTCTGATTTGCACTATAGAAATTCGCAGCGTCACGCAGTTGCTCTCAGATGACACGCTGATAGAAAACCCAAGAGTGCATCTGACAAACCGAAGCACAAAATCTCGACTGTTAAGCCGCGGAAATATAGCTCCATCAGAACAGGAGGACAGCGAAACTATATTCCTGCCTTCAGATATAGGGGTCTACACGCAATATCCTGGAGTTAAACTATACTCATATCCAAACGAAGTCGCATCCACAGCCTCATCTCCAGCGACGGAGATAGTGCTTGAATACGAAATAAACGGAACTACCAAGCAGTACAAGCATACGGTACACCCGCTACAACGTGGATGCTGGGAAATGATAGATATCGAGATACGACAATAAAAAAGATGCCCGGGTGAAACAAATCACTCGGGCATCCGAAAAGCGGCAGCGGCCTACTCTCCCACCTGGTGGGGCAGTACCATCGGCGTTAGTGTGCTTAACTTCTCTGTTCGGTATGGGAAGAGGTGGGTCCACACTGCTATAACCACCGCAGTATATTTCTGAGAGAGATATTTTAGTAAATCTGCCGAAATGAAAGATTTTGGGCTATTAGTACCGGTCAGCTGAATACATTACTGTACTTACACTTCCGGCCTATCAACGTGGTAGTCTCCCACGACCCTTTAAGGAAGTCTCATCTTGAAGACGGCTTCGCGCTTAGATGCTTTCAGCGCTTATCCTGACCGAACGTGGATACCCGGCGGTGCAGCTGGCGCCACAACCGGTATACCAGAGGTTCGTCCGACCCGGTCCTCTCGTACTAAGGTCAGACCTTCTCAAACTTCCAACGCCCACAACAGATAGAGACCGAACTGTCTCACGACGTTCTGAACCCAGCTCGCGTGCCACTTTAATCGGCGAACAGCCGAACCCTTGGGACCTTCTCCAGCCCCAGGATGTGACGAGCCGACATCGAGGTGCCAAACCGCTCCGTCGATTTGAGCTCTTGGGAGCGATCAGCCTGTTATCCCCGGAGTACCTTTTATCCTTTGAGCGACGGCCCTCCCATGAGGAACCGCCGGATCACTTTGCCCTACTTTCGTACCTGCTCGACTTGTTTGTCTCCCAGTCAAGCCCGCTTTTGCCACTGCACTCTGCGGACGGTTGCCATCCGTCCTGAGCGGACCTTGGGAAGCCTCCGTTACTCTTTTGGAGGCGACCACCCCAGTCAAACTACCCACCAAGCGGTGTCCTTCTCGCGAAGTTAGACCCCGGGCGGACGAAGGGTGGTATTTCACATTGCGACTCTGCAAGCACTAGCGTGCCGCTTCACAGTCTCCCACCTATTCTACACATCATCCGTCCAAGATCAGCGCTAAGCTATAGTAAAGGTTCACGGGGTCTTTTCGTCCCGTTGCGGGTAGGCGGCATCTTCACCGCCACTACAATTTCACCGAGCTCACGGCTGAGACAGCGCCCAGATCGTTACACCATTCGTGCAGGTCGGAACTTACCCGACAAGGAATTTCGCTACCTTAGGACCGTTATAGTTACGGCCGCCGTTTACTGGGGCTTCGATTCAGACCTTTGGATTGCTCCTAAGCCCCCCTCTTAACCTTCCAGCACCGGGCAGGTGTCAGGCCATATTCTTCATCTTAACGATTTAGCATAGCCATGTGTTTTTGGTAAACAGTCGCCTGGACCATTTCTCTGCGCCCTACTCGCGTAGGGTCTGCTTATCCCGAAGTTACGCAGTCAATTTGCCTAGTTCCTTAGCCATGATTCACTCGAGCACCTGAGGATCCTCTCCTCACCCACCTGTGTCGGTTTACGGTACGGGTCGCTATACGCTACGCGAGCTCTAGATTTTCTTGCAAGTCTGCTTACCTGCTCTGTTCGATCAGACGAATCCTCTCGATACTGTTGACTTTCAGTCTCCCTACGGTCTTTAACCATCTATTCCGTCAGATGGCGGCAGTGTCACTCCTCGGTCTCTAAACCTCCTGTATAGCGAGTACTGGATTATTAACCAGTTTGTCATCATCTTCCCCTCTCGGGTTCGACTTAGTCCCCGACTAACCCTGATCCGTTTAACGTTGTTCAGGAAACCTTGGGTTTTCGGTGTGAATATTTCTATATTCATTATCGTTACTTATGCCTACATTTGCTTTTCTATACGTTCCAGCATCCCTCACGGGTATGCCTTCAACACTGAATAGAATGCTCCCCTACCACACATATTACTATGTGTCCAAAGCTTCGGCGGCAGTCTTGATGCCCGCTCATCATCCACGCAACGCCGCTCGACTAGTGAGCTGTTACGCACTCTTTGAATGAATAGCTGCTTCCAAGCTAACATCCTAGCTGTCACTGCGATGTCACTTCGTTCTGTCTCAACTTAAACTGCGCTTGGGGGCCTTAGCTGTTGGTCTGGGCTCTTACCCTTTTGCCGGTGGATATTAGCACCCATCGACTCACTCCTTGTCTCTAAATTGTACGCATTCGGAGTTTGTCAGGAATCAATAGGCGATGAAGCCCTCTCTTCCTATCAGTAGCTCTACCTCATACAATCATAACAAAGGCTGTCCCTAAAGACATTTCGGGGAGTACGAGCTATCTCCCAGTTTGATTGGCCTTTCACTCCTACCCTCAACTCATCCAAGCCCTTTTCAACGGAAACTGGTTCGGTCCTCCAGTGCCTGTTACGGCACCTTCAACCTGGTCAAGGGTAGATCACTAGGTTTCGCGTCTACTCATACCAACTATTCGCCCTGTTCAGACTCGCTCTCGCTTCGGCTCACAACCCTTAAGGTCTTAACCTCGCTGGTATGAAGTAACTCGTAGGCTCATTATCCAAAAGGCACGCCGTCGCCCTCTCGGGCTCCGACCGCTTGTAAACGAACGGTTTCAGGTTCTCTTTCACTCCCCTGTTCGGGGTTCTTCCCACCTTTCCTTCACAGTACTGGTCCACTATCGGTCTTCTAGTAGTATTTAGCCTTGCGACATGGTCGTCGCAGATTCAGACAGGATTCCACGTGTCCCGCCCTACTCAGGTGGTGCTCTCGAATCACTATTTTTACCCGTACGGGACTTTCACCCTCTCCGGTCTCACTTTCCAGTAAGTTCTGGTTCGATAGTCATTCTTTTTGAACACTCCTACAACCCCGGTCACGCCGTAACGCCACCGGTTTAGGCTCTTCCCATTTCGATCGCCACTACTTTGGGAATCGATTTTTCTTTCTCTTCCTCCAGGTACTAAGATGTTTCAGTTCCCTGGGTTGGCTCACTCCGTAGAGTGTGCGTGACCTTCAATCACGCCGGTTCCCCGATTCGGATATCTCCGGATTAATTCCTGTTTGCAAATCCCCGGAGCTTTTCGCAGCTTACCACGTCCTTCTTCGCCTCTAGAAGCCTAGGCATCCTCCGTTCGCTCTTCTTCTCTTTCTCTTTCGTGAATCATCTAATACAAGTTTTCACTCGTCTCAATAACTCTTGCCTTGAAATTGTAGTCCCATATATCCAACTTACGAAAAAACTCGTTTGCGTTTTTTATATTAGACTAATCTTTTTCTTCTTTTTTACCTCGTTATCTCTCTCAATAATTCAATGAACTTTTCCCGTACCGCTCATCGCGAAAGGGATTGCAAAGGTAAGCATATTTTTTATATCTGCAAATTATTTTCACTTTTTTTTGAAATTATTTTCAAGAAAAAATTTGCGTGCCTATAAATATATCATAGGTATACTGTTCCGTAGATTTCAAGAAAATTTTATCTTTGCATGCGTTAACAGAATAGAATAAAATGAAAGAGAAGAAAGAAATCACGGCTTACTCCGTAAGTGTCGGCCTGCTTATGACCGTCATTTTTTCTGCGGCGGCCGCTTATCTGGGATTGAAGGTAGGACAAGTGTTCGAGGCAGCCATCCCCATATCCATCATCGCCGTAGGACTTACAGGGGCGTTGAAAAAGCAAGACGGATTATCTCAAAACGTCATAATACAGAGCATAGGTTCCTGTTCCGGAGTTATCGTAGCCGGTGCGATTTTCACCTTGCCGGCAATTTATATACTTGGACTGGATGTCAATTTCACCCAGATGTTCCTGTCTTCTCTTTTAGGAGGATTCTTAGGGATACTTTTCCTAATTCCTTTCCGCAAATATTTCGTAAAGGAGATGGACGGAAAGTATCCGTTCCCTGAAGCCACAGCCACCACCCAGGTCCTTATGAGCGGTCAAGAGGGCGGAAACAGCACCAAGACTCTGGTTACGGCCGGATTGATCGGCGGACTATATGATTTCGCCATATCCACATTCGGCGCCTGGGCGGAAACCATCAGCACCAGCTTCTTAAGAGTTGGCCAAGTGGTGGCGGATAAGGCAAAGGTGGTTCTTAAGCTTAATACCGGAGCGGCAGTGCTTGGCCTGGGATACATAGTTGGTCTCAAATATGCCTTCATAATATGCTGCGGTTCATTCCTGGTTTGGCTCGTGATCATTCCGGGGCTGAATCTTCTTTTCGGAGGACAGGTGCTCGACCTTATGGGAACAGGAATTACCCAGACTATAAGAGAGATGAGCGCAGATACACTTTTTAAAGAATACGCCAGGCATATCGGTATCGGCGGTATAGCCACAGCCGGTATAATTGGCATAATAAAAAGTGCCGGAGTCATAAAAAGCGCTGTCGGTCTGGCGATAGGAGAATTTTCCGGCAAAGGAGCCAAAAAGGAGACGGCAGACGAGAAAGACAAGGATCTTCCGATGAAAATCGTGGTGGTCGGCGTAGTTATAACGCTTCTGGCCGTATTTGCATTTTTCGCTTTCGGTGGCGTGGTGAACAATATCTGGCAGGCCATCATAGGACTTCTTATCGTCGCCGTCATCTCATTCCTCTTCACCACTGTCGCTGCCAATGCTATCGCGATAGTCGGGTCGAACCCTGTCAGCGGAATGACCATTATGACACTGATCATCACAGCGTTGGTGCTTGTAGCTGTAGGGCTTAAGGGAGACAGGGGCATGGCCGCGGCGATGATTATAGGCGGCGTGGTCTGCACAGCTCTTTCCATGGCCGGAGGATTTGTAACCGATTTGAAGATAGGCTATTGGACAGGAACTACACCTGCCAAGCAAGAAACATTGAAATTCTTGGGTACGATAGTAGCGGCGGCTACAGTAGGCGGAGTGATGCTCGTACTCAACAAGACATACGGATTTACGGGCGACGGCGCTCTTGTGGCTCCTCAGGCCAATGCCATGGCGGCTGTCATCCAGCCTATGATGAACGGAGGCAATGCGCCTTGGATCCTTTATGGAATAGGGGCAATCATAGCTTTAGTGCTGAATTTCTGTGGTGTGAGCGCATTGGCATTCTGCTTGGGAATGTTTATCCCCATCGACTTGAACCTGCCGCTTCTTCTGGGTGGAGCCATTTCGTGGTGGGTAGGCAGCCGCAGCAAAGATAAGGCTTTGAACGAAGCTCGCGTGAACAAAGGAACGCTTATTGCATCCGGATTCATAGCCGGCGGTGCATTGATGGGAGTAGTTTCAGCAGTGCTCAAGTTCGCAGGGGTTGACGCCTTCCTATATGACTGGAACACCTGCAAGGAAGGGGCTCTCTGTAGCGGAGCTGAGGCCATAGCTATCATACCGTTGATTCTGCTGGTTATTTATATGGTTCGAACTTCCATTAAAAAATAATTGAATATGAAGAAAATACTTGCGTGCATTGTCGGCGTGGCGGCCTCGTCGGTTTTCCTTACCGCTAAAAATTATACTGTCACAAGCCCTTCAGGGAATATAACTGCTATAATTTCAGTGGAAAAGACCACTACCCTGGCCATTAAGGTCGGCGGAGAAAAGATTATGGAGAATTGTAAGCTCTCCATGACTCTTTCAGATGGCTTGGTGCTTGGAGAAAACGCTTCCATCAGAAAAGACACCCGGGGGAGCCGAACGGAAAACATCAATGCGCCCTTCTATAGGCAAAGTTCCTTCCAAACTTCATATAACTACCTCAGCCTGCGTTATGACGGGAACTACACACTTCAGGTCAGAGCCTACAATGATGGAGTGGCTTATAGGTTTGTCACGTCTTTCCCCGACAACATAGTGGTAACTGACGAATGCGTGCAATATAATTTCGTAGGAGAAGCTCAGGCCATAATTCCTTGGAGAAGAAATGATCCTCAGACCACAGACCCGTACGAGAGCAGTTTCGAGAATCAGTATTCCGTTCAAAAAATCGGCGAATACGGCGAGAACAAGGACAGATTGGCATTCCTGCCTGTAGTGGTACGTTCGGAAAAGTGGGGGAATGTCCTGCTGAGCGAATCTGATGTGGAAGATTACCCCGGAATGTTCGTCAAGCTCTCAGATCAGGGATTTGAAGCCGTTTTTCCTCCCGTTCCTGAAGGGAAGCAAGTTAATTTCCGCGGGGTTGAGAGACCAGAAAAATACACGGACCATATAGCCAAGACGACAGGATCGAGAAGTTTTCCTTGGCGCATCATCGCATACGCCGCGCAGGACAAAGACCTGCCTGTCAATAATATGGTATATCAGACAGCCGCTGCCAGCAGAATAGATGAGATGGAGTGGATAACTCCGGGGCAGAGCACCTGGGATTGGTGGAACGCCAATCTTCTTTATAACGTTCCTTTCAAGGCCGGCATCAATACGGATACTTACAAGTACCACATCGATTTCGCCGCCGCCAACGGCATAAAATATGTCATTCTGGACGACGGCTGGTATAAGGATTTTGATCCGATGAGCGTCAATGATAACATCAACCTCAAATATTTATGCGGTTATGCTCAGGAATCAAATGTCAAAATCATCCTATGGATGGCTTGCACACCTTTCTACAACAACGCCCAGCAGATTTGCTCTTACTATTCAAAACTCGGCGTCGCGGGTTTCAAGGTTGACTTTTTCGACGCGCAGGATCAGAATACGGTGAAAAAGATATATGAATTGGCCGAGATAACCGCCAAGCACAAGCTTATTCTTGACCTGCACGGAATGTATAAGCCTACAGGCATAAACCGCACCTATCCTAATATCCTGAATTTCGAAGGCGTATATGGACTTGAGCAGATGAAATGGAGCAGCAAGGAGGAAGCCGATATGCCTGCAAATGATATGTTCATCCCGTATCTGAGAATGGTGGCCGGTCCTGTCGATTACACTCAGGGCGCCATGAGGAATTCAAGCAGGGAAGAGTTCATCCCAGTTTATGGAAGGCCTATGAGCCAAGGTACCAGAGCTCACCAGATCGCGCTTTTCATCATATACGACTCTCCTCTGAACATGCTTTGCGACTCCCCTTCCGCATATATGGATGATATGCCTACCACCGATTACATCACTTCCATACCTACGGTATTCAATTCCACAAAAATTTTGTCAGGCACCATAGGCGAGAGCATAGTGACACTCCGCGAAAAAGACGGGAAATACTACATAGGAGGTGCCACCAACTGGAGCGAAAGGAACAGTCAAGTCTGTCTGGATTTTCTTCCGGAAGGCAAATGGAAGGCTAAAGTTTACAAAGACGGAGTGAATGCCGACATAACAGCCACAGATCACGTAATTGAGAATATAGAAGTAGATTCAACCACCACTCTTAACCTTCATATGGCTCCTGGTGGCGGATTTGCAATCATAATTGAAAAATAACATGTCTAAAAAAACAGTTCTTGTCTCCGGAGGTGCCGGATACATAGGAAGCCACGTTACAGTGGAGCTTGACGCCGCAGGATACGACGTCTTGATTGCAGATAATTTTTCAAACTGCGACAGAACCAATTATAACGGGGTCTGCCAGATTACCGGAAAACAACTTCCTCTGGTAGAAATGGATTTCTGCAACCGCGATTCAGTAAACAAACTTTTTGACGAGCATAAAATAGATGCCGTAATTCACTTTGCGGCCTTCAAGGCTGTAGGAGAGTCCGTGGCGGATCCGCTTAAATATTACACCAATAACCTCAATTCTTTTCTCAACATACTCTCGGCGGCAAAAGAAAAGGGGTGCAATGTGCTCTTTTCTTCTTCAGCCACCGTATACGGAGAACCTGAGCAACTTCCTGTAAGCGAGACATCTCCTCGTCAGCCAAGCACTTCGCCTTACGGCAACAGCAAGCAGATATGCGAGGATTTCCTTAAAGACTGCGTAAAAGCTTACCCTCAGATAAAAGGGATAGCGCTGAGATATTTCAATCCCATCGGAGCACACCCGTCTGCACTGATAGGTGAACTGCCCCGTGGCGTGCCTCAGAACCTCGTGCCTTACATAACCCAAACCGCTGCCGGAAAAAGAGAGTGTCTTAGCATCTTCGGCAACGATTACCCTACTGAGGACGGCACTTGCCTGAGAGACTATATAGATATAGTGGACCTGGCCAAAGTACACGTGTGTGCGGTAAGGAGAATGGTAGAGAACCAGATGAAAAAGGACTACGAAATATTCAATGTGGGAACAGGACGCCCTGTTTCAGTACTTGAACTCGTAAACACTTTCGAAAAAGTAAACGAATTGAAGCTGAACTACAAAATAGCTCCTCGCAGACCTGGAGACGTCTGCTCCGTATGGTGCGACCCTAGCCTGGCCGAGAAGGAACTCGGCTGGAAGGCCACCCGCAGTCTGGACGACACGCTACGTTCCGCTTGGGCTTGGGAGAAGAGATTACTCGGCGAAAAGGCTTAGTATATTCAGGATAACCTTACTTGCCTTCTGCATAGATTCCACCGGAACCCACTCGAATTTTCCGTGAAAATTAAGTCCTCCGGCGAAAATATTAGGGCAAGGCAGTCCCATAAATGAAAGATTTGCTCCATCAGTGCCGCCTCTTATAGGCTGCACTTTTGGTTTTATACCCTCCATCTCCATAGCTTTGACAGCTTTATCTATAATATGTTTGTGAGGCTCCACCTGACTTTTCATATTATAGTACTGATGACGTATGCCAAGTTTGGCTGTACCTTCACCATATTTGGCATTGATAAAGTCCACACACTGCTGAAGGGTCTTCTTCTGGGCCTCGTGCTTGGCGAGGTCGTGCTCGCGAAGGATGTAAGAGAAAGAACACTCTTCCACCGTTCCCTTGAAAGAGACGATATGGAAAAATCCTTCGTATCCGGATGTATATTCCGGACGCTGCTCTATCGGAAGAAGAGAGTTAAGTTCCATTCCTATGAGAATGGCATTTTTCATCTTTCCCTTGGCATAGCCCGGATGAACATTACGACCCTGAATGTTCACAGTGGCTCCCGCGGCATTAAAATTCTCATATTCAAGCTCTCCTACCTCTCCGCCATCCATAGTGTAGGCATAATCGGCAGCGAATTTTGAAACATCGAATTTAATTACGCCACGGCCAATCTCCTCGTCTGGAGTGAACCCTATGCATACCGGTCCATGCTTGAATTCAGGATGAGAAACCAGATACTGCACCGCATCCATAATCTCGGCCACTCCGGCCTTGTCATCAGCGCCCAAAAGCGTGGTTCCGTCTGTAGTAATGATGGTCTCCCCCTTATGTGCCAGTATTTCAGGAAAATCCTTAGGGTCAAGATAAAGGCCCTCGACACCCTTCAATGCAATGGCGCCTCCGTCATAGTTATGGATAATCTGCGCTTTAATATCTTTCCCGCTTGCATCCGGAGATGTGTCGACGTGTGAAATGAAGCCGACGGCAGGCACTTTTTTATCTGTATTTGCCGGGATATGACCTATCACGTAACCGTTCTCGTCGAGAGTCGCTTCAACTCCGAAAGATATCAGTTCATCTCGAAGCAATCGAAGAAGATCCAACTGCTTGGCAGTGCTTGGTTGACTTTGAGATTCCTCGTCGGACTGTGTGTCTATAGCGACATAGCGCAAAAATCTATCTGCTATTTTTTCCATTTTCTTTCTCCTTTTGCTTTTCGTAATACTTAATATAATCATCGAGAATCTCCTTCTCGCGAATTTCTTGTTTCTGCTTCTCTATCAATTCTTTGCGTGTCTTTTCACGCTTTTTCTTCAGGGCTTTCTCCTGTTTTATGGCCGCGCGCTGAGCATCCCTCTCGTCAAGTCGCTGCCAACGGGCCTCCCTGCGTGCGCGTATTCGATCGATCCAATCTCCTATCTTCTCAAAGAATGTTCTTCTCTGTGTCTGGGACGAAAGAGAGTCACTTGCCTCCCCAGCCACTGACAGAGAATCCAGCGGAGCGGAAAGCGAATCCAACTGAGTCTTAACGGAATCCTTGGCAACCAAAGAAGAATCAATAGAGACACTGCGCGTAGTATCTATCGCCTCCTTTGTCTTATTCTTGCTCTTCTCCGCTTCCAGCTTGGCCTTCTGTCTAGCATCGATGGCTGCATAGACCGATTTAATGTAGCCAGGGAAATAAATATCGGTCTGTTTGAATTCGGCCCTGGGCCTGGCATCATAAAGTGACCGCTGTGAAGGGCGTACCGTGAGCGTCGTTATATCCTCCTTACCCATAGGCCTTTTATCAGGCTCCCACTTGAACCCCTTAAGAAGCCTGTCAGTTTCAGGAAATTGAACTACAGGGTATCCGTCGTTCTTCGGAGTGTCATAATAGAAGACCCTATCCATCTGCCCATTTACGAAATTACCCGACAACATTTTGCATTCGACCTTATTGACTGTCGCCAAATGCCCGTTTTCCTCCAAGAAAAAGACTGCGACAGCATCTCCTAAAGCATCGAAACGCTTCAACGCCGCGGTAGAGTCGAAATAGGCCATTATCTCCGCACCCCTTATCTGATCGAAAAGTTTTTCGTCTTCCTTCGTAACCACAAAGGCATTGGACATAAGCGAAGCCCTATCTATCGAATTGCCCTTAACCAAAAGGGCCAATGAATCAGAGTAATACTGCCTGTTTTCCTCATTCCAGACAATAGGGTCTTTATAAAAACGCGCTATACTGTCCAAATCGCTATAGCGCATGGAATCGCACCTCACCTGAATATCTTTTCGGAAAACCTTTACATTACCCAAGGCATAGGCAAACCCGACTTTCGTAGTATCCGGGGCCGCAGGGATGCTGTCCACAACAACTGCCGTGCTGTCCACAGCAGCTATACCTCCTACAGCCAAACTATCCACCGCAACCTCATCCACTGCAACGCTGTCAACTGCCACCACCTCACTCTCCGTCTGCTTTGCCAATGGCGCCGTGTCCGTCAGATCATTTTCCAATGATGGCGCGTCAATAGTATTTTTAGCGTCAGGACGCAAATCCGGTCGCGTGCCTGCCGCTTTGGCTTTTGCTTCCGCAGCCGCTTTTGCAGCCGCCTCAGCTGCCTTCTTCCTATATTCCCCGACAGGATCGGTCATTATCTCTTCTGCGCGCTCCTTCGATGCGGAAATTTCACTTTCCGGTATGTCACAATACCTTACGGTATAATACACCAAAGTATCAGCACCAAAATAAAGAGTATCCTTCTTATGATCCGCGTCTTCAGTCATAATGGCCACCGCAGCTTCCTTACGTAAAGTAATAGTGGACACACTGTCTTCATAAAACATATACTGAGAAACGGCGGAAGTATTACGGACCGTGTCCTGAAGCTGGACACGTCCCAACATCAAGACATTATTCGGAACCTTATAAAAATACAGGGAATCACACCACGTTTCCTGATCTTTGGTAGTGGCATGCACATCGCAAGTAAAGAAAAATTCCTCCTT
The DNA here is from genome assembly GCA_963624185.1 of Firmicutes bacterium CAG:460. Taxonomy (GTDB): domain Bacteria; phylum Bacteroidota; class Bacteroidia; order Bacteroidales; family UBA932; genus Cryptobacteroides. The sequence continues at coordinate 24,233 of CAVFNP010000014.1, read as the reverse complement.
CTCCCTGGCATACCATCCGCGACCGGCAGAAAGCATATTCCCTTCCTTCCAGAAATCAATTTCCGTTTTAAATACGGCCTTTTGAGTATCAGTATGATAATCCAGGGAATTAGTCTTGATGAATACCGAATCGGTAAACATATTCACATTCCTCTCGAAAGAGAAAAGGTTCTCCTTTGAGCTGTATGTTCCGTCAACACTTTCGATTATCTGCCCGTCCTTATCTTTCATGGACGCACCCTGAGAAAACACGGCCACACTGTCAGCCGTATTATAATCAAGATAATGCGTGCGCAGAACATTGTTTTCCTTATCACGAAGCTGGACTACGCCTCCACGGAATTGAGCCAGGTTGTCATCTACGTAATAATCAAGTTTCTGACTCGTGAGTTCTGTCCCTTCCTGAGAGAGACGCACATTCCCTATGGCATTAATGATATTGTCGTCCACTCTCCAATACGCGGTATCGCACACCAGATAGGTGTTATTATGTAGGAAAGTGGCCTCAACAGCCTCTCTGAAAGTCTTTCCCGAATCATCACTGATGATTTTCACGGATTTCGCCTTGACCAGACGGACAAAACGGTCTTCGGAATCACCCTCATCCGCGCGGGCAAAAACGAAAACCGACAAGCCTGCAAGAAAAGCAAGCGCCAAAGCTATTTTCTTACCTTCTCTGACCATCCGCTTCTGGAGAACTCGCAATCGGCAAACATCGGATCAATTACTATATATGTCTCCTTGATTTTTTGGGATATGAAATCATTAATGGCTTCGTTCTGTTTGATATTCTGCACTTTGTTATACAGGACATCATAATCTTTTTCAAACGAAGCCGTATGGGCCGGCAACACCTTATCCAAACGTACTATCTTATAGACAAGATTCCCGCCATCTATCGTATAAGCACCGCGCCCCTCGTTATCTGTAGAAGAGAACGGAGAAGATATCTCACCTTCCTTCAGAACCGAAACGGCCTTATAATCGGCAGGTTTCATCTGATCAACAGCAAAATAGGACGAACCTGTAGAAGGATCGGCCATCTGTCCGCCATTGGTTCTGGTAGCAAGGTCCTCGCTGTACATTCTTACCGCTTTCTCGAAAGTCAAAGTGCCGTTATTTATCTCTGTTCGTATGCTGTCCAATTTGGCAAAACCCTTCTCCATATCCTCCGTCGTATACTCGGGTTTGATGAGAATATGTCTTGCGTGGAACATATCACCCTTCTTGCTTATCATCTCTATTATATGGTACCCGTCCGGAGTTTCCACTATATTGGAAACCATACCCGGCTTAAGAGCCATGGCGGCGTCAGAGAAGGATGTCCAGAACACTGACTTATTGGCCATTCCCAAATCACCTCCGCTGCGGGCATTGCTTGGGTCCTGCGAATAAAGTCGGGCCAAAGTAGAAAACCTCTCCCCTGCAATCACCCTCTCACGTATGGTGAGGAGTTTCTCCTTTGCTGCCAATTTAGCGGCCTCCCTGTCCGGATACACACAGATCTGACTCATCTGGTACTGTGCAGGAATCTCAGGAAGATTGCGCACATTGGTAGTATCCATATATTGCTTTACATCATAGGGAGTTATCTCTGGTATTTTCTTAGCAATCTCCTGCTGTTCCTGTTGTGTGAGGGACATCTCTTCAAGCTGTTTACGCCATTCTTCGCGCAATTTGCCCACGGATTTGCCGAAATAAGATTCAACCGCCTCTTCTCCGCCAAGATCTGTGAGAAGACTGCTGATACGGTCGTTAAGATTGGCAGACACCATCTCCTGATTCACAGTAAGAGAATCGACTCTCGCCTGAGAAAGAATGAGTTTACTTGCCAATATCTGCTCAAGGATATCGCACCGGAGAGCCTTATCCGACGAATAACCTCTCGTACGCATCATCCTCACCTCCTGCTCTATATCGGAGAGCATTACAAATTCCCCTCCGATTACGGCTACGGTCTTATCTGCCAGACCATTGTATTTTTGGGCCTGAGCACAGATGGCACTTAGCAGGCAAACAATCACTAAAACTTTCTTCATAATTCTAATAAATAACGAATTGACCTTTATCGGAGGCCTCATCCAGCAATCTCTGTTCCAAAGCAATCAGGAGTTCACGCTTCCTTTCACTTAAGATATATTCCTTGATGCGCTCTTCGCAGAATTCAAACGGCGCGATTCCTGACTTCTTATATTCTCTGACATATGCGACCTTCACGTCCGCCATATCGGAAGACTCTATCGTTATATAATTGTTTTTCAACAGAGACATCATAGTCAGGTAATCTGTGCCAAACTCTTTTGCAAGAGTCGAAGCGTCCATCCAAGTCTGGGAATTGTCGAAATATCTTATGGCATAAACGCGGGCCAGACTGTCCAAAGCCACTACATCGGATGGCCTGTTGGACGACATTTTCTTAATCAGCGCGTCCTTATGCTCCGAAGTTTTCACTATGTCCATGAAACGGACCTTCAAGATGGGTCTCTCAAGATTAAAGAGATTCTGATGTGATTTATAAAAATCAAGCATCTGGTCCTCCGTGATAAGCGTGTCAAGTCTTTCATTGACGAACTGCTGCTCGTAACGGAAACGCAGAAGTGAACGTTTATACGATTCCAACTCAGCGCTCACATCCTGATCCGCCTTGGATAATTGGCTGACTGCCATATCGCTATATATCTGCCCGGATGCCCATGAGTTGATATACTGCAGGGCAAGATTGGTACTGTCCGAAGGCGACACTCCTGAAGGTATATATTTTCTTAACTCTGATCTGTACAGTTTATGTTTTCCAACTTTCGCGACCACCACATCATCGTGAATCAGTCCTTGGACCGCATTACACGAGGACAATGCAAGAATGGACAAAGAAAGCAATAAAGCCCATTTTTTACTCATAGCCTACAAATATAACACTTTCTGTCGTTTTTTCCATTCTTAAGAATACGGCTGAGATCCATTAAACCACCGCAAAAAAAGAGACGGCCCCTTTTGAGGTCGTCTCCTTCAACTATATGGTATTAAGGTTATTCCTTAACCGTATCTTTCACAGTATCGCTAAGTTTAGTGTAAAGAGCATCTGTCTTTTCGAGAATCTCTTTACGAAGTGCCGTGAAGTGCGCTTTCCTACTTCCTTCCGCCTCTACATAAACTTTATCTTTAAGTTCGTTATAGAGATTTACGGCTTCTTCCATCAATTCAGCCACCTTCTCATCTGTCTGAGGACGAACTGCAGCCACTACTGAACAATCCTCGATAAAAGCACCAAGAACATATTCAATGTCTTTTTTTATGTCTCTGAGATTCATATCTGTGTTAATTAGAGTAAAAAGTAGCGGGGGCGGGGCACGATCCCGCGACCTCCGGATTATGAATCCGACGCTCTAACCAGCTGAGCTACCCCGCCATCGTTAAAAAAGAAGTTGAGATAGAAGGATTCGAACCCTCACTGACAGAGCCAGAATCTGTAGTGCTACCATTACACCATATCTCAATGGTTATTTCAATTTCCCACAAAGGGAACGCAAAGGTAAGTATAAATTTTTAATTTGACAAAAAAATCTTCTCTATCAACACAACAGCCCAAACTTCACAGCCCTCCTCCCTTCCGACAAAGCCCAGCCGCTCTGTCGTAGTGGCTTTTACACTCACCCTGGACACTTCAATGTCCAGTGCACGTGCAATCTCTTCGCGCATCTGAGTTATATAAGGCGCAAGTTTCGGAGCCTGAAGTGCAATTGTAATGTCGATATTGGCAGGGACATAACCCATATCACGAACCCGAAGGGCGACTTCCTTAAGAAGCAGAATGCTCGAAATCCCCTTATAGGCAGGATCGGTATCGGGGAACAGATGTCCTATATCGCCCAAGGCAAGGGAACCAAGCAAAGCATCGCAAAGCGCGTGAAGCGCGACATCGCCGTCCGAATGAGCCACAAAGCCTGTCTCTGAAGGAATCTTCACGCCACAAAGCCACATCGGCAGGCCTTCCCGCAGCTGATGCACGTCATATCCCTGGCCAATTCTGAATTCTGTCATATAGAAAGGAGTTTTTAACCCTGCAAAGGTAATTTTTATTTATTAAATTTGTGCGGATTTAATACCGGATGTATTATGGCTATTTTTAATTGGTTCGGAGAGACCGAACACAGAGTTTTCAATTATAAACCACGATATTACGACCCCGAAAAAGAAGAGCGCAAGAAAAAATTCGGAAAAGTGGACGGTTCCGCGGAGAAAGAAAATTATGCTCCGGGCTCTTATGTCAGAGGGGCGTTCAGGGACGGGCATTACAGCAAGGAAAGAAGCCACGCCACTAAAGTCGGAAATATCATAGGCATAATAGGGCTCTTACTTATCGCAGTAGTACTCATATACATAGCTAAATTTTACGCATTACTGTAACATGGAAAGCATACTGAAGGCGGTCGAAACTTTAAAAAAAGGAGGTCTCATCCTTTATCCGACGGATACGATTTGGGGCATAGGGTGCGACGCCACGAATGAGAAGGCAGTAGAAAAGGTCTACGCCCTTAAAAGGAGAGCGGATTCCAAGGCTCTGGTCTTATTGGCAAGTGACCTGGATATGGTAGCACGCTACATTAAAGAGATTCCGCAGATGGCCATACAATTGGTAGAAGTCAATGACGCCCCTATGACAGTCATCTATCCTGGTGCTATGGGATTGGCACATAATGCTATAGCGGAAGACGGCACAGTGGGGATGCGAATTCCGCTGCAGGGCGCGTGCATAGAGCTGGTCCGCAGACTTGGCAGACCGCTGGTCTCCACATCTGCCAATATCTCAGGGGAGCCTTCCCCAAAATGTTTCGAAGAGATCAGCCAAGAAATAAAAGACGGAGTTGATTATATAGTGGATCCCGCTCTGGACAATGTTCCTACAGGGAAGGCGAGCCAGATAATCAAAGTGGGGCTTGACGGAGAAGTGAAAATAATCAGAGCATAATGGGCAACATTCAGAGACTTTCTTCGCAACTTTCAAATATGATAGCCGCCGGAGAAGTGGTCGGAAGGCCATCTTCTGTGGTTAAGGAACTGCTTGAAAACGCGGTTGATGCAGGCGCCGGGAGAATTCAGCTTTTCGTGAAAGATTCCGGACGCACTTTGATTCAAGTGATAGACAACGGCTGCGGAATGAACGAAGAAGATGCCCTGTTGTGTTTCGAAAGACACGCCACTTCCAAAATAGCGGACCCTGAAGATCTTGAAAAAATCCACACTTTCGGATTCAGAGGAGAAGCACTCGCTTCCATCGCCGCCATAGCGCAAGTGGATCTCAAGACCAGAAGAGACGAAGATGAAGTGGGGATGCATATTACCATCGAGGGAGGCGAGCTTAAGGGCAGAAGAGCGGAGAATTGCCCCAAAGGCACTTCCATAGAAGTCAGAAACATCTTTTACAACACCCCAGCCAGAAGAAAATTCCTGAAGTCGGACTCCATAGAATTCAAACACATCGTGGAAGAATTCACAAGAGTCAGCCTCACAAGAACCGATATTGAATTCACTCTCAATCACAACGGAAAAGACGTCCTGATACTGAAAAAATCCAAAGGACAAAAATTCAGGATACTTGATCTTTTGGGAAACGGAGTAGTGGGGGAAATTGTGGACATCTCGGCCAAAACCAGACAAGTCGATATCTCCGGCTACATAGGTCGTCCTCAAAGCGCAAAAAAAACACTTGGCAATCAATATCTTTTCGTAAATGGAAGGTTTTTCAAAAGCGCATATCTGCACAAGGCGATAATGAACGCCTATGCGGAGATGACGCCAGACGGGCTTACCCCTTCCTATTTCATTTTCCTGACCGTGGACCCGCAGAGTCTCGACGTCAACATAAGCCCGACCAAAACAGAAGTCAAATTCGAAAACGACTCTCTGATATTTCAGACTCTATATGCCTGTGTAAGAGAGACTTTAGGCAAAAACGGGTTCGGAGAAATGATAGACTTCGATGCCGCAGGTGCACTTGACCTGCCGCAGATAAACGACTACGCCCCCGTTTTCAGGCCTTCCGAAATTTCGGCAGGAATTGACTTCAACAGCAATTACAACCCTTTCGACACGCCCAATAAGACTTCTGAGTGGATAGATAAAAAACAAAACTATGGAGCCCTTTTCGAAAAAGAGGATGTGCAGACGCCCAATCCGGACGGACATTTTCTTCTGGGTAAAAAGTATATATGCACTCCACTTCCAACAGGAATAATGGTGACCAATATCAGCAGGGCACAAGTTCGAGTCCTTTACGAGGATATGCTGGAGGCGCTTAAAGGGAATAAGAACGTCTGTCAAACTGCACTGTTCCCCATTCAAGTCCAGATAGGAGCGGCCTATACAAACATTATCGAGGAAAATTCCGATCTGCTTTCAAAATTGGGCTTTGACATCACCGTCTTCGGAAATGACACCATAGTCGTGGCCGGAGTGCCTCAAGGATATGATTTCGACGAAAAATCAGTACAGGACACCGTGGCAAGTTTATTGCAGATTTTAGTGGAGGAAAAACACTCCCTGCCTGAAATCATGCAGGCCAATATCGCAAAAAAACTTTCAGAGTCGGGATGTTCGAAAAACACAGGCATCAATTCCGTTGTGGCGGCACAAAGCCTTCTCGACAGACTTTTTGCCTGCAAAAATTCCGAACTTACTCCATCAGGAAAAAGGATTTCAAAGCTTATCACCATAGAAGAATTAGAAAAACAATTTTAATGCAATACAATTTTTACAACAGACCTTCGGGATTTATGAGCAATGTCCCGCCAGCCACAAAAAACCTTATCATAATCAACACATTAGTCTTTGTGGCGACACTGATCAATCAGGAGTTCATGTACAGTGCATTCGCCCTGTTCTATCCGAGTTCACACTATTTCCACTGGTGGCAACTTTTCACCCATATGTTCATGCACGGAGGAATATGGCACCTGTTTTTCAATATGTTCGCCCTCTATACCTTCGGGTGCGTAATTGAACGGACCATAGGCACGAAAAAATTCCTCATTTTGTATTTCGTGGCAGGACTCGGTGCGGTAGCTCTGCATTTCGGCGTTATGAACATACAGCTCGCCACCCTTGAAGCGCAGATTGCAGACGGAAGCACTTCAGCACTTTCCACTTATGCCAATCTAAAAAGAATCCCTACCGTAGGAGCATCTGGTGCAATTTACGGGCTGCTTATCTCCTATGCTCTCATCTATCCGCAGAACAGACTTACGCTCATTTTCCCTCCTATAACAATGAATGCCAAAACCTGGGTGATAATATTTGCGGTCATCGAACTTTTTACCGGTATTCGCGGCTTTTCAGACGGCGTGGCTCACTTCGCCCACCTCGGAGGTATGCTTTTCGGATGGATGCTGATATCATATTGGCGTAAAAAAAGAGTGCTTTTTGAAGATTATATGAACTGATGGAACTCTTCTACGGACAACTCTCTGACGATAATCTTATCACATTTGACGGCGAAGAAAGCGCACATATGGTGAAAGTCCTGCGCCACCGTGAAGGAGACGAGATTTTCGCAATGGACGGCAGCGGAACACTTTTTCGCTGCACCCTTTTAGACGCCTCCGTAAAAGGAAGTTATGCACGTATCGATTCCAGACAAGAAAGATGGGGTGTACCCGCTTACCACCTTACGCTCGCGTGTTGCCCGACAAAGAACAACGAAAGATTCGAATGGCTGGGAGAAAAAGCCACGGAATTAGGAATTGACGCCTTGGTCCCCGTAATAGGAGAACGCTCCGAAAGAAAGATATATAAAACGGAACGTATGCGCAGGATAGTTCTAAGCGCAGCCAAGCAATCCCTTAAAACCGCTGTTCCTCAGGTTCGTGAGTGTATAAGCGTACTTGATTTCATCGCGGGAGCACCAAAAGACAGTCTCAAGATGATAGCCTACTGCTTTGAGGGTGAAAAATTGTCCATAAAAGACGCCCTGCAGAAGTTTACAGGAAACAGAGTCTGCATTCTGATTGGCCCGGAAGGAGATTTCTCCCCAAAAGAAGTGTCTGAAGCCATCAAGGCCGGATTCAAACCGGTACATTTGGGAAGTTCCCGTCTCAGAACAGAGACAGCAGCGCTGTTCAGTGTAGCTTGCGTATACGATAAATATCTATAAGAGCATTATGTACATTGGTCTTATCAGCGATACTCACGGAGTATGGAGTCCCGAATTTCAGAATTTTCTCAGTGATGTTGATGTAATCTGGCACGCAGGAGACTGGGGAGGAGACATCGACTTCACCAGAAAGATATCTTCGTGGAAAAAAGTCATAGGCGTATATGGCAACTGCGATGGACAAGACATACGGTTCGACTATCCGGCATATCAGTTTTTCGAATGCGAAGGGATGAGCGTGCTGCTTACTCACATAGGAGGATACCCGCTCAGATATGACAGTCGGGCCAAGGCTCTCATAGAAAACTTCAGGCCTCAAATATTCGTGTGCGGACATTCTCATATTCTCAAAGTCCAATGGGACGAGAAGTATCAGATGATGACCATCAACCCCGGAGCTTGCGGACTGCAAGGGTGGCAGACAGTACGGACAGCACTCAGGTTCAAGATAGAAAACGGGACTCTCTCTTCTATGGAAGTCTTTGAATTAAAACGATAAGCGTCTTATGCCTAAAACAAAAACACTTTGGTATTGTACAAACTGCGGCAACGAGAGTCCCAAATGGATGGGGCAATGTCCCGCATGCAAGGAGTGGAACACGATGGTGGAAGCCCCGGTAAAAAGCACTTCGGCCAAAAGCGTGATGATTCCCGGTCGCGAAACGGCCAAAGCCGTAGCGCTCAATTCGATATCTTCTGATTCGGAAAAGAGGAAAAGCCTTGGCAATTCTGAACTTGACAGACTTTTGGGAGGCGGGATAGTCCCCGGATCACTTGTTTTGATAGGAGGGGAACCGGGAATTGGCAAATCCACCCTGTCACTGCAAATTCCGCTGCACAGCAAAGGGTTGAGGACTCTTTATGTCTCCGGAGAGGAAAGCGAAAGACAAGTCAAGATGCGAGCAGACAGACTGGGAGGAAATCAGGAGAACTGCATCATCTATGCACAGACCAGAATAGACGACATCCTTTCTGAAGCCCTTTCCATAATGCCTGATCTGATGGTTGTTGATTCCGTACAAACGATGTATTGCGACAATGTCGAGTCCACTGCCGGCTCCGTGTCGCAGATAAAGGAAGTGGCTTCACGCCTGCTTCGCTTCGCCAAAGAAAGCGGAATCCCTGTCATACTCATAGGTCATATCACCAAAGACGGATATATAGCCGGGCCTAAGATTCTGGAACATATAGTAGACGTAGTACTCCAGTTTGAAGGAGACGGACGTGGCGCCTACAGAATCATGCGTTCCATAAAAAACAGGTTCGGGTCCACGTCAGAATTAGCGGTATTCGAGATGACGGGTTGCGGGCTTACAGAAGTGGCCAATCCTTCCGAACTCCTTATCCCCGTTCACCAGCAAGGGCTTAGCGGCACAGCGATATGCGCAATGCTGGAAGGCAACCGGCCTCTGCTTTTCGAAGTGCAAGCCTTGGTAGCAAGCGCGGCTTACGGTACGGCACAGCGTTCCGCCACGGGGTTCGATGTCAGACGGCTTAATATGCTTCTGGCTGTTCTGGAACGGCGGGCAGGATTCAAACTCGGAGCAAAAGACGTCTTTCTCAATATGGCAGGAGGGCTTAAAATCACCGATCCGGCCTGCGATCTGGCGGTAATCTGCGCCATCTTGTCATCCAATTTCGATTTTCCTCTGCCTTCTGATGTCTGTTTTGCCGCCGAAGTGGGTCTAAGCGGAGAAATCCGCCCCGTAGCCCAGACAGAACGGCTCATCACAGAGGCCGCAAGACTGGGATTCAAGAAAATATATATAAGCGCATACTCTTCACTTGCCAAATCATCAGGAGATATCCAAATCGTCAAAGCCGAAGACGTACCATCTCTTATTAGAATTCTTTTCAAATAATCGGAAATAATCACTACCTTTATAAGAGGTAATCGTAGGATTACTAAGTTTAACTTTTAAAACACGGTAACTATGGAGATTAGAATCAAGTCTTTAAAGTTCGATGCAAGTGAGAAACTGCTCGCATTTGTTGAAAAGAAAGTGCAACGAATCGAAAAATTCTTCGACGACGCCACACAAGTAGCCGAAGTTTCACTTGAAAATGCCAAAGAGGGGAAAAAAGCTAAACTGAAAGTTCACATTCCTGGCGACGACCTTATAATCGAATGTGTCAGCGATACCTTTGAAAATGCCATCACGGCATGCGTTGACGCCATGAAAGAAAAACTCACACGCGCTAAGGAAAAAGCACAAGGAAAGTAATCGAAAAATATTTCTTTCTTTAAAAAACCGCCATCAGGGACGAAATAGTTTTCGTATAAGGCAAATATTTCACAGTTTTGCAGTAAAACTACAGACTATGAATTGCTTTATAAAACTGTTGACCCCGCTGATGGCGGTCTTTTCTACTATCTCCTGCACAGAGATGTCACCATCGCCGATTCACACGAACCGCGACAATGAAACCATAGGCGACGAGCCCAGAAGTGACATTACAACTCCAGGGGACGAAGGCCGACCGGAAATCTCCGGAGAAAAGAGCATCTATGTCTGCGCCGTCCTATCAAAAGATGACGAAAGCAGAAAATTGGCCCTATATAAAGACGGGGCAAAAGTGTTCGACATCCTCTGCGGCGAAGAAACCCACGTCAGTGAAGAACCAGACACGCATTTTCTATTGGAAGGTACGCTTTTCACCACATATATAGATAAAACCGCGACCTATATTCTTCGAAACGGAGAAGAATTACACAAAATAAACGGCAAGGAATATTTCAAGTCGCTTCTTTGGGACGGCCGGGATTTATGGAGCCTCAGCCTTCCTCTGGAATCTACCGGATTTCGAGTCAGAAAAAACGGCGCTCTCTTTTTCTCGAAAGAAGACGGAACGCCTCTTTCCTTCTATCTTGACCAGGGGGATGTATATCTTTCGTATTATACTTTGCTCGCAGGGGCACGACTGACTTATCTTATGAAAAACGACTATTCCGTGCAAGTGAAAGGGCCGCATTCCATGGATGTGGAAAATACACGCATCCACAACGGGAAAGCCTGTTACATAGAAAGAAACGGCAGGGAAGTCATTATGAGCTATGATGATAAAGAATTCCGTATCCTCTGCCAGGCCGGGTTTGAATTAACAGATGCGGACGCTATCCCCTACGGAGAAGAAGATTTCACCTTGATTCTGCATATGCAATCCAACTTCTCTCCCATGCCTGCAGATTTAATCCATAACAGGGACACCACCATACTCTCCGGTGCAGGCACTGCCTGTCATTATTACTTTGACGACCTGTCCTGGTGGAGAATGTGCCTGAGTAAAGATGCGGACAAATGGTACATTTTCAACGCCTCCACCAATGATGAAACCGTATTCAAAAACGGATATATCCCTTCGCAAAGATGCGCCTGCATAGACGAAGGGACCCTGTATGTGGCAATTTCAAATAAAGACTCCACGATACAGCCTTTCGTATGGGCAAACGGAAAAACTATGACTTACAGAATCACCGGAATTCTGACCGGAATATGTGTCAGTCCTCCCAAGTAATGGTACGCGACAGATCGGAATTAACCGTGATATACACCTTCAGCGTTTCTTCCGGAAGCAGCGGCTCTATATTCTCCGGCCATTCCATCAGACATAAGCTACCGCTGTCCAGATAATCATAAAGGCCTATGTCAAGGGCCTCTTCAAGACGTTCAATACGGTAAAAATCAAAATGATAAATTGACTGCCCGGTAGAAGATCTATATTCATTGATTATGGAAAACGTGGGCGAGGAAACGGCATCTTCCTTTACCCCGAGATGAGCACAGAGAGCTGTAGTAAACGTCGTCTTTCCTGCACCCATAGGCGCATAAAAAGCGATAAGATTATGACCTTTCACCTGACGCAGAAATTCTCCGGCCGCCTTCTGTATATCTTCCAGATTCTTTATCTCGATACTTCTTTTCATACAAACACTCAACGGATTCACAAAAATACTAAGATTTACTTAAGTTTCGATTATGCTTGTTCATATTTTTGGCGCCAAATGCATAGGAATAGACGCCGTGAAAGTAACAGTGGAAGTGGATATCTCAAACGGTATAGGCATCCATCTGTGCGGACTGGGAGATGCGGCCGTCAAAGAAAGCCTTCTAAGAACCGTTACGGCTCTTCAATCTCTCGGTTACCATATTCCGGGGCGCAAAATCGTGATTAACCTTGCTCCGGCGGATCTGCATAAGAGCGGCAGCGGATACGATCTTCCAATAGCCATAGGGATAATTGCAGCCTCCATGCAAAAAGACCTGCCCCTAATAAGGGATACCCTTCTGATGGGAGAATTGGGTCTGGATGGCTCTGTAAGACCGATAAAAGGATGCCTGCCAATGGTTGATTTTGCCAGGCAGAACGGATTCAAAAGATGTATTCTGCCCTACGATTCAGCCCTTGAGGCGGCACAGATTCAGGATATAGACATCTACGGAATCCGTTCCCTGAATGAAGCCGTGGACATTCTGTGCGGCGGAGAACATGAAACCATAAAAAGAGGCATTTCGTCTGACAGCGACAGGATTTGCACGGAGAATGTGGATTTTGCCGACATAATTGGCCAGGAAGGAGCCAAAAGAGCTATGGAAATAGCCGCGTGCGGAGCGCATAATATGATAATGATAGGGGCGCCGGGCAGCGGGAAAAGCTCATTGGCAAAAGCGCTTTCCGGAATTCTTCCCCCGCTCTCGGAAGAAGAACGGCTGTTATGCGACAAAATTTACTCAATAGCCGGAATAAATACTGATTCATGCCAAGGCATCAGAAACCGGGCGTTTCGGAGCCCACACTACAGTGCATCTTTGGCCGCCATCATAGGAGGAGCCGGAGGGACTGACAACATCATTCCTGGAGAAGTGACACTTTCGCACCTCGGCGTTCTTTTTCTGGACGAATTCAATCTTATGCCACGCAACGTAATGGAAGCCCTGCGCGCGCCGCTCGAAGACAGAAAAGTCGTAATCTCACGACTTCGCTGCAAAGTGGAGTATCCGGCATCCTTTACCCTTATCGCCGCTGCAAATCCCTGTCCCTGCGGATACTACGGGGAACAAGACAGATGCACCTGCACTCCGGGGCAGAGAAATCAATACATCGCCAAGTTGAGCGGTCCCATATTGGACAGGATGGACCTCCAGGTGTGGGTGCATCCCCTTAGTGTAGCTTCTCTTAAATGCGGCTCGCCAAGAGAAACCTCTGCACAGATAGCCAAGCGTGTACTTCAAGGCAAACAGATGCAGTTGAAGCGTTTCAAGGGAACGGACATATCTTCCAATGCCGAGATGACCGTAAAACAGATAGGGCAGTTCTGTCCTCTGGAAGATCAGACAGAACGGTTATTGTCCGAAATGATGGAAAACATGCACTTTTCAATGCGGGCCTATTACAGGATAATCAAAGTGGCACGTAGTATCGCCGACCTCGAAGGCAGCGAAACAATCAAGAATGAACATATTATGGAAGCTGCAGGATATCGTTTCCTGGACAGGACTATAGATTGAGTCTCAGACCGAAATCGAAACTCATCATCAAAGGATGCTCCGTACGCAATGACTTTGGCTGAGAAGTAGACACATAATAGCCGACATAAGGGTCAAAGAACAGTGAGGCGACATTGCTTATCTGGAAAGAAATGCCGAATCCGGCCTTCAAACCCAACTGGAACGCCGCATCTTTGTCGCTGTACACCGGGGAAGTCGTCTCGGAGAAGATGTAATACTTGCTGTTTACGCATTTCTCGAGACTTGCTCCCGCAAACGTATAAATCCTGAAATTATTCCACGGATTAAACGTGTAATACAGATTTACGGGAACGCCTATATAGTGCACGTAATGAGCCACTTCTCCCTCCATAGTATTATACGCCCCTTGGAAATAACGCGTCATCAAAGTCCAATCCAATCCTACGGAGTAAGAGAAATGAGAATTGATAGGAAAAGCGAATGACAATCCCACAGAAACCGGGATGCTGAATGTCGATACGGACAACTCTTCCATACCCTCGGGGCTATACCCGCTTGTCCACTGGGCGCTACTGAATGCAGTGCTGCTATGGGCATCATTAGCCCCCACTGAGCCTCTAAGTTTAAATGAAGGTTTTTCTTTGATGGTACGGGCTGCTTTTCTGTCCTCCGCCATCATGGAAGCAAACGGATCCTCCCATTCACTTTCACTATCAATAGTTTCCTGGTTAAAAATAGAGGAAACGGGGTCCGTATCATCGGATTCCCGTGCACCTCCAGATATTTCTGCCGCAACAGAAGGAATAATTTCACGTAGTACAAAACTTTCGTCAATCGTCCTGACGCCACCCGCAAAAGCCAAACCTTCACATTCGATGCCGCTCTCCGCTGACGCCACTATATTGAAAATAGCCTCAGGCTGCTGAAGTGTATTACCTTCTGTACGATGAAAAACGAAAACCGTCAAGGCCGCAACCGCTCCGCATAGGGCGGCACCGGAAAGATACCACCACCTGTTGGCGTGGCGAGATTGGCCTGAAGGAGCTGAACCGATCCTGCCGGCGATGCCTTCCCACGCACCCGCAGGAGCTTTCACCTTCGCCGAGAGAAGCGTCTCTCTTATATGTTTATCGTATATCTCACTCATTACTTTCTTCCTTTGATTTTCTCCTGCAGGAGCATCCTGGCTCTCTGCAACTGGGATCTGGATGTAGCCTCCTCTATCCCCAGCTTCTGGGCTATCTCCTTATGGGAAAACCCCTCCACCACATACATATTGAAGACGGTCCTGAACCCGGACGGAAGAGATGCCACAGTATCAAGCAATTCTTTATAACTTATGGACTGCACTGCATCCATCCCTTCGTAAGACACGCCGAACGCCTTTTCTATGTCTTCACTGCCCGACAAAACATCTTTCTTACGTAAAGTCATAAGAGCAGTATTCACGAATATTCTTCTCGCCCAACCTTCAAAAGAACCATCCCCGGAATAAGTGTCCAATTTACTGAACAAGGTCACAAAACCATCCTGCAACACATCCAAGGCCGATTCTTTGTCCCCCATATACCGCAGACTCACCGCGTACATTTTGGACGACAAGGCATCATAGATAGACTTCTGCGCTCTGGGATTACCTTCCTTCGCTTCTTCAATCCACCTATTAAGATGCCTATTTTTATCGAAAAGTTGCATTCGACGTAAAAACTTGTCCAAATTTAAGGTTTACTTTGCTTATTACAATGTTTTTTGGTTAATTTTGCCTATAGGCTTGTCTTTTGCAAAACACAGATTTGCAAAAATTAAATTATGAAGGTTAAAACTCTGTTTCTGCTCATACTGCTGCTTGCTTCAAGTAAGGTTTTCCATGTCAACGCTCAAGATGACATAAACATAGTAGATATAGCCCAGTATGTGAGCGACTCCTCTTACACGAAGGCCAAACGGCTGTCCCTTAAGCTTTTAAAAAACGAACCGGAGAATGATGCCGCGTGGTATTACCTCGGATTCTGCTATTTCTACGAAAACGATATTGAAAAAGCCATGGAGTGCTGGGAAAAAGCATCTTCTCTAGACCCGGAAAACAGCTACTATATTCTCCCTCAATATAACATCTATTCGTATTTCCCTCAATTACAAGACTATGCCGACTCATTGGCATTGGTGATGTCTGAAAAATGGCCGGACCAATATAACACCCCATACACGCTTTGTCTTAAAGGAAGCAAAGAATCAGAAAACGGGCAGGACTCCCTGGCCACACTGCATTTCCAGCAAGCGCTTACGCTGGACCCTGACTACACTCCGGCCGTACTGCCATTGGCGGAGATTTACCGTGTGCACGGCAATATGCCTGCATATTTTTCCATCATTCCGCAATATCTCTCTTCTCCCGATGAGGAGGCCGGAGATAAAGTATCTTACCTGCAGTACATTCTTAATCACATAGATGGAAGTGACTATCGGATCTACAGCAAAAATCTGGATACTATGGTGGACACCCTTCTTGCCACGCATCCGACAGACTCGCTTGCCATAAAATTGGCCGGAAGCTGGGATATGGCCACAGGAAGAGACTCTTTGGCCAGAAATCACTTCAATGATTTTATCCGCCTTTATCCCGACAATCCTTCAGGCTGGATAATCCTTATGTCGATGGAATCCGAAGACGAGAGAAAGATTTCGATTGGAGAAGAAGCGCTGAGGCACATTAAAAAGAATTCCGAAAAAGTGTATTTCTACACGGACCTCGCCAGCATTTATTACGAAACGGGGGACAAAAAGAAATGCTTCAGCTATCTGGAGAAGGCAAAAAAAATAAAACCGCACTACTCGCTGATTCTGAACAACTATGCCTATTTTCTCAGTTTGGAGGGGAAGAGCCTGAAAAAGGCGGAAAAGATGTCCCGGGAGGCAGTGGAGGCGGAGCCGGAAAACGCTTCGTACCTGGATACTTACGCCTATATCCTTTACCTGCTGAAAGATTACGAAGGTTCACGGACATATTTCAAAAGATGTATAGTGCACGGAGGGAAGAACAGCAAAGTCACTCTCGAGCATTACTCTCTGACCCTTGAAGCCTTGGGAGAGAAGGACTTGGCCAATTTCTATAAAAACCTTGCCGCGCAGGCCAAATAGCACAGAATGAAACGACTCCCATTAATATTCGTCTTGCTTTTAAGTTTCTGCCTGAGCAGTTATGGCCAGGATGCGCAGAAAAAAGAGATCGAGCGGCTGAGAAAAGAGATAGCGACTTTGGACAAGCAGTTGAAGGCCAATGAAGGCAAAAGTGCGGACGCCACGGCACAATTGGCCCTTACCAGAAAAAAAGTAGCGACAAGCCGAAAACTGGTAGCCGAGTCCGAGGGCGAATTGGCATCGATAAACAAGCAGATTAAAGCCAAGTCTGCTGAGATTGACCGCACACAGGCCAAATTGGACGAGAACCTGTCTTATTATGAAGCACTTATACGAAGTGCTTATCTGAGCAGAGACCCCCGGCTCCGTTTTCTCTACGTACTGTCAGGTGAGAGTATCCCTCAGGTGGTCAGACGCTTCAATTATCTGCGATCCGCTTCAGATGAACTGCGCGATGAGGCTCGGAAAATAGAAAAGCGGAAGGCTCAGCTTTCACTTGAAAAGAGCCAATTGGACTCGCTTCGAAAAATAAACGTGACTCTCCTCTCTGAAAGGAATCAGGAGCTTGGCCGTCTTAAGACGACAGAGAAAAAGGAACAGCAGATAGTTCAGGACTTAAACAGGAACAAGACCCGCTACCAGGCCGAAATCAAAAAGAAACGCTCTCAAATCGATGCGCTGAACAAGAAAATAGCGCAGATGATAGCTCAGCAGAATAAAAAACAGAAAGCCAAAAGCAGTCCGCAGAAAAAAGTGGACATACAGCTTTCCAATGAATTCGCTTCGAACAAAGGGCGTCTGCCTTGGCCAGTAAGCGGAACCATAACAGGCAGATACGGAAAGCATAAGCATCCTGTTTATAAAAATGTAGACCTTCCTTTCAATAACGGCATCAATATCTCCACCGGAGCCGACGAACAAGTGCGTGCCGTATTCAATGGAACAGTGTGTCAGGTCGTGGTGATGCCAGGATATAACCAATGCGTACTCATCCAGCACGGAGAGTACTACACTTTCTATTGCAAACTTAAGCAGGTGAGTGTGAAAGCCGGAGACAAGGTGAGCGCGGGAGATGTCCTTGGAATTGTGGACACCATCTCAGGAGAGACTCAGCTTCACTTCCAGCTTTGGAAAGGGACGTCTTCCATAGATCCCGAACCTTGGCTTCTTTAACGGGGCTTTATCAGAGTCACGGCACCTGGACAGATATCTTCCTCTACAGGAGTAAGATGAATGATTCTCTGGTTGGGAGAACCGCGAAAAAGCAATGTTGTATCCCGCTGGGCAAGGATGAAAGGACCGTCTACCAGCGTGTCTATATAATCCAGCAACTGCGCCTTTTGCGGATCGCGGCGTATATTCTCTATCGTAAAGCCCGTCCAACACCAGATGTTTTTCGTCGTTTCCGTCTTGATTCTGCGCGCCAGAGCAGTAAAGGCCTCCACCTGAAAAAACGGGTCCCCTCCGGTAAAGGTCACATTGGACATCTCATCGCCGACTATGACGTCAAATATGTCGTCAACAGACATCCACCGGCCGTTATTTATATCCCACGACTGCGGGTTATGACACCCCGGGCAGTGATGAAGACAACCTGCACAATAAATGGACGTACGCAGACCAGGGCCATCAGCCATAGTCTGCTGTACGATATCCAGAACTGATATTTTATTTGTGAACGACACGGTCTTTAAGCTCCGCAAGTTTACCGCTGTTCCAACGGTTAGTGGTACCTACAAGATAACCTGTTATACGCTGAAGAGTATCGATGTTTGTCGAATGGCAATGAGGGCACTCCTTAAGTCCTTCCGTTGCATCTTCATAGCCGCAATCAAGGCATCTGTTCCTGTTATGGTTCACAGAGCCGTAGCCGATATTATACTTGACCATAAGGTCAACGATGCTCATTATGGCCTCAGGATTGTGTGTGGCGTCTCCGTCTATCTCCACATAGAAGATGTGACCGGCTCCTTCGTAAGCGTGATACGGGCCCTCAATCTTAGCCTTATGCTCAGGTGTACAATGGAAGTACACAGGGACATGGCTCGAATTGGTATAATAATCCTTATCCGTCACGCCTTTTATAACGCCGAACTTCTTCTTGTCCATACGGGTGAAACGCCCTGAAAGACCTTCTGCCGGAGTAGCGAAAAGACTGTAGTTATGCTGATAGCTTTCGCTGTACCCGTTGATACGCTCACGCATATGCTTAACTATCCTCAGTCCAAGCTCCTGGGCTTCTTCACTCTCACCGTGATGATGTCCGACAAGCGCGATAAGCGTCTCTGCCAATCCTATGAAGCCTATGGCAAGAGTTCCCTGATTCAAAACACTTTCTATCGTATCGCACGGGCCAAGCTTTTCGGAGCCGAGCCATAATCCGTTCATCAACAGAGGGAACTGCTTCTTGAGAGCCGTCTTCTGAAAATTGAAACGGTCATTGAGCTGCTTGGCTGAAATGTCAAGTGCACGGTCAAGTTTGCCCATAAAGGCGGCTATCCTCTCCTCCTTATCTTCTATCTCCATACACTCTATGGCCAGACGCACGATATTGACGGTCGTGAACGAAAGATTGCCGCGACCTATCGAAGTACGAGGGCCGAACTTGTTGTCAAACACTCTCGTACGGCATCCCATGGTAGCCACTTCATGGATATAGCGCTTAGGATCATCCGCCTTCCAGTCAGGATCCTGGTTATATGTGGCATCCAGATTCAGGAAATTAGGGAAAAACCTGCGGGCAGTGACCTTGCAGGCAAATTTATAAAGATCATAGTTAGGATCTCCCGGAAGATAGCTGACTCCCTTTTTCAATTTCCATATCTGAATAGGGAAAATAGCCGTAGAACCGTTCCCTACACCTTCATAGGTAGTATTAAGAATCTCGCGGATGATGCAACGGCCTTCCGCCGAAGTATCTGTTCCATAGTTGATAGAACTGAATACCACCTGGTTACCTCCACGCGAGTGAATGGTATTCATATTGTGCACGAACGCCTCCATACTCTGATGCGTACGCGCAACAGTCTGGTTAATACACTGCTGCACTGCTCTTTCATCGCCTTTCAGGCCTGTAAGATCACGCTTGAGATAATCATCTATCTTGACGTCGTTAAGATGTGAATAATCGCAGTTGTCATATTCTCCCAGTTTCTTAAGTTCCTCCTGAAAAGTTTTTCTGACGAAAGGCGCGAGGTAGAAATCGAACGCCGGGATGGCCTGGCCTCCATGCATCTCGTTCTGGACTGTCTCCATGGAGATACAAGCAAGCACACTGGCCGTCTCTATCCTCTTGGCCGGACGGCTTTCTCCATGTCCTGCCTTAAGTCCGTGCTCCAGAACCAGATCCAACGGATGCTGAATACAAGTAAGACTTTTCGTAGGATAGTAGTCCTTATCGTGGATATGTATATATCCGTTGATGACAGCCTCCCTGACGTCATCCGCAAGCAGACACTCGTCCACATAGGTCTTGGTGGCTTCCGAGGCGAATTTCATCATCATCCCGGCAGGAGTGTCAGCATTCATGTTGGCATTTTCACGGGTGATGTCATTGGCCTGCGCATCTATGATCTCCTGGAAGATTTCAGTTGTCTTGGCTTTTCTGGCCAAATTCCTCTGATTACGATAAGCGATATAGCGCTTGGCCACTTCCTTGCGGGGACTCTTCATCAGTTCCAGCTCCACACAATCCTGAATCTCCTCAACACTCATCTCCTCGTGATGCTTTTTAGAGATGGTGTCTGCAATCTTGGCTGCGAGAATAATGTCTTCTCCGTCCTCTGTAACATCCATAGCCTTGAGAATGGCGGATACTATCTTCTGGTTGTTGAACTCGACCTTGCGGCCGTCCCTTTTAATTACATATTTGATCATAGCAGTACGATTTAGCGAGTAAAAAAACTCTCGTCAATTTTGGCGAGAAGTAACTATTGCAAATATAGAAGATAAGAAATAAGAATGTGCGTTTCCGGGCAAATAAAGTTTTCCACAAAGAAAAATCCCTTCGCTAACCTACTATTTAGCAAAGGGATACAAAACCTCTTCAGGACAACGCCGCCCGTACGTGTTAACAAAAATGTTACTATGCGGAGACACACACCACCACGTGGCGGTCGAATGTAAAGTAGAACAGGTCTAACTCCTGTTCATAGTCATCTTTATCTATGTAAGTGGCGCTCAATTCCCCTTCATCACGAAAACGGAACGAGTCAATTTTTATCTGCTCGGCGAAATCCACATCGTACTGGGATGTGAGTTTATAAATCGCTTCTTTCGCACACCACATGACCGCAAGCTGCTCATTACGTGTGTCATCATCCAGCGATTCGATTTCTTCCGGGCTGAACACCCGCTGAGCCACTGCAGAAAAATCTCTATCCAAAGATTCACAGTCTACACCCACCTCGTCGTCGTCATTAAGCATGACTGCGACATAATTCTCCGTGTGGGTTATACTGATATTGATAGCGTTGTTTTCTATGTATGGCTTTCCGTTATCGTGATGTGACAAATACACCTTCTCTTCGAACAGAGCATCGAGAAGTGCTCTCACAGCAAGCCTTTGCTTGCGAACTGATTCACTTTTAATGTAGGAAATCTCCTCAAGCTCGTCTGAGGGAATGGACGTCATCGCGCGAAGCTCCGCCTCGCTCTCTGAAATTTTCCAGACACCTACGCGCGAGTGCGCGGGGTCATCAAGATCTTTTGTAAGAAATAGTGCCATATATTTTTTCGACGATTGCAAATATAGTACAATTTCATTTGAATTTTGCTAACTTTGCGCCGAAATTGTGAATTTGACAACTGAAACTCATTTAATTGTAACAATATGAAATATCTTACTAACGAAAAACTGACCATCGTAGGCGCCGGCGGAATGATCGGCTCAAACATGGCTCAGACAGCTCTTATGCTGGGGCTTACACCTAACATCTGCCTTTATGATATCTTCGAGCCAGGTGTTCACGGAGTAGCTGAGGAAATGTACCACTGCGGTTTCGAAGGTGCGAACATCACCTGGACCGTTGATCCTAAAGAGGCTTTCACAGACGCCAAATATATCATTTCTTCCGGCGGCGCACCTCGTAAGGAAGGTATGACCCGTGAGGATCTTCTTAAGGGCAACTGCCAGATCGCAGCTCAGTTCGGCGATTATATCAAGCAGTACTGCCCTGACGTAAAGCACGTGGTAGTAATCTTCAATCCTGCTGACGTTACCGCTCTTACAGCTCTCATACATTCAGGCCTCAAACCTAACCAGCTCACTTCTCTCGCAGCTCTTGACTCTACACGTCTGCAGAGCAACCTGGCTAAGGAATTCGGCGTTCCTCAAAGCGCTGTCACAGGTGCCCACACTTATGGAGGACACGGTGAGCAGATGGCAGTTTTCGCTTCTCAGGTTAAAATTGACGGAAAGCCGCTCAGCGAATGTGGACTTTCTGCCGAGAGAATGGAAGAAATCAAGCACGACACTATCCAGGGTGGTTCCGCCATCATCAAGCTTCGTGGACGTTCTTCATTCCAAAGTCCAGCATACAACGCCGTGAAGATGATCGAAGCCGCTATGGGCGGTGATCCGTTCACTCTGCCTGCCGGTTGCTATGTAAACTGCGACAAGTGCGGATTCAAGAACGTAATGATGGCTATGCCTACCACAATCGACGCTACAGGTGTCCACTTCACCGCTCCTAAGGGAACTGAAGAGGAGATGGCAGCACTTCAGTCTTCATACGAGCACCTCTGCAAGATGAGAGACGAGATCGTAAGCCTCGGCATTGTTCCGCCAGTAGAGAAATGGAAAGAGGAGAATCCTAACCTTTAATCGTCAGGATCACATATACTGAAGGGACTGGCCTCGTGGCTGGTCCTTTTTTTGTGCCCAGACCTTTTGCCTGGAAGTTTCTTTGCAATAATCTCAAAAAGGTGTAAATTTGCGTATCCAATAATCTCAAAAAGGTGAATTATGCTAAAGCGTAAAATATACGGGCGGCTTCTGGACTGGAAGCAGGAAAAGAATGGAAGCACAGCTCTTATGATAGAAGGCGCGCGGCGTATAGGCAAGAGTTTTATCGCCGAGCTGTTTGCGCAGAATGAGTATGAATCCTACATTCTTATTGATTTTTCGAAGGCTCCGTCCATCGTAAAATCCTGGTTTAACGAGTATCTTGAGGATGTTGACACTTTGCTTGAGAACATTCAGTTGCGTTACCGCAAAAGGCTCACTCCGCGCAAGTCGATTATCATATTCGATGAAGTTCAGGCTTGCCCGCGAGCAAGGGAATCCATCAAAACGCTGGTCGCAGATGGGCGTTTCGACTATATCGAAACTGGATCATTGATTTCCATCAAGAAAAATGTCAAGGATATACTCATCCCATCGGAGGAAGATTCGATAGATATGTACCCTCTTGATTTTGAGGAGTTTCTCTGGGCCATGGGAGATGAGATGATGATGCCTTACATCGAAAGACAGTTTAAGTCTTTGAAACCTATGGGCGACTTCCACCGCCGCGCGATGGAATATTTTCGAAAATATCTGATTGTCGGCGGAATGCCCCAAGCGGTGAACGCCTATATAGAATCCCGTGATTTCAATAAGGTTGATTCTGTCAAGAGGCAGATATTGAGACTGTATCGCAACGATATCAAGAAGTATGCTGACAATTATGAGACTAAAGTGACGGCCATTTTCGATGAGACCCCCTCCCAGTTGTCCAAGCACGAGAAAAAGTTCCGTCTGTCTGCACTCAAGGATGATGCGAAGATGCGCGATTATGAGGACTCGTTTTTCTGGCTTGACGACGCGAAAATCATCAACTGCTGTTATAACACGACTGAGCCGAGTATGGGTTTGCGCCTGAACGAGGAACGGAAAACTCTTAAATGCTACATGGCAGACACGGGACTTCTTCTCAGCCATACGTTCAATGCAAGAGGCCTGATGTCCGGAGAAATATATCAGAAGCTGTTATTTGACAAGTTGGAAATCAATGAGGGGATGCTGATTGAAAACATCGTTGCTCAAATGTTGAAGAGCAAAGGACATAAATTGTACTTCTTCAGCCGCAGTGACGAGGACGCAAACAACCGGATGGAGATAGATTTTCTGATACAGAAGGAGATTGTCACCAGCCGTCACAACATCTCCCCGATCGAGGTGAAAAGCGGACAGCGCTATACCCTCAGCTCCTTAAATAAGTGCATTGAGAAATATGGTGAAAACCTGTCTACTCCATACGTACTTCATTCAAAGGACTTGAAGCAGGAAGGAGGAATCATATATCTCCCGCTGTATATGACTCCGCTATTGTAGTATCGTAAGCCTCGACATTGTTCCGCCAGTAGAGAAATGGAAAGAGGAGAATCCTAACCTTTAATCGTTAGCTTTCTTAATTAAAGAGGGTGATCCCCAAAAAGGTCATCCTCTTTTTTATTATTAAACTGGTACATTAACTCCGCTTACCTTTCAGGACCAACAG
>CAVFNP010000013.1:0-45161 GCA_963624185.1 Firmicutes bacterium CAG:460 | reverse complement strand
ACGATGCTGTCAAAACCAAAACATCCCCGATAGCGTCTGCAAATTTACTATTTTTCAGCATTGTTTACAAAAGACAGTATTAAAAGATTATCTCTCCTTAATACGGTGTAGCCTTCATGTGGTTCTATCAGATATATAGAGATGCATCCTGTGATAAATCAGGACGTCAGAAAACGCAAGCAAATCTTCTGGTCTTACCTCAGATACCCCGCGAAGAAGTTCCAGACGAGTTCGCAGGTGGGGATATAGGCTTCGGACCAACTGTGGTCGCCTCCACGCACTTCATAAAGAAGGACATCGGCGCATGGACCGGACTTCCACGCAGGGCGGCCGTCCGAATAACGGTGCAAGATGACCTGTTTGCGCTCGGCGGGTATCTGCGAGACGGTCTCTGATACACACCCGTTGGCAGAGATTATATGGCTTAATGCAGCAGGAACTGCCAAGTATGCTCCCCATCCGCCTTCGTTACGAGGATCTCCACCCCAGTTCGAAATGCTGTCCGAAGTGCCGTGCACTTCCATAAAAGGAATTGGCCGACGATAAGAAGTGCTCATCGAAGTGAGGGTAAGGCCCGCGATGGAGGCGATGGCCGAGAAGGTCTCGCTCTGTTCGGAGGCCATCTTATAGCACATCTCTCCCCCGTTGGACATTCCGGTAAGAAATACATTATCCCTGCTTATGCCATATTCCTTCTGCAGTTTTTTTACGAGGCGCCTAAGAAAAGCCGTGTCATCTATCTTATAGTCAGACTGAAACGGATAACCTACATTCCAGCAGGTATGCCCTGTCCCATCTTTCGCACCCTGCGGCCAGCACACTGCAAAGCCCTCACGCTCAGCTATCTCCATGAATTTCAACCCATCACCGAGAGCCTCCCCGCCGTATCCGTGAAGAACCACCACAAGCGGCAGACTACCCTTGGCCTCTTTCGGGACATAAAGCCAGGCTGTACGCTCAATTCCCTGATCTTTAAGCATTATCTCAGTGCAATGCTCCTGAGCCGCCTTCCTCGGATCAGCGGACGCTGCGGATGTATTCCCCACAACAGCCTTCCCATTCTCGTCAAGCGCGATAGAATTCAACAGGCCAATCTTGCCATCGGAAATAATCTTGAGAATAAGCTCTCCGAAAAGCGTATTCTGCCAAGCGAACCAAGCCCTGGTAAAATTGGAAGGGTCATCCTTATGGAAAGATTCGTGCATAAAGCCAGTCCCTGCATCGGTATTCATAAGAGTAACGATACAGTTCTGCAATTCCGCGTCATCGCGCGAGGTGAATGCCCGCATCATTATGCTCATAGGCCATATCATATCATAGCCCACGTGCGGTCCGCCTATGCCTTCCCCTGCCGAACCTTTGAAGAAAAACGGATTATACTCACTAAGCACAAAACGCCTGGTATTCTGATAAATAGGGTCATCTACGCTCACATCTCCCAGATAAGCGAGGGCAAGAAGACTAGGAACATTGGCATCGTCCATAAGATAATAATTGCCAAAACCGTCCACTTCAAAAGCATAGATATCTCCGAACTGCGGGTGATAAACCACAGCGTACTCCTTGATGGCCTGCTCCACTTCATCGGCCAATTCACAGCATTCACAGGCCAATTCAGCGTTTTTATTCACGGTCTGCAGAATCTCTGCGGCTTTGCGAAGTGAACTGACAGCAAAAAAATTAGACGGCACCAGGAACTCAAAAGTAGTGGCATCGTCGGACGGGCGGAAGGCGGATGCGATAAGCCCGCAAGGCTTCACCGGATTACCCATCCCGTTACAGCACTTGGTATCGAGCTGACGGTCCGTGACACGCGTGAAATAGTAGCTGCCGTGCCCTTCCTTACGCTGCTGCTCGCGAAGAGTCTTCAGAATGGCCTTCATCCCATCTATCCACTTGTCTGCGAACACCGACGTGTCTCCTGTCACCTTCCAGTATTCATACGCCAGGCGTATAGGATAACAGTGTGAGTCAATCTCCCACTTGCGCTCGTGGTCATTAGGATTCATGTCCGTGCGATCAGACATCCACTCTCCTCCGGTAGGCCCGTCATTGAAGGCATTGGCATAAGGGTCCAGGGCGATGGAGTAGAACTGGCGGTTAATAACGCCAGCTATCATCTCGCGAAGATGCTCGTCTTTGGCGGCATAGGGCACATACGGCCACACCTGAGCCCCCGAATCGCGCATCCACATGGCGTGGATATCACCCGTATAGACAAACGTATCAGGCTGTCCGTCGCTGTCTTTACGGAAATGCACCGTGGTATCAAGCGTGTTAGGAAAACAATTGCCGAACATCCACGCGAGCTTAGGATTGGTAAGCTGCGACGTGACGTCCGTTATGACATTCTCTATAGTCTGAGACGTGAAGAGTCTGTCCTTGAGCTTCGGCCTCTGTGAGGAGAAGCTGTCAGTCCCGGCCCATGCCCCTGCTGCGGACATTAATGCCAATATGGTTATAATCAATGTTCTTTTCATACAATTACTTTTGTTCCGATAATGAATACGGTCTGTCTGATACGGCGGTAGAGCGAGTGGTATCAGGCTCCGGGGACATTACAAAATCTATCTTCGCCCCTGCGGTAAGGTCTTCGTGGGTAAAGTAAGTCTTCGTGTAATTCTTCCTGTTGACTTTCAGTGACTTTACATAGAAATTCGCACGGCTGTTACCCTCCGCGTCAATCACTATCTTCTTTCCCGAAGGAAGCGACACGGTCACCTTGTCGAAAAGTGGCGTTCCTATGGCGTACTGGTCAGTTCCCGGACATACAGGATAGAACCCAAGAGCCGAGAATACATACCAGGCCGAAGTCTGTCCGTTATCCTCGTCACCGCAATACCCGTCAGGAGCGGAAGTGTAGAACTTGTCCATCACCTCGCGTATGCGGCACTGCGCTTTCCAAGGCTGGCCCGCCCAGTCATAAAGATAAAGCATATGCTGAATAGGCTGGTTCCCGTGCGCGTAGTTACCCATATTCATAACCTGCATCTCGCGGATCTCGTGTATGGTACCGCCATAATAGCTGTCATCGAAGATAGGCGGCATCTCGAATATGGCATCCATATTGTCGCAGAAAGCCTGCTCTCCTCCCATAAGCGCCATAAGTCCCGCCGGGTCATGAAAAACGGACCATGTGTACTGCAGCGAATTGCCTTCGGTGAAATCACCGCCCCACTTATATGGGTTGAGCGGCAGATTGAACTCGCCGTTCGCCTTACGACCGCACATCAGGGAAGCCTCCTTGAGATAAAGATTTCGATAATTCAGAGCTCTCTGCCCATATATGCCAATCTCCTCTTCACTCTTGCCAAGCGCCTTTCCGAGTGTCCAGATGCACCAGTCGTCATAAGCATATTCCAGGGTCCTTGCTGCACTTTCATTGATTCCCGTATCGCAAGGAACATAACCGAGGCGGTTATATTCTTCCCAACCGCGACGCCCGGAAGTGAGGGTGGGTTCATGCACAGAATTGGCATCGTGTAAAAGCGCCTGCCAGAGCTGCTCTATGTCATAACCCCTTAGGCCCTTTATCCAGGCATCGGCTACGACCGAAGCGGAGTTGTTGCCGACCATGCAGGGACGATGACCCGGGCTTGACCATTCTGGCAGAAATCCGCTTTCAAGCCAAGCATTTACAAGGCCTTCCTGCATCTTGACACTCTCGTCGGGATAGATGAGATTAAGCAGTGGCATAAGGCAGCGGAACGTATCCCAGAACCCCGTATCCGTAAACATATATCCAGGGCAAATCTTTCCGTTATATGGGCTGTAATGCACCCTCCGGCCACGCTCGTCTATCTCCGTGAAATCACGAGGGAAAAGAAGCGAACGGTATAGGCACGAATAGAATGTGCGCAGACGGTCTATGTCATCGTCCTCCACCTGTATGCGGCCCAGGACTTCGTTCCAGCGGGTCTTTCCTTCCGCTGCGATACGGTCGAAATCTCCGTCGCCGAGTTCCTCCAGGTTACGCTCGGCCTGTTCAAGACTGATAAAGGACGAGGCCACTTTAAGGTTGACCTTCTGGCCACGGACAGTGTTGAAACCGACAAGAGCCATTGAGTGTGAAGATTCCGACGAGGTGGCCTTTGAAAGAGAAGAACCATTGGAGACTGTCCTGACATAATCAAAAGGAGTGTCGGAGACTATCACGAACCAGTTGCGGAAATTGTCCGGCACGCCGCCGGTATTTTTCGTGGTATAGCCTATGATCTTATTTTCACTCTCTATAATCTTCACGAAAGAATGATCGTCAAAAGCATCCACGACGATACTTGACTGCTCGCTCTCGGGGAAAGTTATGCGGAAGGCCGAAGCTCTCTGCGTAACGGTCATCTCCGTCACTATGTCGTGATCTGCAAGATATACGCTGTAATAGTATGGCGTGGCCGTCTCAGCTTTGTGTGAGAACCAGCTTGCACGTCTGTCCTGATCGAAAACACCACTGGCGTTGACAGGCATTATGGCGAATTGGCCGTAGTCGTTCATCCAAGGGCTGGGCTGATGGGTCTGCTTGAATCCGCGAATCTTGTCCGCCGTGTAGGAATAGGTCCATCCGTCTCCCATAACTCCCGTCATAGGGGTCCAGAAGTTCATTCCCCAAGGCATGGCGACTGCCGGATAGGTATTTCCCGTAGAAAATTCCCTTTTGGACATGGTGCCCACCATAGTGCTTACATACTCGACAGGGGTCGAGCAAGACTCCTTGCCGGCAACCTTGGCATCTATCACTGTGGGAGAAAGCAGTAACGCAATTATAATTGCAAATTTAGATTTCATCTGTCTGTTTTTTAAGGAATGTCTATTTCCACTGATTCGGAATAATTCCAACGTTTTGTACCGCTTCCAGCCGGAGTGTCATAATTGATTCTGGCAGCCGCACGGATAAATACTTTTTGTCCGGATGGAATGGTTCCGTTGGATTTGATGCTTACGTTTGTTCCAAGCAATGACTCGAAGGCCGCACCGCTGTATTTTAATTCGCTGGACCAACGTGTGTCCCTGGCACGATATCCTACGGAAGATGAGCGGCTGACAAAAAGCTGGATGTCAGTAATATTGGCATTGGCATCTTTCCACGTACCGGTCTTGTCGAGGGCCGTCTTAAGTTCTTCGCGGGTGGTGGCTCTGGTAACTTTTACATTTGCGCTTATCTTACCGGCACTTACTGTCGGAGAACCCACAATTTCAACTTTCAAGAAAGGCTGAACTTCGAAATTCACTTCCTTCTTCCCCTTTATATGAGTATTCACACTGCCGTCTTTTATAACGGTCCCGTTCTCGTCTTCAAGGACAATGGGAACAAAAGGTCCGTCAACACGGATATTGTAATCGGCCTCGAAAAGTTTGGTATTCTGAAATGTGCCGTCAGGTCTGCAATAAAAATCCTGCGGAGTGACGTTCCCCTCCCAACTGGTCTCGATAAGTCTCACGCGAATGCCCTCCGAGCCTTGATCGGTAAGGACAAGTTCGCCGGTCTTCACGTCAGTCACGCTGCCGTAAAGAGTCTCGGCAGGTCCGTCGTAATTATCCAATTGGAACAGCGTGCAGGAATTGACAAGCAGAACTCCCGCCAACACTCCATATATCGTCTTAGTATTCATAATTCCTTAATGATTATCTGTTTGGCTGCTGATCTATATATGCGCTCTTTGAGACTTCAGAAGACGGAATCTCGAAGTAATAATCCAAGGCCGTGTACTGGAGCTCCATCTCGCGGGCCATCTGGAAATTGGCATCGAAGAAATACTTCTTTTCTCGTGTGCTGTAGAAAGGATAGAGTCCGTGAAGGCGATAGCTGGCACCGTTTCCGAAGCGGCTCGCGTCACGCTTTTCGCCCCAGAAACCGTCACGGCCTTCATCATGCTGCACTCTCCAGCGACGGATGTCCCACTTGGACTTGTGCTCGAATGCCAATTCCTTGCGACGTTCACGGCGCACCTGGTCACGGCTGTCATCATCGGCAGCGAGTGTGCCCGACAAAAGGTCCGCACCTGCACGTTCACGAATGTCGTTGATGGCCTGTGTGGCTACGGCGAGCATATCATCACCTTCTACAGGAGAAGGTGCTCCGGCAATTGCGAGTTCAACTCCGGCCTCAGCTGCGGCGAGAAGCACGTCGGCATAACGCATAAGGATGAAAGGCTGTGCGGATTTGCCTTCGCCGCGGATATAGCTGGGATCCGGATTGAGGTATTTGCGAAGGTAGAACCCTGAAAGATTGGCCTCATTATCCTTTACGTCATAGAATGGTCCGTTGGCACCGGCGGCAGTCATCTGTGTGCCGTCTTCAAGATCTACTATCTCCTGTCCAGACTGAGCACGCGGGCTGAGATACAGGCTCTTAGGCGTAGAAGTGTACTGCGGAAGAGTCTGATAAAAATTCTGTGTGGCCCGGCTGTAAGAATAGTCGCTCCAAAGCGGAGACACAGGGGTCGAGCCCGTATATACTCCGGCACGAATTTCTATCTCCTGATTACGGAACACGTCTCCAGGCAGGATGACATAAGCCCTCAAGCGCGGCTCCGCGTTCTTGAAGAAGTCCATGGTAGTATCAAACATCAGATAATGCCCCGAAGTATTGTCCGCACCGTCCGTTACTCGTATGGTTCCGTCGGCATAACGGTCGAAACCGTCAAAAAGCTCCACGAAATCAAGTGAAGGACAGCTTCCCGAACAAAGCGGGTCTCTGAATATGAATGGAGAGCTATAGGCATCCAGTCCGTGAGTAAGAGAAGGATAGAGATATTCCTTTACGAAAATGTTCTCTGGACTTGTCAGGTCACTGAACATATCTACCATATTCTGATACATGGCATCACTGTCCCCTGCCACCCATTTCTTCTTATAAAGAGAATATTTGCCGGAATTCATCACCTCCCTGGCAGCCTTGTATGATTCAGAAAAATAACGGACGCTGGCCTCTGCTGCCGTAGCGCTGTCGAAACCGATCACGCGCACACCCGTCTTGCTGCCCAGTCCGGTAAGCCTTCCTGATACCGTTTCATTATATTTGGCTACCGACCCGGCGTAAAGCATAGCCTCCGCCTTGTATGCGAGTGCCGCATATTTGTCTGGAAGCCCTGACAAAAGAGTTGTCGAAGGCAACAGCGAAATCGCGGTGTCGAAATCTGCACATATCTGGTCCCACGTCTGCTCTTCTGAGGCACGGGGAACTTCCAATTTGTCCGATTCGTTAGGATATGCGATAGTGTATGTCACCAGCGGAATGCCTCCGAAACGTCTGGCCATCTGATAGAAAGTATAAGCTCTGACGAAAAAGCCCTGGCCAAGGAAATAATTATATTCGGCCTCAGTAAAATTGGCCTTATAGGCAGGAAGCGTCTCTATAAGATGATTGGCGTCGTGCAGAAGCGTGAACGCCTGACCCCAGAAAGGTGTCTCTTCGCTTCTGAATGTGCGGAACACGTCGTCGCGGTTCATCGCCTCGCCGCACCCGTCTATTCCGAGAGTGCCGAGCCAACCGTTGAAAGTGAAGCCCCAGGCCGCCATATATTTGAAATCCTCGAAAGGCATATAGCTGTACAGACGTGCCAGATATATGGACATACCCTTCGTCGAGCTCATAAGATCGTCGTCGGTCACGATGTTCTTAGGGGTCAGATCCATATTGCAAGCCCCCAGGGTAAGAACTGTAAGGATTACTGTCAGTATCTTTTTCATAATAATCAGCATTTTAGAATGTCAAGTTCAAACCAAGTGACACTGTTTTGTTAAGCGGATACATACGTCCATAATCACTGTCCGGATGTTCAGGGTCTACATATTTCACTCCTGTAAGAGTCAGGAGGTTATATGCGTTCACAAACACTCTGAGCCCGAACTGCGACTTAGGATTCTTAGGAAGAGTGTAACCCAACTCTATACTCTTCAGACGGAGATATGTCGTGCTGACACGGTTGAATGAAGAATTTTTCAGCGGGCTGTGTCCGGTGAAGGCATAGTGCCCTGATGTCCACTGCAGAGTCTGATCGTAAGGATCGGTATAATCCCCTACCGGATGCCATCTGTCGAGGAACTGCTCGAGAGCGCCACCGCCGTTTGAGCCCCAGATTGAATACAGAGGCTCGTCATACATATATGAGCCAAGCGCTGAACCCTGTAGCAACATACTGAAATCCAGGCCTTTCCAATCGCAGTTAAAAGAAAGGGAGTAGTTCATCCAAGGAGTCTGGTCAAAGGCATAAGGATGCTCATCCAGAGAGTTGATCTCTCCATCACCGTTCCAGTCAAGGTACTTGTAATCACCAGGAAGAGTATCTCCTTCTTTGTAAATGTCGTAAGACCAGATGTCTTCCCAAGACTCATAACGCCCGGCTGATTCATAACCGAACTGGATACCCTGATAACGGTTAGTGAGATTGTCGTTGCGCCAACGGTCATAGGAGTTCCCATAAGGGCCCTGACCATAAGCCTTGAGGTTCTGACGACGCGTTATGGTGACTATTCCGGTAAGGCCGTAGTTGAAATCACCCACTTTGTTTCTGTGCGATATCTGCAGTTCCAATCCCAGGTTACGGTCACTGTTGAGGTTCTCCACAGGAGCGGAAGCTCCGACTACTGTAGGAAGAGAAGAGGAGTTCTGTCCGAACACGCCGTCACGGCTGCGCTCAAAATAGTCGAACGTTATGCCCAGCAGACCGTTCCAAGCTTCAAAATCAACGCCTATATTAAATGTCTTGGAAGTAAGCCAAGTTATGTTAGTGTTCGGGAGAGTAGATGTATTCACGCCATAAACCATCTCTCCGTTAATAAGATATGCAGGAGCATAACCCGAATAGTATCCTTTCTCGCCATCATTGCCGGTGGCAGGATAGATGTAGCCGGAGAGCCATTCATAGTTAAGGTCATTATCATCGCCAAGAGAACCATAGCTGGCACGGACCTTAAGTTGGTTTATGAACGAAAGGAAACTGCTGCTTTTGAAGAAAGGCTCTTCGGAGATTCTCCAACCCACGGAAGCAGACGGGAAAAATCCCCACTGGTGTCCGGGAGCGAATTTGGACGAACCGTCATAGCGGAACTGCGCCTCCAGCAGGTAACGGTTGTCGAAGGCATAATTGGCACGTCCGATTATGGCTTGATATGCGATATCGTAGAAAGAACCGATGTTGCTGTTGAGATCCACGAATGTAGACTGAGTCTTGTCCTTGAGGGCGGTGAGGTAAGGGGAGCTGAATGCCAAATCCCCTATGAGATAATAGTTGTCACCCTTACGTCTTTGAGCTTCATAGCCGAAGGTGGCTCCCACATCGTGCTTCTCGGCGAAAGTGCGGTTATAGTTGAGTATCACCTGACCGAGCATCTGGCTTTTCGTGTAATTCTCACGTGTGAGCCTGTCGGAATGATCGGAAAATTCCTTCGCCACATATTCACCGGTAAGTTCATCCTTCGCATACAGATTATATGATTTACGGAAGAATTCGTTATCGTCATAGCGGAAGTCGTAACTTGCCATTCCCTTGAGAGACAACCCCTTGAGAGCGTCTGTAAGTGTTCCGAAATCATACTCGAGCGAAGCCGACGACTGGAACTGCTTCTCGCGATAGTCCTTATATCCGGATACCGAGCGTGTCATCATGGCTACGGTATTCTGCATAAGGTCAAGTCCTTCATAATTAAGCATCGTCTGATCGGCATCGGCGTATGCAGGGAAAAGCACGCCCTGTTTCCACAGATTACGGATAAGGGTAACGGCATCCGAATCAGGAGTGCTGCGGTTATCAAGTATTCCGCTTATGTTCATATTGAATTTCAGTCCGCGGGCTATCTCTGCGTCTATATTCGAGCGGAGGTTATATTTGGAGTAGTTCAGATCCCCGGAACGGAAGAAGCCCTCCTGGTAGATATATCCCATACTTACATAGTATTGGTATTTTTCCGTACCCCCGGAGATGCTTACGTCATGCTGAGTCTGAGGCGCCACGTTTGCAAAGACCAGCGAATTCCAATCAGCGGCAGTTTTGGTTCCATTACGATACTGCTCCATATATTCGTCGGTGAAGGTCACCGAACCGCTTCCGTCGGACTTATTGAGCGCCATCTCATTGTAAAGAGTCATCGCGCCTATCGCATCCGCAAGTTTAGGCATAGTCGAAGGCATCTGGAATGTGAACGATCCGTTATATTGAACGGACGCCTTGCCTTCACTTCCTTTCTTGGTGGTAACCAATATGACACCGTTACCGCCGCGCACGCCATATATCGCAGCCGACGCATCCTTAAGGACAGAAATATTTTCTATGTCATTGGCATTGAGCCTTTGAAAATCATCCGTAGAGCGTGGCACACCGTCGATTACGACCAGAGGTTCACCAAGTCCGCGGATATCGAGGCTATTGTTATAAGTTCCCGGCTCGGCGGATTTTTGCCATACACGCACACCAGGGATACGTCCGGTAAGCATATTCTGAGGATTCTCATTTTTAGTCTTGACCAGATTATCTCCATCGAGTCCCGCTACGGCACCGGTGACGGAACCACGCTTCTGCGTACCGTAACCTACAACCACAACCGTCTCCAACCAAGTATTGTCATCGGTCATTACGACATTGATGATGCTTCTGCCCTGGACAGCCTCCACCTTCGTGACCATGCCCAGAATAGAGAATTCAAGAGAAGCGTTTGACGGAACACTTATCTCATATTTTCCTTCAGCGTCAGTAAGCACTCCGGTTTTTGTACCTTTGACAAGCACACTTGCACCATAGATAGGCTCAGAAGAACTGTCTATGACCACACCGCTCACTCTGACGTTCTGAGCATATAATCCCAGTGCAGAAAGCAGCGTAAAGGTTAACAGCAATAATGTTCTTTTCATATTTTGTGTTCGGATAAATTCATACGTCAATCAAGTCCGCAGTCAGTTGATCTGCGACAGATGCCATTTTGCCAGAACCGCATACTCGGCGGCATAGGCAAAAGTAAACATAGCTTCTATGTTGTTTTTCGAATAAATCGAATTCCAGCCATAGAGCAGGTTCGCGGGAAGCATATCTTCCTTAAGATAGTTTTTCCAAGCATAGTCCAGATTATTCTGAAATGTGCCGATATTCACAGCCACATTATCATAATGTGCAGATACGTCCACCCAACCGCGAAGCAGCACACCGTTGAACCAGTTATTGAATCCGGTCACGTCGTACTCATAGTACCCCTGTCGGGAGGTGGATTTCTGCGCAAAATAAAGGAATGCGGAAGATGCAAGGGATGTCATATCATCCAGATACTGCTTGTCTGCAGTAACTCTATAGAGATCAGCCGCTCCGGAGAGCATAGTCCCGGAATTGTAAGAATAGGCCTCCCCTCTTGCTGATTCCTCAGTGTTGTGGCCGCGGTATTTCACCCCGTCCACAGTTTCATAAGCTATATTGTCTCCATTATAGCCCTTGGCGCCAAGCATATCCCAATAAACGCCGTCGGCGTGTCTGTAAAGATGACTGCGCTGAAAAGCATAGACTTTTTCAGCATACATCAGATAATATTCGCTTTTTTTCATCTGACGGGTCAGACGCTTCTTGTCTGCACCTATATATCTATAGGTAATCTCTTCGGAAGAATTCTGATATATTTCAGACAGCCACACAAGAGGGCTGATGAAAGGTCCGTTGCTGCACGAATGCTTCGTATAATACCCCGGTCCCCAGACTATTCCGCCGTATTCCACCCCGTCAGCATCAAGCGTGGTATCCCATCCGTCTATCACATACGAAGCGAGATACTCAGCCTTCTGAAGATATTTTTCTTCGCCTGTAAGTTTATATGCTTCAATCAGTTCTCTAATAAGCCACTGCTGATCGTCATATACGTTCTCACGGCCTTCGACAGCTGCCTTCCCAGGAGAAGAAGCGCGGTTTACTCCATAAACAGTCCATTCCTTGGTCTGAGTATAAGATACCAGCGTATAGGTTCCTTCGTACCACTCGAGATTACGGAAAAGTTCCGAGAGCACGGCGCTGTATGTCGAAAAATAATTATTGTAGAAACTGTCATAACCGGCGTCCTTAAGAGCAGTAAGGCCATGAAGTATGGCATTTACCGCCTCTATGGCGCTCGTGTACATCCATACGCTGCCTTTTTCATTCGATTTGACATCCGAATAAGGATTATAATAGCGGGACATCGCCTGTCCGGATTCGGAAAAATAATTCTCTCTCGCGGACGATACGATAGCCATTGACCTTAAAAGATTCTGACGGGCCAATTCGACTTTTTCTTCCTTTTCGTCCTTTTTATCCGGCTCCGGTGTATCCGAAGGCTTGGAGCCTGTGCAAGAAACACAGCCGCATATCAATACGGAGAGGAATGAAGAAAACAGAATATGCTTTAACATGACAGTTTTACTAAAAGACAGGCCTGAGACCGGAAAGTCCCAGGCCGTCTTGGATAAAATTAACTACTTAATAGAAATACTGTAAATACTAAGTTTATTCTCATCACCATTATCGGTGCCCTTGAATACTGCGAGAGCTATCACGACGTTCTTTCCGTTGTATTTGGAAAGATCATAACCGAACGTAGCATAAGCGTCAGGATCATCTGCACTTCCTGATTCGTGACAGAATTTCCAGCATCCGTTCTCGGCAGCCTCACCCACCTCGGTATTAGGTGTAAGGTGTTCTACCTCGCCATCTTCGGTAATAGCGGTAACTTTGAAATAGGTAGGATTCTCCGAGCTGAAGTTACGAGCCTTAAGACTCAGGAGGTTATGTCCTGCTGATATGGCGAACTTGGCATAGAAATATGACTCTGGCTCTGTAGTGCTCACTCTGGTACCGCCACCGCGGGTCTTCATTACGAAGCCTTCAGAAGCTGCAGGTTCGTTATCTTTCTCGATAGGCATACAAGACCAGAATGCTGCGAAATGACCTACACCTCTATATTTAGCATAAGCATCACGGTATTTTCCAGGACCGTCCTCGTCTGTCCAACCCTCCTGTGGAAGACCGGTGAATTCGCTGAATTCCGTTACAGGCATAGTTGAACGAACCATCTGTTTGGTCATCTTATAATTGTCAAGTCCTTCCACAGCATCACCAGGAAGATATCCCCATTCTGATGGAGCCTCGCTGGCGAAATCTATACGGCGGAGTACAAGCTGTTTCCAATAATCACCGGTCTCCCAACGATAGGTTCCGATGGCGATAACGACTTCCTTGCCAATCCATTTTGAAAGGTCGAATTCATGATCAGGATTAGTATAGCCCTCGTTGCTTGAAGTAATCTGCTCGCCGACGAGTTCAGCCTCAGGCTCAGCCGCGCTGAGGTCAACTACCATGACACCCCAGTGACAAGGAGCATCCTCTGAAGAAGCGTGAGTGCGCATCTTGATGTACATCTTGCAGTTGTCTGCCGTAATGAGCTTGCGTCCGGCGAGATATGAATCGAACATCTCGTGGTCTGCAGGATTGTTCCAGTCGCCATCCTCTTCACGGTTACGGATCTGGATGGTAGTTCCTTCATTCTGCTCCTCCCACCAGCCGTAGAAGCTTGTGAAAGTGCCCATGAAGTCTGTTGACCAGTCGAAATGAGGGTAATCGTCTCCGTTCTTACCACCACGATACTCATTGTAATGCCAAACATCCACCTTAGCAAGATCATCTGCGGTAGCTCCGCGGAGAATCTCCTTTGCGCCCATACGTACATCCTCGAGAGTAACGACAAAGTCCCCGGTAAACTGATCCTTGCTTACGGTCTTGGTAACATCCACACATCCGGCAGCTGTGAAAAGAAGAGTGTAGTCGTCTATTGTAAGATCTTCGAAGACATACACACCCTCAGCATCTGTAGTGGTGGTTTTAGCTCCGCTGTTAAGACTGACGCTAACGCCCTTCATGCCGGCATTGCCGTTCTTGGCATCAAGACATTTACCTGTGATCTTAGCGCAAGCGACCTCCATCACTACATCTACGGTAGCCTTGTCATCCTTGAAAGAAGCCTCGGTCAAAGTGGAAGAAGCGGTTGCATAACCTGCCTTCTCAAAAATGATGGTCTGTTTTGACTGCGGTACATTTTCAAGAGTATAGGTACCGTCAACAGATGTGACAGCCTTAAGTTCCGTTCCCTTGACAGTAACGGTAACATCTATGATAGGTTTCGCAAGATTATTGGTAACGACACCGGAAACGGTTCCCGTTTTTACGGCGTCCGGTACACTTTCCTTCTTGCAGGAGCCCGTCAAAAGAGTTCCGGCCAAGAATGCTGCTGACAGCATCGAAATAGATAAAATTTTAGTGATCTTCATAATTAAAGATTTTTTGATTATTAGTGATGGCAAAACTAAGCCACAAAGATTAAATATACGATTAATGAAGGATTAATGCAAAAAATATTTTAACTAACCG
This sequence comes from Firmicutes bacterium CAG:460, assembly GCA_963624185.1. Taxonomy (GTDB): domain Bacteria; phylum Bacteroidota; class Bacteroidia; order Bacteroidales; family UBA932; genus Cryptobacteroides. Next base: position 30,795 of record CAVFNP010000013.1, on the reverse strand, counting down.
AGGTGTATATTTCAAGTTTTTTCTACATTTACAAAAAGTTTAAAAATTAAATGGCGATTAAAAGGATATTTTCTGTTACAACACTGCTTCTTATCAGCATCGCTAGCTCGATGACATCCGCAGCACAAGGATTGGGGTTCCACGGCATGGACTGCAGAATAGACAAACGCACCTCATTCAACGTATTCGGAGATCATCCTCAGACCTTTGAGAACGACCTGAAGATAGATTTCGAACTCTACACCCAGCCACTGGCAGAATTCGGATACTTCTTCAGATTGAAGGACGAAAGCAACAGCCGCAGAATCTGGAACATCTCCTACGACAGCAGAGGGGACAGCATAGTGGTCAGGCTCAACGAGGAAGGCAGGCAAAGCCTTATCAAGGCCAATATCTCCCATAACGCCCTGAAACCGCTGCATTGGCATAAAGTGAGGATAGAATTCGACCTGCTGCGCGATTCCGTCAAACTTGATATCGCAGGGGAAAAATTCAACGCATACTTTCAGGGGCTTCCGGACAAAGTGTGCACATCCGTGGTATTCGGGCGCAGCGACCATATAATAGATGTCCCGTCATTTGCCATCAGAGACCTTACGATAGGCAACTCCACAAAAAGCTTTCATTTTCCGCTGGACAACACCGAGGGCAATATCGTATGCGATGATTCCTACAGCATAGAAGGCCACGTCGAAAATCCCGAATGGCTGATAAACAATGCCATGAAATGGAAGGAATGCGGATCACTCAGCTATGACGACATAGCCGGAGCCTGCTATAATCCCGAGCGCAAGGAATTCTACTATTTCACGAACACGCAGATGACCGTTTTAAACCTTATGAACGGTCAGAAAGAAAGTTATCTGTTCGATCCGCCCTGCCCCATAGAGATGAAACTCGGCAACAATTACATCTCCTCTGACGGGAACCACCTGATCTGTTATGAATTATATAATGACGAGGTGCCCAAGGGCAGCCCATCTGTAGCGAGCCTGGACCTCGACAGCAGAAAATGGACAACACTGAGCCACGAGCAACTGTATATGCCAATGCATCACCATAGCGGATTCATCAATCCCTCGAACGGAGAATATGTCATCTTCGGAGGGTTCGGAAATATGTTGTACAACGGTGATTTCTTTGAATTCAACCCCGCTACCGGAAAATGGAATGAAATATGGCACGACATCAAAGGTGAACATATCTACCCGCGATATTTCACATCCAGCGGCACTGACGGACAATACATATATATTTATGGAGGAATGGGCAACGAATGCGGAGAACAGGTCGTAGGAAGGCGCTATTTCTATGACCTTCACCGCATAGACCCGAAAACCGGAGAATGCCGTCATCTGTGGAGTCTTGAACGTCCGGAAAGCGACAAAGTACCGGTACGTAACCTGATCGTAGACGAAGATTACCTATATTCTCTCTGCTATCCGGAATATATCAGCAAATCCGAGCTTTACCTATACCGGATGTCCATCGAAAACGGCACCGCCGAAAAGCTTTGCACCAGCATTCCCATCGTCTCCGACAAGATGAGGACCAACGCCAACATCTATTTGGACAAGGAGATGAGCCAATTTTTCGCCACCGTGCAGGAATTCGAGGATGACATAAAGTCAACCCTTACGATATACTCGCTTTCTTATCCGCCGGTAACGGATAAGAAAAACTTGTCTGACGGGGAAAAACATCTTAGAGTAATAGTCACCAGATATGGCTGGCTATACGGTATCCTTGCATTCCTGCTTGCAGTATCCTGCACTGCCATGATTTTAATGATAAGGAAAAACCGCAAGAAAAGAAGGATAGAAGCAGAGAACAGATCCGGCAGAAAGCTCTTCTGCAGCGAAACCAGACCCGACAGCATATATATCTTCGGCGATCTCACCATAACAGGACACGACGGACGGGACATCACCCACCTTTTCACTTCACAGCAAAGTTTGATTCTCTGTCTTCTGATTAAACGGGGCGATAACGGCATATCGACAAAAAGACTGAGCAGCATATTGTGGCCGGACAAAGAGGAAGAAAAAGTCAAGAACTCAAGGGGCGTGGCCATCAATAATCTACGCAAATCCCTAAGCAATCTGGACGGGGTTACCATCGCTTACCGTGATTCCAGATATTATCTTGAGATGGGCGAGAAAAGCCAATGCGATTATTTCCTCCTTATGGATGAATTGAAAAACAAGAATATGGACAAGTCGAAAATCCTGGGAATCATCTCACGCGGGAAATTCCTCAAGAGTTTGGACATTGACATATTCGACGACTTCAAAGAGGACACGGACAACATCATCGTATCACTGCTTCATAACGAACTTGAAGACCGACTCAAGAAAAAAGACTATGAAGCCATTTATGAAATAAGCGAAATGGCGCGACGCATAGATCCCCTTGACGAACTGGCCCTCGAAATCACAATCAAAGCCCTGAAAAAGCAGAAACGCCTGGAAGAAGCACTTGTACTTTATTCTACATTCTGCTCAGAATACAAAAAAGTGAACGATGCAGATTTCAATGTGGCATTCAAAAATTATTAAATTCAAAAAAATATTTAAAAATAATTTTGTTTTTCAAATTTTTGTTGTACATTTGCAATCCCAAACAACGCGGGACCACTTCGGGAGCTTAGCTCAGTTGGTTCAGAGCGTCTGCCTTACAAGCAGAGGGTCGGGGGTTCGACTCCCTCAGCTCCCACGAAAGCCAGTCATTTTGACTGGCTTTTTTATTTGCATTTTCCCATACCCCACACCAGGAGCCTGTCCATCAGCGGAGTTGGCACCTGCCTCTCCTGTGCAAGATCACGCACATATTTAAGTCCATATGGGAAATCCTCTCTGAAATACCTGCTGGAATAATCCGGAACCCAGCCCTGCGGGCTTTGCCGCATAGGGGCAGGAATTTTCTTAAAAGCCTCTATGGAACGCAGCTTGGCAGTAAGCTCCCCTGCCGAAGTACTTTCGTAATAATCAAGTATGGAAGGAAGAAAACCCGGGGTGACAGGAAGCACACTCAGAAGAGAGAAAAGCTCCCGGTCAAGAGAAATCAGATACTGCGAGGCCCGTTCGCTCCACTGCCCATAAAAAAGAATGGGCTCGGGATATGCCCTACCCTCGTTTTCTCCCCCGAAAAGATCATAGAGCCTCGCCGGATGCAGAAGAGGATTGCTGTTAGTGAGCGAAGCTTCATAAAAATTGGCAAGAAGACTCACAGGAGTTTCAAACCAGAAAGAGAGGAACTTGACAAAGTCCTCTTTTTCCCGGACCGCGAGCCCCTCTACAGCCACATTCAATGACTTTTTGAACCCCAACAGGCAGGCGCTTTTTCCATAGTCCCGGACCCTGGCTATAAAAGGAGCCCGCTGGAATCCCCATATCACCTGTCTTGGAGGAAGTATCTTATGCGCCTCGAAGAAAAACCCGGTGGAACTCACCACGCTCCCCACCCGCGCGTCCGGCCGAAGATAGCCCTTTATCGCCTCAAGGCAGGGCCTTATCATATAGCCCGGATAACATAGAAGCACAATGTCGGCATCTGATATCACTTCGCTCGGCTTATCGCTCACTCTCGACACGACCCCTCTGAGAGCCTCTGCGCAGGGAAGCTCCACGCCCAGAACAGAAGAAAATGACTCGGGATGAGCAGTCAAAAGACTCACCTCGCCCTTCCCCCTAGCCGAGCTCCACCCGGTGATAACGCTGCCAAGCGCACCGCCGCCGCATATGCATATCTTCTTTACCGGCATATCGTCGAGATTTCAGGCCAATTCCTTCAGCGCCTCCACCAGCGCATGATTATCTTCACGCCCACGTATGGCAAGACGGATATAACTACGCCCATCAAAACACTTCTTGGTACTGCAGTCCTTTATAAGAATGTTATAATCAGACAGAAGCTTTCGGGCCAATTCCGTCGAGCTGAACCGTCCTGCGGTCAGCAGACACAGAAAATAATTGGCCTGCGAATCAAAAACTTTCAAATATGGAACAGAAGAGAGTTCCTCGTGGAAGAGTTCGCGTTCGCGTCTGAACTTCTCTGCCGCCCTGAGATAATCGCCTTCGTATTTGGTGTAAATCTGCATGAAGTACTCCGCGAAAGAATTGATGTTCCAAATAGATACGTCCTTCTTTATCTTCTGAATCAGAGCCTTGTCCGATGACGCAGCTATTCCCAGCCTAAGGCCCGGAACGCCGAAAGACTTGGATATACTCTTTACTACCACGAGATCAGGGTATTTTTCAAGGGTACTGTTCGAAAGGAGAGAATTCTTCGGAAATTCACTACTGAAATCCGCAAAGGACTCGTCGACCACAAGCCTTATACCCTTCGCAGCGGCCCATTCCAATAGAGAGACCACCTGAGAGTGAGGCAGATAATTACCAGACGGATTATCCGGATTAATAAGTAGGAGCGTCGAAACAGGATGGGCATCGAAATGCGACATAAGCTCGGAGGCGCTGTAATGGAAACCTTCACTTTTCGGAACGAACACCTCCAGGCTCGCAGCATCCCTTCTGTTAGGATACTCCTCGAAAGTAGGATAAATCACTCCCAGTTTACCCGACAACCCCTCCATAAGGCTCTTGATAAGTTCCGCCGCCCCGTTCCCCGGAACTATATATTCGCTTTTGACCCCGAAACACTTCCCGGCAATCAAAGAATTGACCTGCATCCCGGAAGGATACTCCGTAAGAAGAGTATCAAAAGCGCATCTAAGTTCATCTTTCATCTTGGCAGTAGGGAAATACGGATTGACCAGATAGCAGTAATCCAGAAGACCCGGGAAACGCCAATACCCGCCATAGCGCTTCATATATGCTCCCAGACGATCCTCGCCGCCGGCAAAAAGAGCGCTTGCTATGTCAAGATCCTGAATATCATCTATTTCATACCACTTCTCGTCGCTTATCGGCAGAGCCTTAAGCTCGGAATTGTCCAGCATGCAGATAACGCGGAGAACCTGTTCATAGTATTCGTTGTTCCCAAGAGCGCTACAGTAAGCATCCAGGAAAGGAAGATACTTCTTCTCCATGAAATCGCGGCTGAACTTATAGACATTGACCGTCTTATAATAATGCTCTATATCCGAATACTTGAAAGCCTTCTTCGGGATGAAATCCACGATATTGTCATCTTCATCTATACGCACCATAGTGCCGTCCATCCAGCTCTGATACTTGGCCACGAGCGCCAGGTTAGGATAAGGATTGTCCAGTATGAGAGAGAAAAGGGCGTCGTCGAATATCAGATCACTCTCTACAAGAAGCGTATCGTCCTCAAGAAGTTTTTCCCTGGCCAATGCAAGCGAATATATGTTATTGGTCCTGTCATAGATGGGATTCTCCACATATTCTATCTTCAGAGAATCATCGTAACGATGGCCAATGTAATCCATAAGCTTCTGTCCTTCGTAGCCTACGACTATCACCACACGGCTTAGGCCAAGCGGACGGAACTGCGTGAGCACCCTGTCAATCAGCGGAACTCCGTTCACCTCCACCATACATTTAGTATTGTTCTTAGTCAAATCGCCGAGGCGTTTTCCCATCCCGGCTGCCAATATAACTGCCTGCATATGTTTATCTGAAAATCACGTAAATCTTAACTATAATCTGAGAGAAGATATTCAACAGATATCTCCCTGATATTCTGCACTTCCTGATATCCTTGGAGAGAAATGGATATTCCCCCCAGAAATCATACTTGTGAATTATGGCGTGCCAACCTGCACGAAGCAATATCCCGCCATACACATCCTCTATAGGACTGCCTTTCAAATTATCCCTGTAATGGATATACAGGTCCAGCAGGTTTTTGGAGGAGGCTATATGACGCGCACTTCTGCTCTGCGAGCACATCGCGCCCGCATTATCCTTACGATAGTGATAAAGTCCCTCGCTGATATGAGAAAAACTCCGTGCATAGAATATAATCTGACACATAAGATATATGTCTTCGTGCATCCCTCCTGCGGGAGTATATATGACATTGTCAGTATAGAGACTTTTTCTGAAGCACTTCGTAACAGTATATCCCTGAGAGCGATAATTGAAGATATTTACGATAAAGTCCCTTTTGCTGCGCTCCGTGTACTCTTTCTCGCGCTTGTAACTCTGATGGTCGGCATATTCCTTAATGAGGTCAAAATACACCATATCGGCGCCGGTCTGCTCTATCCTGTCCACCACCTTCTGCACAGCGTCAGGCTCGAGCCAGTCGTCCGAATCGGCAAAAAGTATATACTCTCCGGCAGCATTCTCCACGCCTGTCTTTCTGGCAAGCGGCAAGCCTTCGTTCTTCTTGTTGACAATAACTATGTCCGGCTTGCGATAAGCGTATTTCTCATCGATGAGAGCTTCGAGAATATCCATCGAATGGTCGCGGGTCCCGTCATTGACGAACACGAACTGCATCTGATGGCAAGTCTGAGACAACGCGCTTTCAGCAAAACGCCCTATATATTTTTCCACCCCATATATGGGGACCACAAGTGAAACCTTATAGCTCATCCTGCTCCTCGATTTCTTTTAGATACTCGGGATTGTGCATATCTTTTTCTATCTGCTGAGCAGACGGAAGCCTGCGCCAATCCCCATATAAGTTCCTTAGATATGCATCCACATCCTTAGGGGCCGGGAATTCCACTCCTTCGAAAGTCACCGTACTCAACGGGAAAATCTGATCCAGATAATAAGGCTGATTATAAAAGCCTGACCCCAGCTCATAGAAGTACTGTCCTTTAGGATTAATCAGGCCAATCAGTCTGCATAAAGGCAGAAGCAACCCAAAATTCAAAACCTCCACCGCCCGCTTGGCAGCGTGACGCAATGCGCTATTTTTTATATAATTAGTAGGATGCTGCATATTCTGGTAGAAGAACTTTCCCATATGCGCAGCGAAACGCGAGGTCTTCTCTATGCTGAACACATCCATTCCTATCATATAAGCGGGGCGCGGGGCGCGAGGGTCAAGGTCATTGGCCTGAATAAGACGCAACTTTCCGAAAGGATTCGTGTGATCAGCGTTATTCTCAAGACACTGATATACATACTTGTCCGAATTCATGGAGCATAGAATCTTCCTGAGCCTGCGGTAATCCTTTTTCATGACACAGATGTCCATATCATCATCCCAAGGAATAAATCCGCCGTGACGTACAGCGCCGAGCAGCGTCCCCGAATCGAGCCACCACCTTATACCATTTTCTCTGCATATCCTGTCAAATTCCACAAGTATGCCAAGCATCTTTTTCTGGTCTTCCCTTAACTTCGAGCCTTCGGGATTATATATTTTCATAATGCATCAGATTATCAAACAAGCTCTTCCATTTCCGGGCGATAATCTCCGGACGATACTGTCTGCGTTTTTCAATTCCATTTTCCCTTATCTGCTGCGATTCTTCAGAGGACAGAGAAGCGATGCGCAAAAGCACATCAGCATATTCATCTTCATCAAAAGGCTTCACAAGAAAACCGCACTGCCCTGAAGGCGACAGAATCTCCCTTATGCCGGCAGTACTGTCAAACGCCACCCCTATGCAGCCATATGCCTGTCCTTCCGAAAGCGCCAGCGGCCATCCTTCCGTCTGCGAAGTGAGGCATACCACTGAAGCTATGTTGTAATACGGGCGCACATCGGCTTTCTTTCCTTCGAAAATCACCCTTTCCAATGCCAATTCCTGCGCCTGAGCGCGAATCTTCTTCATATCCGGGCCGTCACCCACCAAAATGAGAGTCCACTCCGGCAGCTTCCCCTGAACCTTTGACCAGATTCTCATAAGGCGGTCTATTCTTTTGGACCAATTCTCAAATCTTCCGCAGAAAAGAATTATATTCTCTTTTTCCAGCATAGGAATATTCAACGCCCGCTCGGGGTTTTCTATCACGGTTACATGCGAAGAGAGACTATCTATATGAAGGTCGCGTTCCAATTGGCATTTATAATCATCGCACAAAACCGTGTAGGCATCACAATTCCGATAATCGTAAAGTGTTCTTTTTCTGGCCTTTTCAAGAGCGAGAGTGCCGTCCGCATACTTTCTCTTATAGACAAGACGCCACAGCAGAGCTTTTTTCTGACGGCGATGCATGATGGCGTAACGCTGCCAGAACACCTCCCCGTGACAAGCCAACACAACTTTAACGCCAGTCCTGGAACGGATACCCTCTATGTCATAAAGCGATTTGGTCACCTCCACCAGAATATCCACTTTATCCTGCACGATCAGAGCCTCTATGGCCTTCGAGCGCCGGGAAAGGACGGCCTGTGAAGGAATCTTTCTGACTGTAAGGCAAGAAGGGATATCCTCTGGGAATTCACCTATGTGAGTCGCATAGACAAAGACCTTATATGTCGAGTCGAAGGAACTGAGATACTTGGCTATATCCAAAGTTATTCTTTCCGCCCCGCCGGCGGGGAAACTATTATGAACAAATGCTATCTGCACGGATACATCATTTAAGGTCAGCCTACAAATATACAAAAAAGCAGTCTCATCACAATGACAAGACTGCTTGTACATTATAACGACTCAAACTTAGTCTTCGTATTCCATCATTACGACTTCTCCGCTATAAGAGAAAGTCACGTGCTTTCCATAAGCGTCGGTAAGGTCTCCGGTGATGGTGTAACTCTGAGCGGCACCTTCCTCAACCTCATTTTTAACCACTTCCAGCTCTCCTGCCGTAAGAGCGGCCTCGTAGCCGTAGGCCGGACACATATACCAGTTGCCCGCATAAGAGCCCCACATATAAAACCCTGCCACCATGGTATTCACTTCCAATTCCTCCGTTTCGTCAAGATTCAGGGTCTTGGTGAACTTGCCCACAGGAACTGTCAAGTCCCCAGGAGCCACATTGATATAGAACATGAGAGATTCGCCGTTACCGAAATCACTCTCAAAATCATAATACTTGTCAGCCAACACCAGAACGACAGTCTGCGTCTTATCGTCACCGACTATATCGCCAAGAGATGAGCAAGAGGCCTTTATAGGATTGGCCAATTTTATATCAGTGTCAAGATTTGAGAATTTGCTGTCTGAAGCGTGCGAGCATACCCTGTCCACACCTTCTGCCACATAAGAGAATTTGTCTCCGCCGTCAAGGGTTCCCTCTACGGTAACCTTGGCCCCTGACTGGGTCTTTTCTATGACCACAGTGCCGTCCGTAAAGTTGACCTGTGAATAGATGACCTTATCATCTTCTACCTTAACGACATAAGATTCGCCGACATTCCAGGTACCTGCGGCGTAAGTATCATCCGCAACCGTGTATGTACCAGCCTCAAGGTGAAGTTTGTCAGCCTCCGCTACAGTAGATGGGAGCGTTATGTTAAGATCCAGACACACTATCTGACCATTTCCGATAAAAGCGGTCTGGTCTTCATTCTCATCCACTTTGCCTTCGCTGATATTAAGGATGAGGTTACCTGTTCCCGCATCATTGTAATCACCCACATAAAAGCTCTCGAAAATCACATCCGGAACTATCACGTCTACCGGGACATCCGGCGTAGGGTCATCCGGAACGTCCGGAGTGTTGTTCTTTTTGTCAGTATTACAAGATGACAACAAAAAAGCGGCACATACTGATGCCGTAACTAAAAATGAAAATTTCTTCATATGTATATATAAATTGTGTTGCAGGTTTTACACTACTGTGGCAAATATACAAAAAGTCAGCCGCTTCTTTTTAATTTACCTTCAAAAAAGAATATCTTTGTCGAGGATGGAAGAGTTAAGCAGCGAAATCAAATATCTGAAAGGCGTAGGCCCCAAGCGGGCGGAACTTCTGGAGAAGGAACTCGGAATAAAAACCTTGAGTGACCTTATACGCCTGTACCCGTTCCGCTACATAGACCGCACTACCATACAGAAGATTTCACAGATCAACCAGAGCGCCGCAGCCATACAGGTAAAAGCACAAGTAATCTCAGCCACCACGGTCGGCGAAGGCAAAGCCAAGCGGCTCAGTGTAATGGTGGATGACGGAAGTGCCAGGATGGAGATGGTTTTCTTCAAAGGAATCAAGTGGAATCAGGAGAAACTCCTTCCCGGGCGCACTTTCATATTTTTCGGAAAGCCAAGCGAATATAACGGACGCTACAATATGGTGCATCCGGAAGTGGATGAGCCTGCTTCCAACACTCCCGCAGGAGCAGGAGTGCTTACAGGAGTATATCCAAGCACGGAAAAACTTAAAAATGCCGGCATCACGGGAAAAGTGATGTGCCGTCTGCAGCAAACCGCCCTCGCTCTCTGCCTTCCGGAAATCAAGGAGAGTCTTCCAAGCTATGTCATAAACGATTTGGGACTATGTTCGCTTGCTTATGCACTGAAAAACATTCATTTTCCATCGGACGGGTACGTACTCGAAAAAGCGCAGAGGCGGCTTAAGTTCGAAGAACTCTTTCTTCTGCAGCTCAGTCTGTTAAAGCAGAAATACATACGTTCGCGCCAGAGCGTCGGACTGGTCATGCCAAAAGTGGGGGCAGATTTCAACGCCTGCTATAACGCTCTTCCTTACCGTCTGACCGCAGCCCAGCAGAGAGTGATACGGGAAATCCGTACCGACCTTATGTCCGGAAAACAGATGAACCGTCTTCTTCAGGGAGATGTAGGTTCCGGAAAGACGATGGTGGCGGTACTGAGCTGCCTTCTGGCTATAGACAGTGGCTTTCAAGCCTGCATAATGGCGCCTACCGAAGTGCTTGCGCAACAGCATTTTGCCAATATTCAAAAATACCTTTCCCCCACAGGAGTCAGGTGCGCCCTCCTTACAGGCTCCACGAAGACACGCGAACGCCGTGAGATTCACGAAGGTCTGCTGAGCGGAGAAATTGGCCTTATCGTCGGCACACATGCACTGTTGGAAGATGTGGTGCAATGGAAGAATCTGGGATTGGCCGTGATAGATGAGCAGCATCGTTTCGGGGTGGAGCAGCGCTCGAAGCTGTGGACCAAAAACGCCACGGCACCGCATGTGCTGGTAATGACTGCCACTCCTATTCCGCGCACGCTTGCCATGACAGTCTATGGAGATCTGGACGTTTCGGTAATAGACGAGCTTCCTCCCGGACGCACACCGGTACGCACCACGCTTCACACCGAAGCCAAGCTGCCGCTGATTTACAATTTCATGCGCAAGGAGATAGACGCCGGACATCAGGTATTCGTGGTCTACCCCATGATTTTCGAAAGCGAGAAGATAGACCTTCAGAACCTCGAAAAAGGTTATGAAGACATCGTTAGCGCCTTCCCTTTCCCGCCGTACAAGGCGGCCATAGTGCACGGAAAACAGAGCAGCGAAGAGAAGGCATTCAATATGGACGCATTCGCTGCCGGCAGGGCCAACATACTGGTATCCACCACGGTGATAGAAGTGGGAGTGGACGTTCCTAACGCATCCATAATGGTGATAATGAGCGCCGAGCGCTTCGGTCTGTCACAGCTCCACCAGCTTCGTGGCCGCGTAGGAAGAGGCGCTGCGCAGTCACATTGCATACTGGTGCGTGGCTACAAGTGCTCGAAAGAAAGCCTCCAACGGCTTGAACTGATGTGCAGCACGGAAAACGGCTTCACCATCGCAGAGGAGGACATGAAGATGCGTGGGCCGGGAGACCCGGAGGGAACAGCCCAGAGCGGACTGCCCATCAATCTCAACATAGCCTCACTCGCCCGCGACGGACGGCTTTTAAACGAAGCCCGGGAGTATGCCTTGAGGGTTCTGGAGCAAGACCCGGACCTGAGCAGCGAACGTAACCGGGTTCTTCGCGAAGAATTGAGAAAAGACAAATACATACAAAAGGACTTCAGCAAAATATCGTGAAATATATATGAAAAAATTTTTAAAAACATTTGTGCTCTGCGCCATAGCCGTTCTGGCAGGCTATCTTCTAGCAGGAGCTTTTTTCGGATTTATGAAACCAAACAAGAATGAAAAAGGATATGTCGGACCGTCAGAGATCAAAATAGAGAACGGAGTAATGACTCCGGAGGCTCTTCTTGCGATGGGAAGACTTTCCGATCCTCAGGCGTCCCCGAATGGGGAAAAGGTCCTGTATGGTATGACCTACACCGACGTGAAACAGAACAGAAGCTGCCGCAACCTGTTCCTCTCGAACCTTGACGGCTCGCAGCGCGTGCAGCTTACCCGCTACGCCTCCAGCGTATCCTGCGCCAGATGGGCTCCAGACGGGAAATCCATCTATTTTCTCCAGGACGGACAGATCTGGAACGCCGCCGTGGGGAAAAAATCACTGGGCGCAAGACGACAGATAAGCAATATCCCTTCCGGGATCTCCGAATTCAAACTCTCTCCTGACGGGGGCATGCTTCTCTACATAAGCACCGTCCCCGGTCCGGTAAAGACTCCCAAAGACATAGACCCTGCTCTCGATAAAGCTCAAGCCTATGTAACTGAAGATCTCATGTACAGGCACTGGGATCACTGGGTGACCGAGACTCCGCGCACATACATCGCTCCCGTAAGCGAAGTCACCCCGGAGAAAAGCATTGATATCCTCGGCAGCGAGCCTTACGAACTGCCGACAGAGCCTTTCGGCGGGGTGGAACAGCTCGACTGGTCTCCGAGCGGAAGACTTGTGGCCTATTCCTGCCGAAAGCACACCGGTAAAGAGTACGCCTTCAGCACAAACTGCGGCATCTATATCTATGACCTGCTTACAGGAGAGACGATAGCGGTCAAGACCGACGGAGGTTATGACACCGACCCGGTATGGAGCGAAGACGGACAGCATCTCGCATGGATATCCATGGAGCGTGACGGATATGAAGCCGACCGCCAGAGAATACTCGTGGCCAGCGTCTGCATTCCTTCAGACGAGGACGGACAGAGCCTTCCACAGGTGAGCGACATCCGCGAGCTTACCTCCAATTACGACAATGACGCCTCCTCTCTCGTTTGGCACGGCGATGAGATATATTTCAGTTCGATGCGTCCTTCTGCCACTCAGGCCATACTCAAAATCGACCTTGAAGGCCGCGTAAGAGAGATAACCAAGCCTGATTGGAAGTACGACTTCTTCTCTCCGTGGTACATCAAGGACTGCGCTGACGGCGGAGTTGAACTCTACTCCACCTACTACTGTCTCAACTTCCCTGTCGAAATGGTTAAAGTGGCCTACACCGCCGACGGCAAGGCTTCTTTCGCACAGACATCTCACGAGAACGCTCACATTCTGGACCAGATGGACGAGCCTACGTCCGAGAGCATCTATCTTAAGACCGTGGACGGCAAACAGATGCAGTGCTGGATGATATATCCTCCACATTTCGACAAGAACAAGACATATCCGGCCATAGAGATAGTTCTCGGAGGGCCTCAAGGCACCAATTCCCAAGACTGGAGCTACAGATGGTGCTACAGGCTCATGGCCCAGCAGGGTTATATAGTAATCCTTCCTAACAGACGCGGCACCACTGCGTTCGGACAGGAATGGAAGGAACAGATCAGCGGCGACTATCCGGGGCTCAACATGCAGGATTACCTCACTGCCGGAAGATACGTCAAAAGTCTTCCTTATGTAGGCAAACTCGCCTGCGTGGGGGCTTCTTACGGCGGCTATTCAGTTTATATGCTCGAAGGTCTGCACGGCGATCTGTATGACTGCTTCATCGCGCATGCCGGCATCTTCAACGAGCGTCAGATGTGGTTCACCACGGAAGAAATGTGGTTTGCCAATTGGGACAACGGCGGACTTACCGAATATGCCTATACCCCCGGACAGATCGGTCCGAAGGGAGACGGCGTCACCTTCGGAGGCATGCAGCAGGCCGGCGCACCTTATGCCAGCACACCTAAGGCCATACGACACTATGCCAAGAGCCCGGAGACGATGGTTACGAATTGGCATACGCCTATCCTCTGCATTCACGGCATGATGGACTTCCGCATACCTTACGAACAAGGTATGGCCGCTTTCAACGCCGCACAGATGATGGGAGTACCGAGCAAACTGGTGATCTTCCCGGAAGAGAACCACTGGATACTCCGTCCTCAGAATTCACTCCTCTGGCACAAAGAATTTTACTCTTGGCTGGACAAGTGGTGTAGATAATCTCACAGAAAAACCTTATTTTTGCGAAATTTGGTTGACGGTGAGAAAATCTCTGAAAAACATAGGACTCTGTCTTTTACTGCTCATCCATTTTTCCTGTGCGAAAGATGGATGTGTCATATATATCGAAGACCCTATCGAAAAAGACACCCGTCCCATAGTCTATTTTGTCTCCAAACAAGGCTCGCTGGGAGACATCGGCTATGTGGACGCGCTGTATAGAGGAGTCGTGCGTGCTACCGGAGACAACACGATGATGCTGTCGCTGGTGGAACTGCCTACCGACGAAGCCAGCATAGATAACGCCCTGTCCTATATGATAGAATATATGCAGGCCGAGGGCAAGAACCGTCGGGCGCTTGTGGTGATAGCCAACGACAATCTCGAATCGCTCCTTCGCAAATACAGCGACAAGATAAGTTCAACCGACAACGTCGATTTTCTGCTTGCAGAGACTGCCGATGACTCGCTTCCTATCTACACGATGCGTATTCCCCAATATGGCGTGTATTATCAGGCAGGCGTAATCACGGGACAGTGCCTTACCGGCGTCAGCAAAGCTATAGCTGTCTATGCCAATACCAACGAACTCAGCCTGCTGGATATGGCACTCGGCTTCAGGGAGGGGTTGGATGACAGCGAAACCGACATCGACCTGACGGAGATTTACATTACGGACAATTACGGCGGCTACGACGAAGCCGATTACGCCTACAGATTCTCGTATGAGATAGACGGGGAATATAATCTGGTGCTCCCGCTTTGCGGCGGGACAGCCCAAGGCTTTTTCCGCTACAACAGGGAAAATCCGGGGCACTTCTACACACTCGGCGTGGATTCCGATATGCAGCACTACTCACCGGACGTTCCGCTGTCCATAGTAAAACATATCGACCAGGCAGTGGAGATGTGGATTACACGCTGGGGCAAAGGCGAGCAGATGCCCAAGCATATGTCCTTAGGACTGGCGTCAGGATACACCGAGATCATAGCTTCTGAGGCCTATTCAGACAAAAACCTGTCGAAGACAGCAGAGCAATGCTACCAAAAGGCACTGGAAAAGGAGGAAGAATATGAGAATCTTTAAGGCCCTGCCCATATTTGCCGCGATTATCTTCGTTCTGGCTTCCTGCGCGAAGGATAGCTACATTCACGTGAGTCCGATAAGCACAGTCAAATACAAAATCGCGGTCGTACTTCCTCTCAGCGAAGACGGCGAATACCAGACCCGCCTGAAAAGCACCGTTGATTTCGCCCTGGAGAATATGCGCGGCGCGCAAAAATATATGGCGGAAACCGGAGACAGCACAGCTGTGGATCTGGACATAGAATGGTACGACGAGGATAACAATAATCTTCCGGAACTTGCGTCCACACTCACCTCACGCGAAGATCTGTTCATGATAATAGGCCCGCTGCGCAACGAGAACGTGGACGTATTCGCCAAGGCCTGCAAGATAGCCGACATCCCCCTGATAGTCCCGTGCGCGACAAGCGAAAATATCATACGCAGATATGCCAACACCAAATCAGGAGACAAAGCCGAAAAGCCTTTCCTGTGGTCACTGTGCGAGACGGACGTGAGTCAGAGCGAAGCTCTTCTGGCAAAGGCGTGGGAGTCAGGAGCAAGCAGCATAGCCCTTCTGACACCGAGCGATGACTACGGACAGACATTTTACGAATGGATTCCGTTCCTCGCCACCGAATTGGGTCTTAAACTGAAAGCTGAGAACACCTTGCAGTACAGTGACGATGACCTGAAAGCCAAAGCGCAGACGCTCCTTTCGTCAGGTGTCGATTGCGTGATATGCGCCGTAGGTTCAGCCACCGATGCCCAGGCCATACTTGAAGTCAAGCAATCTCTTAAAGAACAATCTCCACGTATACTGTTTTCAAACGGTGCGCTGTCCGCTTACCTTCTCGAACTTGGCGATCTGGCTGAAGGTGCGGAAGGCATCGCCCCTTATGCCGATCCTTCCACCGGATTTCAGATTGCATACGAAGAGCGCTTCGGATACTCCCCTGCAGGAGCCGAAGCACAGGTATATGACGCCATCCTTCTTGCCGGCCTGGCCGCTTTTGTAAAGCAATATTCCAACACCCCGGCCACCACCAACGAGATTCTCTCACAGATAACCTCTGTCGGCGACCAGTCATATCCTATATGGAACGAGCTCGGATTACGCTCGCTCATGGTTCTGGTCAAGCATACCGGGACATATGTAAAGCTTGTGGGGGCCAGCGGAGTGCTGCGCTTTGACGCCGACGCCCAGACCAGCCTGCTGCAGAGCACTTATGTTCACTGGACGGTATATCAGGGCCAATTTCTAACAATAGATTTCACAAGTTCGGACGGAAGCAACAGAACCGCATCAACGCTGGCTTCCTGGAACTGGAAGGCAAAAGTATCCGAAAACATCGAAGACCAGGATTCGCCTGCACAATATAAAGAATTGAAAGACTCATGGGCTCTTCTGGTTCAAGGTTCATCCGGGTGGGAGAATTATCGCCACCAAGCGGACGTACTCAACGTGTATCAGATGCTCAAAGCCCAGGGATGGGATGACGCTCACATCATTCTCATCATCTCAGATGACATCGCCCATAACGAGAAGAACAAGTTCCCCGGTACAGTCGCCACCTCCACCTTCGGAGAGAACCTGTACGAAGGGGCCGTGGTGGACTACAGCTCTGATACGCTGTCGGTCAGCGACGTCAAAGACATCATGATGGGACACGCGAGCCCTCACCTGCCTGCAGTCCTGGACACTGACGAGCGGTCGAACGTGCTGGTATTCTGGAGCGGACACGGATGCCTGAAATACACCAGAAAAACAAACGGGTTCATCTGGCGCGGCAGCGAAGTCTTCTCGGACAGCGATCTGCGGCAGACACTTGAGAGTATGAGCACCCAAGGACGATACCGTAAGATGCTGATGCTGCTGGAGCCTTGCTATTCAAGAACAATGGCTTTGCAGGCCAATAACATCCCAGGGATTCTGAGCATCGCCAGCGCGGCGGAAAACGAGTCGTCATTTGCAGACTTCCACTCCGCAGAACTTGGCACATGGATGAGCGACCGCTTCTCGAACAATCTGGTAAACACCCTTTCCGAGAAGCCTGACCAAACATACAAAGAATTATACGAATATCTATATACCCACACCCTCGGATCACACGTTTACGTAGAAAACTCCTACTGGTTCGGGAACCTGTGCAAAAGCAGCGTGGGAGAATTCATAAAGAATACAAATCGATAACAATAGTCAAAAATGAAAAAGATGAAATTCAATTACCTGATTGCCCTTGCCGCCATAATTGGCACAGCAGCATTCACTTCCTGCCAGAAGGACAATCCGACCGCCGACCCGGACGAGGTCTACTATGAGATAGACCCCGACGGCACAGTAATTTACACTGCCGAAGAATTGGTCGAACACGTACTGGGCGGAGACGGAGCCAACGACGATGAAGACACAAAAAATCTCCGCGATTTATACTGGGCTCGTGTAAATCGAAAAGAGGCTGAACTCAACGAGGAACTTGGAGCAAACGGCATCTCGATGAGATATGTCAGCTACAAGTACAAGTATTATTCAAAAGACCAGTTCGGGCAGACCATTCTGCTTTCAGCCAGAGTGGGTTGGTCTCAATATTGGCTTTTCGGATGGCATAACCTTGACCCTGACAACCTCTACCTGTGGGAGCACTATACCATCACCAAGGATGCGCAGGCTCCGTCAAACGACGGTTCTACAGAGCTTTTCATAATGGGCGACAACCTTATGATTATGCCTGACTACATAGGCTACGGAGTTTCGAATGACCTCGTGCACCCGTATCTTAATCACGAAGTTACTGCCATAAATTCAATCGACGCCATAGACCCGGGCATCGCAGTCTGGAAAAAATATGGCAGCGGCGAGATGGAAGACGACTGGAAGATGTATGTCATGGGATGTTCTCAGGGAGCAAGCAACGCACTCGCCGTGCATAAATATCTGGAGACACACCCTGAACTTTCGAACAAATACCGTTTCGACTATTCATACTGCTGCGCAGGAGCCTACGACCCGGCCCTCACGATGGACACATATTACAAATGGGGCAAGACCGCTTATATCGGGTCCATCCCTATGACCATCAAGTCAATGCTCGCCTGCTACCCTAACGACATCCTGACAGGTTGGCGCGAGGAGCATTTCTACTGCGAGAAATATCTTAAGATCAAACCGCAGGTAGATGAGCTTCTGCGCAAAAAGGAGATTGACGCCACGGAACTGAACAAGAAGATCAAGGAGCTGCTGGGAACGGAAAATCCTCAACTTAGCGATGTCCTCAGCGAAAAAGCTCTTGATAAAGAGTCTCCATTAGCACAGGCCTTCTTCAAATGTCTGGAGAAGAACAATTTGACCACCGGCTGGACACCAAGCCATATGATCAAGCTCTACGCATCAGAGAACGATGATATCGTGCCTTATGCCAATACGGAAGCCGTCAAGAATGCATTTGGAAGCAATGTCTCCGTGTTCCACAGCTATTGGGCCGGACACGTTCTCACCTGCGAGAAATGGTACGGAACCTTCCTTCTCATCAACGGCTGGTAGTAGTCAGCAAAATACCCATAAAGAAATCTCAGCCAAAATGCGACTTTTTTGTCGGTTTTGGCTGAGATTTCTACCAACAAAACAGATAATTGTTTTACACATAGCAGATTAACTATCAAGCACCCACTTCACATATCTCAGCCAAAATGCAACATTTTCGTTGATTTTGGCTGAGATTTTTGGAAAACCGGAATCCTTCGTCTATATTTGCGACAGTAAGACGATAACCGATGAATACAACAAACATCATAGGCAGGAAACGGGAACTGGAGACAATCGACAGGCTGTACCGTTCAGACAAATCGGAATTTCTCGCCATATACGGCCGTCGTCGCGTAGGCAAATCCTATCTTGTGGATGAGGCTTTTCGCGACGAATTGGCATTTTCCGTCGTAGGAACATTCAAAAAATGCGAAGACGGAGAGGAAATAATGTACAAGAAGACCCAGCTGAGACATTTCTATCGCAGCCTGCTGGACTATGGTCTCGACGACTCTTATCAGGAACCTGAGAATTGGCTGGATGCTTTCAACCTTTTAAAAAAACTGCTCATATCAAACGGCCGCAGAAGAAAAGTCATATTCATCGATGAACTCCCGTGGCTTGCCGGACCGAAATCATCCGAACTGATAGAGGAGCTCGGATATTTCTGGAACAGCTGGGCCGCGAAACAAAGAGATGTTTTTCTTATCGTCTGCGGATCGGCGACGAGCTGGATGTTGGACAATGTCATAAGAGATTATGGTGGACTTCACGGCCGCCTGACAGAAAAGATATATCTTGCACCATTCAGCCTCGCCGAGACTGGGGCATACTACAAAAGCAAAGGCTTTCATATGTCCGATTATGAAATAGCCCTGAGCTATATGGCAATCGGCGGCATCCCGTATTATATGGACCGCATGCGAGCCGACCGGACTCTGAACCAGAATATCAATGAGTTCTATTTCCGCAACGTCACGATTGACCAGGAGTTCCGCGACATCTATACCGGACTTTTTCAGTCAGCGGAAAGATATATCGACATCGTAAGTTCTCTTGCCGGCAAATTCTACGGGATGACCCGAAATGAACTGCTGGAAGACACGAAACTCAAAGGTGGCGGAACTTTTACCAGAATGATGGACAACCTGCAGGAATGTGGCATCGTACGCTCTTTCTCACGCTATGGAAAGCAACGGAAGGAGACAATATACCAACTGTGCGACTTCTTCACGCTGTTCTATCTGAACTTCGTCGGCCATAAAAAGCAGAGGAAGGATTGGACAAGTTTCCAAAGATCTCACGAATACGAAAGTTGGAGCGGAAGGACGTTCGAACTTCTATGTTCCCGGCACATTGACCGGATCCGTGACGCTCTGCGCATAAAATCAGTCGGGCAGGACTATTGCTGGAGCGGACAGACTCCTGACGGACGGAATGTTCAGGTCGATATGGTCATCCCGTCTCCTGATGAGCGGACAGACTATCTCTGCGAGATGAAATTTTCAGAGAGCCGATATTTCGTAACCGCAGATTACGAGAAAAATCTTTTGGACAAACTGGACGCATTCCGCAACTCAAAGAACCACAAGCCATCACATTCTCTTCTGCTGGTCATGGTCACCACCATGGGCCTTGGGGATTCCGCGCACAATCACATCGTGAACACAGAGCTTACCCTTGCGGATCTATTCAGAGACTGACTAATAAGACCCACAGATGTTGGAAAAAGGATAATTCGAGGAAAGAAGCAGGTTAAACAACAAATATTATAGGACAATTTATTAACTTGCAAGGCCAAAGCGCAACCGATAGCACAAAAACCATTATCGAAAAATATAGAATTAAACAGCAACGCTGTCATACAAAATGAATTCTATCTTTAAAAAAAAAGAAGCAGATACTCCCCTTAGAGTTGGAACTCTCTTTAGCGGCATAGGAGCTTTTGAAGAGGCTTTAAAACAGTTAAACATACTCCATGAGATTAAGTTTGCTTGCGATACAGGAGAAATAGAACTTATACCAGTAGATGATCCTAATATACGAAAAGTATATAAAGACTTGAATCGAAGGGTCCGGAATCTAGATCCCGAAGAAAAATCGAAGTTGAAATATTGTAAGTCTTTAATCGCTCAAAAGAACGAAGAAATTAGGGATTATTGTTATCAATTGCCCAGTAAAGAAGAGAGAATTCGTTTTGTAAATGAACTATACAAGCGTTACGAAGGCGATAAGAAGAATTTTGTCAAAGAGACATATTTGGCTAATTACGACATAGATTCCAATGATTTTCATACAGACATCCGCTTTATGAAGGGCGATGACTACGCCGGTCAGGTTGACATTCTTGTGGGAGGAAGTCCGTGTCAAAGTTTTTCCACATATGGAAAAAAACAAGGTTTAGAGGATGCACGAGGCACATTATTCTACGATTATGCTCGGATTATTAAAGAGACACAACCGAAGATATTCATATATGAGAATGTCGCTGCGATAAAGACCAATGATAATGGGCATACTTGGGACACGATGTTATCCGTATGGCAATCGCTCGGCTATAATATTTATCATGACATATTAAATGCCGTTGATTATGACCACCCACAATTACGTAAACGAGTATTCTTAGTCGGCATAAGGGCTGATATTTGTACTGTCCCATACCTATTCCCTGCGAAAAAGGTTTTAACAAAAAAGAGTACAGATTTTCTAGATAAAGATCCGATACCGTTAAAATACTATCTTGGCGAAGGCGGTTTTACTTGGATTACAACGTACGAAAAACACAAACGTCGTTCCCGAGTAAATCAAGACATTATTGGTTGTCAAACGGCTAATCAACAAGATAACTGGATTGGAGATTTCCGAATTGAGCATCCACGGCCAGAACATTATTCTGACTCGAGGATATTTGTGGGAAAATACGATTTTAAAGACGGGAAAGGATTGGTTGATGCAGTGGGGCGAAAACTGACACCAAGGGAGTGCCTGCGTTTAATGGGTTTCTCTGATGATTTCAAAATAGTTGTTGACGATCATCAAACATATCATCAAGCCGGCAACTCAATTGTTGTGCCCGTGTTAAAAGAGATAATTCTTACACTAATCCCTTATTTGAAGTAGTTATGCGTAGGAAGCAAACTGGTCCAGAACTTAAATTATTCGAGCTGGATACATTGAAATATATCACTCCAGATAACATAATGGACTCCATTCATTATATCGGGATATATCCAGAGCGGATGTCTCCCGCAGACGTGACATTTGCAAGAAAGTCGGGACTACTTGACTCATCTACTGGTCGGTTTCATTTGAGTAGTGTAGCCTTGCATTATATTTTAGGTGTTATTTCATTTAGAGAATATGCTTTCCTTATGCTTTCAAAGCAATGGATAAAGACTACTAATGTTGGGGATGGGCCAATTGTATATAATGAGCCTTTGCTCCCATATATTCTCAATGAGATTCAAATTAGGGGCCGAATCTCAAAAGCCGGTTTTACTCAAGACATGGATAAAGCACTATCATCAAAGTATGCCCCAGTCATTTTATCTAATTTAGAGTCACTGAGATACGTACGGGGATTATTACTCTCTTCGGAATTAGTCTCTTTGGATAAAGATGATTATATCATTAACCCGCTAGCCTCTGCGCTTGTGAATGACATTATTCTCCACCAAAAAAAATTCACGCCTCCTACCGAAGACAGTGAATATGAATCGTATTGGAATTCCATGTCACACGGAATTTTCGATATTGTCAACAATGGCAATAGAAGTATATATTCTTTCTTCTTCCCTAATCTCTTAAAATAGTAACAAATGAAACGAATTCCTAATCCGCCAAAGGCTAAGTATCTTATGGGATCTATGAGGCATATGGGATATTCATTCGCTGATGCCATTGCTGATGTTATGGATAATAGTGTCAGCGCTTCCTGCACTACAATCCGGCTATTGTTCCCCTCAAATGCAGAAAATATCTATGTAGGGATTCTGGATGATGGATATGGTATGTCTAAACAAGAGCTCTTAAGGGCAATGTGTTATGGAAGCCAAGCAAATGAAAAAGAGAGAACCGAAAAAGACTTAGGACGATTTGGTTTAGGAATGAAGTCGGCTTCATTGTCACAGTGTCGAAGAATGACCGTTGTCAGTAAAAAAGACGGTGAAATCAGTGCCTATCGATGGGACTATGACGAAATAACAAGTCAAGGTCAACGTGGAGATTGGGATGTTCTCGAATTAAACAATACTGAAATCCGTCAACAATATTGCTACAAGGAGATCGAGGCATTAGAACACGGAACTCTTGTATTGTGGGAAGAGTTTGACGTTTTATACAAATCTTCTGGAGGACGAATATATGAAGCATTAACTCGTAATAGAAATAGTCTGCTAGACAGTCTTCCGCTAATATACCATCGTTTCCTCTCTGAAGATGGGTTAAAAATTTATATTAACTATGAAGGACTAAAGCCTTTAGATCCATTTCTGGCAAATCGTTCTGATTGCTCCTGGGGGACCATTCGACAACCGATGACCGGCTCAAACGGGAAGGAGTATTTCATAGAAATCACGCCATATAAACTGCCTTTCGTAACAGAGATGTCAGATGCAGAGCAGCAATTAATCGGCGGCGCTGATAAAATGAGCAAAATGCAAGGATATTTCATATATCGCGGCCGTCGCCTTATTCGCTATGGCACATGGTTTGGCACGCCTCGGCATGAAGTGTCAAAATATGCAAGAGTTAAAGTCGATATCCCGAACTGTATGGATGACATTTGGAAAGTTGATGTCATGAAGCACAATGCAGAGATTCCAATGGAACTGGCTAAACTTTTGGAAAAAACCATAGGCAATCTTATAACAAAATCTACTAGGCAGACTAAATTCCGCGGCCGGAAAGTAACCTCAGAAGACGAGAAACAAGTATACGTATGGGATAGAATTGAATCACGTCAAGATTACTTCTCATACAAAATCAATCGTGATAATTGCTTCGTTCAATCAGTTCTTGAACAGTTGGAAGATTCACAGAAAACGGCAGTAGAATTGATGCTCCAGCAGATTGAAAATAATATACCTATACACCAGATGCATCTGGATCATGACGACAACCACATTGATCACAGCGCTGAAGACAATGATAAACTTAATAATCTTTTAGAACAGGCCTCGATGGCTATTGATTGGCAAATACACAAAGGTGTAACACTTTCTCAGGCAATTGCAACGGTAATGGCATGTGAGCAGTTCCGTAACAATCAAGACTTAGACAAACTCATTAGTAAGAAATATTCAATATGACATTAGCTGAATTAGAAGATGCTAAAGAGGCATTAAGAAAAATCGTCGAAGACAATAAAAAGCTTATGCCTATTGACAAAGAAGACGTATCTTTCTTTGTCTCTCAACAAGTTGCCTTATGGAAGCGGAAAGGGCGTGAGGTAACGTCTGAGGATGAAACATCTTTAATTAATTACCTCGAGAGTTATCTGTTTGTCAAGCACGATCATGATGGCTATGCCATCATTGATGACGCTCCTTTTGATAATACATGGTATACTAAGAATCCACCCGAAAAGGAATATTTCTGGGAGCTGTTTTACCGTTATCACATTGAAAAGGGAGACTTGGACAGAAAATCCCTTCTCAAATTAGGCGATGTCACTCTTCCAAAGCTAATGAACTGTCTTGGCAATCCAAAAGAAAGGCTTTCAAGACAAAGGAAGCGTTATGGCCTCGTATTGGGCGACGTTCAATCTGGAAAAACAAGCACTTATTCAGGACTTATATGCAAGGCAGCAGATGCTGGCGTTAAAGTAATCATTCTACTTGCCGGAGTTACCGAAACTCTTCGTCAACAAACTCAAGAGCGTATAGAGGAAGACATCGTGGGCCTTACCATTAGAACAGATAATTTTCACAATAACCAACCCACCAATGTTGGCGTAGGAACATTATCTGGTTGGGAAAACAAAGTGACGACTTTTACATTGTACGAGGACGACTTTAATATGGCTCGTGCAAAGTCAATGTCATCGATAGGTTCGCAGAAATCAATAGTACTTTTCGTTGTCAAAAAGAATGTCCCGGTCCTCACTCATTTGCACGAGTGGCTTACCGGTTCTAACCAACATCTTAATTCCGACGGCAAACTTCCTTATTCACTCCTCTTAATTGATGATGAGGCGGATAATGCGTCTATTAATACTAAAGACAGCACTGTCGACCCGACTGCGACAAATAAAAAAATCCGTGAAATCTGCGAAGTTTTCATGGATTCAAACTATGTGGGATTTACCGCTACGCCATATGCAAATATCTTTATCAACCCAGAGACTGATGAAGACATGGTTACTGCAGATTTATTTCCTAAAGATTTCATCTACGTACTTCCCACCCCCGACCCATATATTGGCGCTCAAAAAATATTCGGGCAACCTTCTAAAGAACATCCTGATTATGGTAGCTGTTCGTATATGTTGGATAATGGCTATATCACAGACATAAAAGAGCCTTCACCCGCTGACATTCACAATATGTCGGAACATCAACAAGTAGAAGGCCCATTATTTTTCAAGCACAGGAAGATTTGGCGCGGGCAATTGCCTAAGTCTCTAATTGAAGCCGTACGTTGTTTTTATCTTGCAAATTCAATACGAGATTTAGACATTGAACAGCTTAATGCTCCTCGTACTATGCTGATAAATATCTCTCGATTTGTCGGCGTGCATTCATACCTAAAAGGTGTGATTGATCAACTTGTTACTGACGATTTCAAAGAAATCCGAATTAATTTCAGTATAAACCAAGAACGAAACAAGGGTAACGAATTGTACAAAGAGTTATATCGTTTATTTAATCTCCATTACAGTAATTGTGGGTATACTTGGGAGCAAGTTGGAGCAAAAGAGAATTTGTTACGGGGAGAGAAGCCCAAGGTTATTGTTGTCAATGGATCAAAAGAATCGAGGGAAGATGCTCCTAATTATAAGCGAAATCCCTCATTGCGTCTAATTGCAGTTGGCGGTTTAGCTCTTTCTCGTGGCTTAACACTAAGGGGACTTTCGACCAGTTACTTTTATCGTAATACTTGTACATATGACGTTCTAATGCAAATGGGACGATGGTTTGGATACCGCCCTCATTATGAGAAGGTCTGTCGTATATGGATTACGAATACAAGTGCCAACTGGTATCGTGAAATCGCAGAAGCTACAGAAGAGCTTAAAAGCGAGTTAGCCCATATGCAGTCACTTGAATTAACGCCTAAAGATTTTGGATTACGTATAAGACGCGATGATACGGCCCTCGAAATAACAGCGCGCAATAAAATGCGCAAAGCTGGGAAGCTTGAAATACGAACGACGTTTTGGGGTGACGTTTTTGAGACTCCATATTTCAGCACTAACGTAAATGATAATTCGGTCAATATAGACGAAACTTCTATGTGGTTAAGTCAACTTGCCGGTAGAGGGTTCGAGTTTAAAAAAGTTAAGGGATTCTCTTCGTACATAGTGGAAGATGTTCCCGTAGATACGATTACAACGTTCATAGGAAAGATACACACGTCAGATAAAAACCTGAGATTCAATAGACCTAACATCATAAAATTTATTAATGACAACAACGATGAACTTAGTAAATGGGATGCCGTAATAGTAGGTGGTACCAGTGATATAGTAACCGGATTATTGCCTGATTCCAATTTCATTCTAAACGCTTCTACTAGAAAATTTAGTGTAAGAGGTGACGGAGAAGGATTTTCTTTCACTCATCAAGGAGTTGTCAGTGGTAACAATGACGGAAAAATAGGGCTCTCAGACCCACAAGCGGTTCAAGACGAATTTAAGAAAATGGAATCTAAAATCAATCCTCTTTCCGCTCAAAAGATCAACCGTTACACATGGTTCAAATATGCTAAAAGGAAGCCGACTTTATTTATATACCCTGTCAGGCCATCCAATAAGACTAATGTCGAAGGAACGCTTGGTGATTATATAAACGAGCTTCATGGGAAACCCGTCATGGGCTATTCTGTCGGAATTCCAGGATTTGGTCACGAATCAGATGCGCGTTCTTACTATACAAACGTTGTCTACCAAAATAACGATGGTCTTATTGATTCCGAAGACGATGAATAAAAAATCTATGAATTATGATTACTGAATCTGATTTCAACCTTGCTTCTGGCTCAAATTCATGGAAGCGCGTGGGTGAAGATCACCCAGTTAATCTTTATTATGGGAAAGATAGTAAGGGCCGTAACGCCATTGAATTTTCCGGTCAGTTTACAATTAACAGGAAAATACATTCTTCCGTAGTAATTGAGATTACTCACTATAAATATCCAAACGGAGCAAAGTCAATAGTATTTTCCTTAATAGACAACAAACTGCTACGGCCGTTCTGTGATTTTCTTAATTCAATAATTGAAACAACATCAAAGTGTTGCCTGTCGAATCAAGATGCGTATCATGCAGTATGCGAAGTATACTTCATTATGCAGAAAATGTTTCGAACTAATACGGACATTTTATCGGAGGCTGAAATTAAGGGGCTTATAGGTGAATTGCTTTTCCTTAGGGATAGTTTATTTACCAAGGTCAGTCAAAGCATAGCTATAGGAGCATGGAGTGGTGCTGAAAAAACTCGAAAAGATTTTGCTTTAGAACATAAGTGGTATGAGGTTAAAACAATAGATTGCGGGAAAGACACTGTCCATATTTCATCAATTGAGCAATTAGATAGCCCAATTGAAGGTTCTCTGGTTATTTTTCAAGTAGAGCGAATGGCAGAAGAATATGACGGACTTACGCTTAATGAATTAGTGACTCAAATACTTAGTCTCATACCCTCGGTTAATGATAAAGATATATTTGCCTCAAAACTACAAGACGCTCATTATTCATATAACACAAAATATGATGAATACGTTTATGAATTACGTGCTGTTGATGAGTATGTTGTTTCTGCGGAGTTTCCTCGAATTACTCGTTCTCGCATCCCTTCAGCAATAGCAAAAGCAAGTTTCGACTTGATTCTTTCCGACATTTTACCATATAAAAAATAATCACAATCATGACTATCGACGAGTATCGCGAAGAATTTCTTGCCCAATTACGGAATAACGCGCAAGTAGAAGGAAATCTTGATCAGCATCAATTTATTAAAGAAGCCGTCGAACTCCTTGAAAAAAACGAGGAATTGATGAACCCTATCATATTTCATTGTAACATGAAGTCCCGAAATCGCAATCTAGGCTTTCATGCATATGCCTACGGTGAAGCTGATTCTACGATACAAATGCTAATCACTGATTTTGTTGACAGCCAAGATGCCGGTACGCTCACAAATGAAGATATCCGGTCTTTATACAATAAAATGCAATATTTCGTGCAGGATGCAGTTGATGGAGTGATAGCAAAAGCTGCAAGTGATGAGTCTGATTATGTGATTGACATTGCAAAGGAGTTCAAACAAAAGATAGGCCAATTTGAAACGACAGAAGTCACCGCCTTCCGCTTTTTTATCGTGACAAACAAAACTTTGTCCACTCGAGTAAAAAGTTTAGAACAAGAGCCATTATTAGGGCGTCCTTCCATTCTTCAAGTGTGGACATTGGAAAGGTTCTACGATAATTTTCGCAGTTTACAAAGT
This sequence comes from Firmicutes bacterium CAG:460, assembly GCA_963624185.1. Classification (GTDB taxonomy): domain Bacteria; phylum Bacteroidota; class Bacteroidia; order Bacteroidales; family UBA932; genus Cryptobacteroides. The sequence continues at coordinate 2,441 of CAVFNP010000013.1, read as the reverse complement.
GAAAGAATAATGATTGATTGTAAAGAATGGGGAGTTGATGGGATTCAATGCCTAAAAGCTAACATCTCTCAATCAAATAAATTCGATTCCTATATGGGGATTGTCCCAGGGTTAATGCTGGCTAAACTTTTTAAGCGGTATCAAGGTCCGCTATTAGAAGGGAACATTCGATGCTTCCTTAGTGCAAAAGGAAAAGTAAATAAAGCAATTAAAGCAACAATTGTCGGAGATTCTCCTGAACGCTTCTTTACATACAACAATGGTATTGCCGTTGTTGCAAATTCCGTATCTTTATCTTCTGATGGTCATTATATTACGTCTTTCGATGGGTTTCAAATCGTAAATGGCGGACAGACAACAGTTTCTCTTTGCAATGCCTATATAAAAGGTGAGGCTCCCGAAGGGAATTTGGAGAAAATTTTTGTTCCAATGAAATTGACTGTCCTTAATTTCAACTTGGACGACATTGAAGATCCTGAGCAATTGCAAAAGAGCAAAGATGATTATAACAATCTTGTTCAACAAATAGCCCGTAGTTCAAATTGGCAAAATCCAACCAAGGAGGCTGATTTCTTCTCTAATGATCCTTTTCATAGAGAAATGGAACGATTATCTCTTCTTATCGAAAACCAAACCCCACCCAAACCGGGGCAAGTCAATGGGACCTTCTGGTTTTACGAACGCTCTGCTCATCGCCACGAGCAAGCTACGTTCAATATGACCCATGCAAAGCGAAAGCAATGGCTTGAACTACATCCAAAGAATCAAGTCATTACAAAAGAAAAACTAGGCGTATATTACAACACCCTTGAGTTGCGACCAGATAGTGTCAGCAAAGGTCCCGTCAATAACTGGGATTTATTCTCATCAAATATTGTTGAACTAAAAAAGAAGAATCCAGCAGCAATCAATAGCTATTTCTTTAAAAAACTTGTTGCGGTAAAGATTTTATATGATAAAACGGATAAAATAATAAACGATGCAGACTGGTACCCTGTCGGTGGTTACAAGGCAATCTATATTCCCTACACTATATCTAAAATTATTGCAACGCTCCCGAATAACAAAGAGATTGACTGGAAAAGAATCTGGCGAAATCAAGATATTTATCCGTCGTTAGCACATCAAATAGAGATTACTGCACATCAAACTATGCAGTTCATGAGAAAAGTAAGCAAAGGGGGTAATGAACGTACACTAGCTATTAAAGAGGAGACGTGGAAAGAATATCGTAAAGAGTCATTAAATCTCACACACGATTTCCTTCAAGATGCAGTAGATAGTACGTTTGAGAAAGAAGATGCTAAATCGCAGGAACGTCAAACCAAATTTGAACAAATAACAGACTTATGGAGCCAATATATGACCTTGGGGTCCAGTTATTTTAAGCGGATTTATGATGATATTGACAGAATGGGGCTTTTGACAAAAAACGATCGAGAAATTATTAGAAAGGGTATTATTGGCATTGAACGAGGGAATCTATCAGACCGACAAGTAAAACAAATAGCTCAAGTTCTTGATAGACTTGAACATAATACTGACTATATTCTCCCCTCAAGATAAAAGGACATACCCTGACATATCAAAATTGGATATTACTTACTACATTTGGAAAACCATTTGAATAATGGAAAACGATATTACAAAAGACAAGATTGAATGGACGGTGGTTTTTCTGTCCGAATTCGGCAAACGTCATGGTTTGTCCATAAAAGAGGCCTTCAACTACCTGCTTAGATATAAAGGCATCGGTTTTGTCGAGCAGCACTATGACTATCTGCACACACAATCCTTCACTTCAGCAGTGGACGACATGACCAAATACTGCTCTAAAATGGGAGGAGACATACGATGAAATTATACCACGGCACCAATCAACCATTCGACAAGATAGATCTGCTAAAATCCAAGCCGAATAAGGCTTCGGCAAAGGTTTTTATCTGTCCCCCGATTATGACCAAGCCCTCAACATGGCACGCATTAAAGTTGAGCAGCAACAGGTCGGCTCTCCTGTAGTAATGGAATTTGAGATTGACGAAGCAGCAATGAGCAGCCTGCATTTACTGCGCTTCAATGACTACAGTGAACAATGGGCCAAGTTTATTCTGGCGAATAGGAATAATATTACACGACTTCCATCTCACGATTACGACATCGTAATAGGGCCGATTGCTGATGATCGTGTCGGGCTTCAATTATGGAAATACGAAAATCAGCTGATAGACATGAGCGCGCTTGTCAATAAATTGAAATATATGAAAGGCGTTACCATACAATACTTTTTTGGAACAGAAAGAGCCTTGGCCCTATTAAAAAGCTGAATTCAATTTGACAGTGCAACACTGTCAAATTGAATTCAGCTAATAATTTTGTTAGATAAAACTAATAATTTTATTAGGTAAAACTAATTATCTAAAGTCTATCTCCAAGATGTAATC
>CAVFNP010000012.1:0-49436 GCA_963624185.1 Firmicutes bacterium CAG:460 | reverse complement strand
AGCAAGCGAGAGATGAAGGCCTCGCGGAAGGACGTGCAAAAGGTATGGCTGAAGGGCGCACTGAAGGACTTGCTGAAGGGCGTGCAAAAGGTATGGCTGAAGGTCTTGCTGAAGGCGAGGCGAAAGCCAAACGGGAGACGGCGAAAAAACTTCTAACTCTTGGAGATTCCGTTGAGAAAATTTCTATCGCCACCGGACTTTCACAAGAAGAAATTCAGGCGTTATAGCTGATAGGCTTCATAATAAAGAGGTCGGCGGAGTTCTCACCCAGCCGACCTCTGACGTCTCCATCAAATATTTCAAGATTTTATCACAGAACGACGCCTATTCCGTTAAATACCTACTTATTCATAAGTTATGGTAACCGACTGGCAATAAAGCGAATTTTCAGTAGCAGCAATAACGAGAACCACATTTTCTCCGGATTGAATCTGATAACTGTCATTCGTTAGAGAAACGGTAACATCCTTATATGATTTAGTATACTCAGTGTTATCAAACCATTTCTTAAAAATTATAGTGTTAACCCACGAAGCATCTGAAGTGGCCGAAATAGTCTCACCATCTATAGGATTGGCAACAGTATAATTCACCGTTAGAATATCACCCTCGGAAGAAACATCATTAAATTCAGTGGTATCAAATGAGAGCACCGGACGGACTATTATCTTATCTGAAATGGAAGTAGGAATCTGATAAAGAGTATTACGCAGAAGAGTCAGTCCGCTTTTACCTATAGTTTTTTCTATGGTAGTTTGAAAACCATCGCCGTGATTTACGAAAAACGATATCTTCAGTCCCTGAGACAATGTCCCGAAAGCACATGATAACTATAGACTCTACAGTTACAGGAATAGAAACAAGGCTGTCACGTTCGACAACATTAGACTTTGAACAAGCCGCAATAGCGAACAATGCCGCCAGGACAAAAGAGATCTTTTTCATAGGGCTATTCCTCATCATCATAAAACAAAGACGAAACAGAGCCGTCTTCTACATATAAACTTTGGCACATTACGCCTTGGGCGCAGAGGTCAATCACCTGAACTGCAGGCGACTGATAATTTAAAGGTTGTTTTGACATAAGGTATTGAGTATTTGTGTTGAGACGCAAAAAGCGAGACCCCGACGCATCGGAATCTCGCATAAACAATTATATTATAGTATTTTAGTCTACCCCTCCTATTTTATCCAACAGATGGGTCGAGCCTTTCAGACGGAAACCTCCGGAGACTGAAAAAGACTCCGACAGAACACATATTTTACCTTTGTGATACATTATCCAGAAAAACTGTTGCAAAGATAAACAAAAAAACTAATTACTCTGTATAAATCTATATTCCCAGCTCGCGCTTGACCTTTATGAAGCCGGCTATGGCCTTGTCAAGCTGTTCGCGGGTGTGGGCAGCACTGAGCTGCACCCTTATGCGGGCCTGTCCCTGAGGAACGACCGGGTAATAGAAGCCGGTGACAAAAATGCCTTCACGGGCCACTGCCTGAGCGAATTTCTGACTGAGCGGAGCATCGTAAAGCATTATGGCACAGATAGCGCTCTGGGTAGGTTTGATATCAAACCCAGCATCTATCATCCTGGTACGGAAATATTCGACGTTCTCCATCAAGCGGGTGTGCAGTTCAGAGCTTTCTTCAAGCATTTTGAAAAGCTCAATTCCGGCAGCTGCAATCATAGGCGGAAGTGAGTTTGAGAACAGATACGGACGGCTACGCTGCCTGAGCATCTCTATTATCTCCTTACGACCTGTTGTGAACCCGCCTACAGCTCCTCCGAATGCCTTGCCGAGAGTCCCTGTGTGAATGTCCACACGATCGTAGCAATCATAAAGCTCGGCTACTCCCCTTCCGGTCGGTCCTACCACCCCGGCACTATGGCTTTCGTCCACCATCACGAGAGCGTCGTATTTCTCTGCCAAATCGCAGATGCCGTCAAGCGGAGCGACATTGCCGTCCATAGAGAAGACACCGTCCGTGACGATAATTCTGAATCTCTGCGCCTGAGCCTGAATGAGGCATTTTTCAAGATCTGCCAGATCCGCGTTAGCATAGCGATAACGAACTGCTTTGCAGAGCCTTACACCATCTATAATAGATGCGTGGTTAAGTGAATCCGAGATAATGGCGTCCTCGGCGGTGAACAAAGGCTCGAAAACACCGCCATTGGCATCGAAGCAGGCGGCATAGAGAATGGTGTCTTCGGTCTTGAAGTAACGCGATATGGCCTTCTCGAGCTCCACGTGAAGGTCTTGGGTACCACAGATAAAACGTACCGAGCTCATTCCATAGCCACGCTCCCGCATAGCCCTTGCAGCAGCTTCGATAAGACGGGGCGAGTCTGCAAGGCCAAGATAGTTGTTGGCACAGAAATTCAATGCCTTACTTCCATCGGAAAGCGTGATTTCAGCCCCCTGGGCGCTGCAAATCGTGCGTTCCTGCTTGTAAAGACCGGCCTGACGGATACCGTCAAGCTCACTGCGGAGATGGTTTTGGAACTTGGTGTACATAGTGTTATCTGCCTAATTTGATTTTTAGATTCTTTATCATATCCTGGGTCATGGAATCAAGGTCGTATGACGGAGCCCATCCCCATTCTTTTCGTGCGCAAGTATCATCCATATTGTCAGGCCAAGAATCAGCAATGGCCTGTCTGACAGGATCCACCTCATAACGCATCTTAAAAGACGGAATGTATTTCCTTATGCTGGCGGCTATCTGTTCCGGATCGAAACTCATAGACGCTATATTGAACGCGTTACGGTGTTTGAGATACCTGGGATCCGACTGCATGATGTCCACCGCCGCCCTCAAGGCATCCGGCATATACATCATATCCATAAAGGTTCCGGCAGCTATAGGACAGACGAATTCTTCGCCCTTGACGGCTGCGTAGTAAATCTCCACGGCATAATCAGTCGTTCCTCCCCCTGGGAGTGTCGTATAGCTGATAAGTCCGGGGAAACGGACGGCGCGAGTATCTACGCCATATTTATGGTAATAGTAATCGCTCAGGAGTTCCGTAGCCACCTTGGTCACTCCATACATGGAAGTAGGCCTCTGAATAGTATCCTGAGGCGTGTCCTTATGTGGAGTGGACGGGCCGAAAGACCCGATGGATGACGGAGTGAACACTGCGCAATGCTTCTGCCTGGCCACTTCCAGTATATTGATGAGCCCATTCATCTGAATGTCCCAGGCCTTGAGCGGAAGCCTTTCAGCCGTAGCGGACAGAAGTGCGGCAAGATTATATATGGTGTCTATGTCGTACTTGTCGACAGCGTCTGCAATCTGCTTCGCCGAGCACACGTCCACCTCTTCGCAAGGTCCGCTTGAGAGCAACTTTCCCTTCGGTTCACAGCCTTTGATATAACCTGCGACCACCTTCCCGTTAGGGAAAGTGCGTCGCAGAAGAATCGTCAGTTCCGAGCCAATCTGTCCGGTCGAACCTATTACCAGTATATTTTTCACTTTTTTATTTCAATTCTTTGAATTTCTCAGAAGAGATCTTCTTGGCCTTGAGTGTAACGGTCTCCTTGATCTTCTCGATGACTTTCTGGTCTTCAACCTGCTCAGCGAGCCTTTCAATCTGTTTCTGATCGTGAAGAACATTGTTTACAGCCTCGTTAATCATATCCTCAGGAATATTGGCTATACCGTACATGGCATACTGATATGTTACGAAAGCTTTGGCTGCATCCTTAAGGTCGTCTGCGCTGATCTGGAATTCGAATTTCTTCATAAGATAACCGCGGACAAGCTGCCATTTGAAATCCTCTACGAATGCAGGGAATTCTGCGTCCACCTGCTCTGCGGTAACCTTACCTTCGTTAGCGTGAAGAAGCCATCTCTTAAGGAAAGCCTCAGGGAGCTCTATGCCAGCCTTATTCACATAAAAATCGCGAATGTCCTTGGAAAGTCTCCATACAGCTTCCTGCTTGTAGTTCTCTTTAAGACGCTCGGTAACTTCCTTCTCTATCTCCTCATCGGTCTTCTCCTCTTTCTTACCCTCATAGTATTTCTTGAGGTTCTCGATCATATCTGTCTTGTCCTTTGCAGAAACAGTTACGGTATAGTTAGGAATCTCGTCCTCGGCTACGACATCAACATTGATTTCAGGGCTGAGTCCAAGATCAAAGACAAATGTGAAATCATTACCGCTCTCCCAGGTAACCTCAGGCTGCTTCTCGCTTGAAAGAGGTTCCCCGAGTATGTGAAGTTTCTGCTCGTCGATGAATTTCTGAAGTCCTTCACCTATTACCTCGTTAATGGAATCTGCCAATACCTGACCGCCATATACTCTCTGTACCAGACTCATAGGTACATTACCTTTGCGGAATCCTTTAAAATCAGCCTTACGCCTGCACTCTGCGAGTTTTTTCTTCTCTATCTCAGCGTAATCGGCAGCTTCGATGTTCATAGTAAGCTCGATATTGAGCTTGTCGATTTGGTTTTTCGTTAATTTCATATTTGTTATTGTTTGATTTTTCTTTTCGGATATTTGATTCGTTCGTGATACATGCCACCCAGGTAAGTCTTCATAACTTCCTTGACAGTAGTAAGATCCTTAACCGTTATGTCAGCCTGTTCGAATTGGCCCTCTTCCACTTTATACGCAAATATTCTTTCGACCAGTTCGGATATGGATTCAGAAGAATAGTCCTTGAGTGAACGCGATGCAGCCTCTATGGAATCGCTCAACATAAGGATCACCTGCTCCTTGGTCTTAGGCTTAGGACCCGGATAACAGAATTCGCCTCTGTGAGACGGATCACCTCCCTCCTTAAGATATTTGTCATAGAAGAATGAGGCCAGCGTTGTTCCGTGATGCGTAAGTATGAAGTCACTGACCACCTGAGGCAGTTTGTAAGTATGTGCCAATTCCATACCGTCGCTCACGTGCCTTATTATATCCTGGGCGCTCTGCGCAGGGGTCAGTCCGTCATGATATCTGCCGGCTGTCGTAGTAAGCGACTCGTTCTCCACGAAACAGAGCGGGTTATGTATCTTTCCCACATCGTGATAGAGAGCGCCGGCCTTCACCAAGGTCTCATCGGCATTGATGGCACGTGCCGCGGCTGACGAGAGATTCATAACCTGCAGAGAATGCTGGAATGTCCCCGGAGCCTTCTGTTCCAAGAGCCGGAGCAACTCGTTCGAAGTATCAGAGAGCTCTTGCAATCTGACAGAAGATACAAGGTTGAACATCCTCTCCAGCAGGAAGATGAACGGATGGAAAGCCACCTCGAGTATCGAGCCTATGAAAAGCAGGCACACTGTCAGCAGGAAATCGTAGTTGAATACGCCCACTGCCTCGAACGCCAGGAATATGAGAAGAGTTATGGCGAAAGAGATGAGTGAAGCGATGAACTGCTTGACTCCTTTGGAGAAATGCTTGAAGAAATGAAGCGTGACTATGCCCGGCACGAGGTACAGGAAGAACATTGCCGCCCCGTTTTCCGCGAACAGAAGAATTGGCATCAAAGACACCATATAAACCGGATATATAAGCCGGCTTCTGAAGAATGCCTGAAGGTACAGTGCTCCTATGCAGAACGGGAATATGAAAATCCACTCAGGGGCGAACTTTATGAAAAGCAGCTCGGCGAAAGCCATGAAGGTGAATACTGTCAGAATGTAGAGATATCTATTGTAATCCTTGAAAATCATAGAATTACAGAAGAATATCGCAAAGAACAGACAGACAATAATGCCCAAAACGAGTATGGAATTTCCCCCCCATATAAGGACAGAAGGTTTGTCAGTACCCAAATTATGTTCGTATTCGGCCTTATAGGAATCCAGCATCTGCTCCACTTCCGAAGTAATCAGTTCACCGTTGTTCACGATAATGGTACCGGCGTTGGCATAGCCTGAAGTAGTGGATATGTCCTCAGCGTTCTGCTTGTGAACCAAATCCGTAAGCTGCTCATCATAGATAAGATTCGGAACCAGAAGATCAGCTATGGAGGTGGCCCTTAAAAGCGAGTCCACATTAACCTCGGGACAATCTTTGATCACTCCCTGAAGAAGAGCCAGTCTGGCCTGAGATACGAGGTACACCTCAGATGAAGGCACCTTCTCCGCCCTCTTTCCTCTCTGCACGAATATAAGTTCGCCTGATTTCGCGTCTTCCGCCAGAATACCTTTACTGTAGATATCTGACAGATGCCGCGCCAGAGAAGACTTGAAGTTAGGATATCCCTTCAGGTCAAGCGCTTCGAGCTTACGGAACTCCTCAGCAGATATGTCAGCCGAGAGCTTATAATAAGGAACCACATTAGACGAACGCTCAGCGCGTTCCTTAGCGAGCTGAGCATTGGTCTTGAGGATAGGGAAATCAAACTGAGCGACGAGTGTCTCGTATCTCCACGCCTGTCCCTTTGAATATTCATAGCCCCATTTGGCCGTCCTGGGCACAAAAAGTGTCAGGAGGACAAAAATCACAAACAGCGGAAGTATGACCTTGAATTTAAATGAGGCTTTCATATGTGTTATGCGTCGATATTGGCGTAATGGGCGTTATCTTCGATAAACTGTCTGCGAGGCGGGACATCGTCTCCCATAAGCATAGAGAAAGTACGCTCTGCCTGAGCCGCGTTATCAATGGTAATCTGGCGAAGACGTCTCTTTGCCGGGTTCATGGTAGTATCCCACAACTGCTCGTCGGACATTTCACCAAGACCTTTATAACGCTGTACGGTATAACCCTTGTCCGAACCCTTGCCGAATCTGAGCGCAGCCTCCTCTCTCTGTTCCTCCGTCCAGCAGTAAACCTCTTCCTTACCTTTCTTGACAAGATAAAGTGGCGGAGTGGCCAGATACACGTATCCGTTCTTTATGAGGTCATACATATATCTGAAGAAGAACGTGAGGATAAGACATGCGATATGCGAACCGTCGACATCGGCATCGGTCATTATTATCACTTTATGATAACGGAGCTTGCTGAGATCCATATGCTTCTCTCCGGTCTCATCTTCCTGAGCCACGGTAACTCCCAGCGCAGTGTAGATGTTCTGAATCTCCTGACTGTCGAAAGCCCTGTCCACAGCGGCCTTCTCGACGTTAAGAATCTTACCGCGAAGAGGCAGAATGGCCTGGATATTACGGTCACGACCCTGCTTGGCCGTACCGCCTGCGGAATCTCCCTCGACCAGGAAAAGCTCGCACTTTTCAGGATCCCTCTCTGAGCAGTCCGCCAATTTACCCGGCATTCCGGCGCCTCCCATAACGGTCTTGCGCTGCACCATCTCACGGGCTTTACGCGCCGCATTACGAGCAGTAGCTGCCAGAACTATCTTGTCGATAATCACACGGGCCAATTTTGGATTCTCTTCCAGGAAAATGTCCATGGCTGAGGCAGTAGCCTGAGAGACAGCGGATGTAACTTCAGGGTTACCCAGCTTTGTCTTAGTCTGACCCTCAAACTGCGGCTCTGCGACCTTGACCGAAATCACCGCAGTAAGACCTTCACGGAAATCTTCCGGAGCAAGCGGGTCTTTAAGTTTGGACAGAAGGTTGTTCTTCTCGGCGTATTGCTTCAGAGAACGGGAAAGTCCCATCTTGAATCCCTGGAGATGCGTACCGCCTTCTATAGTATTGATATTGTTGACATAAGAATATATCTTCTCTGAATAGCCGTTATTATACTGAAGCGCTATGTCGATAGGGATTATCTTATCCGAAGACACGCATATAGGATCCGGGATAAGAGTCTGGGCTCCTGCATCCAGATATTCTATGAATGATTTCAGACCTTCGTTGGAATAGAATGTCTCGTTACGGAAAATTTTCTTGCCTGTAGGCTTGGCATTATCGTTCTCGTCTGTAACGTATTCGTCTACAAGCTCCCTTTCATCCGTAAGGGTAATCTTTACACCCTTGTTAAGATATGCCAATTCCCTGAGACGTCCGGCAAGCGTTTCATAACGGTAAACCGTGGTCTGGGTGAAAATCTCGGCATCCGGATGGAAAGTAATGGTGGTTCCGGTGTCGTTACTCTCGCCTACCACTTCAACAGGTCCCAGAGGTTTGCCTTTGGAATATTCCTGTTTGAAGACCTTGCCCTCGCGATGAACTTCTGCCGTCAAATGGTCAGAAAGCGCATTCACGCAGGAAACACCCACACCGTGCAGACCTCCTGAAACCTTATAACTGTTCTTGGAGAATTTTCCTCCCGCATGAAGAACGGTAAGCACGACCTCAAGAGCGGAACGATGCTCCTTCTCATGCATTCCGGTAGGGATACCACGTCCGTTATCGACCACCCTGATGGAATTGTCAGGAAGAATATTGACATTAATGTCAGTACAGAAACCGGCCATAGCCTCGTCTATACTGTTATCCACCACCTCATATACCAAATGATGAAGACCTCTTTCCGATACGTCTCCAATATACATCGAAGGCCTCTTTCGTACAGCTTCAAGCCCCTCGAGGACCTGGATGCTGTCCGCACCATACTGCTCTTCAGCTTTCTTTATTTCTTCTGTTTCTATCATGTTTGAATATTATGTTATCGTTTAGTCAAGTCTTTTGAAAAAAGCCAACAAATTTAATAAAAAAACAGGGCAAGTGCAAATGGCATTTTACCTTAGTATAAGCCTTAATCCGGCAGTCACACTTGGCCACAGGTGCGCGGTAAACGGCACATCCTCTATCTTCTGGTTCAGAAGATTGTCTGCCCTGAGCCAGAGTGTAAGTTCAGGGGTGAGCCTGCAGTCGGCGTGAAGGCCGAGGTCCAGATAAGAAGGAAGGCTTCCGTATACGCCCGACACCCTTTCTCCCATATAATTCAGACTGAATCCCACAAAAACTCGCCCCATCGACTTGTATGTGAAATCACCATACGCGCGAAAAGCCGAAGGCAGAAACGCGTCGGTTTCGCCTTTCGTCTTGACACCCTGATAAAAGGCGTCGGCATTGATTTCAAATGAGCGTGAATTCCAATGCAGCGAAGGAGTCAGATAAAAGCAATTGTAATCCACCCTGCCGATAATCGCCTGCATGGAAGAGGCTTCGGCCAAAGAATACAGCGAAGCGTTTCTCCTGATGGCATATCCGCCTTTTAGCGAATACTCAAGATATGAAGATAGCACTCCCCTGAATCCCCCGTAAGCGTTCATCCATTCCTTTGTGGCCGAGAGAACATTCCCGTCACTAAGGAAATACTCTCCACTGAAATGGTGACAGCTTGTCTTATAGCCATAATATGTATTCTCCGTATTCTCTCCGCTTACTCCGAGGTAAAGCTGCAGGGAGCTTTTAAACAACTTATAAGAAAACTCGACATCAGGGAAGATATAGAATCCGTCGCAGGTGCCCATCTTGAAGCCAAGTGTGGAAGAAAACTTCTCCCCTTCATATTCCGCTCTCGGATTGAAGCCGATATATAGCAGATCATCACTGAATGCGCCACGCACAGCACTAAAGCCACCGTCATAGTTTACGACAGCACGCCACTGAGGGAATTTCGAACTCAGCGCCACCGGAGAAAGCGAGCCCTTAAAATGAAGGGTATTCTCATCAATGGCGGAGACGGCCGCATTTTCGCGGGCGAAATGATAATCCAGCCCCAGGTTCCAGTCAAGATATTTCGCACCGGCACGCTCGGAAGTAAGGTAAAGCTGGGCCGTAACGGAATGGAAACCCTGTCCGTTCAACGCGAAATCCTTAGCCCATATCCCCTCATAGAATGTATTGAAAGACAAATCAAAAGGCTTTAAAAACGCTCTGCCGTGCACACCGAAGACTTCATCGAGATCATATCCGCGGTATTTTCCGTCCTTTCCGCTATAAGGGCCCACATAACCGTTAAAATCCTGGTATATATCCAGATAGAACTTCTTTCCCAGCCTGGGCGAGACTATCGCCTGAAACTGCGGGGAGAATGTGAATCCGGCACCGGCATTGAGGTAGAACAGCGGCGACTTTTCCTGTGCGCTGACAGGACGGAAAAGCACATTATACGGGGTAAACTCATAGGCTCCCTTATAAGGCTTGGCAAAAACGGAATAATCAAAATTCAGATTGAATTTGCTTATGGAATCGGGCACCGCCATTTCCACGGTCTTTCTCTGAGAGCCGCTCAGATCGACTATCAGATCATTGGTAACCTCGACGCTTTCGTTAAAATTCTGCGCCGAGACGACAGCTCCGGCGAAAACAGCACTTTGGGCCAGAATATATTTCAGATATCTCATATTGTGATTTTCCTTTTAGAGTTTTGCCAATTTTTCCGCTACTATCGCCTGTATGTCATCCTCGCTCCCGGAGCTTTCGTATCCATCACGCACACTCTGGTATGTGGCTACCGCCTGCTCTATCATATTCCTCTCGACATAAGAATCACCTAGCACTATGAATGCCTTCGCAAGCCAATACGGCTGAGAAGAACATTTCTGAGAGAAATCAAACACCCCGTCCTCGACTTCGGCGAATTTACCCCAGTCGAAACGTGCCTGTATTATAAGATAATAACTCTCAGCACCTTCTGCCGTATCAGGCTCACTGATAAGCTTACCCAGCAGGGCGAATGCCTTGTCACGCTGCGAAGTGGAGAGATACGATTTGGCCTGAAGGAACTGCGCTTCGCGACGAAGGTCCTTAGATGATGTGAGACGCAGAAGTTCATCGGCAGTCTTAATGGTATTTTCATACATGCGGCTGTTATATGCCGAACGCATTGCACCCTTATAGGCATCGGCCTTGCTTGTCATGGTGTATTTGTCCGAAGAAAGCTTCATATACACGTCATAAGCGTTCTGATAATCCTGAAGTGAATACAGAAGTGAAGCATAATCCATAAGGGCAAACTCCGCGAAAGTGCCGTCAAGACCTTTATCCAAAGCCTTCTTGTAGTACTCACAGGCCCTTTCCTTATGTCCAAGGCTCTTGTTCGACGCGGCGATATAGTACAGCGCATTGTTACTGTCCTTGCTGTCCGGGAACATAGACAGATATTTTTCAAACGAAGAAATGGCTCCGCTGTAATTGCCCGAAAGGAAGACCTGCTCCGCTGTTCCGTAATATAGAGAGCGCTTGTCTTCCGCCGTCTTGCCGGTACTTAGTTTATTGGTTTCCAAGTATTCTATATATTTTTCGGGAGTCTTCAGAGCGGTATAAATACTCTGGATAGACAGCAGCGCCTCACTTACATACGGACTTGACGGCATCTTGGCCACCAGAGACTTGTAATCGGCGAGCGCACCCTGGTAATCCTCCATATTTCTTTTAACCATACCCTTTCCTATCATAGCCTTGGCCACATATTGAGGGTCTGACGTACGTGACAGCAGAAGGTCGAACACTTTAAGGGAATTGACATAATCCTTCGAATCCGAATATGCACGTCCGAGCTCATACATGGTCTGGCAATAATACGGCACGTTCGAAGACACGCCGAGCGCAGCGGAAAGTGCCTCCACCCTGCCCGTCCTGTCACCTGACAGAGAGCACGCAACTCCCATATAATAATAAGGATACAGATTATCAACACTTGGATATTCATCAAGCAGCCTTGCATACGATTTGGCCGCACTCCTGTAGTTTTTCAGAGAGAAATCACAGTCGGCACGCCTTGTAAGCGCATCTTCTCGGGCCAATTTGTCCGAAGAGTTGATGTAAATATCGAACCAACGCGAAGCATTTGAATAATCCCGCTGCTTGAAGAAACAATACGCAATATTATATGGTATAAGCGAGCCTTCCGTCTTTCCAGAAAGTGCGGAAAGATTATACAGGTCGTTGTACACCGTGAGGGCATCCTTGTAAGAATCTGTTATATAGTAAGTGTTGGCCAGAGAATAACGGCACAGCTGGCCGAATTCATCGTCCTTCTCCAGATAATATGCTGCAGCCTTCAGATACGGAATGGCGGCGGTGTTGGAGCCCAAAGCGAGAAGATCTCTGGCGCGAAGGAAATTGGCCTTGATATAGTTGCTCTTCTGTTCCGGGGACAATTCTTCTATCTGGTCATAAGAGTGTACTGCACGTGCGTAATCTCCGCGCCGCAGTGCGGACATAGCCAGGTAATCATAAATCAGCTCCCCCTTTTTAGATACGCCGTAAGTGTCTATGTATTTTTGGAATACGCTTTCGTCGTTATTAAGGTCGAATGACAGCTTGGCATAATTGAAAAGAGCGTCCTCCTTGATGGTATCATCGTAGCAAAGAGATGCGGCGTCCCTGAATCCTTCGAGCGCCTTCACCTTGTTCTTTATCTGGATATAGGAGTAGGCCTTCTGGTATGAGGCTATCTGAGAAAGCGAGTCCTTCTGCTCGCCCATATGTTCAAAATTCTGTATGGCACCTCTGTAATCTCCTACAGCATAAAGGACTGAACCTGCGTGAAAATAATCTGAATTGGACATATTGCCTCCGACCGAGAGGTATTTTCTGGCACTTATCGGGTCACCCTTCACCATATATGACTCTGAGAGCAGACGTGCGAGATACTTCTGCCTTTCCTGCGGAATCTGAGAGAAAAGCGGCACTCCGTTCTTTATGACATAGTCGTAATCGCGTGCCATAAAATGGCAATCAAGCATATAGAATGCGCTTATCTGCTCAAAACGGCTGTCCTGTATGCTCTT
The DNA here is from genome assembly GCA_963624185.1 of Firmicutes bacterium CAG:460. Classification (GTDB taxonomy): domain Bacteria; phylum Bacteroidota; class Bacteroidia; order Bacteroidales; family UBA932; genus Cryptobacteroides. Next base: position 36,831 of record CAVFNP010000012.1, on the reverse strand, counting down.
TTCGAACCAGGAAAGCGCCGTGGGGAAATCCCGACGGTTATATTCGAGCATACCCAGAGCGAAATATGCGGGATAGATATACTCAGTATTATAAGCGGACGACTGTACGAAGCACTCCTGAGCGTCTTTGTAAAGAGCCAGGCTGAACGAGCTGAAACCTTTCTTATACCAATACTCCCCTTTCTGCAGATCCGACAGAGTCTCCAGATCCACCTTACTGAATTCCCTGAGGGAAAGCGCATAATCGGGCATCTCGAAGGCCCATAGAGCGGCCTGACGATGCAGTTCGGAATAAAGCACGGTCTTGGCCCTGCACTTTTCGGCCGCCTGCAACATCTCAAGCGCGTCTGCAGTGCGCAGATGAAGAGCACAGGCAATGGCGTAGTCCAGACTCAGAGGATCGTCCTCACACGATTCGAACAATGTGCGGGCACGCTCGTACATCCCCTGATCATAAAGCACACGTGCTTTTTGATACGTGCTTTCATCAGCGGCCGTAAGACCTGCCGAAAACAGCGACAGAGACAGAGCGCCCAGAGATATCCTTGTAAAAAGTTTCATACAATATGTCCAATTATGTTCAAAACCTCCAAATTTACTAAAATTAACCTATATTTGCGAAGGAAAGTTAAGTTTTTATTCAATAAAGCCGTGCTATGATAATATCAGCCAGACACGCAGATATAACCAACACTGAAAATATCGTAATCTACGACTTCAATATGGAGGTCGACAAGGGGGATTTCATATATATAACCGGAAAGGTGGGGTCCGGAAAGACTTCCATTTTCCGTGCGTTCACGGCACAGACGTCGCTTTCGGGCGGAGCGCTTTCCGTATGCGGCTATGACCTCTCCCGCATCAAGAACAGGGAGATACCCTATCTCAGACGCAAATTGGGAGTCGTGTTCCAGGACCTTCAGCTTCTCAAGGACAAAAGCGTATATGACAACCTCGATTTCGTGCTCAGGGCTACAGGCTGGAAAAAGACGGCGGATAAACAAAGCAGGATAGACGAGGTGCTGGATATGGTGGGCATGAGCACGAAGGCGCATAAGTTCCCTTACCAGCTTTCCGGCGGAGAGCAACAGAGAATCTGCATCGCCAGGGCGCTTCTCAACAGCCCCGAGATAATATTGGCAGATGAACCCACGGGAAATCTGGATTATGATACGGCCGAAGGAATAATGCAGCTGTTCTCCAATTTAAACCAGACACAGGGCACAGCCATAGTGATGATCACACACGACAGGGGGATAATCGAAAGGCACCCGGGAAAGGTCTATATCTGCGAAAACGAGTCATGCAAACTCTCGGAGCAAGTCGGAGATGACTCGTAAAGAAAGATTCCATCATATTCTGGAGTATTTTCAAATAAACGTCCCCTCTCCGGAAAGCGAGCTGAATTTCAACAGCCCATACCAGCTCATATGTGCCGTCATCCTGTCCGCACAATGCACGGACAGACGTGTCAATATGGTGACTCCCCTTCTATTTGAAAAATACCCTACGGTGGAAGATCTCGCCACGGCAGAAATCCGCGACGTACGCTCCATAATAGGCTCAATTTCTTATCCAAATGCCAAGGCTGAGCATCTGGTCAAGATGGCAAGCCAAGTAACAGAGAAGTTTTCCGGAGTGATACCTAGCGAGATAGATGAACTGACTTCCCTTAGCGGAGTCGGAAGAAAAACGGCCAATGTGGTAGCATCCATAATCTATGACAAGCCGGTGATCGCCGTGGATACGCACGTATTCAGAGTGGCGCACAGAATTGGCCTGAGCCGCGGAAAGACTCCCGAAGCCGTAGAGAAGGACCTGGAAAGGCATATCAGCGAAGAATTGCGTCCGAAGGCGCATCATTGGCTTATACTTCACGGCAGATACATATGCAAAGCACGCACTCCCCTATGCGGAGAATGCGAGCTTAAACAATGGTGCGAGCATTACTGCCTCAGCGGGCGAACTGCTCTTTGAGACGCTCTATCTTGGCGTCCGCGTCATCGCCCTTGGCACCGAAATAGAATTTTATCTTAGGCTCCGTACCCGAAGGACGTACGCTTACCACGTCACCGTCCTGGTCGAAGAACTGAAGGACATTGCTGGAAGGAAGAAGCGTCTTTTCTGTCTGCAGATAATCCACAACCTTAGTTACCGGGCTGCCACAAAGCGTCTTAGGAGGATCTGAGCGGAAGTCGGACATCATCTTCTGTATCTCTTCCGAGCCGCTCTTGCCTTTTTTAACGACGCTCACGAGAGCCTCTTTGCGGTAACCGTACTCCTTATATATTTTCTGCATAAGGGTATAAAGAGTAAGTCCCTGCTCCGCAGCCCAACTGGCGGTCTCGGCGATGATGGCGGAAGCTATCTGCGCATCCTTGTCACGGACGAACTGTCCCACGTTGAATCCGTAGCTTTCCTCGCCGCCGCAGATGAATTCGCCGTCGTTCTCGTGGCGTTTCACAACCTCTGCTATATATTTGAAGCCCGTAAGGACATTATAGACAGGAACGGAGAAACTGTCGCATATCTCGCGGATAAGTTCCGTAGTCACTATGGTCTTCACGCAATATTTTCCCGGAGTGAGTCTTCCCTGCTCCTTGAGACGGGAAAGAATATAGTAGGTCATAAGCGAGGCGGTCTGGTTACCGTTGAAAAGGACCATCTTTCCCTTGTCATCCCTTACGGCGATACCCATTCTGTCGGCATCGGGATCGGTGGCGATAACCAGATCGGCGCCACATTCGTCCGCTTTTTCAATAGCCATCTTCAAAGCCGACGGCTCTTCCGGGTTAGGTGAAACCACGGTAGGGAAATTACCGTCAGATACGTCCTGCTGCGGGACATGGACTATATTCTTGAAGCCGAGGGCCGACAAAGTGGCGGGAACAAGCTTCACGCCGCACCCGTGCAGCGGAGTATACACGATCTTAAGGTCCGCGTGCTTTTCGTCAATCCCCTTGCCCAGGGTAAGAGAGAGGATGTCACGGAGATAGCATTCATCAACGTCTGAGCCCATCATAGTAAGAGATCCGGCCTTTCCCGTGGCGGTGAACTTGACCTGCGAAGGTGAAGTTATCTTATTGACCTGCTGCACAATCTGCTTGTCAACCGGAGAGGTAATCTGCCCGCCGTCACTCCAGAACACCTTATAACCGTTATATTCCTTAGGGTTATGCGAGGCGGTTACCATTACTCCGGCCGTAGCGCCCTTAAGTCTTATAGAATAACTAAGCTCCGGCGTAGGACGTATGTCATCGAAGAGAAAGACGTCGATTCCGTTGGCCGTGAGCACATCGGCGGTAATCTTCGCGAATTCCCGACTATGATTGCGGCTGTCGAAAGATATGCACACCTTGCGGCTGTCTTCAGGGGCGTGTTCCAGAATATATTCCGCCAGGCCCTGAGTCGCCATAGCCACTGTATAAACATTCATACGGTTGGTACCCACGCCCATAATGCCGCGAAGTCCGCCCGTGCCAAATTCAAGATTTCTGTAAAAAGCATCCTCAAGAGCTGTCTGGTCCCCTTCGATAAGGGCCTTCACCTCTGCTCTTGTAGTGGGGTCAAAGTCTGGACCCAGCCAGCTTTGAGCAATCGTCTTGTAATCTGCCATATAATTAAAGATTAAATTGTTCTGTCCAAAATATGCAGTCCGAGCGGAAATCATGCTTTCCCTGATAGGAGCGATAGCCGTGCATTCCGTCCGGATATATCATCAGGTCAAATTGTTTGTCAGCCTTCTGCAAAGCGTCCACCAATTGAAGAGTATTCTGGAAGTGGACGTTGTCGTCTCCTGTTCCGTGGGTGAGTTTAAGCGTGGAACGGGTGTCGTCGTAGTGCTCCACATAGTTCAGCGCGCAGGCACGGCGATAGCCATCAGGATTATTCTGAGGCGTATCCATAAAACGCTCCGTATAATGGGTGTCATACAGGGTCCAGTCATACACTCCGCCTCCGGCCACGCCACACTTGAAATACTCCGGGTAATTCATCACGAGCATAGTCGTCATGGTGCCTCCGAAAGAAAAACCTTCCACCCCTATGCGACCGGCGTCCACATACTCAAGACCGGCAAGGTACTTGGCCCAGGTCAGGCAATCAGCCACCGGGACGCTTACAAGGTCTCTGTAGATAAGATCAACTCCAGCTCTTCCGTTATGGCCTGCCGCACGGGTATCTGCCACCACACGTATGATGCCGTGGTTATAATACCACATCACCCTTTGGGAATAGCCTCTCCAATAATCCCTTACATAAGGAGTGTCAGGGCCGCCGTATATTTCTATTACCACAGGATATTTCTTGGAGGCGTCGAAATCTTTAGGAAGGCTGACAGCTGCCGGCACTTCGAGGCCGTCTTCCATAGCAAGATATCTTATCTCCCAGTGCGGCCTTTCTTCAGGCATAGCCGTATTGCTTGGAGTTTTCGATTTCAGGGTGAATCCGCCCTTCCTCCACACATATTTATACAGGACAGGAGGAGTATTAATATCCGAACACTCCACGCTATACGAGCGGAAGTCGTCTGCGATAGCCACCTTCCCCGCATGGAGGGCCTTTTCACTAAGAAGAGTGATATCTCCCTTTGAATCAACCTTATATAGACAAGCATGGACATCACTGTCCCTATAGGATTTGAAATATACCTCACCTTTCTTTTCATCGAGCTTGACCAGCTCGACCCTCCAGTTCTCCCCGTCGGTCAGACGGACAAAGTCTTTGCCGTCATAGGAGAGGAAATATATCTGCTGCCAACCGCTTTCGAAATTTCTCACCATATAAAGACCCTTAGAAGAAAACAGCATATCCTCCATCCATGTAACCCAAGTGGAATATTTTTCGTCATACACCTTCTGAAGGCTTCCATCTGAAGCATCAACCGCATAGAGGCGAAGTTCCTGCTGGACACGCGGCATCCACTGCACGAAGAGCCTTCTGGAATCATCGCCCCAGAAAGGCGTTCCGAAATACTGGTCCAGCGAATAATCGAAATCGGCCCATCGAAGAGACTGGTCATCCAGAGAGATTATCCCCACTTTCACTCCGGGATTCTTCTGCCCTGCTTTAGGATAACGCGTACGGTTCAGACTCCCCTGCTGTCCGAAAGGAGAATAGATGGGAAACATAGCCACCTCGCTGTTATCGAAGCGGTAGAATGCCAATTTTTTCGAATCCGGGCTCCACCAGAAAGCCTTATAGTTCGAAGACCTCCCGAAAATCTCTTCATAATAGACCCAGGACGCATAGCCGTTAAGTATGACCTCGCTGCCATCGGAAGTCAGACACGTCTCCTCCCCGGAAGAAAGGTCCTGGACATAAAGATTATTATCTTCCTTGGTAAAGGCAATTTTCTTCCCGTCCGGGGAAGGAGTCTCGTTATAGTTATGTGCGCCGGCACCTGCACAGAAAAATAGTGCGAGACCGACAAGGGCATATATTCTTTTCATTTCAGTCACAAAAATACGAATCTTTAAAATTAACCAGATATACCATTTTACTTGCTCTCGTCAGAGCCGTATACATCCACTTGAGATCATCCCTGCTGAATTCCTCCTCCCAGAACGGACAATCTATGAACACACAATCCCATTGGCCACCCTGAGCCTTATGACAAGTGACGGCTTGGGCATATTTAAGCTGAAGAGCATTATAATACGGGTCTTCCCTCACCTGTTCATAGCGTTTCTTCTTGGAGGTGATATGCGCGTAATCCGCATTGACGCCCTCATAAAGAGCTTCCTGCTGGGCTGGCGTAAGACTTGCGGACTCGCTCTCGAGGGTATCCAGCAGCACTTTGGCCACCACAGTCTGGTCATCATAATCCGGAAAAGTGAGATGAGCCGTGGCGAAATGCAGGCCATAACGCTGTTCGTACGAGCCTATCTTGTCAAGTCTTGCCACATCGCCGTTGGCAATATATCCCATCGCTGAATTCTCGTCCACAAACTGATAGCAGTTCTTCACTATCATAAGCGCATCCGAGCGCAGAAGTTTTTCTTCCTTGAACTGCACCATGGAACGTATTCCCAGATTATATCTTATGGCCTTGCGGTTAGACCGGCACACCACTATGGTCTGTTCCTCTCCAAACCTGTCATATGCCTGAGTGAGCGTATCCACCAGCTCCTCTCCGCTTACCCTCACCACATCAGGATAACCCGCTGTCTTTAATGCCAATCTCCCCGCATCAAGATTCATCCTCAAAAGAGTGGCATTCACAAGTATCCCCGACTCTGCCGCCTGACGCACCACGCTTACAAGAGAGGCGTAGCTCACTCCGCCGAATTCATCCATATAATCCTTGCTGAGAGCAGGGCTTTCGTCCATACCGACAGGAGGCAGCTGTGCACTGTCCCCCACCAGAAGAAGTCTGCAATCATCTCCCGCGCGGACAAAACGCACCAGATCGGAAAGCAGGTCTCCCGAGCCGAAATTGGCCTGAGAAGACGAATCTATGCCAATGAGCGAGGCCTCATCGACTACGAAAAGAGTATGCTTGCACTTGTTCGGAGCCAGACTGAACTGTCCCCAGCCGCCTTCCCCTACACCTTTCTGACGATAGATTCCCTTATGGACAGTCGACGCCTTCCGGCCGGAAGCCTGGCTCAGAACTTTGGCGGCGCGACCGGTTGGGGCAAGCAGCACACAGTTGAAACGGAGTTTTATCAGTGCATTTATGATGGCTGAGACTGCCGAAGTCTTTCCAGTTCCGGCATAACCGTTCACCACCATTATGTCGCCGTCGTCAGAAGACAGAAAATCATCTGCTTTTCTGAATAAAGCATCCTGACAAGATGTGGGTTCGTATGAAAAAGCCTTCAGGAATTCATCGTAGAACATCTCACGCGACAGGTTTATCTTTACGAAGCTGTGTTATGCGGCCACGAAGTTTCTGGTTCTCATCGCATAGTTCCTTTATGCCTTCGTTTATATCCTTCAATTCGTCATCTCCTTCGAAATCAACACCATATTTCTTATTGAAGGAACGGTAACTGCCAAGGCCCTTGTGTATCGAAAGCAGAGGACGGATATAATACGAATTAATGAAATATAGAAGCATTATGACCAGAAGCAGAGCGACGATCACAGCCACGCTTCCAGGAATGATGCTTCTGTAGAACCCGCTGTCGAAATCTCTCGTGTGGGTGTGAAGGTCTTTATAAAGCGAGGACATAAGCGCGTCGATGTCGCAGCGGAGCCGGTCATATCTGGGCTGAAGCCTGTCGAAATACCAGTCACGGGTATCTATGAAGTCCGACTTGACTACCTCCTCGAGTTCCAAAGATGCAAGCATATATGCGGAATAGGAGTACTCCACGGAATCTGCAAGAGGAAGTATGGAATTATGTGCTATGGCATCCCTGAGCGAATCACAGGTGCTCATAAAGAACGGCGCGTCGAAATCCGGAAGACTCTTGAGAGAACCGTCGCCGATAAGAGCCAGAATATCGTGATTATATTCGTTGGAGACATCTCCAAGGCTTCTGACAACGCTTATGCATTTGACGTCCTTAGCGATGAGCTCGGACATATATGAACTCATCTTTCTGTATTCAAGAATGGCTATTACGCTTGAAATCAGCAGGACAACGGCTATGGCGCCGAAACTCAGATTAAGTTTGGCCCGCATACCGAAAGTGAAATTTTTCTTAAGCCTGATGATTTTTTTACCTCTCATCCCCTTATTTTTCAAAACAGGCCCAAATATAACCAAAAATTTTATAAATTTGCGCGGAGAATAAAATTTAAATCTAACTAAATGGGAACCTTTTTGAATGACGGTGCTAAAAACACCTTGCTTAAGAAAGAGATATTGCGCCTGTGCATAAAAAACAACACTAACAGCATAGCCGATTTCAGCAAAGAATTGGCTACGAGCGTTCCGACCACGACCAAACTTCTTAGCGAGATGATTGAAGAAGGTTTGCTGCAGGACGAAGGAAAAGTCGACACGAAGGGAGGGAGGCGTCCAAGTACATACGGTCTCAACCCCAGCGCCGGCTATTTCATAGGTGTGGACTTAAGCAGACAGCATTTCCATATAGCAATATGCGACTTCAAAGGAAACCTGGTGTATTTCATTCAGGACATACCTTTCGTTCTGGAAGCCAATGCCGATTCATTCAAGAAGATATGCGCCAAGGTCAAAGATGAAGTAGGGGCCAAGGGCATAGACTGGGACAAGGTCCTGGGCGTAGGCGTAAGTCTTTCCGGAAGGGTCAATCCCGAGAAAGGTTATTCGCTGACATATTTCGTCAGCGACGACATTCCGATGAAGAACCTTTTCGAGCAGCAGCTCGGAGTGCCGGTCACCATAGAAAACGACTCCCGCGCCATGGCATACGGAGAATATATGACTATGGATTCAGGCAAAGAGAGCGACCTCATCTTCATCAACCTCTCATGGGGACTTGGCATGGGAATGATCCTCAACGGTGCGCTGTATTACGGCAAATCCGGATTCTCCGGAGAAATCGGACATTTCCCTTCACTGGATAACAACATAATCTGCCGCTGTGGCAAGATGGGCTGTCTGGAGACCGGTGCATCCGGCTGGGCGCTTCACAGAATAATTCTCGAGAAACTGAAACAGGGCCGCAAGTCCACTTTGGCACCCATCTTCGAGAAGAACGGAGAAATCACCCTTGACGAGATACTCAACGCCGTTAGAGACGAAGACATCCTCGCCATCGAAGGCATAGAACAGGTCGGAGCCACGCTCGGACAGGGAATTGCAGGTGTCATCAATATCTTCAACCCTTCACTGGTCGTGATAGGTGGACGCCTGATAGTAGGAAAAGACTACCTGATGCTGCCGGTAAAGACAGCCGTCAACAGGTTCTCGCTTTCAAAAGTCAGTTCCGATACCAAATTCCAATTTTCAAAGCTCGGCCTCACAGCAGCCGGCATAGGAGATTGCCTGCTCAGCCGAGCCAAACTTCTCGGCTTATGATAAAAAAGGACAATCACGTAAGTTACAGATCCGCCAAGAAAGAAGACGCTCCGCTCATAGCGGAAGTGCTGGCCATGGCTTTCGGGAAAGAATGCTCCGAGAATTATCTCGGTGAAGATTATCTGCGTATTTTCGAGGACATCGCGAAAAGCGAAGACTCTCTTTACAGTTTCAAAAACACCCTAATTGCCGAACTGGAAGGGACTCCTGTCGGTGCTGTATGCGGATATGACGGTGCGCAAAGTCCAATTCTGAGAAGCAACACCCTGTCCCTCATCAAGGAGAAAACGGGACGTGAAGCCCATATCGAAAAAGAAACCCAGGAAGACGAATTCTATATCGACTCCCTGGGAATATTACCGCAGTTTCGTGGTAAAGGTTTAGGCAGTAAACTTCTTCTTCAGATGTGTGACATGGCCTTCTCCAAAGGACATCCTATTGTAGGTCTGCTGGTTGATGAGAATAACACCAAAGCCAAGGAACTCTACGAAAAGCTTGGATTCAAGCAAAAGGAATGCACCTCTCTTTTAGGCCATAAAATGTGGCATCTTCAGACTGAAAAGAAGTAGTTATCCGTTTACCAGATAACTACTCTTTCTTCTTCCGGGCGGAACATCTTGTCCCCTTCTTTAATGCCGAATGCAGTAAAGAAGTCATCCAGATTCCTGAGCGTGACATTCACCCTGTTGCAACCGAGCGAATGAACATCCTGAAGCGTAAGACGCTTGCTTTCTTCATCCGTTATGTTCTGTCCCCAAAGAGTGGCATATCCCATATAGAATCTCTGCTCGGCAGTAAAACCGTCCTTTGGAGCAGGATGATTTCCCTCGAATGAATTCTGCATGGCCGTATAGGCTACACGAAGACCACCCTGGTCGGCGATATTCTCTCCCAGCGTAGCTCCTCCATTGGCATTAAGTCCAGGAAGAACTTCTACCGCATCGAACTGAGCGACAAGCTTTTGAGCCTTAGCCTCAAATGCAGCGGCATCCTGCTCTGTCCACCAGTTGTTAAGGTTTCCGTCCTTGTCGAAAAGACGTCCCTGGTCATCGAAACCGTGAGTCATCTCGTGACTTATGACCACCCCTATCGCACCATAGTTCACAGCGTCATCGGCATCCGGATTATAGAACGGCGGCTGAAGAATACCTGCAGGGAAACAGATTTCGTTAGTGGAAGGATTATAGTAGGCGTTGACTGTCTGCGGAGTCATACCCCACTCCGTCTTGTCTACCGGCTTGCCGAGCTTTGAGAGGTTATCCTGTGACATCCACAAAGCCGCCTCACGAAGATTCTGATAATATGACTTTTCCGGCTCAATGTTAAGAGCGGAATAATCTTTCCACTTGTCAGGATATCCTATCTTTATGATGAAGGAAGAGAGTTTCTCCTGAGCCTTGGCTTTAGTCTGATCGCTCATCCAGTCAAGCGAAGCTACGTGCTGAGAAAGCGCGTCCTGAATATTTTTCACGATCCTGAGCATATTCTGCTTATCCTTCTGAGGAAAATATTTTTCCACATACATTTCTCCTACTGCTTCTCCCAAAAGAGAGTTAGGAACTTGCATGGCACGTTTCCAGCGTGGCTTTGGCTCCTGCACTCCGGACATCTGCTTAGAGAAGAATTCAAACGAAGCGGCATAGAAATCATCGCTCACCGCACCGCAAGCTCCGCTCAGAAGCTGCGCCTGCAGATAATGGCTGAGAACTGAAGGCTCAGTGCGAGAGATAATCCTGTCAAGAGCCTTGAAATATGAAGGCTGCTCAACCACTATGCTCTTCTGCTCAGGAATTCCCATGGCCTGCAGATAGAGGTCAAGATGAAGATGCGGATATGCCTTGTAAAGAGCCTTCACATCTGTCGGGTTATATTGGGCTTCGATGTCTCTCTGCTGAACCATAGACCAATAAGGGACAGCGATTTTCATCTCGAAATCGAAAGCGTCGCGCGCCTTCTGACTGGCCTGAGGATCTCCTGCGAGAGTGAAAATCTTCTCAAGAAAAGCCAGATACCCTTCACGAAGAGCCGCATTTTCCTTATTCAGATAATAATCCCTGTTACCCATAGACAGACCGGACTCGCCCAGATACAGGACACTGTTCGAATTATCCACCATATCGGCAGAAACATACACGCCCCAGCAACCGCTTTCGCCGTGGAGTTCCATATCTGCCATAGCTTTCACGAACGAAGGGACATCGTTCACCTTTGCCAATTCTTCCAGATAAGGTCTTACCGGATTGATTCCCTCGGCATTGAGCCTGGTGGAGTCAAGACCCATGGAGTAGAGATCGGCGATTTTCTGACGGACAGAACCTTTTTCCGCCTTCTCACCTCCCAGACCCTGGAAAAGTTCGTTGAGACGAATCTCGTTATTTTCTCTAAGAACATCGAAAGAGCCATAGCGTGAATACTCAGGTTTGAGAGGATGATTCTTCTGCCATCCTCCGGTGGCATACTGATAAAAATCTTCAGCGGGAGACACGGATGTATCCAGATTGGCAAGATCTATCGCCTTCACTTTTTCGCTCTTTGATGAAGAGCAAGCAGACACTGCTGCCACTAATGCTGCTGACATGACAATTTGAAATTTTTTCATAATATATCTGTTTGACTACTAACTCGTATTTTTCAAACGGAGCGCAAGTTAGCAAAATAATTCGAAGAAAATGAGTATATTTGGCGTTTATGGAGCGAAACGCGGCGAAAAGCAGGATAGAATTCCTCAGAAAGACACTTTGGGAGAACAGCAAGAGGTATTATGTAGATAATGCCCCCGTAATCTCCGACGTGGAATTCGATATGCTTATGCACGAACTCGAAGCACTCGAGAAAGACTATCCCGAATTCTATGACCCTGACTCCCCTACACAGAAAGTCGGCTCTGACATAGAGCAGGAAGGCCCGTCAGCAGGATTCAAACAGCGTGCGCACAAGTACCCGATGCTCTCGCTTGCGAACACCTACTCGCGAGAAGACATAATGGAATTCGTCTCCAGGGCGGAAAAACTCCTGAACGGAAAGAAGTTCACCTATTGCTGCGAACTGAAATTCGACGGGACTGCCATCTGCCTGAGCTACACGCACGGACGTCTCTCTCGCGCACTCACCAGAGGCGACGGAAAAATGGGAGATGATATCACGGCAAATGCCAAAAGGATATCCAACATCCCGCATATTCTTCACGGAGACTATCCCGACGAATTTGAGATAAGAGGAGAAGTTCTGATGCCTTACAAGTCATTCGACTCTCTGAACGAGGAAAGAGTCCGTAACGAAGAGGCTCCCTTTGCCAATCCGCGAAACGCGGCTTCCGGCTCGCTCAAGCTTCTGGACCCGGCCGAAGTGTCCAGACGCTCCCTTTACTGCACTCTCTATCACATCCCCGCCCAGAGCATAGCTGAAGATCTGGCGACATCCCACTCCGCTCTGCTTGAGATGGCGCGAAGCTGGGGTCTTCCCATCTCGCAGCATAACAGGATATGTCTTAACATAGACGAAATCCTCGCATACATAGATTATTGGGATTCAGCGAGAAAAACTCTCCCGTACGCTACGGACGGCATAGTGATAAAGATAAACGAACTCGAATACCAGAGAGAACTCGGATACACGGCCAAATCGCCACGCTGGGCGGTAGCCTTCAAATTCAAGGCTGAACAGGCCTGCACCAAGGTTCTCAGCATAGACTATCAGGTGGGGCGCACCGGCGCCGTAACCCCTGTGGCCAATCTGGAACCTGTCCAATTGGCAGGAACGACGGTCAAAAGAGCAACGCTCAACAACGCCGACCAGATGTCCATAATGGACATAAGAGTGGGCGACAGCGTGTACGTGGAGAAAGGAGGCGAGATTATTCCCAAAATCACCGGAGTAGAACTTTCCCTGCGCCCGAACGGCAGCTCCGCTGAGGTTTTCCCTTCGCTGTGCCCGGACTGTCATACTCCGCTGGTCAGAGTGGAAGGTGAAGCCAAATGGTTCTGTCCCAACAACAAGGGATGCCCTATGCAGATAAAAGGACGGCTGCTTCATTTCACCTCCAGGAAAGCTATGGACATACTTGCCGGAGAATCGACCATAGATCAGTTATATACAAGAGGTCTTGTACTCAGGCCGTCGGATTTTTACTCCCTGTCGGCCCACGACCTCGTGCTTCTGGACGGCTGGAAGGAGCGTTCGGCACTCAGATTTCTGGATTCTCTGCACGAATCGTTGAAGGTGCCTTTCGAAAGAGTCCTTTTCGCGCTTGGCATAAGATATGTCGGTGAGCAGACCGCCCGTGAGGTGGCCAGGCACTTCGGAAGCATGGATGCCATCATCTCCGCCGGCAAAGATGAAATCAGCGCCGTCAAAGACGTGGGAGACGTCATAGCGGAAAGCATATATAGTTTTGTCCGCGACCCTGAGCAGATAAGCCAGATAGAAAAACTTAAAGCTGCGGGACTGCACTTTTCCGTGAGTGAATCCGCTACGGGGAACACGTCGGAAGCCCTGAAGGACAAGACCATAGTAATATCCGGTAATTTCTCCATAAGCCGGGATGAGATGAAGGCCCTCATCGAAAGGCACGGAGGCAAGAATTCGTCTTCGATAAGCGGGAAGACCAGTTTTCTGCTTTGCGGAACGAAGCCAGGACCGGAGAAATTGAAGAAATGCGAACAACTTAATATCCCTATAATTAACGAACAGGAATTCCGTTCCATGCTCCCGGAGCAGGAATTGGAAACGGGGAACAACAACATATCTGAGCTTAGCCTATTTTAGGAGTAGTGTATGAAAAGTACGGAATTTGACGAAAACGACTACAAGATTATAGAAGAAGAATATGCCGGGCTGAAAGAATTGGCCAGGCAAAGATGCAGAGACGCCGAAGAGCTGGCCGTAGTGCAGAAGGCCTTCGACTTTGCCAATGAAGCGCATAAGAATGTCAGAAGACGTTCCGGCGAACCATATATCATACACCCTATCGAGGTGGCCAAGATAGTGGTGAGCGATATTGGCCTGGGATATAAATCCATCACCGCGGCACTTCTGCACGATGTGGTGGAAGATACGGAGTACACCACCGAAGACATCCGCAGCCTGTTCGGAGACAAGGTAGCCTCTCTGGTAGACGGACTCACCAAAATCAAGACCGTGCTTGACAACGAGGACCGCACGAAGAACACCTCCATCGAAATGCCTAGCCTGCAGGCCGAAAATTTCAAGAGAATATTGCTCACGCTCAACGATGACGTGAGGGTGGTTTTGATAAAATTGGCAGACCGCCTGCATAACTGCAGGACCATAGAATTCATGCCCGAGCATAAAAGGGAGAAGATTCTGTCGGAGACCATGTACCTTTTCATTCCGCTTGCGCACAGACTGGGACTTTACAGCATAAAGACCGAGATGGAAAACATCTGGCTCAAATACAAGGAACCGGATGAGTACAACAGGATAACGCAACTGACGGACACGGCCCTGAAGGAGAAGTCACAGATTATAGACGACTTCATAGAGCCTATCAGAGAGGCGCTTACGGAAGACGGTTACGAATTCGAAATCAAGAAGCGCATCAAGACACCTTACTCCATCTGGAGAAAGATGAACACGAAGCACGTCACCTTCGAGCAGGTTTTCGACCTGTACGCCATAAGGATAATCTTCAGTCCCAAATCCGACGACCCGATCAAGGAAAGGAAGCAGTGCTACGACATATACGCCACTGTGACAAGTCTTTACCGATATCAGCAGGACAGACTCCGGGATTGGATCAAGCAGCCTAAGAGCAACGGATACGAAGCCCTTCACTGCACTCTGATGAGCAAAGGAGGCGTATGGGTGGAAGTGCAGATACGTTCCAAACGAATGGACGACATAGCGGAGAAGGGAATCGCGGCACACTGGGCCTACAAGAAGGACGGATACATCTCCGAGAACGACAGCGAGATGGACAAATGGCTGGACAAGGTTCAGGAAATCATCAAGAGTCCGGATGTGAGCACGCTTGAGCTGCTGGACATCATACATCAGGATCTCCTGTCAAGCGACATAGTGGTATTCACTCCGCTGGGGAATCAGAAAAGCATACAGAAAGGTGCTACAGCACTGGATTTCGCATATCTGACCGATACGCAGATGGGACACCACGCCATAGCCGCGAAAATCAACATGAAGCTCTGCGCGCTCTCCCAAGTGCTCAGGCAGGGTGACCAGGTAGAGATAATCACCGCTGAGAATGCCACTCCGCATCTTGATTGGCTTGAATTCTTAAAGACGCAGGATGCCAAAAGACGGGTTCTGGAATATATCAGGGAGAACACCCCGGAAGATAAGGAAAAGGCCGAGGCTCTGATGACAGCCACCAGCAACAACCTGCTCAACAAGCCTGCCGAGAGAATAGTGATTGTGGGAGATACGCATTACGTGTCCGCCCCATGCTGCAACCCTATTCCGGGCGACCCTGTGATAGGCGTCACCTACCCTGACGGAACCATAGTCGTGCACAAGAAAAGCTGTCCATGCCTGGAAAGCCTAGGGAGCACGCACGGAGACAAGCTTGTACGCGTCCAATGGGATGACAAGGCCGGCCAATTGGATTTTCCTGTTAAAATCAACCTCAAGGGACTGGACAGAGTGGGGCTTCTTAATGACATAACTTCCCTGGTATCCCTGTCACTTGGCATAAATATGCGAAACCTCTCGCTGAGCACAGACAGAGGAGTCTTCGAAGGCACCATAGAGCTTCTCGTCAAAGACAGAGACACTCTTGAAAAACTCATCGAAAGCATAAGCAAAATCAAAGGGATACAGAGCGTATCCAGAATAGAACTGTAATGAGAACACGTCTGAAAGATATCGCGATTCCACTTTGGGCGGCTCTCTGCCTGCTCTCCCCTACTTTTTTCATGCATTCCTGCGCCAATACGACCCAGGCGCCCACGGGAGGAGCGAAAGACACCATTCCACCGGCCTTGTACTGGGCCAAGCCTGAACCTGGCGCCACCGGTGTGGATACTGCCAAGACCCGTCTGGAATTCGGATTCGACGAATATGTCACCATAAAGAATCAGCAGAACATATTCCTGTCTCCGCCTCAAAAGAAAGCGCCTAAAGCCAAGGTGAAAGGTAAAGGAATAGTTGTCACATTCGAAGAGCCTCTGCAGAAAGGCGTGACCTACACGCTGAACTTCACGGATGCTCTCTCAGACAACAACGAAGGGAACATGTTCCCCGGTTACACTTACGTATTTTCTACCGGAGACAAGATAGACTCAATGCTCGTGACCGGCACCGTCAGGGACTGCAACACCCTGATGCCGGTGAAGGGAGCCACCGTAATGCTCTACAAGGACCAGAGCGACTCGGCCATATTCAAGACACGCCCGTTTGCCGCCACCAAGACTGACGACTGGGGATATTTCTGTATCCCATACATTCCGGACACGCTTTACAGGCTATATGCCATTAAAGACGAGAACAACGACAACATCTACCAGAAGGAAACTGAACAGGTGGGATTCGTCGATTCTCTGATCCGTCCGGTAATGTGGGTAAGCGATACTCTCAAGGAGATGCAGAAATACGACGCGAAAGACACCCTCGAATGCCGCGCACGAAAAAGCGAATATGAAATCAGACTCTTCAAAGAGGAGAATACTTCGCAAAAGCTTATGAACAAGGCTCGTACCTCGGACAGGAGGATGCACGTGACTTTCTCGGCCAAAGACGCGTGGATAGACTCCCTGTGGGTCAAGGGATATAAGGCGGACAGGCTTAT
This sequence comes from Firmicutes bacterium CAG:460, assembly GCA_963624185.1. Taxonomy (GTDB): domain Bacteria; phylum Bacteroidota; class Bacteroidia; order Bacteroidales; family UBA932; genus Cryptobacteroides. The sequence goes on along the minus strand of CAVFNP010000012.1, from coordinate 20,113 downwards.
AAGCCAATTCAACCTGCGCCGGGACAGTCTCGAACTTTGGATAAACGACAGGAGACGTACTCCGGACACCCTCCAGCTGTACATCTCCTACCGTAAGACCAATGACTCCACACACGTCTACGAAAGCGCGACGGAACACTATCCTATGTTCATAGAAGGGGCATTGCCCAAAAAGAGCGGCCGTGCGGCGCGAATGAATCTCAAGCACGAAGACACCATATGCGTATACAAGCTCACGGCGACACCTGAAACCGTGGAGCAGAAAGGATTTGAGCTGGACTTCGACTATCCTATAATCAACGCCGACTTCGATTCTCTGAAGTTCCGTTACATCAATCCGAAGCAGAAGGAATCCAAAGGCACTTTCACCGTCGAGAGAGACACTCTTAACCTAAGGCACTACACCATAAGACCCACGGAGAAGATTCTCCCCGGATACGAGTATTTCCTTAAAGTGCCAAGCCGGACATTCAGGGACATCAACGGATTCTACAATGACAGCACCGAGGTGAAAGTATCGCTTCCAAAGGACGACCAGCTGAGCACAATCATACTCAAGATGGAAGGAGTGGACAGCAAAATCATAGTGGACCTCCTCAGCGAGAAAAGGGACAAGACCCTGCGCTCCTATATTATAGATAAGGACAGTGATCTGTCATTCCCGTATCTTAAACAGGGAAAGTATTCGGTAAGAATCACTTTCGACTACAACGACAACTCCATGGTGGACACGGGAGACCTGCTGCTTAAACGGCAACCGGAAAAAGTAGTGTTCTTCAAGGTCAGCGAAGACGAAGAATTCCTCAATCTTCCCGCAGCAACGGAACTCACGCAGACCATCACCATTAAAGATCTCAAGTAAAGCATGAAAAAAACAGTCGCAGCCATAGTTTCACTTCTGGTTTCCGTTTTTTATGCCCTGGGACAGGAGCCGCAAAAGGACAGTATCATAACGTCCTGGCCGGACGAATATCTGGATACGGTGCAGGTGAATTTCTCGGCCAAGATCAACGATTACTCCATGATAGGATTCAATTATGGAGTGACTTTGACCGGTATGCAATTCTCGCCAAGCCACAGTCAGCAGAGGGATCTCGCGCTCGGACACTACTCCCTCACCTTCACCCACTACGAGAAGATGTTCAACTACCTGCCCTACTTCGGCTGGAGCATAGGAGTGGAATATGGCCACGAAGGCTACCATTTCAAAGAAAATAAAGAGACCGGCGACACTTACACTTATCCTGTGGAAAAAAGTACAGCCATGAAAATGGACGTGGTTGAAGTGCCATTTATGATGCAGGTTCACCGCGACGGGCTTCACAGCAAGGCTTACGCCGGAATTGGCATATATGGAGGTTATAGGCTGAGCGTGGAAAGAACTGGAGATAATGTGGATGCGTCGTACAAGACCGCCTTCTACAGCACGGACATACGCTGGGATTACGGTTTTCAGGGAGGCGTAGGATTGGCCCTGGTGTTCGACCCTGTGGAATTTCACGTCAACGCCCAGCTGCGATACGCTCTGTCCAGCATCTTCACGGCCAATTCCCTCTACCCTTCAGGGTCTGATTATGAAGCGCTCAATAGCGTATATTACAGATATGCATATCCTCTCGACATAATAATATCTGCCGGGGTTCACATACAATTAGGCAAGCGTTTCGGCACCACCAACGCCGATCTCAAACGCAAGGCAAAGGAAATAGTCTATGGTAAAGATAGGTAATCCGGGAGTAGAAATCGGCAAAGGGCTCCCCATCGTCATACAGACGATGTGCAACACACACACTGACGACGAAAATGCCTGTATAGAACAGTGCGTAAGACTCGCAAAAGCAGGCGCAGGACTCATCAGGCTTACCGTTCCCGGCATGCAGGATGTTCCGCACATAAAAAACATACGGGAGGCTCTGCGCGGACAAGGCATACTTACGCCCATAGTGGCAGACATACATTTCTCTTCTCAAACTGCCATAGCCGTAGCGCCTTTCGTGGATAAAGTGAGAATCAATCCAGGCAATTTCCATAAGGACCACCTCAAGGCACGCGAAGAATTTGCGCGACTTATCAGAGTATGCAAAGAAAACGGAACAGCCATAAGGATAGGAGTCAACCACGGGTCATTGGGAGAATATATCACGTCCCTATACGGCAACACACCGCATGCGATGGCTCTCGCAGCGATGGAGTGGGTCAAGATGTGCGTGGATAACGAATTCGACAAAGTCGTGGTTTCACTAAAATCATCAAACACCGTCACTATGGTTCAGGCCTATAGGGACCTGGTGGAGATGTATTTAAAAGAAGGCGTTTATTTTCCTCTGCACGTGGGAGTTACGGAAGCGGGTAACGGAGACAGCGGCAGGATTAAATCGTGTGTAGGGATAGCCACGCTACTGGAAGAGGGAATTGGCGACACCATACGCGTATCGCTTACCGAAGATCCGCAGCAGGAACTGCCTGTAGCCGCTTACCTGGCCGCCAGATATTCACAGGCTCCAGCTCCGGCTCTTGACGCGAGAACTCAGCATATGCTCGATGCCGCTTGCAGCTGGGGACCGCGACTGATGCGCGGCGAAGTGGAAGACATCCCTGAAGACGCGCTTGAGCCGTACCTCAGGGAAGAGATACTTCAGGCTGCCAGGAAAAAATTCTACAAACCCGAATATATAGCCTGCCCGGGATGCGGACGCACCATGTATAAGCTTCAGGAAGCGTTCGAGGAGGTCAAAAGAAAGACAAGTCACCTCGACAATGTGGTGATAGCCGTTATGGGATGCATAGTCAACGGCCCCGGCGAGATGGCGGACGCAGACTGGGGATATGTCGGAGAAGGCGGAGGCAAGGTCAGCATATACAAAAAAAATGTGCCTGTTCTAAAGCACATTCCTGAAAAAGAAGCTGCCGACACACTGCTCAGACTTATAGAAGAAGACCGGAGATCTTAAGATATAGCACTGCCGCGGGGATAGCCAGCAGGATAGAATCCAATCTGTCATAGACTCCACCATGTCCGGGAATGATATTTCCCGAATCCTTTACAGAGAAACTTCTCTTCCACATACTCTCCACCAGATCGCCCAGATCCCCTATCACGCTTAGAAGAGAGGCCAGAACAAAGGTGTGAAGATAGCTCGTATCCATTAAACCGAGAGAGTGCAGAAGCCAGGCGCCCAGACAGGCGAATACGATTCCACCCACGAATCCCCACCAGCTCTTTCCAGCAGAAATCTTAGGTGCCATCTTTCGTGCACCTTTGCGCGAACCGAGCGTGCAACCGAAACAATATGCACCCACATCAGAAAGAGACACTATGATAAAGAGGTCAAGCAGCAGCACACCGCTGTACTCTCCCCCATTTATGCACAAAACCGGAGTCAATGCCAATGGCAAAGCCGTAAAAAACAGTCCGGAGACCGCATATGCCATTTTTGAATATTTCGAGCGGTCTTCTGTCCAGATGGGAAGAACAACGCCCAGAAGTATAGGAATAAGCGAAACGTAAATCCATCTCTGCGAAGCCAGATTGAGACGAAAAAGATAAACCGAGAGAAAAAAGGCAAGCGAACCTGCCAGGAATAGCGCACGGCTTGCTTTCAGGTCCGATCCCAGAGTCATCCTGTGGAACTCATAAAGAGAGAACACACTTAACGCGCCAAAGACAATCGCAAAACAAGGCTGTGGACCCAACAGGCCCACAGCTATGACAAGAGCGTAAACAACGCCCGACAATGTACGTTTAAGCAGCTGCTTCATCCTTAACCTTTGGTCCGCATATAGCCTCTACATCTTCTGCGAAGATAACCTCCTTGGTAAGAAGAAGTTCCGCTACCTGCTTCCATTGCTCTTCGTGTTCCTTAAGTAAGGAGAGTGTCTTGTCGTGAACCTCACGTACAAGCTTATTCACCTCTGCGTCAAGTAGTTCCGCTGTCTTCTCGGAATACGGCTTGGTAAAGTCATACGAACTGCCGGTAGAATCGTAATAACTGAAATATCCGAATTTCTCTGACATTCCGTAGTACTGAACCATAGCATAGGCAGTCTTGGTAAGACGCTCAAGATCATTCTGAGCTCCGGTAGATGGTTCACCGTTGAGAATCTCCTCGGCTACCCTACCGCCTATCAAAGAGCACATCTCATCCATCATCTGACTCTTGCGTTCTATCTTATGGTCATCCGGAAGATACCAAGCTGCGCCCAAGGCGCTTCCTCTCGGAACCAGAGTAACTTTAAGAAGCTGCTGAGCATGAGGCAGATACCAGCTTGCTACAGCGTGACCTGCTTCGTGATGGGCGATAGTGACTTTTTCCGAATTGGAGAGGATATATCCCTTCTTCACTATACCACCCACTATCCTGTCCACAGCATCGAGGAAATCTTCCATCTGAATGTCCGTCTTATTCTTACGGGCGGCTACAAGCGCAGCCTCGTTGCAGACATTGGCAATATCGGCACCGCTGAAACCGGCGGTCTGCTTGGCCATATATGCGACATCGAAATCCTTGTCAAGTTTCAGGCCCTTGATATGAACATTGAAAATCTCCTCTCTTTCCTTAAGTTCAGGAAGATCCACATGTATCTGTCTGTCGAAACGTCCGGCACGCATAAGCGCCTTATCCAGAATATCTGCACGGTTGGTAGCGGCAAGCACTATCACCCCGCTGTTGCTTCCGAATCCGTCCATCTCGGTAAGCAGCTGGTTGAGCGTGTTTTCCCGCTCGTCATTACCTGAGAATCCTGCGTTCTTACCCCTGGCACGACCCACAGCGTCTATCTCGTCTATGAACACTATGCACGGAGCCTTCTCCTTCGCCTGGGCGAACAGGTCTCTCACACGTGAAGCGCCCACGCCGACAAACATCTCCACGAAATCCGAACCGCTCATGGAGAAGAACGGAACATCAGCCTCCCCGGCGACAGCTTTCGCAAGAAGAGTCTTACCATTGCCCGGAGGGCCTACCAGAAGAGCACCCTTAGGTATCTTCGCGCCAAGTTCCGTATATTTCTGAGGATTCTTGAGGAAATCGACTATCTCCATCACCTCCTCCTTTGCGCCATAAAGCCCGGCCACATCCTTGAAAGTGACATTCACCTTGTTCTTATCTGCCAATTTACCCTGCGCCTTGCCTACATTGAACGGATTGAATCCGCCACCGCCGCCCTGGCCGCTCTGTCCGCCGCCCATAGGACGGAACGAACGGAACATCATCACATACATCAGGATGATGAGTATCAAAGGAAAAATCCACTCGAGCACGTTACCCCAGACATTGCTGTTCTGGCTCACGACGAGTTTGACGCTCTCCCCTTCAGGAAGTCTGGCGTTAAGTTCGGCCATTTCCTTTTCCATATCGAAATGGTCTGTAGCCAGGAAGACATAATGCGGAGAACGGGACGGAGCCGTGCCGCCGAAGTCCGACAGATATTTGTCAAGACTCTGGCTTTTGAGCGTCACCAGTCCACGATACTCATTACGTACGAAATTAATCTCCTTGACATCCCCGCTCAGGACCATCTCCTGGACCTTGGCCCATTCGGTCTTTTGAGGATTGGCAGCGCCCCTGTCCTTAAAAAGCAGGAAGAAGAGTCCGCCGACAAGAAGAATATACAGCCAGGACAGATTTATCCTGACTATCTTTATTTTTTTCTTATCCATCAGTCTGTATATGTTTTACGAGGTGCGTCGGCCCAAAGATCCTCAAGTCTGTAGAATTCCCTGTACTCCTTAAGGAAAACATGAACCACGATATGTCCGAAATCCAGGATTACCCAAAATGCATTTTCCAGGCCCTGCATACGCAAAGGCTTGATTCCAAGCTTTTCCTTAGTTTCTTTGATGATATTGTCCGCGATGGCGTTAACCATAGTGGTGGAAGTGGCAGAGCACACTACAAAATAGTCAGTTATGGCGGTACCTACAGGACGGAGGTCAATAGAGATGACATCCTCGCCCTTTTTATCTAAAATGGCACCGGCTATAACGTCGAGTTCTTGATTTGTCATAAATGGAATTTGTATATTTGCAGCGACAAAGATACAAAATTTGCACCACTATGGAAACACCGCATATTACTTGGCATAAATGTCTGGAATCCACAAATTCCGATGCCAAAATGAACATCGACGACTATGACAATCTGTCAGTTTCCGCCGCCCTCAGCCAGGAAAAAGGTCGGGGACAATCTGACCACAAATGGTTCGCAACTCCAGGAAAGAACCTCACATTCACGATAATTCTCAAGCCACAGGGATTCGCCGCGACCGACGCCCTCTTCCTTACCCGCATTACCACCCTCTCGCTTCTTTCCTATTTGAACACCAAAGGGATAGAGGCACGCATCAAATGGCCTAACGACATATGGGTAGGGGAGAAAAAAATATGCGGAATCCTTATAGAAAATACTCTTGACGGTCCTCTGGTCAAATATTCCCTGATAGGAATAGGGCTCAATGTGAATGAGCGCAATTGGCCCGAATATCTTCCAAACCCGGTATCAATGAGCGAGATTACAGGAAAAGAATACGACATCCGCGCAGAGTTGGAAGAATTTTATAAAGAATTTTGCCGCCACGAGCAGATGTACTGGAACGATGACGGCAAAAAGAAACTTTGCGAAGAGTTCGAAAAAAACGTATTCAGGCTTTCTGAAGCTCTTTAATCACGCTGACAGGGTCTTCCGAACCGAGCACCGAACTGCCAGCCACCACTATGTCCGCTCCGCATTCAGCAAGAACCTTCACATTGTCCGGGCCTATTCCCCCATCGACCTCTATAAGAGTGGAAGCCTTACAGCGACTTATCTGGTTCTTTAAGGCGGCTATCCTGTCCACACTCTGGTATATGAATTTCTGTCCTCCGAATCCGGCGTACACCGACATCACCAGGAAAAAATCCACCTTCCCTATATACTTATAAAGCTTGTCTACCGGGATATCAGGGTTAATGGCCAATCCCACCTTGAGTCCCTGCCTTCGAGCCGCCCTGATCACTGCCGACGTACGCCAGCCCGTGGTTTCCAGATGAAAACTGACCATCTTCACGCCAATCTCTGAAAGACGCTTGAACCACCTCTCGGGCTTCACCACCATAAGATGAGCGTCGAGCGGAATGGTCGCCTCGCGGGCAATAGCTTCCACGACAGGAAAACCGAACGAAATATTAGGAACAAAACTGCCGTCCATAATATCCAGATGGATGTAATCGGCACAAGACTCTATCATCTTGATATCTTTGTCAAGATGCAGAAAATCCGCGGTTAGGATTGAAGGCGCAACTTTCATATCACTTGAAATTAACTACGACATCTTCGAGATGCTCGGCAAATTTAACTAAACTATTTAGTTCCAGTTTCTCTCCGGGGGCATGAACGCCACGAAGTGTAGGGCCGAACGATATCATATCCAAGCCCGGGAACTTCTCCAGGAACAGTCCGCACTCCAATCCGGCGTGAATGGCCAGGACAAGAGGTTTCTCATTGAAGAGTTTCTCATAAGACTGGACGCACTGCTTCAATATGGAAGAGTCCACATTCGGAGCCCATCCAGGATATTCACTCAAATGCTCCACCTCCGCTCCTCCGAGCGAAAGAGCGGCCTCAACCTTAGCGGCGATTGCACGGCATTCACTTCTGGTGCTGCTTCGCTGACTGGTGCATACGTGTATTGTCTTAGACGCCACATCCGTTCTGACAGATGCCAGATTGGTCGACGTCTCCACAAAACCAGGCACATCCTGACTCATGGCCACAAGTCCGTGAGGACAAGCATAAAGAGAAGATACGATTCTTCTGGCCTGCTGCGAGCAGATGCCGTCATTGCATTCGCTCTTAACTATATTGATATCAAACAAAAGACCAGGATCCGTAACACGGAACTCATTTTTCACTTCGGAGGAGAACTTCTCAAATTCTGCTTTAAGGGATTCCGGGCAGCTGCACGCTACAACGGCCGAACATTCCCTGGCTATGGCGTTATGCTTGCCGCCTCCGTCTATGCTTATAATCCGGATATCGTCCAGATGGGTGTACAGGAAACGAAGCAGAAGCTGCACGGTATTAGCCCTGCCCTTGTTGATGTCATCTCCGCTATGTCCGCCTATTCCGCCCGATATATGAAGAGAGCATGGAACGAAGTCCGGGGAGATGGCGTGTGTATCATAATGATAGTCAGCCTCTGTGGTCACTCCGCCGGCACAGCCGATGAACATCTGTCCCTCATCTTCGGAGTCAAGGTTAATAAGAGTCTTTCCTGTGAAAAACCCTTCTTTCATAAAGAAAGCGCCGTCCATTCCGGTTTCCTCGGAAATAGTGAACACACACTCCAGAGGTCCCATAGAAAGATCACTTTCCAGAAGCGCCAGACAAGCGGCGATACCTATTCCGTCATCAGCTCCCAAAGTCGTGTCCTTGGCAATCAGCCATCCGTCTTCTATTTCGTAATGGATAGGGTCTTTAAAGAAATCGTGCTCTACCCCCGCATTCTTTTCACACACCATATCCTGGTGCGCCTGAAGAACAAGGACAGGGACATTTTCTTTCCCTTTGCTTGCTCCTCGAGTTATGCAGACATTGCCGATTTCATCTCTTTTGGCAGTGAGAGCATGAGCGGATGCCCAGTCAAGCAGATACTGCGTCATGGGCTCCTCATGTCCCGAACCGCGTGGAATACGAGTAATGTCCTTGAATATTTCAAGGATTCTATCAGATAACATGTTATATAGAGTTAAAAATTATCGTCCAACAGGCTGAAGAATGCCCTCGAGCTCCATCACGTAAGTCTTGAACATTCTGTCCGTGGTCATCAGATCACTGACGTTATTACAAGAATGCAACACCGTAGAATGATCCTTTCCTCCAGTCTTCGAGCCAATCAGAGAAAGCGAGCAGTTGGGAATAAGGTTCCTGCACAGGAACATGGATATCTGGCGCGCCTGCACGAGCAATCTCTTACGTGAAGAAGACAGGAAATCCTCCTTGCTTATGTGGAAATACTCGCAGACCGCCACCTGAACCTGCTCTATGGTAAGATCGCTCTTCTGCTCAGAAACGATATTCTCAAGCACGCTGCTTGCCATCTCGATGGAGCAATCCTTATGCGTGTACGTCGAATGCGCCATAAGCGAAATCAGCGCACCTTCAAGTTCACGGAAATTACTCTTCACATTCATCGCGATATAACGGAGGACATCGTCTGAAATCATAAGCCCCTCCCTCTCGCACTTGCTCTGCAGCATACTCAGACGCGTATTATAATCAGGATGCTTCAGCTCGACGGACAATCCCCACTTGAAGCGGGAAAGAAGTCTCTCCTCGAAATTCTCAAGATCCTTTGGAGCACGGTCGGAAGTGAGGATAAGCTGCTTCCCATGAAGGTGCAGATGGTTGAATATGCTGAAAAAAGCACTCTGGTTACCCTGTCCCCGCATGTCCTGTATATCGTCTACGATAAGCACGTCTATCTTCATAAAGAAAGACAGGAACTCGGTGAGCACGTTACGCTGGGTGGCGTCCATATATTTGGTCTTGAACTCGGTACCGGTCACATAGAGCACGGTGCATTCAGGACTGTTCTCCTTGATGGCATTACCTATGGCCTGCGCCAGATGTGTCTTGCCAAGCCCGCAGCCGCCGAAGATGAAAAGAGGATTATATGGAGTATTGCCCGGCTTTTCGGAAATCTCTATTCCGGTAAGAATGCCTAGTTTGTTACACTCTCCGCGGACGAGCGTGGAGAAGCGATAATCAGGATTAAGCCTCGGGTCTATCTGAAGACGTTTCATCCCCGGATAAACGAGCGGTCCCGTACTTCCGCCAGGTTTCAGCGGAGAAAAAGGAACGGGAGAATTAGTCACCCTCGGACCTGCTGAAGCATCCATCTCCATAGAAGGCTGCCCCAGAACCGGTGAAACACGGTAACGGAGTTTCGCTCCGGAACCAATCACCCTGCGGAGGGTACGCGAGAGCAAATCTATGAAATTCTCTTCTATGAAACTGCGGAAATATTCAGAAGGGACCTCAAGAGTCAGGACATCACCGGCAAGAGATACGAAACGTATAGGTTTGAACCAGGTTTCGTACTGCGCGGGGAGGATATTGCTTTCAATGATGTGCAGACACTCCTCCCAGACATTATCATTATGTCTTTGCTTATCCTGCATGTTAAGGGAACTTTTCGAAAGCAAAAGTGAACGAAAAAAAACTAAAAAAAAAATTATTTTGCTATTGCATAAATAAATTAAAATACATAGCGATAATATTTTTAGTTGACATTTCCCTCAACATGTTATTTATTGATTATCAATAAATTAAAATTATCGTGTAAAGAATCGGCTGACCCCCGAAAATTGCCCGAAATAGGCATTCTACTTATATCTGGTCAAGGTTTCACCTTCGATTTTAACCATAAAGGAATCGGGGTATTTCGCTTTGATTTTCTTATACTCGGCCCGGGTCTTTTCAGCGGATGAAGAAACGCCTACCACATACTTTTTCAATTTGCCGCTTTTTATCACCAGCGGCTCATAGCCCAGAAGCCTCGAATCCCCCTTCTTTATGTCTGCCGAGACCGCAAAGATCTGGACTCCGTACCTGACATCGGATACACCCTGAGAAACGACCGTCGGACTCGAAGATGCTTTACTTTCCACGGATGAACTTTGAGACGGCTTGACGGGAGCGGAAGTGGTCCCGTCATACTGCTTTTTATATTCAACGAAGGCCGAGAGCAGTCTTTTTGCCAATTCCTGACGCTGGGTCGATTTTTTAAGTTCCCCGAGGTCCTGAGGATTGCTTATAAAGCCCAATTCTACCAGGACGGCCGGCATAGTCGTCTTCCACAACACATAGAAAGGATCCTGACTCACTCCCCTGTTTGTCTTGATGGGGCCGCCCACAAGTTTTTGATTTATGATCTGCGCATAATCTATGCTCTGCTGCAGATGAGCGCTCTGCATCATAGTCATAAAGATATAAGAACTTGGATCCGAAGGATCGAACCCCGCCTGCTTGGCATTATAATCATCATCGAGCATTATCACGGAGTTCTCCCTCTTGACCAATTCAAGATTGGCCTTGTAAAGATCGCGGTTCTTCTGCGAGGACTGTCCGAGCACGTGGATTGAAAATCCCGACACCTTGGTGGAATAGGCTGAATTGATGTGGATGGACATGAAGAGATCGGCCGAACACTCATTGGCTATCTGCGCTCGGCGGTCAAGCGAGATGAAAGTGTCGTCAGTGCGGGTCATAACCACCTTCACGTCAGGATATTTAGCCTTAATGAGCTTTTCAAGACGCTGCGCTATGTCCAGGGTAAAATCCTTCTCTTTAGTCTTGCCGTCCTTGCTCACGGCCCCTGGGTCTTTTCCTCCGTGACCAGCGTCAATCACCACGGTTTTCAAAACCAGATCCGTCGAGGCAAATGCGTTCAAAGACACCGAAAGGACTAAAAATAGAAGTGAGGCAATGCGTTTCATCTTGAAAACTCCGAATTATATCTTATCTTTGCGAGATTGCAAATTTAGGAAAAAATTGCTCAAACGCACATATAAATATATATTTACCCTTACGGTAATCCTTCTGTTCTGCTTTTCTTCCGCGATGGCGCAGAGACCGCCGCGCGTTCCGCTTGCAGGAGGTGCAAAGCCTAAAAAGGAAGCAGCGCTGCCGGATTCGGCGACATTGGCCCGAAGAGACAGCATAGCCAGGGCAGATTCCCTGTTCAGAAGAGATTCGCTCGCGGGGCTCAGCTACAGTTCGCTCAAGCAGCCCGCCTTCTCCAACGCACGCGACTCGATAGTGGAAGTGTTCACTGACGGCAAGAGGATGATCTACTATTACGGAGACGTGACGGTCAAATATCAGGACATGACCCTGACCGCAGAGCGGATGGACTATGACATGAACTCCGGAGTGGTTTATGCCCGCGGCGTGCTGGACACTCTGACCGGTGAATGGAAAGGTCTTCCCGTGATGACACAGGGCAAGCAGTCCTATAAGATGCACGAGATAAAGTATAACTTCAACTCGCAGAAAATCAACATCAAACAGGCCCTTACTTCTGAAGATGAAGGTCTGCTTCACGGACAGCACATAAAAATCATGCCCGACAAGAGCATGAACGTGGAGCACGGAAAATACACCGTGTGCGACCTCGAGCATCCGCATTATTGGATGGAACTGTCCGTAGCAAAGGTGGTGACGAAGCCCACGCGCAAAACGGTCTTCGGACCTGCGCATCTGGTGATAGCCGACGTGGACATTCCATTTCTGGGCATACCGTTCGGTTTCATACCAAAAAAACCGGAACGCGCGACGGGACTTCTGATGCCGACGTTCGGAGAAGAGAACGCCCGCGGTTTCTTCGCGAAAGATGCCGGCATGTATTTCGTTTTCGGGGATTATCTCGACCTTTCGGTTACAGGAGACTACTATACGCTCGGTTCCTGGGCACTTGACGTAAACTCCAGATATAAAGTCAACTACAAGTGCAACGGTAACCTTTCGTTCAATTATTCTCACGACCAGACAGGAGAAAAAGGTTCGTCTGACTTCTATTCGTCGAGCAACTTCGGTATCAAATGGAGCCACTCGCAGGACTCGAAGGCACATCCGGGGACCACGTTCAGCGCCTCGGTCAACTTCTCCAGCCCCGCGAACAGCAAATACAACTCGCACTCCGTAACGGAAGCCATTCAGAATCAGGTCAGTTCATCCATCTCTTATTCCAAGAACTGGAATGGAAAGGTCAACCTGTCCCTCAACTTGCTGCACAGCCAGAACTCACGGGACAGTTCATATGCCTTCACGCTGCCTAACGTCACACTGTCCGTCAGCACCTTCTACCCTTTCAAGCAAAAGAACAGAGTAGGAAAAGAGAAAGCGTGGGAGAAAATCTCATTCGGATACAACACCTCGCTCCAGAACAAAATCAACTTCAAGGCCAGCGAATTCGGCAAGGCGGGCTTCACCGACAAGTTCAAGAACGGAATGACGCATAACTTCAGCATAGGACTGCCAAGCTTCCAGCTGCTTAAATACCTTACCTTCAATCCTTCCGTATCATATAGCCAGAACTGGTTCTTCCGTAGCAGCGAGGCCGTCTACAACTCCGAAACTGACCAGGTGGAACTGGTTGAAGGCAAACAGTTCGGCTCCTTCGGCATCACACAGAACTATTCCGGGTCGCTCAGCATGTCCACCCGTATCTACGGTATGTTCAATTTCGGGCGCTATTCCAAAGTGCAGGCCATAAGGCACGTGATTTCGCCTTCGATATCACTGTCCGTCAGTCCGGAGAAAGGCACCTATGCCAACGGTTACCGCACACTTACATATACGGACTCGAGCGGCTCGGAGAAGGAATACCAATACAACATCTACCAAGGCCAGCTCTACTCCGCCCCGAGCAAAGGCAAGACGGCATCCATGAACGTGTCTATCGGCAACAATCTCGAGGCCAAGGTGCGCGATTACGCCGACTCCACCGGGAAAGGCAGCAAGAAGGTAAAGCTTCTGGACCAGTTCAACATATCTTCGGGATACAACTTCCTGGCAGACTCGCTTAAGATGCGTACGATAAGCACCACTATGAGCACCAATCTCTTCAATAAGATCAACCTCAGCGGAAGTGCGGCTTTCGACCCTTATGCGATAGACGGGAAAGGCAAGACATACAACAGATTCGCCGTTACTGCAGGGCAGGGATTGGCCAGATTCACTACCGGTTCACTCTCAGCCTCTTATGCCATCTCGGGGAAGGGTGCCATAGACGGTAATGACGGGCGCACGGAAGGCAGCGCTACAGACTATTATCAGAGAATCTATTATCATCCCGTGACGGGCGAATACATTCCGGGAGGATGGCTTTACTATACCAATCCAAACGTTCCGTGGTCGCTTAACTTCAGCGCCAGCTTCCGTTATTCGCGTTCATACTCGTACAACAGTTCCACCGAGGTGCTCACCAAAAAGGACACTTATACCACGACGCTCAACGTGACGGGCAACATCAAACTTACTCCGAGACTTAACATCAACGCATCTTCCGGGTACGATTTCATAGCGAAGCAGCTCACCACGACGCAGCTTAACGCAACATACGACCTACACTGCTTCAACATCACGTTCTCGTGGGTCCCTATCGGCACGTGGAAGCAGTACAGCTTCAAGATAGCTGCCAATGCAGCCTCGCTTGCAGACTTGCTGAGATTCAAAAAGAGCAGCAGTTATTGGGATAATTAAAATTATTCCCGTATATTTGCCGTGCTTTTGAAGAAAAAGCTTCTTTGTAAATAAATAATGGCGGGTCCGCCAGAAACTAAATACATTATTTTCATGCCACATCGTCTATATGACCTTAGTGAGATGAGCCGTGAGCAATTGGAAGAAATTGCAGGTTCACTCGACATTAAATTTTCAAAAAAAACAGATAATGAGAATCTGGCATTCATGATTCTCGACGCAGAGGCGAAAGCAGTAGCCAGCGGTGCGCTCAGCGCAGATAGCGCGGCATCTGAAAAAACAGGCAGAAATCAGCGCAAAAAGACAAAAGTGACAGAAAAGCCTGAACAGAAGGCCGAACAGACTTCAGAACAAAAGCCAAAGCAGAAAGTGGAGAAAAAGGCGGCTAAAAAACCGATCCCTGCCACAGAGGAAAAGCCTGAACAGAAGACAGAAAAACCGGAACAGAAAACTGAGGAAAAGCCTTCTGAAAAATCTTCGGAGAACACACAAAAAACACGTCGCACACGCACGAAAAAAGACAACACCCCTCAGCAGAAGACAGCTCCTGGTCAGGGAGAGGGTGAAGCACCAAAGGAAGAAGTTTCCGCACCGAAAACAGATCCGAAGAAACAGGCGATTCTGGATAAGGCAGCACAGCGTCTCGCCGCCCAGAAGAACAGGGAACTGAATCCAGCGGCAGGACAGACAGAAGAACCGGTGCAGGAGGCAAAAGCTCAAGCGGAAGAGGCTCAGCAGGCCAATCAGAACAAACAGCAGAATCAGCAGAAAAACAACAAGCCGCGCTATCCGGAATACGAAGGCACCGTCACCGCTACCGGTGTACTTGAAATAATGCCTGACGGATACGGCTTCCTGCGCAGTTCCGACTATAACTACCTTAACAGCCCCGATGACATATACGTATCGGCACAGCAGATAAAAAGCTACGCTCTCAAAAACGGAGACACTGTGCTTGGCGAAATCCGTCCTCCGCGTGAAAGCGACAAATACTTCCCGCTGGTAAGCATCAAGAGCATCAACGGAAGGACACCGGAATTCATCCGTGACAGAGTTCCTTTCGATTTTCTCACCCCTCTCTTTCCTGACGAGAAATTCAACCTGCTCGGACACGGACACGGCGCAGACCCTTCGTGCCGTATCGTAGATATGTTCTCCCCTATTGGCAAAGGCCAGAGAGGACTTATCGTGGCGCAGCCTAAGACAGGTAAGACAATGCTTCTCAAGAGTCTGGCTAATGCCATCGCAGACAATCATCCTGAAGTGTACGAGATAGTGCTTCTCATCGACGAGCGCCCTGAGGAAGTCACCGACATGCAGCGCAGCGTAAAGGCTGAGGTGGTGGCGTCAACCTTCGACGAACCGGCAGAAAGACACGTGAAAGTGGCCAATATGGTTCTTGAGAAAGCCCGCAGACTTGTAGAATGCGGACACGACGTAGTGATTCTTCTGGACAGCATAACCCGATTGGCCCGTGCATATAATACCGTGCAACCGGCTTCAGGTAAAGTTCTTACGGGAGGTGTGGATGCCAATGCGCTCCAGAAGCCTAAGAGATTCTTCGGTGCGGCCCGTAACGTGGAAGGCGGCGGTTCGCTCACTATCCTGGCCACGGCTCTTACCGAGACAGGCTCGAAGATGGACGAAGTGATATTCGAGGAATTCAAGGGTACTGGTAACTCCGAGATTCAGCTCGACCGCTCACTTTCCAACAGACGCATCTTCCCTGCGGTGAATGTCGTACTGTCCGGAACCCGTCGCGACGACCTGCTTTACGACAGGTCTTCAAGCCAGAGAATATGGATTCTGCGCAAACTTCTGGCCGACATGAACCCTATAGAGGCGATGAATTTCATGCTCCAGCTGATGGACGAGTACAAGACAAACCAGGATCTGCTGGACAACATGAACAAAGTCACGCCACGCGATCCGAAGTACTACGATTAGTTACGATAGAAGCGGTCATTGTCTATGGCGCTGATCTCGCCCTTGCGGAGAATGCATCTGCGCACGAAATTGGCCAACAGACCAAGACCATAGCCATAGAGCTGAACGAAAGAAGCAGCTACGGAAAGGAGTCCCACACGGGGGCTCTTTTCTTTTATGCTGGCATGAATAAAAAGAAGAAGCGCATATAAGGCCACAGGAGCGGCTATCCATGCCCTCCTTAATGCCAATGCGCAGAGAATAAGGGCCGTGCAAGCGACGGCAAATGCGCTCGGCAGAAGATGGACTACCTTAAGTGAGCCTCTATGACGCAGGGTCAAATCAATCCTCGCCCTTCCGGAATTGTAAACCTGCCTGTAAAAACCTTTCAACGAAGTCCTGCGCTTGTGATAAACGGCCGCACTCTCGATAAGAGCCGACGAATACCCCGCGGAGATGATGCGCATGGACAGGTCCATATCCTCCCCGAAACGCATGGCGCTGAATCCGCCCACTTCTTCGAATACCTGCCTGCGGACCCCCATATTAAAAGAACGCGGGATGAAACGGCTCACTTTGCGCTTGCCTCCCCTGATGCCTCCTGTCGTGAAAAAAGACGTCATAGAATAACCTATGGCCTTCTGAAGTGCGGAGAAAGACTCCGAAGACATGTCCGGTCCACCGAACAGATCCACAGGACTATGAGACAAGTAATCATTGACATTACCCAAAAATCCCTTCGGGAGCACCGTATCCGAATCCAGAAACAGAAGATACTCCCCTACGGCCTGCCCTGCACCGAAATTCCTGGCAAGCGCGGGACCGCCATTCTCCTTTTCCAGATACTTTATTCTCAAACGCCCGGAAAAAGTGTCAACCATCTCTTTACATTTTACTCTGGAGCCGTCTTCAACTATTATTATCTCATAGTCGGAAAACGATTGGTCCAGAAAACTCCCGAGGAGTTCTCCGACTTCGTCGGGTCGGTTATAGACCGGTATTATGACACTGAAAAGCATCTGGATTTATCTTTATGGTTACAAGTAAAAAGCTGCCGAGCAAAAGACAAGCATGCGGCAGGAAAACTATTTATCTTCAGGGGCATCGAACAGAATATCGACGAAAAACTCCGGACGGTGAAAATCCGGCGAGGGCGTATCAATTGGCCCGTATGAAAGGAAATGCGGCTGAGGAAGAAGATCCCCGCACTTGTAGAAGTTTCCTTTGAAGTGCGCTCCGTCAAGAGTTTTCACATCGTGCAGGAAAAAGGCGGTCTTAGGAATTATGAGCGCCACCTTCCAGCAGTCCAGATGCTTCTTTTCAAATGGCTCACCGGGGACGGAGGAAAAGGCCTTGATGGAAGAAAGCACCTCGGGCGAAGGAGACACCCTTTCGTGACGGTCACGCCCTGCACGCAGAAGAAAATTCCCCGCGCAGTTGCACTCCAGATTATAATAGATACCGTCCTGGGGCGAAGGGCTCAGGAACATCTCCACGCAGGAATCCTCCCACACACGGCCTTCCATGCCCTCCATGGCCCTACTCCACTGCTCCCTGACTTCGAATTCCAGAAAAATGGACTCTCCGTTATGAGCTATGGCGAAATTCACCTGCGGACTATCCGGATATGCCTGGGGCCAATTGTTACACTGCAAAGAGTGCGAGGTCAAATAATGCTTTACATTCATATCTTATGTTTTTTTCCTTGTCTCCAATAGCCGTGAACTTCCGTCTCATTACTTGAAGTCACAAACGCTTTTATATCATTACTGTAAATAAAATTCATAAGCGTAGAAAATTCAGTCTTGGCCACTATGGTTTCAATCTCCACCGCTTCTTTCAGATTACTGCCTCCCAAGACTTTATACATAGTACAATCTCGGTCAAGTTCCTCAACTATGAATTTGCGAATACGCTCATATTCTTCGGAGATAATGCAGACTCTTTTCCTGTGGTTCATGCTTCCCATAAAATAATCCACGCATACGCCGTTGATCCACGTGCCTACAAGGCCGATAATCACCATCCTGGCAGGATTTATGGCAAAGGCGGACAGACAAATAATAGCCCCTGCAACAGTAACCGACAGACCCATGTCTATCTTGCAGAACTTATTGAAAATCTTGGCCAATATGTCCAGACCTCCGGTAGAAGCGTTGATGCGGAAGAGTATGGACTGAGCAAGAGACAGCACCAGAATAAAGACTATGAGGTCGAACCATTCATCATTCATTATGGATGTACACCCCGGGGCTATCACGCTTTCCACAGGGAGGACCTTTTTCCAAATGCTGATCATAGGACCAAGTACCAGAGCCGTATAGACGGTCTTAATGCCGAATTCGTGACCTATCAGAAAATAGGCCAATACCAGCAGAATGGCATTGATGATAAAGATCATCGCAGACACATCAACCATAACTCCAATTCTGGAAAGCACCTGGGTGAGCACTATGGAGAGTCCTGAAACAGACCCAACCACTATCTTGCTTGGAATCAGAAAATAGTATACCGCAGCTGCGGAGATGAACATGGCCACGGTCATCAGGATGAACTCGCGCCAGAATTTTCTAGTACCTAAGACGGATAAGACATTTTTATTCATAGAGCGAAATTTACGATAAAAAATCGAAAATCTCACTCATGTGCTTAAAATCTTTAATCTGATATGTACTGTATTTTTTTACGGTCTGCTCCGGGTTCGATGTAACAAGTCCCACCACAAGCGCACCTGAGTCGCGGCCGGCCTTAAGTCCGTTGACAGAATCCTCAAACACCACGCTTTGCTCCGCGCTGACGCCCAAAGTGGCCATAGCCTTCAGGAAACACTCCGGATCAGGTTTGGAATTGACGAAATCCTTACTTATGAGCACTGCGTCAAAGACTCCCTTCAATTCCGGACGGTGAGCATATATCTGGGCAAGCTTGGCACTGTCGGAACTCGTTACGAGGGCTGTCTTATAGCCTCTCTTTCGCGCCTCCCGAATAAATTCAAGAGCTCCGGGGACATAACTGTAGTCCATATTCGCCTCCAACTCATCAAGAGCCTTTCTCACGGCACGAACAGTGGCGTCATCCATAGAGAAAACTTTAATCATGGATTCGAATGTAGTCCCCTTCACCTTACGGCACAACTCCGGATCATTGAAATAGATGGGATTCATTCTCGCCCAGAACTCATCGTACTGGGTCTCGGTGTTACATACCACCCCGTCGAAATCAAAAAGAAGCGCTTTAATGTTCTGCTTAGGCATAATTCTACAGTTAGTCTGGATTGGCTACAGGCCTTATGCCCAAGCCATAGAAACGCCAATTCGTAGATACACTTACATTATCCGTCGCCGCGCTCCAACCGAAACTCAAGGTTGAGGGATTTTGATACGTATATGTGGAATAAACCATATAGTCATCTTTCTTTACAGGGACAAGATTATTGGTCCAGTAGCGTCCGCATTCATTACCGCGATAGCCGGAATACCCGATACAATAGAAACGTTCATAGTCTCCATTATACGGCAGGAATATGGAGTTATCATTGGTTTTGCTTTTAAACTCTGCCCCTTTGATGGTGGATCCTTTAGAATTTTCTCTTGTTGCGTCAAGAGTCACGGTGGTATTATCTATCAGGTGCTGGACTTGTTCTTTTGTCGGGGTCCAGCACTTGGTGGTCCAGTTTGTATAGGCGGCGTCATCTGACGTGTCGAGCGTCAACATATCGCCTCCACTGTTGTATTTCGTAAAGGTATAAATGGTGTCGTCTTCCTTGTCTTTATACTTGTAGTTATCAAAATCATAGTACTTGTAACCACCAGAATACTTATCCTCAACAGAAGTCTCGCCCCAAGCATAGTAATTACCATAATCTGCCGGAAGATCAGCTCCGAGATTGGTCTCCGCCCAGAGGAGTCCGCTCGGAAGACCGAGGTCGATGAACTTGTGCCCGT
>CAVFNP010000011.1:42503-57583 GCA_963624185.1 Firmicutes bacterium CAG:460 | reverse complement strand
CCTCGACCTCCGGCGTGACAGGCCGGCATTCTAACCAGCTGAACTACCGCACCATTGCTGGTTGCTTTCCCGTGAGAAGCGGATGCAAATATACGTCAAAAATTCGTATCCGCAAACTTTTTATTTAAAAAACTTAAAAAAAGTTCGTGGATTACTCCACGAACTTTATCTTATCCAGATTACGCGGTCTGGCCTGCGGAGTTTCGTCCGGATAACCTACCGCTATCATATAAAGCAATTCGTAGCCTTCACTGAACTGCATACGTGAAAGAAAACCGGCGCACTGCGGATTGGCCTTCAAAAATGCGACAGGCCCGCCTAAGGTACAGGTTCCAAGCCCTAGGGACTGCGCCGCCAGGATGATGTTTTCTCCGAGCATGCCGCAGTTTATCCCGCTGAAATCCCCTTTCGGAGCGCCTATGGCTATTACAGCCGGCGCATTACGGAACATGTTTTTGAAGTTCGGATCGCGCTCCGCCATTGAAGGATTGGCCTGGACGAAAACGGAAGTCATCTCATCGATAAAAGGCTTGCTGTCTATGATGCGCACCTCCCATTCCTGACGGTTCATTCCGTTCGGAGCATTTACGCCGCACTCGGCGATCTTCTGAAGCTTCTCCTTCTCTACAGGGGTATCCTTATAGACACGTATGCTTCTGCGATTCATTATGGTGCGTATGACCTCATTATCCTCCCCTGCCGATGGACGCCCACCACAAGAAGCTACCAAGGCAAGAGGCAGAATGACTGCAAGGAATTCTCTGATTTTCATTTCAACTGCTATTTTTTATTCTACGACAAATTTCGATGTATAGAAATCTCCCTGAGGATTACCCTTTTCGTCTACGGCTACAGCCCAGGCGATAAATTCTTCTCCCTTGGTCAATCCCCTGAAATTCTCACTGTCAGCGCCTTCTTCATCTGAAGAGGTATATCCGCTCCAGCGTCCGAGAGCCTCTACGGCCTGCTGGCGAAGAGTCATATCGGCAGCCATCTGCTCCTCGATTCCGCCATTGAGAATATAAGCGAGGGTCGCCTCGTCGGTTTTATATGTCTCCTTATACTTATTGAACGTAGTCATATCCAAAATGTTCCAGATATACACCACCTTCTTGTCCGAAGGAACCACCTTCACCGTCACCTTCTCGTCTGCCTGAGCTACGCTGAAAGTGAATGTGCAGGAAGCAGGGTCACCGCCCGGAGTACGGAACTCCTTCTTGAAAAGTTTCGTGGTAGCTTCGCCTGAAGTGGTATCATAACCGAACGCCACGACATAGTAGTCTCTTCCCGGCTGCCAAACCTTACCGTCAAGCTCATTTACGAAATCGAACTTTCCTGAAGTAGTCAGCGAGAACATAAGGAAAGAATTGTACTCTATGAAATACCTGATTGTCTCGCCGTCACCCAGTTCGTCCACCATGCTCTTGCTCCAGATATCCACGGCATAAGTGTCATCCTCCACAGACGGATTGACAGTATAGTCGGCACCATCGGCGTAAATCTCGCCAAGCACGATATCCAGGACATTGGCAGAAGGATTGACTGCCTGAGTCGTGAATGTCTGGTAAGCCAATGCGCCCTTCACCTTACCCTCGGTGTCAACGGCGAAAGCTATAAGATAATAATCGGTAAGAGCCGTGAGGGATGTGAAATTAAAGGTCTGCACACCGATGGAGAGCATTTTCTCTATCACTTCCGTCTCGGTAAGGGAATATGCCTCCACCCTTCTCTGTACTTCCGCATCGAAATAAGCCTGAACATCATCAAGATCAACTGTATCGAAAGCTTCCTTACGCAGAACGTCATAATAATAAGTAGCATCAGAAGTGGAAGGCGTCACCGTAACGCTTGCTGAAACTGAAGCGACATCCGCCACTTCAAGTTTAAAAGTAAGAGCCTCATCCCCTTTCGGGAGCTTCTTATCGCAGGAACTGACCGCGATTACACCGGCTATAGCCACAAATGCCAATGCCAATAGATTCTTTTTCATAATTTGATTTTGATTAAATGATAATTTTGAATGTGTGCAAAGATAACCATATTCCCCTCAATTCCAATATCCGCGTCATCGCCGGAATCTGCGAACGGAAAATGAACAACCGGGCCGAAAGGATAGAAATAGTGCCCAAAAGTCATAAAATAATCCAAAAAAAGGTGCAATATTTGCAGATTGGAACAAGAGGACAAACGTAGTGTACCTGTAATATGAAAGAAATAAAGACAATTGGCATTCTTACTTCTGGAGGCGATGCCCCCGGCATGAATGCTTGTATACGTGCCGTGACCCGTAGCGCCATCTACAACGGGATGAAAGTAATGGGAATATACCGAGGATATGAAGGTCTCATCCACGGTGACATCAAAGAACTCACCACAGAAAGCGTGAGCAACACCATACAGCGCGGAGGAACATTCCTAAAGACTGCCAGGAGTAAGGAATTCATGACACCTGAAGGCAGGAAGAAGGCCTTTGACAACATACAGAAATTCGGCATCGACGCCCTTATAATCATAGGAGGCAACGGCTCGCTTGCAGGTGCGCAGATATTGGCACAGGAATACGATTTTCCTGTAATAGGACTCCCCGGAACCATAGATAACGACCTCTACGGCACAGACAGCACCATAGGTTACGACACGGCCCTGAACACCATCGTGGAGTGCGTGGATAAAGTGCGTGACACTGCCAATTCACACGACCGCATATTCTTCGTGGAAGTCATGGGACGCGATGCAGGCTTCCTCGCGCAGAACAGCGCCATCGCATCGGGAGCCGAAGCCGCCATCATTCCGGAAGACCAGACGGACGTGGACCAGCTGGAGCAGTTCATCAGCCGCGGATTCCGTAAAAGCAAGAACAGCAGTATAGTAATAGTATCCGAAAGCCACAAGAACGGCGGCGCCATGTATTATGCCGACCGCGTGAGAAAGGAATACCCTCAGTACGACGTGCGCGTCACCATTCTGGGACACCTTCAGAGAGGGGGCACGCCAAGCGCATTTGACAGGATTCTCGCCAGTCGACTGGGCTACGCCAGCATCGAGGCGCTCAAAGAAGGCCAAAGGAACATCATGGTGGGCATACACGACGACGAGATAGTCTACATCCCTATCGACAGGGCCATCAAGAAAGACAAGCCCATCAATCACGACCTTATCAACGTACTTGCGGTTCTTTCGATCTGACCGTCTCGCGACAGCCTTCACAAAAGAACCGCAAAGCTCACCGTTTACGGCGAATCTAAATGGCAGATCCGCCGTAGATGGCCGTATTTACCATAACCATACCCTGAACCGGCGTACCTGACTGGATAACGGCCGCCTCTCCGCTTATGATGAAACCCACTAAGGTAAAAATACCACAGACTATGGCAAGTGCCATATTATTGTCACCCTCACTGTAGATGGTAGCTCCAGTTATAGGAACATACGTTCCGTCAGAGGCATAAACGCCGTCTATGGATATGCCCAATCTTCCCGGAATACCAAGGACAGTGGAATGGCTTACATCATATACGGTTCCATTAACCAACGTTCCGGCAGGGATTACCACCGTGCCTTGAGCCAGAACATCATTGTTCACCATGAAGTTAACCGACGAGCCCAGCGTCACGGAGTTAGAATTGATTCTCTGCGCAGCTACCATAGTAACAGGAGTACCGGCCTTAAGGATAAGGGGTTCAGCGTTACTCTGTGCCATGGCCGACACACAGAAAGCTACAGCCACACAGACAAACGATAAAAATTTCTTTAACATGACTTAGTTTATATAAGGATTTAACATTTCCAATTGATTCACTCCCCTCTCCAATATCCTGTCATTATAACGTGTAGCGCAGGAAGCCGCCCCGAACGAATTGCCCACATAAAATGACAGCGTAAGTGCGCCAAGTATCACACCTACCCCGGTATTTCCGCTGCTGAATGAAGTATAGGTGGCATAGCCCAAAAGACAATTGACCAGCAGCGAAGTAAGAGCATTGGACGGAGCCCCGGCATAAAGGTATCCCGCTCCGGGGATTATGCTCAGCGCCTGGGCCAATGCCGCGCTCTTTCGCGAAGCGTCCCTGACCTCGCACACAACCCTCTTACTTTCAAGAAGAGACGGATAATTCGCTTCCACCGCAACTCTCTTTTCAAGCATCTGTAGAGCCCCGGAGTAATCCGCTTTACGAAGATACAGCACGGACAGACGACCGTAAGGGGAGATGGTATGAAGCCCTTTTTCAAAAGATGAAGCGCTTTCCTGATAAAGAGCTATCGCACCATCCCAATCGGAGGTGAGTTCCTTCAGGTGGGAAGCGGCAAGCTGTATCTTATAATCTGTGCGCAAGGCCGAAGGGAAGGAATAATACAGACTCAATCCCGCAGAGTATTTCCCGAGCCCCTCGTAGCATTTCAGACGCGAAAGCTGCAGCAGACGATCCTGCGCGAAATCCTGCGCCCTGTAATAAAGCAGCCGCTCTATCTCGGTCAAAGCCCCGCTATAATTACCTTTATTAATCAGCGTGTTTATGAAAAATACGGAGGAATCGGCCGCGTCCCTGCCTGCCAAGGTCTCCGCCGCCACCACTCCCCTCTCGACGCGAAGAAGTCCGTCCGGAACTTCCACACCTTCAGGGAAATCCACCGCATAAAGCCTTCCGTTTATGACAGTGCTGGGATAAAGATGAGTATCGTGACCGCA
The DNA here is from genome assembly GCA_963624185.1 of Firmicutes bacterium CAG:460. Taxonomy (GTDB): domain Bacteria; phylum Bacteroidota; class Bacteroidia; order Bacteroidales; family UBA932; genus Cryptobacteroides. The sequence goes on along the minus strand of CAVFNP010000011.1, from coordinate 52,896 downwards.
GCGTGTCAGACGGTCTGCCGTCAAAGCCATGGCCTCGGCGAAAGAATTATGCGCGAAGGCCAGCTTGGCATAGGCCGAACAGGAAGGATACATGCGGCAATGCGTATTTTTCAAAGGGCTCAGATACTTCTGATAGACAGAGATATAGTCGCCGGCCGCAGAACCGTCGCCCGCAGGGCCGGAGCCGCCGCTCGCCGGAGAGGAAGTCTGAGCCGCCGCACTGAAGCAGCTGGTCACACACACCAACACGGCGCAATATTTAAAGAAACAAGTCTTCATCCGTTATCAGTCGACCTGCAAATATATACAAAAAAAGCCGACACTTATGCGCCGGCTTGGATAAGAGTACGTTAAACTACTCTAAAGGTTTAAGGGTGGTGTACACATTAGTTACATCCTCATCGTCTTCAAGCAGACCGGTAAGTTTATCCAGCGTAGCCCTCTGCTCTGCTGTGACATCCTTAAGATCCGTGGTAGGGATACGCTCGAATCCGCCGGATACAAGCTCAAAGCCGTGATCCTCTATGTATTTCTGAATCTGACCGTAAGACGTGTAATCGCCGTAGATCACCACGACCTTGGTCTCGTTATCGTCCTTATCGACCTCTATCTCCTCGAAGAGTTCGTCCACTCCGCAGTCTATCATCTCAAGTTCAAGCTCCTCCAAGTCCATCCCCTCGGTCTCCTTGATACGGAACACGCACTTGTGGTCAAACATGAAAGACACTGATCCGCTCGTTCCCAGAGTACCGCCGCACTTGGTGAAATAAGAACGGACATTAGCCACTGTACGGGTAGTATTGTCAGTAGCTGTCTCCACGAGGTAGGCTATGCCGAAAGGTCCATAACCTTCATATACGACTTCCTTGAAATCACCCTGCTTGCTCTCTACAGCCTTTTTGATGGCGCGCTCGATGTTCTCCTTAGGCATCTGCTCGGTGCGTGCCGTCGCAATCAAGGCACGAAGACGAGGATTACCGGTCACATCCGGACCGCCCTGCTTGACGGCTATAGTAATTTCTTTTCCAAGTTTAGTAAAGGTGCGGGCCATATGACCCCATCTTTTGAGTTTACGCTCTTTACGGAATTCAAAAGCTCTTCCCATATGTTATTCTGAAACCTCGTTAATGTATTTGTCTATAAGAGAATACTCTATGCTCATCTGATACTTCTCCTTAACGGTCTTGTATGCGGCAAGAGCCTTGTCCTTCTGGCCAAGAGCCTCATAAGCCTTTCCGGCTTTCACCAGATACTCTGCAGCGAACGGGTTATCAGCCTTCTGTGCGGCCTTCGTATAGAAAGAGGCAGCCTGGGCATTGTCTGAAAGAGCTGAATAGCAATCCCCCTGAAGTGCAAGCGCGCGTGCCGCGAGAATTGGCTCGGTTCCTTTGTATTTCTTAAGATAAGAAAGAGACTCTTCCCACTGTCCCAACTGTGCGCAACAGATTCCGGCATAAAGATATACAGCCTTGCCAGCCTTAGCGCCATACTCGCTGCATACCTGAGCAAAACCCTTGTTCACGCCATCTCCATTAAGTGCCAATTCAAATTCACCCTTCTGGAAATTAAGTTCTGCGACATAGGTATCTTCCTGTGCCTGAGCTACTGACGGAGCATAAACCCATTTGCTGTACCCCATAATGCCAAGTCCTATAACCACTACTGCTACCAATGCGATTATAAGGGCCTTCCTGTTCTGGATAAAAAAATTCTCTGTAGCGGAAACTGTGGATTTCACATTCTCCTCACGAATTTCTTCCGTTTTCTTGTTATTTGCCATTTTATCTAAATATTATTTGTTTTTCAATCCCAACTTTCCCCAAGCCGACTACCCGACAAACGAAAAGCCTACAAAAATACGGATATTTACGAAAATATGCAAAGCCCGACCAATTTTAAAACAGATTTGCTATATTTGCCAAATAATCGGCCGCTCCGCCGGGACAAAGCTGCAGGAGCCGATGGCGTCTATATTGATAACACGAAACGCCCAGGCACTCAGATAGCGTCCCGCACGAACGAGAGGAGCCGAAACGCAGAACCGAGAAAACGATGAAATTGGCAAGTATCATAAAAAAAGTACTGATCGTACTTGGACTTATGTGGATTCTGACACTGTCACAGAATCTGCTGAAGTCATGCTCAGCCATACCGACGGATTCCAACATCGAAGCTGAAATCTGCGCAACCGAGTGCGAGCTCAGGTGCTCGGACATGAATACGACTTCCGTAACATATCAGTTCAGCGCCCCTCTCTCCCAATGCGCAAGAAGCATTCAGAAGAACAACTGCAAATCCACGTCGTCAATCACCGGCGAGCGGAAGATGTTCAGTAAAAACCTGATCTACCTCGAATGGGCAGACTATAATTACAGGGGCCAATTCTGCTCCGCCAATTTACCATACGCCATCTGCCATCTGCTGATTTAGCGCAAGTTCCCGCCGTGCCAATGATGCATGGAGTCTTCCTCGCGAACATATCTATAATTACCAAGAACGCTTGTCTGCCACTCAGTGCATTCTACGGCACATTGGCGTTCCAGGTACCGGTCCTGAAATAGGGACCTGGAACATAGATATGCCACAGAGGGCCCTGCAAGGCACATTGGCGTTCCAGGTGCAGGTTCATCCAAACAAAACAGCACTACTGCACCAATCGGCATTATGATATCGTCTCAGTAAGAAAACAGTGGTTTTCAGCGTCTACATTCAAGCAAGCGTCAAGCTGGTCAAAAGACCGTCAAATAAAGCTTGACACTTTCAAGTAAAGTCGCAAATAATTAGTGAAGTTTTTATTGCAAAACCACTGTTTCTTACTGTTTAAAAATCGAATCAGTAACGCCGGAAACAAAACGACACAATATATTCGCCAATTCAAGAGAACAGCACGACACTGTCAAATTGAATACGGCATTCAAACACGAAAAATCATGGAAACAAATATCAAAAAAGTACATACAGCCAAAGATCTGACCATCACACTGGGACTTATTATTATAGGTGCGGGACTGTTTTTCATCAACAAAGGATGCGGTTTCTGCATCGCTGCCCTGGGAGTGCTTCTGTTCTTCCTCTACCGGACAGGATACAAGATAGAAGGCAGCGACAAGACATACCATAAAAAATCGCTGGACCTCTGCCGCGGATGCAAAGAGCCGCTTGTAAACTTTCTGGAAGGAAAGACTTCCCAGCTGGACATTAAGGAAGGCTCGGAAGGCGGATGTATCAGAATAGACTTTTACTTCTGTGGCCCGGACCAGAGTTCATTCATCCAGGTTTTTGACTTTCGCGGCTACGAATATCAGAAGGACGGAGAACTGCGCAAAGCCGACCCGGAACAGACTCGGGCGCTGCTGGAAAAGCTTTAGCAAGATAGGGCCCGAAAAGGATTTCGGGCCCTATCTTATTATAAGTCAATAAGTCACCCCCCCCCAAAAAAAAATAAATATTTAGGCGATTTATTCCATTTTATTTTATATCTTTGCGGCGGATTTAGTGAATTTAATTGTCGGGCTGACAGGCATCTGTGGCGTTGCAGATCCGTAAAAAAGACAGCCTTCCGATAAAATCGAAGGAAAAGCAAATGTCCGACAGTGTTGAAATTATTTAATGACAAGACATTATACACATTGTAACATGTGTATTCGAATAGCGGGGATCGCCGGAAAGAATACACATAATACTGAAAAGAAAGCGTTGTTTTTTGTTTCCTCGGGACACCAGTGCATTCAGGCATAAAAATGAAAGTAGCCCGACGGGGCGCAATTAAAAAGCCAGAGAACATTTAAATCAAAGGTCAGCATCCAAATAATCAGATGATTTCAAACAGACACATAAGGCATATTGCGTGCAGTATCGTGAACACGGCACTGCTCCTGTGTGTTCTGTCGTTTGGGAGCACCTCCTGTCAGCGCCGTCCTCTCGAAGATCCGGACTACAACACCCGCGTAAAAGTCCAGATCAACACCAGGGCCATAATGAATGTCACCTGCGACATCTATAACGATAAGATTCCTGTTCCCGAGATTCAGATGGACGTAATGCACATCATCTTTTTACAGGAAAACAGCGACGAAGTAGCATGCGAGACCTATATCACCGACTCCGAAGTGGACGAAACCGGCCAGAAAGTCTTCTATGGCAACATAAGTATAGTTCCGGGAACATACAGACTCTACGCATATAACTTCGGAACTGAGGCCACCCTCATCCGCGACCAATACGTCTGGAACAATGTCGAAGCCTATGCTCTCAGCGTGCCTGAGCGCATATCCAACGCCTACTCGACCAAGGTGCCTACCGGAGAGGGCTTCACCTATAGTCCGGACCACCTCATAGTGGCCAGAAGCCCTAAAGAGACGATTCCATACCACTCCGGCATCTACACCGTGAACACGGAAGCCAAATCAGTAGTGGAAAGCTACTACCTGCAGATCAAAGTGGACGGACTGGAATACGTCAATTCAGCCTCAGCCGTTCTATCCGGAATGTCAAGTGCCAATTACATAGCACGCGGCGAAAGAGTCGACGACCCGCAATCCACCATCTACTTCACGATGCAGAAAAGCGACGATAACGGCGAGCCTGTCATCTGCGCCATATTCAACACATTCGGTCGTCCAGACAGTTCGGCCAATGACCTTGAAGTCACCTTCGACCTCCAGACCAAGAGCGGAAAAGTGCAGCGCACCTTCAATATATCCGAACTCTTCCTGAGCGAGAACTGCATCAAACACCACTGGCTATTGCTCGACGAAACCATCCATATCGACCCTCCCACACCTGGTGGCGGCGGCGGATTCGAACCTGGCGTAGTCGACTGGGACACAGAAAACCACGAGATAATATTATAAACAACAGATATTAAAATGAAAAACATTTCTAACATTATGAATAAAAAATTATTCCTCACGGTACTTCCTGCGGCAGCAGCACTTATCGCAGGCTGTAGCAAGAATGAAGTAGCCATTGTGGAGAGCGCTCCTCAGGAGATCACTTTCCAGACTGTCGAGACCAAAGCGGCCTCCAACTTCAGCACGGACAACAAGTTCTACTCTTACGCCTATTTTCTTGAGAAAGGCAAGAACTGGTCGGCCAATTCTGCCGATGCAGAAGCATACATCTCCAACTCTCTGATAGAGTATGTAACAGCTAAGACCGCGTGGAAGAACACCACCACCACGTATTACTGGCCAAAGGAAGGCACACTGACTTTCTTTGCATGGACAGACAACACTTCCGCTCCGGTAGTTACCGACTGCACCATCTCTTGCGCTAAAGACAAGGGTATAAACACTACCGGCTATGCTGTCACTTCCAACCAGAACAAGGACCTGATGGTAGCCGACATCGCCGCTGACCAGAAAGAGAACACGTCACAGCACGACGGATGGAAAAAGGGTGTTCCTACAGTCTTCAAGCACGTGCTCTCCAATCTGGTATTCACGGTCAAAACCGACGAGGCGACTACCGGCAATGTCTATCCGGACGGAATGTTCAAACTTCAAAGCATAAAGCTAAAGAATGTCAAAACTACGGGGAACTATACCCAGGGTTCACCTACGGCAAGCACCACTCCTTGGAGCAATCAAGGCACAACAGCTGATCTTCCCACTTATAGCGGAAGTGAGGTTGCAGTAACCAAAACAGCTCAGACCCTTACACCGACAACTGATGATTACTTCATCGTGCTTCCTCAGACATTCTCCGATACTACGCCTATAATCGAAATAGTGTACACTATCACTACCGAATACATCTCCGGCAGTCCCGTTACAGAGACCATCACGGTCGAAAAAGACCTCAAGAGCATCTATACCGCAAATTGGGAGAACGGCAAGAAATATACTCTTAACATCATACTCGGTGTAGAAGAGATTCTCTGGGATCCTGATGTAACAGACTGGGCTACAGGTACCACAGGAGAAATCAACATATAACAGATATTAACAAATCAAACTATAATAAAATGAAAAGATTTACTTTCGCAGCGCTCGCAGCACTCGCAGCACTCGCAGCACTCGCAGCCTGCACCAAAAACGAGGTCACTCCTCTGCAGAGTGCTCCTCAGCAGATCAGCCTCACTCCGCTCAACGGCAAACATTCTACAAAAGCACTGATTGACGGAACTGCCTACCCTACTACAGAGACATTCGGTACCTTTGCATATTTCAACGCAAACGGCACCACCTTCCCTGACAGCGCTGATGTTTACATCCCTGAAAGCGAGGTTAAAAACACCACTTCAGCCACATCAGGTTCCGCTTGGACAACCGATCCTGCATACTACTGGCCAAAACAGGGCTCGCTTACATTCTTCTCTTACAGCCCATATTCTATCAACACCTCTGTTGACTGCAACACCACCGACGGTATCATTATTACAGACTGGGATGTGGATGCAAACCAAGAGGTAGATGTAATGGTGGCAGATTATAAGACAAACCAGACAAAGAACGGCTCAAACGCAGGCTACACCGGAGTTCCTACAATCTTTCGTCACAAACTTTCTCAGATCGTGGAATTCACCTTCGCGACAAAAGAGGACTACTGTGGCAGCCGCACCGAGGCTACAGCTCAGGTCGGAGACAAGTTCTTCTACATCAACTCTGTAAAAATTAACAACATTGAGTACAAGGGTACATACAAGAGCGGTAATAATGTAGACGGCGCAGCTACAACTCCAGTGCTTGGAGCGTGGGCCCCAACCTCTGACAAGAAAGACTACACCTGGTACGAGAACACCACCGGAACCCTTTTCGGATATGACACTGCAAAGGCTGATGCTCCTTGCGACATAGCAAACGGATATATACTCGTACTTCCTCAAACATTCACAGCACCGGCAGACAGAACTGTTACTGGCTATGAGCAGAATGAAAAGAATATCCAGATCTCTTATACCATCAAGACCTGCACAGGTGTCGACCCAACAACTACTGCACGATCATTCTCTACAGAAGAGGTTAAAGACGTATATGTAACTCTTTACGATGTTCAATACGATGCTACCGCAGCAGCTGTCACCAATTGGGAGATGAACAAGAAGATTTCTTACACCATCACCATCGGTCTCGACCAGATCTACTGGGCTCCTAGCGTTGAGGATTGGAAGGATCAGGGCTTCAGCTACACTATCGAGTAATTTCCACTTCGATAACTTATAGCTCGGAGGAGGGTGATACCTCCTCCGGGTACCAGAAAAGAAAAAATATGTATATCAGGCATTTCGAAATAGCGTTACTCGCAGCGGTGGCACTGCTTCCGCTCGCCGGAGCGTGCACCAAGACTGAAGTCCTACAGGTGGAAAGCCGGATCGGCATGGCCTATAACGTAGCTCTCGAGCAGCCTTACAGTCTCGAAAGGCCGAGCACAAAGGCAGCTACCGCCTACAGCACCACCGACACCTTCAAATCTTGGGCGTGGTATCTTCCCCAAGGACAGAACTGGGCGAAAAACCAGGCGGATGCCAAGGCGTATTTCGAAGATGTTACCGTGGAATACCAGACCGACAAGTGGGAAGGCGTCGGAGGACCATACTATTGGCCTAAGACAGGAAGCTTGAGCTTCTGGTCCTACTCTCCTGCCAGCCTTCCTCAGGCCAGCGGTACGAGCACGAGCGGAGTAAGCGTAAGCAAAAACGGAGTAAGCCTGACTGACTGGAAACTGAACGCCGGGACAAACCAGGGGACAGACTTCATGGTGGCGGATTTCAAGAGTGACCTCAAAGCCAATGCCCTCACCTACGGCTATCTCGGCGTGCCTACACTTTTCCGACACAAACTTGCCAAGGTGACCATCCAGGCCAGCACGGCCAAAGCCCCTTCGGCCACCCATATAGTCAAACTCTATAAGGTGAGCCTAAAACAGGTATATACGAAAGGCTCCTATACCTCCGAATCTTGGAACAGCCGCAGCGAACTGGAAGAAATCGTAGTCTTCGAAAACACCGCGGGACTCGAGCTGAATCTCACTGCGCAGAACGTCACACTCGATGGCAAAAGCCTTTTCGTCATACCACAGATTCTTAATGCCGACTCCGGACGCGGAACAGGTAACGACGTGAGTCTCTATATCGAATACTCCATCAACAGCACCTCTAATACAGCAGATAAAAAACTCATAGACATAAAGTCTTACCTCTGGGGTATTGGCCAGCACACCGTCTATAATGTAGTAATCGGCGAGGAGAACGAACCTATCGAGTTCGATGCTGGAGTCAGCAATTGGACAAACGGTGATTCGAACGATATAATAATAGGAGGTTAATGATGCGGACACCAAGGAAATACATATTGATATTGGCATGGATTTCAATCTTGGCGTCAGCCTGCAGGAAGGATAATGCAGTTGATGCGGGAGAAGGTATATCATTTCGCGCCGACGCTCCGAAGGCTGAGGATGTCTCAGCGCTTGGCACGAAAGCCACCAAGACGTTGGAAAGCAATCTCACTGACGCTCCGTTCGGAGTCTATGGCCTGTATTCTTCTACCAAGGGGGCCGCTACCGGAACGACCAATGTCTTTGACAACTCTTCGGCCCTGAAGGTTAGCTACAACACCACTTCCAACCTGTGGGAATACACCCGCACGGGTACTGACCCCAAATACTACTGGAAGAGAAACATGTACTACCGCTTCCGTGCCTATCATCCGTACACCGCCTCTGTTGAGACGGGAGGTTCAAGCGCAGACGGTATACTGGTCAATTACCGTATCATCGAAGACCAGTACGATCTGCTCGTCGCTTTCGCTACGCGCCATCCGGCTACCGATTCTGAGGGCACGAACCGTGTACCCATGAACTTTCAGCACGCACTTTCGGCGCTTCGTTTTCGCGTAGCATTCCGCAATACGGTAGAGGAAGGCACCACCGACGTGCTCACCGAGTTCCATATCACAGGCATTCAGGCAGCCGGCGTTCTGAATTACGGCCACGACGCCGGGAACTACCTTTCTCCGCTCATCTCATGGACGGCCGACGCGTTCGATTCGTCTACTCAATTCTACACGAGCACCACGAGCCGCACCTTCGGAGTATATAACCCGGGGGCCGCCACTTCAGTAGAGCCGGTAGATATATATGGTTCGAGCGAACTGGATAATGTGGTCTTCGCCATTCCGCAGACCTGTAGCGACCCTCTGCACGGTAGCACGTCTGTGCATTTCAAGACCACCGGAGGTGGAAATGTGGACAATACGGCCGCTCTTCCAAGCATCAAGTGGGAACCCGGGAAAATCTACACCTACACTCTTCTTATCGAAAAGTCAAGCGTGGAGATTCTTGTCAGCATTAAGGATTGGAACGAAGTACAGTCAACTGTCGATATAAACATTTAGTCATGAGAGTAAGCCTTCAACATATACACTTTTCACTTCTAGTGCTTGTCTGTGCACTTGTCTCCCTGTACTCCTGCGAGAAACAGCCTTCTTCTCAGAAGGGCGGCGAAGACTCCCAGAAAGCCGACGTAGTGATAAAGATAAGTTCCGCCCCCACCACTAAAAGCGCGAAGGACGGAGACGAGATGGTGAACCTGCGCGTGTGGATGGTGAACGGCAGTAACACGGTCGTCAAGTACGCATCCCTGACCCCCGGTGCAGCGACCGCGACAGTGACTTTCGACAAGGTGGACAGAGGTGCATATACTCTCTATTTCCTGGCCAACAGCACGGCCCTGAGCGGATATGTCGAGGGCAGCACGATAGATAATGCATTCTTGAAAGCGGCTTTGTCCCTGAGCAGCGGCGCCACTTCGCCCGATTACTCCGATGCTGAAGGCATGCCGCTCTCTCTTAAGAAAGAATGTAACGTAGGACCGGGCGTGAACCGTATCAGCGCCGAGATCGTCAGAGTCTGCGGACTTGTCAACATCACCATAAAGAACAGGACCACCGACTATGCGCTTTACATCACCTCGGTAAGCCTTAACGACCGGAATCCGAGCGCCGGATATGTATTCGCCCAAGACGACCACTCGTCTCCTTCCGGCACCACCTACGAAGCTTTTCCTTCCGCGACCTCTATCACCAGGATAGAGCCAACCGAAGAAAGCAAGACCTTAAGTTTCTATCTTTTTGAGAGCTGCAACGCGACTGAAGCCCTCTCGCTTTCGCTTTCAGGAGGATTATACGCAAAAGACGCCACCGTTACTACCATAGATAAAACAAGTTATCGCGCCACAGGAAATAAGAAGAACACAAACATAAACACTTCGAGCAAATATTTTCTCGCCTCTGCCTCTTCCCAGATGCAGTTTCTCAAGGCTGACAGTTCCACAACGCTTACCCTCGAAGATGTGGGCTCAGACGCTGAGCTTTTCGTCAAAAGCGACATAGAAAACTATCTCTGGCAGTTCGGCTCGACGGGCACTAGCACAAGTGTAAAAAATGTCGGT
>CAVFNP010000011.1:41180-42310 GCA_963624185.1 Firmicutes bacterium CAG:460 | reverse complement strand
GAACGACCTCCCCTTCCACTTCCATGAGTTCTGCCACAAACACAGGCTGGTATCTTCGTGAAGCTACGCAGTACACATACCAGGAGCTCTCGCCCGACGCGGAGAAAGACTTCATCAACACGACATCCCTAACCTACACCGACAGTTACGGAATAGCACAGCCGCTCACCTCCATCTGCCGTAACGACAGACTGGAAGTGATAGTCAATGTATTCTACAACCCTGTCTACTCTACCTTCGATTTCCAGGTTGAATCTTGGAGGACAGTAAACAATGAAACAACTTTTGACTGATATAGCATCAACTCACGATATGAAAAGGATACAGCACATCATCATAGCCCTGATTTTCACCCTGTGCGCCGCCGCCTGCGAACGCGATCTTATTCCCGGCGGTAATGACGCGGAGGGCATCGACGTGACGGCCCGGCTGAACTTCGCCCCGCAGGCCAATGTCGAAGTGATCACCAAATCCACCCTCAGCGGCTCCGCGGAAAACCGCGTGCTGAACCTCTTCGTATTCCTTTTCGACTCTAACGGCAACAAACTCTACAGCCAATATTTCGACAGCGATAACAAACAAAACGTCACATCGACATCTTCGCTCAGCGGCGAAGGTTGGTGGGTGACGAACAGCGAGACCCTCACACAGGGCGGAGTATGCATCAAAGCCACCTCCGGCAGCGGCTATAAAATCTACGCGATGGCCAATCTCGATGCGGATATGGTGCGCGTATCAAGCGACCTGCTCAGCCATAACATCAACAACGAGCAGCAGCTCAAGGACTTCACCATCTACCTCAACCAAGAGATTATCTATCGAAACGGCTATTTCCCTATGACCGGAGTCCTCGAAGACCTCAAGATAGACTCCACCGGCAAGATAACCAAAACTGACGGCACCGCTCCCGGCACCCTTATGCTACGCAGGCTCGATGCCAAGATTCAATTCATCTTCAAGGCCGGAACGCGTGCAGATGAAGCCGGGCAGAAAATCAAGAGCTTTACCGCCAAACAGTGGAAAGTGATCAATGTGCCGTCTACCTCCTACCTGGTGGAGCGCGACACCGACTCCGGAAATGTGCCGTCTACGACCGCTACGGAAGATTACGTCAACTACGCCCCCAAGTT
>CAVFNP010000011.1:0-40957 GCA_963624185.1 Firmicutes bacterium CAG:460 | reverse complement strand
ATGCGCGTTTTCAGCAATGCCAATGACTTCTCCACCTACGTCCTCGTTACCGGAAGAGTGGATATGGAGCTTGAGAACGACGACTCAGGCAAGATTCTCGGCGGTGATGTACAGTATCTGATACACCTTGGAGACTGGAGTTTCTCCGAAGGCTCATCGTGGAAAGACGACACCTACGCAGGATTCAATAACTTCAATACGAATCGCAACACATCATACACTTACACGGTGACCATTAATTCCGTCAACAATATCCGCGTGGAAGTAGAGACAGCAGGCACCACCAATACCGAAAACCAGCCGGGAGCCACCGGACAGATCACCATAGCCAAAGAGGAAATCGCCGTATGCGATGCCCACTACTACTCCAAGACCATGACATTCCACGCGTCCAACTTCTTCGAAGGGCTCAAGAGCACGGCGGACGACCTTACCTGGAGCGTCAAGACGCCGTTCAGCGACGGCACTCCGGTCGACCCTCTAGTCCCGGGTACACTCGACTACGACTGGGTTCACTTCCGTCTCAACAAACGCAACACCGACGGCACCTACAACCAGAATCGACGCAAATTCGTGGATCCTACCAGAAAATTCCAGAGTTACGACACATGGCGTGACGCATCCACAAATATGGAAAGTGACGGAACTGACGGTCTGGCAGGCTATCATAACGACGGTCTTATGAATATCATAGACCTCGTGAAATACATTAAGGAACAGGTCAAACTTCTGGAGACATACTACCAGAATCCCGGTATGACATACACGGGCGATTTCGACAACCCCGACGACAAAGCCACGGCCAAGATCTGCGTAACCGCATTTGTAGACGAGTTTTATTACGATAAGAATCCTGTGACAGGCGTATCATCCCCTACGCTCTGGAAAAGCTTTGTCAACCAGCAGGATCGCTCACTGCACATTCTCTGTAACTCGAATGTCAGTTCCGATCTCGAATCGCGCGCCACGGGCTCGGTGGTCACCATACAGCAGCACTCCATCCAGACCATCTATAACACCGACGCCTCGCACACAGCACTGCAGACGGCTTGGGGACTTGAATATGTAGACGAGTTCACCGATGTTGTAACTACATATAATGCCAATTCAGGTACCTATACTGGATCCGGCTACAACACCGACGCCTTCAACGGCCTGTATAATTCCGTAAAGGAATGGGGTATCAGTACAACCGGAACAAGTAAATGGGGGACATATCTTGATTTTGAGACTCTTAACGACGTCCCTCAGATGCAGTCAAACTACAAAGCCTTGAGATATATCTGTATGGCACGTAACCGCGACAATAACGGCGACGGCAAGATAGACCCCGAAGAGGTCCGCTGGTACACTGCATCCATACGACAGCTTATCGGACTTTATATCGGAGGTGGCGTGATCGATCATCACTCCCGCGTCTACTACCGCAGCGCCACCGAGCAAGAATCTTCCGACCCTAACGTCTGGAGGCAGCACTTGATTTCCAGCACAAAATACACCTCTAGTACTCAGCCGACAGTTGTTTGGGGAGAAGAAGGCATCTCGACGGGAGACATATCCGGGTCCATTTCTTATGGCGATGGACTAAATAAATTCAGCGTACGCTGCGTAAGAAACCTCGGACTTTCGAATCCTACTTCATCTGATTTGACCGACACCTCATTTAAACCCGACGACTATGTCGAGACAAGTACCGAAGGATCGGGAAATGATGCAGTGGTGACTTTCAACGCCACGCACCTTAATGCCGCTGCGCTTCGTTACTACACGTCACGCGAGCTCGACTACCACTCGAACACTTCTGATATAAATCGTCTATATAAAAGATTCGAAGTCTTGCCTACAAGCAAGGCCACAACGGCAAGTGGTGAACCCACATTCAAGACTGTGAACACATCTGTAACTACAGCCATTAACGCCGGAGAAAACAACCCATACTGTCCGGAAGGCTACAGATTGCCTAATCAGGCTGAATTAGCTATGCTTAAGTACTATGACGTAATATCCTCTCCTATGGTATCTAGAACATATTGGGAACTCGGAACTGACGGTAGCCAAAAACAAGAGAAATTTGGTTACGTCTATTCGGGAGGAAATATATCGCTTCAAACCGCAGGTGCGAACTATGTCTATCGCTGCGTGCGTGACATCCGCACGGATTAGTCCACAAGGCCTGTTGCCCTCTACAAGAGTGTTTCGGGGGACGCCCCACACTAAATAAAACAACGCCTCCGGGAAACCGATGTTAATCGCTTTCCCGGATTTTTTACTAAATTTGCGCTCCTTATATTAAAGGTCGATGACAAATTCAAGAAAAGAGTGGTACACCATAATCAATCCGCACGCCGGCTCCGGCAAGACTATGTCAAAATGGGTCCCGGCAGAACGGCATCTTAAGAAATTGGGTGTACCGCTTCATATAGCATATACCACGCACAAACATCACGCAGAAGAGTTGGCCGCAGCGGCAGCCAGAATGGGATATAGAAAGATACTTACCGTAGGTGGCGACGGCAGTATTCACGAAGTGTTCGAAGGGGTGCTGTCCTGGTGCGAGCAGTCCGGCACGCCCCCGGAAGAATTCTTCCTTGCGCTCGCGCCGATTGGCAGTGGCAATGACTGGATAAAAGCCTTCAAAATACCGCACGACACCATTAAGATGACCGAAGTCCTCGCTCAGGCCCGTTTCATAAAGGAAGATGTGGTTAAAGTCAGCCTCAGTGGCGGGAAAGTCTCTTATATGGCTAATATCGGTGGTATCGTGTTCGATTCGCACGTATGCCAGCAAGTCAACCACAGCAAAGAGCACGGCAAGCGCAAAGCCCGCATCTATCTTCGCTCGCTTCTTCATAACCTGTTCCATATAAAGCCGATAAACGTGGATTTCTACTGTGACGACACCCTGCTCTACAGCGGAGAGGTGCTCGACATAGCATTCGGCAACGGGTCTTATTGCGGAGGCGGCATGCAGCAGTGCTGCCTGGCTGACCCTACGGACGGGATACTGGATGCCATAATAGTGCCTAAGGTCCCGATTTTTTCTTTACTGCCGGAACTGCCGCGCATATACAGAAAGAATCTTGACAAATCAAAGAAAATCATCTACGCCAGAGGAAAAAGTTTCCGAATTGTCCCTAAAGACTCCCTGTCGCAGGACATAGTGGAGCTGGACGGCGAGATAGTGGGACGTCTCCCCGCCACTGTGGAACTTCTGCCATATAAAATCAACGTTCTGTCCAATTTATAAACCACACGGAAGGCGCGGGCAAAGTCAAATTATTTTGTTAAATTTGCTTTTCTATGGGTAAGATTATAGCAATAGCAAACCAAAAAGGCGGAGTGGGAAAAACCACCACCGCCATCAACTTGGCGGCATCTTTGGCCATTCTCGAGAAGAAGGTCCTCATAATAGACGCCGACCCTCAGGCGAACACCACTTCAGGGCTGAACTACTCCCCTGAATCCACCCAGGGCCGCACCCTTTATGAGATAATGATAGGAGCGGTCAAGGCCGAAGACACGATTCTTCCCACCGAGATGGATTACCTCAAGATAATCCCGTCGCATATCAACCTGGTAGGCGCCGAGATAGAAATCATAGACCTTCCGGACAGAGACCACATTCTGCGCAAGGCTCTCGCCGACCTCAGAGATGACTACGACTATATCATCATGGACTGCGCACCTTCTCTTGGACTTATCACCATCAACTGTCTGTCGGCGGCGGATTCGGTAATAATTCCAGTACAGCCGGAGTTCTTCGCGCTTGAAGGCATAGGCAAGCTCCTGCAGACCATACGTCTGGTTCAGAACGGAAGCAATCCATCCCTTAACATCGAAGGCTTCGTAGTGACCATGTTCGACGGACGCACCAAGGTGCACGCCCAGGTGGTAGGCCAGCTTAAGGAATACTTCAAATCCATGGTATTCAATACCATAATTCAGCGTAACATCAGGCTCTCCGAAGCCCCTTCCTATGGCAAGCCTATAGTGCTTTACGATGTGAACAGTAACGGTACAAACAACTACCTGAATCTGGCTAAAGAGGTTCTGGAAAGAAATAACGAAAAGATATGAGTCAACCACCAAGAGGTCTGGGTCGTGGCCTGGGTGCCATACTGGGCAATTTAGGCGAAGTGGACGAACTTCGCAAGCCGGTCTCCTATCAGCAGAAAAGCGCGGCGGGCGCTACCGACTCTTCGGCGGACATTCTCAGGGTGCCCGTCAGGAGCATAGAGCCCAACCCTTATCAACCACGTACATCTTTCGATGCCGAGCAGCTGGAAGGATTGGCTGCATCCATCAAGACATTGGGGCTGATTACTCCTATAACACTGCGTAAGATAAGCGAAGGCAGATACCAGATAATCAGCGGAGAGAGACGTTATCGCGCCTGTCAGATGGCAGGTCTCGAGGAGATTCCGGCCTATGTCAGACAGACAGACGACCAGGGCATGCTGGAGATGGCCATAGTGGAGAACATCCAAAGAGAGAATCTCGACCCTATCGAAGTGGCGCTCAGCTATGAAAGGCTCATGGACGAGTGCTCCCTCACACAGGAGCAGATGGCCTCCAGGCTTGGCAAGAGCCGTTCAAGCATAGCTAACCAGATTCGCCTGCTCAAGCTACCTGTCAAGATTCAGCACGACATAAAGGTGGGACAGATAAGCGTGGGACACGCCAAAGTGCTTCTGGGAGTGGAAGACCCTGACCTGCAGACCAGTCTGTGCGACTACACCATCAAGAATTCTCTTAACGTACGTCAGCTGGAAGAAAAAGTCAAAGCCCTTATGGCCAAATCACAGGCGGACGCACGGCAGGCACGTTCTGCAGGCAAGACCGTCGAGGTGCCGGCTGCCCACAAGGATCTCTGCAAAGAAATGGCCCGTTTTTTCAAAGGCAAGATAAGCCTTAAAAGAAATGAAGACGGCAAAGGCACACTGACTGTCAACTTCCGCTCAGACGAAGAGATAAAGCGCTTTCTGGATGCTCTCAAGAACAACTAAAGCAGGTATTCTGCTCTGTGGGCTGTTGCTTCTGACAGCTTCGCTTGACTGCAAGGCACAGTTCAAGGACGAAGCGTTTTCCCAGAACTATAACGACTCCAATGCACCGGACACCACATCGGGCGACAAGATATTCGACGTCAGGAAATACTTCGGCGCTCTGGGTCACAGGACGACTATGGACGTGTCCACCGCGTTCGAAGGTTCCCTTCTATGCGTCGGCGGCATGCAGATATATAACAAGGACTACTGGAAGCTTCCCATAGTCTACGGCGGAATCGCAGCCGGAATAGGCGGAGGCATCTATTATAACCAGGCAGGCAACTCCACCGCGTCCACGCTTTGCTACGCGGGAGCCGCACTGATGTATTGGGGGTCATTTATGGACGGGGTCATCTGCTACAAGCCGGGCGATTGGCCTAACCCGCAGAAAGCCACCCTCTATTCGCTTCTGCTCCCGGGACTTGGCCAGATATATAACCGCGAGCTCTGGAAACTGCCCGTCTACTGGGGAGTAATGGGCGGAAGCCTGAGCTACTACTTCAAATTCAAAGCTAACTTCGAGCGTTTCCGAGCCATCTACAACTCCGGAGACACCACCTACATCTCCACCGAGACAGCCAAATATTATAAGGACCTCTACAGGCGCTACCGTGACTACGCCCTTCTTGTGACCTTCGCAGGGTACCTTCTTCAGGTCATAGATGCCAACGTGTTCGCATACATGCACGATTTCGAAATCTCCGATGACATCTCCATGAGCATCAGCCCTACCCTGATAAGCCCCAACTACGCCATAGGGAACAACTACGCATACTCCTCTACAAGTTCATCTACTGCCCTGGGCGTGGGATTGAGACTGAATTTCTAAGCGACACCAGCAGCCTGACTTCAAATTTCGAAGGCTTGCCGTCAAAATAGCAGGTTCTCCCTATCTTCATGGCCAATCCTCTCACCTTCATATAGACAGAGCATTCCAAGCCATGGCCGTAGTAGGCCTTGACGGAGAAAAAGCCGGGAACATCGGGGGAATATCCGTACAGCCGGTCATTCCAGGAAGATGCATTGAAATACGTTATCCGAAGGGTCGAGCCGGCCTTGCTTCGCTCATCGCGGCCTTTAAGTGCTGCCTGCAAGTAGGCAAGTGCTCCCCAGTCCTCCCCTTTCTGGACCTGAACCCTGCCCGAGAAACTCATAGCTTCCCCTGCCAATGTGCCCGTGATACGAACGGAGTGACGCGCCTGCCCTATGAATCGGGAATCAAGACGACACTCCAAAGATGCTCCGTCCCGGGAATAATTATAAGAGGAGATCAATCTGGCCTTGCCCTCACCGGTGCTTGACTTTCTGTAAATGTCAAGCAGGGCCGAGAAATTATCATACTCCACGCCCAGGTCCAAAGCCATCTGGTCACTGCACTTTGAGGCTCCGTGCACAGCACCTGCGTAGGGATTGGCATAACCTGTACTGTAAGATCTTATCATCAGAGCCAAACGCCTTTTATACGCCATATTATATTGCGCTCCGGCAAGAGCCGCACTGCCTATAGACCTGTCATTCAGAGTAGCAGACGCCTCTCCCCAAAGTGTGAAATAGCCAATGGTGGACTTGAAGTCAGAGCCAAACGAATATGTCTCGCGGGAGCGGGAAAAGGTCACGGCAGCTGTCGAACGGCTGCCTAAAATCGACAGATTGAGCGCCTGCGTCGCCAGATCAAAAGTGCTTAAACTTTGAAGCGTCACCTTTCCGAAGCGAAATGCCGCAGCAACTCCTCGAAGTGCATAAGAGGCATTGGATGTGCTGCTCGGGGCTATCCCCGAAGGATTTCGCGATAAGGCTGATATGCTCTGCACCCCGCTCATTGAAAACCCGCTGGAGAATGTGAGGCCTTGTCCGAAACGGGCGTTAAAACTACCCACGAGCACATCCGCCTTCGCTCCTGCTCTTTTCAGATACGCCGATTGAAGCGCGTCCGTTGCACATAAGCCTGCACTCCAGCCACGCGGAGCCTGCAGGGCCAGCTTCCAGCGCGACGATACTGCATCTTCCTTTACGCTGTTGCACATGCTTGCCGTGGTTTCAAAACTCTCAGGCAGGCGTCTTTGCGATGGAAGCAACGAACTTTCAAAAGAAAGGAAAAAAGAGAGCGCCTCCGCCATCTCCTTTCCAATCCCGCTCACGCAGGATAGTTCAGCGCAAGAGATTATGTCGCCGTTACGTGCGATGTAATCCAATAAAGACGACACTTGAAAGGGCGTAAAAAAGCCAGTTGACAATAGTTCTGTAGCAGAAGAGCTGTTCAGCCTCAAAGGATGGATGTGAAGTTCGTAATACTTTTCCGCATCTTCCTGTGAAAAATCCTCGTCGATTTGAGTTCCGATAAGGTACGCGGCCGCTTGCAGATAGTCAGTAAAAGCGGTATTCAGGGCATGGGCCTGCCACAACACGGCAAGCGCGACAAACAAAGTTCTCATAGCAAGTTTATAATTTAGGTGTGCAATATAGTAAAGACGCGATAAATTTCCTATATTTGAAGTTTACTATCATAAAATGAACAGCGTAACTCTTTTCGACAAAACATTTGTCCCGTTTATCGAATACAGTGACCTTATGAAGGCCACGGATAAAGTGGCGGACAAACTCAACAAAGCACACTCCGAAGACAAAAAACAGCCCATACTGCTTTGTGTACTTAACGGAGCCATAATGTTCACCTCAGAACTTATGAAAAGGCTCGATTTCCAGTGCGAGCTGATGACCATCAAACTGTCTTCATACAGCGGCACCGAAAGCACCGGGCACATCAAAATAGTCTACGACATAGCGGCCGACATCACCGGAAGAGACGTTATCATTTGCGAAGACATAATAGATACCGGCGCCACCATAAAGTTCCTGAAGGAGCATCTTAAAGAAAAGGGGGCGGAGAACATAGAAATCTGCACTATGCTTTTCAAACCTGAGATCTATAAGGAAAATATCAAAATAGACTACGCGGCCATGGAGATTCCACCGCGCTTCATCGTGGGATTCGGGTTGGACTATAACGAATTAGGTCGAAACCTCAAAGATATATATGTCTTAAAATAAATATTCAAAAGATATGAAATATTACATTTTATTCGGTCCTCCGGGAGCAGGAAAAGGCACACACGCAGTAGCGGTGCGCGAAAAATACAATCTCTGCCACATCTCCACAGGAGAGCTTCTAAGAGCTGAAATCTCTGCCGGCACAGAGCTTGGCAAGCAAGCTAAAACTCTTATAGATAAAGGCATGCTGGTCCCGGACGAGGTAGTGGAAGGCATGATAGCTTCCAAATTCGACACGGTTACCGGAGTAGACGGCTTCCTTCTCGACGGATTTCCGCGCACGCTCGGACAGGCAGAAGATTTGGACCAGATACTCGCTCAAAGAGGACAAAAGGTGGATGCGGTGATATCCCTTATGATATCGGACGATATGGTAAAGCAGCGAATAGCACATCGTGCAGCCATAGAAGGACGCGCCGATGACGCTTCGCAGGAGACCATCAATAACCGTATCCGCACCTATCACAATCAAACTGAGCCCCTTATCGATTACTACAAATCACAGGGCAAATACCACGAGGTCCCGGCGGATGCCTCGACTATAGAAGAGAACAGACAAAGGGTTCTGGATCTGGTGGAATCACTCAAATAAACCGCTATGGCGCATAAAAAAACTCCCGAGCAGTTCGGGAGTTTTTTATTTTTTGTACTTCACATATAGCGGAACAGTAAGTGTAGCGCTCACGCTCGTAGGTCCGAAGAAATAATACTTACCCACTTTATACGGGTCGCGGTACAGATGTTCGTAAGCCGCATCCGGCTGATAATGTCTGTAGTCAGACTGCAGGTAACCCACCTGAAGGCCAAGCTCCAGACGCATATACTTCTTTATATGGAAGACGTAGCCGGCCGTAGCGCCCACGCTCCAGTACTCTCCCTGATAGCAATACTTCTTATCGTTCTGGAAGTCATACTGTGCAGACTTGGCATAAAGTCCTGCATACCACCCTGTCAGACGTCTGTCTTCAATGAGAGAAGGATACCATCTGCCTTCGAAGCCGAGTTCCTGAATCTGGAAGGCGTATTTCTTATCGTTAGGTCCCCATGCCCACCAAGGGTTCAGGTAATAAGCGCCTACGCTGAAATGCTCGCCTATAGGCACTTCCACGCCTATATTGAGAGCCGTCACAGCATCGTAGAGAAGATTGGTCTTGACTTCAAGTATCATCTTCTCTCCCATTTGAGTACTGTCGGCCGATTCCTGCCTCAGAGGTCTGTAGAGTTCTCGGCTGAGAGTAGGATTAGGGGCAATCAATGAATCTTCCGGAGCCGATATTGGCAAAAGCATAAATTCATCTGTCCATACGCACACCCACGTGGCGGCACGAAGCCTCTTCATATAGTTACGCTTCAGGTAGTTCCACGTAACTCCTCCGTCCAGATGCTTGATTCGCCATTTGCGGGTCTCCTCTCCTATGCCGTCCGCATACAGAATCTTAAGAAGGGCCTTGCGATTCGAGCGCGTGTAATTCTGCTCGACCATACGCGTGAGTCCTTCCCAGTTCTCTGCAAGAGGGCTTATGATTATCTTGTCCGCAGAAAGCGAGCTGTTTTCCCCGGCCAGGGAAAGAAGAAGCTGCTTTGCCGATTCCGCACGTTTCTTGGAAAGCCATTTGTTATGCGGATATCCACCCTCAGGCGAGGCCCACGCATAGATGGTAATACTGTCCACGCGAGGGGAATTCCTCAGGAAATAACGGATATGCGCCAGCGATTTTTTGTTATCCAGATATGTGGAATCTACATTAATCTTGTCAAAGCGATAGTGAATAATGAATTCTTCGCGCTTGCTCTGAGCACTGTCAGCCTCGTCGGATGCCGCATGGGCAACTGACGTCAAGCCAACAAAGGCTGCAAGTACAAGAAATATTTTACACCAATTCCGCATAAAATCGGCGCAAATATAAAAAAAATATCAAAGAAAACAAAACACTATCGCCCAGGCCGCTATTGAACCACTTCCACGGCCACCTGCCCGTCCTTTACATCGACCTTGACAGTACTTCCCTTCTGAACGCCTCCTTCCAGAATCTTGGTCGCTATAATGTTGACAAGTTCACGCTGCATAAGCCTCTTTATAGGACGTGCACCGTAGGCCGGATCATACCCTTCTTCTGTCATATAGTTCTCGAAGTTATCACTGAAAACTATCTGAACGCCGCTCTCGGAAAGTTTGTCGCGAAGGATGTTCATCTGCAGATGAAGAATGGCGCGTATGTCGTCCTTGGTGAGCTGAGAGAAGGTGATAATTTCGTCTATTCGGTTCAGAAATTCAGGACGCATGGTAGATTTCAACTGTTCGTGCGTGGCGTTTGAAGTCATGATAAGAATAGTATTCTTGAAATCGACCGTACGGCCCTTATTGTCGGTAAGTCGCCCGTCGTCAAGCACTTGCAGAAGGATATTGAACACGTCCGGATGTGCCTTTTCTATCTCGTCGAGAAGTATCACCGAATAAGGTTTTCTTCTCACCGCTTCGGTAAGCTGACCGCCCTCGTCATATCCAACATATCCCGGAGGCGCACCTACCAGACGGCTCACAGAATGACGTTCCTGATATTCGGACATATCGATACGGGTAATCATGTTCTCATCATTGAACAGGAACTCCGCGAGTGCCTTGGCCAATTCAGTCTTACCCACACCGGTGGTACCCAAAAACAGAAATGAGCCTATAGGTCTCTTTTCGTTCTGCAATCCGGCACGGCTGCGTCTTACGGCATCGCTCACGGCTTTTATCGCTGCGTCCTGACCCACTACCCTCTTGTGCAGTTCGTCTTCCATACGCAGGAGCTTGGTCTTCTCGCTTTCAAGCATCTTGTTTACCGGGATGCCTGTCCAGCGTGCCACTATCTCCGCTATGTCGTTAGGCGTAACAGCCTCATTGAGGATTGGCTCTTTGATGGCGGCCTTCTTGGCGGTAAGCTCGTCTATATCCTTCTGTATGGTGGCCATCTTGCCGTAACGGAGTTCTGCCACACGGCCGTAGTCTCCGCTTCTTTCGGCATTGGCAGCCTGGAGCTTGAGGTCTTCCAGTTCGGCACGGTCCGCCTGTATCTTAGAGAGAATACCCTTCTCGTCGTCCCAGCGCTTCTGAAGTGCGTCGTGCTGTGAGCGAGCCTGCGAGAGTTCCTCTTCTATCTTGTCCAATTTCAGTGACACGCCTTCGCGCTTGACGGCCTGCTTTTCTATCTCGAGCTGCTTTATCTTGCTTTCGAGTTCCGCAATAGGCTCCGGCACGGAATTCATCTCCAGACGGAGCTTAGAAGCGGCCTCGTCCACGAGGTCTATCGCCTTGTCCGGCAGAAAACGCGAGGTGATATATCTCGACGACAGTTCCACGGCCGATATCAGCGCATCGTCTTCTATCTTCACCTTATGGTGGTTCTCGTACTTTTCTTTAAGACCACGAAGGATGGATATGGATTCCGCCTGTGTAGGCTCATCGACCATAACCATCTGGAATCGTCTTTCGAGCGCCTTGTCGGTCTCGAAATACTTCTGGTATTCATCCAGCGTAGTCGAGCCTATGGTTCTGAGTTCGCCCCTTGCCAGGGCCGGTTTAAGTATGTTGGATGCATCCATGGCACCTGAACTTCGTCCGGCACCTACCAGCGTATGTATCTCATCTATGAAGAGGATTACCTGTCCGTCAGACTCGGTAACTTCCTTCACCACAGCCTTAAGCCTCTCTTCGAATTCGCCCTGATATTTGGCGCCTGCTATGATGGCTCCCAGATCGAGCGAATAAATCAACTTATTCTTAAGGTTCTCCGGCACGTTGCCATCCACTATCTTCTGCGCAATGCCTTCGGATATGGCGGTCTTACCCACGCCCGGTTCACCTACCAGGATAGGGTTGTTCTTGGTCCTTCGGCTTAGTATCTGAAGGACACGTCTTATTTCTTCGTCTCGGCCAATGACCGGGTCAAGTTTGCCTTGCAACGCCCTTTGATTAAGGTTGATTGCATATTTTTCAAGATTTTCGTATTTATTCTCCATATTTTTTCTCCTTTTCTTGCCAATTATACCCAAATTACATTCCATCCTTGAAAATTGACAATTTGTCATCCGCGTTCCAGGTCTCTTTTGCGGTCGGCAAATTTTAATTACATTTGCCTGTGCGAATATGCATTGGCCTTGAGCACGGAGAATTCAATGATCGATGGAATTGGCCTGAACAAAAAGGATATCGGAGAGAAGCCGTCCCGTTCCCGAGGGAATGGCAAGGGGCAGTGGAGAAGAAAAATTTTAACAAACTGATTGATAATTATGAGAGCAGCGATTTACGGAGCCGGTTCGCTCGGCACCATCCTAGGCGCCTTCATCACACGAGGTGGCGGCGACATCGAACTTATAAACAGGAATATCAAACACGTGGAGGCGCTTCAGCGCAGCGGGGCGCACGTGACAGGTACCGTGGACTTCGTGCAGAAGGTAACCGTCTATACTCCGGACCAGATGAGCGGCAAGTACGACGTCATCTTCCTTATGACCAAGCAGCAGCATAATCAGGAAGTGGTGACATTCCTTAAGGATTATCTTAGCGAGGACGGGGTGATCGTAACTCTGCAGAACGGGCTTCCGGAACTACAGATAAGCGAGATTGTGGGCGAAGACAGAGTGCTGGGATGTACCGTGGCGTGGGGTGCGACTATGACGGAGCCGGGAGTGAGCGAGCTGACCAGTGCTCCGGACAGTCTTACTTTTTCTCTCGGATACCTCGGAGAGAAACCTGGTAATCATTTCAATGAAGTGAAAGAGCTTCTGGAGAAAATGGGCCCGGTGGAAGTGGATGAAAATTTCATAGGCACCAGATGGAGCAAGCTTCTGATAAACGCGTCGTTTTCAGGAATGAGCGCAGTGTGCGGAAGCACTTTCGGGCAGGCGGCGAAAGAAAAAGCCTCCCGCAAAGTGATCCAGGCTATAATAAAGGAATGTATAGAAGTGTGCAATGCCGGGGGCATCAAGATAGAGCCTATCCAAGGGAAGGATGTGGTCAAACTCCTCGACTATAATAACCCGGTGAAGAAAGCCATATCATTTGCCATCATCCCTATAGCCATCAAGAAGCACGCTCTGCTGAAGGCCAGCATGCTCCAGGACATAGAGCATGGTAAGAAGACCGAGGTGGATGCCATCAACGGAAGCGTCTGCGCCTACGGCCGCAAGGTCGGAGTTCCTACGCCGTGCAATGACAAAGTCGTGGAAATCATCCACGCCATCGAAGACGGCAAGCTCACCCCTTCATTTGACAACGTGAAGCTGTTCGGAAAGATATGACATTGATAAGAATCCATATTATGGCATAATCGAGGGCGAGATGACAAGATCCTCTTCCGAGGTATTATCCTGCTGAAGGAACATCACATAATAGATTGGCAGATAAATAATGCCGTGTTCCTCATGAACATCCTGCCCATTGCTTAAAACTATAGCTTTCTTTATATGGTAATCCTTAGTGCCCAGGAAAGTATCCAGGGCACTGTGAACCTTATAATCCTTGCCAGATTTAACTTCAATCGGCAGGACTGAAAGGTTATCATAGTCATCAACCAGAAAATCGACCTCACCCCGCTGTTTATTGTCATAGTAATGCAAAGTGAATCCGTGGGCATAAAGTTCCTGAGCCACGACGGACTCATAGACAGAACCTAAATTGACACTGCACTCATCTCCAAGCACAGCATTTATATTCGTTCTGTAAAGGATATCTGTCAATATTCCAACATCGTTGAGGTACAGTTTCACAAGATTCTTGCTCTCGGACTCCTTCAACGGAAATTTTGGATTGCTGATAGCTTGAACTGACAGGGCGACACCGGAGTTAACCAGATAATCAAACTCGACCAAATAGTCACTGAACTGCTTATGGCCAGCCGTCTGCTCTATATTCTTAACGATAACTCTCTTCTTTTTATTCTCCATATTGGATGGAATCATATCGTAGATTTTGCGGATGACCAATTTTTTCTCATTATCGTATTGCGAAGCGTCCAACCTATATAAGGCGTGAATGTCGCGCTGGATTCTACGGACCGCAGCAATGTTCCGTGTTTCAAGAAATTTGTTTATGGCGTCCGGCATTCCTCCGGTCAAAAGGTAAATCTTAAACTGCCGGAGCATATAATTATGTAGAGAATCATTCAGCGGCTTCCGCTCGTTGAAGTATTGACGTATTCCAGCAATCGTATCACTCCCGCATCCGGCCGCCAACAGAAATTCCTCAAAATCCAAAGGGTACATCTGTTCGATGGCTATACTGCCGATAGGAACAGATGGAGTTTGCGCCAATGCGACACCTAATTCCAATCCGCTTGCAATATATCTGTACCTGCCTTCCTCATTCAAGAATTTGAGCATTGTCATCAGATGCGGATAACTTTGGATTTCATCAAGAAAAACAAGCGTATCATCAACACCGCCCAACTTATTACCTGCAATAGCACCAAGCTGAAGATAGAAATCATCAGTACTGCCAACAGAGGCAAACACTCTGGGACCTTCCTTATCTGCCTTTAAATTTATCTCTATATAATTTTTGAAAAGCTTGTTACCAATATATCTTATCAGGTACGATTTCCCGATTTGCCTGGCACCGTTGACCAGCAAAATCTTGTGCGTTTCGTTTTGAAGGAAATTCTCTAAACGGGAAGAAAATTTTCGATATAGCATAGCCTCAATCTGATCTTTTACGCAAAGATACAACGTGTCAAATAAATAACAATAGTTATCGGGAATTATTAGCCGTTTTAAACGGACAGAATCGGGACTTTTTCCTGGTTTAAGGCATCAATTTTCAGGAATTATTCCCAATGATCTCGCAAAAGACCCGCCCCTGCGCATTTCGTACCAATCTCATGCAATTTCTGGCCAATTTTGCACTTTTTTGATGCAAAATGATTATCTTTGCCCATAGCAACGACATACAAAGCATATGGAGCAACTTTACGAATCCTTCAAAAGGAAACTGAATGAGACACCGACGGACTTCATCAGGTATAAATATTCCGACATAAAATGGAACGGACGGGCATTCGGCCTTGTCGGACCGCGCGGTGTCGGAAAATCGACAATGCTTCTGCAGCATATAAAACTGAATCTCAATACAGAAGACACACTTTACGTTTCTGCAGACCACCTCTATTTCTCGAAGCATCGTCTGGTTGATCTGGCTGACATATTTGTAAAAATGGGAGGGAAGCACCTTTTTATCGATGAAATCCACAAATATGACGGATGGTCAAGGGAACTCAAACAGATAATCGACGACTACAGCGAACTTCAGGTCATAATCTCAGGTTCTTCCATTCTTGACATCCATAAAGGGATGGCGGATTTGAGCCGGCGTGTTCCAATATACAATATGCAAGGACTGTCATTCAGAGAATACCTCATACTGTTCCATAGTATCGACGCCTCCACGTTCACATTGGAGGAGGTTCTTCGGAATAAAGCAGAAATCCAGGGAATATCACATCCATTGCCATTATTCCGCGATTATCTGAGAAAAGGATATTATCCTTTCGGAAAAGATGCAGAATTTGAGATGGAACTGCTCCAAGTAATCAACCAGACGATGGAGGTTGACATTCCACAATACCTGCAGAGCAATATTTCTGTCGGTCGGAAGCTCAAATCTCTTCTTATGGTAGTGGCAAAAAGTGTCCCGTTCAAGCCCGTCATGTCAAAATTGGCAGAGCTTACCGGCATCAGCCGCAACGATGTGTCTGATTATCTGATCTATATAGAAGAAGCAGGCATGATCTCACAGCTCAGAGACAGAACCGGAGGCATCAGGAGCCTCGGCAAAGTGGAAAAACTATATCTGGACAACACCAACCTGATGTACGCCATAGCTCCTGACAATTCGGACATTGGCAACGTCAGAGAGACATTCTTTCTGAACCAGACACGTGTCACAAACAATGTCATAAGCTCCGACATCTCCGACTTCGAAATAGACGGAAGGACATTCGAGATCGGAGGACGCAAAAAAGGCAAGAAACAAATAGAAAGTGCGCAAGAAGGCTATATTGTCAAAGATGATATCGAGACGGGCTATGCCAACATCATCCCCCTATGGACCTTCGGCCTGCTGTACTGACGCGACAGGCCAACTCCGGCTCCGCCCAGCTGAGGAGGAATAAGGGGTTACTAAAAATCAGCATATTAGTGTGTACGCCACCGAACTTATCAGACGCGACTCCGTCCGCGCTCTGAATAAGCAGCATTAAGATTAACATATCAATACACGAAAAGACCGGTCACTGCGACCGGTCTTTTCGTGTGGTGCCACCGAGAATCGAACTAGGGACACAAGGATTTTCAGTCCTTTGCTCTACCAACTGAGCTATGGCACCATCTTTTGGGAATGCAAAGATAATAAGTTTATTTTAATTTGCAAAATCTTTAATAACATTTGCATCCCATTTCAGAAACCGTCAGAACTTGTACACTGCCCTGAGCATGCAGGATATCGGAGCCTGTGGAAAGAGGCCTTCGTCTTGACTGTAGGTATTCTCCGCTACGAAGAAATATCTTGACACCCAGGCATTGGCACTGTACTTCGCGTTAAAAAGATTGTTGACATACACACCGAGCTGCAGAGAGTTGCCTGCTTTGAAATGCAAAGTATGACTGAGCGATGCGTCCGAAACGAAGTAGCCAGGAAGACTGCGGTCTTCGCTGCCGGTGTTGTCCCAATACTGTTTACCTACATATTTGCACTGAAGGGAGAGTTGCATCTCGGAAAGCGGAGCATAATAGGCGAATGGATTGACATTCAGGCTCAAAGCTCCTATCAGTGCAGGCGAGAGAAGAATAGAAACATTTTCATATTTCTCATCCAATTGGCCTACAAGATTCCAGTCATCCATATTGTCATACTTGCTCACATAAGCGTGAAATTCGCGTATGCGGTTGTCGCTCACAGTGAAATTACCGCTGAGAGCCACTACAGGGCAAGGCTTCCACGCGCCCGTAAGCTCCACTCCCCTTCTCCACGCACGGCCGACATTCTCCTTGATGGCATAACCGGAAGAAGAAAGTTTTCCCGTCTCCAGAAGCATATCCCAATACTCCATCGCATACAGGTTCACTCCCGCCGCAAAAGAAGAGCGCTTGTATTCATAGCCAAGTTCCACATCGAGCATCTTTTCCGGACGGAGTTCGGATTTTTCCACCCCGGCGTTATTGCTTTCGATTACTTCCTTAATGTCACTGCGTCCCGGTTCGCGATGGCCAAGCGCAGCGCTCAGATATGCTTTGTGTCCTTCCACCGGAGTAAAAGTTATACCCGCACGAGGGTTAAAGAATCCCCACTGAGTAGAATAAGTAAGGTCTGAAAACTCGTCATCCTTTCCGCTCATGTCCAGAGTCACAAGCCTGTACTGAAAATCCAGATATGCGGTAAGGGAAGAAGTGAACGAATACTCTCCGCGGGCGAATGCGGAAAAGTCCTTCTTCAACCCCCTGTTTCTGTACCACTCGTGGTCCATATCACCCAAAAGACTGCACCACTTGACATCGCCATAATGGTCTCCGTCATAAAGCGAGCCGCTCACACCGGCATCCACCTTAAGGGCATCCTTAGAGTACCGAAGAGAAGAATTAAGGACATAGTAATCGGAAGCGGCCCATTTGTCAGTGATGAAATCTCCCTTCTTATATGATACGCCGTCTATTACCACGGGCGATTCCAGACCGTATTTGGTCAATTTCTTTCCGGCCTTATACTGATCATAGTACCCGCCACCGTCCGTATAATTGAGCGTAGTGGTCCAACTGAGAGCCGAACTGAACTGATGCGTATAATTCAGTTGGAAGTGCTGCTGTAGATAGTTATCGGTCTCATTATCATAGTAATGGACATTACCGAAAGAGTCATAATACTCTCCTGCCGGATTATACGTGCGATCTTCTGCCAATTTGGCCTGTGATATACCCTCCCAGGTGATGCCCGTGCGCTGCTGACCTAAAAGATAGGTGAATCTCAGGGAATTGCTCCCGCGCATCCAGCCAAGCACTGCCAGAAGCGACTGTGAATCTGCAAACGCGTTACGTATATAACCGTCGGTGGTATTCATGGAGTAGACAAAATTGGCATACAGCCCGCTCTTAAGAAGGCCCGTGCTGGCGCCAAAGCTGGTCATCTTCGTGTTCCACGCGCCCCTGGTGATATCCACCCAGCCGCTTGGCTGCGCGCCTACTGAAGCCGTACTCATATTGATGCTGGCTCCGAACGCGCCCGCCCCGCTGGCCGAAGTGCCAAGTCCGCGCTGAAGCTGTACGGAAGAAAGTATGCCGCCGAGCGCCGGAATATTGACCCAGAAAACCTCTTGGGATTCAGCGTCGTTAAGTGTGATGCCGTTAAGCGTGACGTTAATTTGCGATCCCTTTGACCCGCGTACGGTAAGCTTCGAATAGCCCAATCCCGTACCGCCTTCGTTACTTGAGACCACTGACGGCTGAAGTGAAAGTGTCATAGGAAGAGAGTTGAGCGGAGACGACTGTTTCAGCTCCTCGGAATGAATCATCGTGAAAGTCACCGGAGTTTTTTCTCCTGCGCGGGATGCGCTGACTACCACACTGTCAAGTCTTTCTTCTTTTTCGTCGGCACCGTGCTCCTGGGCCAATGCCGTCTGTGTGGAAAGAATAGCCACACCTGCCAATAATAAAAAACCTCGCATAATAAAAACATTACGCAAGGGGTCAGCACAATTCGTGCTATTTGGAGTGCATTCCCTACGACGGCATTATCCGTGTCAGGTTCAATGGGACTCTCTCAACCTCTTCTGACCGCAACCGGCCTTGGAAGTACCCCTCTGCTTATTTCGGGCGCAAATATACGCCTATTCTTTCTCTTCTACAACACTTACCCGGTAAAGTTCAGGCCAGTTCTTGCCCGTAAGATAAATTCTTCCCTTCGCATCCACCGCTATGCCGTTCAGCACGTCGGTGTCCTCCGTGCGTTTGCTCTCCGGAAGCAGCCCTTCACAGTTCACAATACCCTCGACCTTCCCGTTTTCAGGGTTGATGATAACTATAAGGTCAGAGGTATAGACATTGGCCCAGATGCGGCCGTCTATCCACTCGAGTTCATTAAGATAGCGCACTGCCCGGCCGTTAAGAGTAACGTTCAGGGTCTTGCAGAGCTTCAATTCCGGCGACAGGAAATACAGCTTGGACGAGCCGTCGCTGGCGATAAGACTCTGTCCGTCAGTCGTAAGCCCCCATCCGTCGCGCGGATAAGAATAGGTCATCTGATATTCCAAAGTGGCGGCATCATATACGAACAGCACGTGGTTGGTCCATGTAAGGATGTAAAGCTTATCTCCCAGGATGACCGAACCTTCCACGAAGTATTTCCTGTTGAAAGGTAGTTTTTTCAACGCCTTGCCAGATTCAAGATCCACGGTACGCATAGTAGATTTTCCGTTAAGACCTGTACTCTCATACAGAACGCCGTCGTGGAAGAACAGGCCCTGCGTATAGGCCTGAGTGTCGTGCGGATACGTCTTCTCGACCTTTATATTATAGCGTCGCACCTGCGCGCTGCAAGAGCAGATCACACAAAGTGACAGCGCCAGACTTAGCAAAACTCGTTTCATACTACGAAATTACTCAAATTTTTAATAACTTTGCCCGCAATTGAAGGTGGGACGATCCGTCGCGGCCGCAAGGCTGAGGAAAGTCCGGACAAGACAGGGCATCGCACTGCGGAAATCGCAGGTGGGGGTAACCTTACGGACGCTGTAACAGAAAACAACTACCGGAAACGGTACAGGTGAAAACGCGAGGTAAAAGCTCACGACGTCTACCAGCGATGGTAAATGGGTACGGCACTGCGACTTGCAAAACCAAATATACTGACAGATGAGGACTGCCCGTCCGATGTCAGGGGGTAGGTTGCGAAGATAAATGACGGAATAAAACAGAAACCGGCTTACGGTTCCACCTTCTTTTCTTTATATCATCTCGGCGCACAGATCATAAAGATCTGCCGACGTGACCTTCACATTGATGAAGTTACCTACCAGAGCGTTACCATCCACCCCTTGCGGAATCTCCACGAAGATGACCCCGTCCACTTCAGGACTTTCATACTGGCTGCGGCAGACAAGACGCCCGGAAGACACCTCGTCCACCATAACTTCAAGCTCACATCCCACACGGCTCTGATTATAACGGTAAGATATCTCGCTCTGCGCCTCCATCAGCGTATCATATCTGGCCTGTTTCACCTCAGCGCTCACCTCATCCTTATAATGCTCAGCGCCGTACGTTCCTTCCTCTTCACTATATTTGAATGCTCCCAGACGTTCAAAGTGAGCCTGTGCGCAGAAGTCCAACAGTTCTTGAAAATCCTCCTTGGCCTCCCCCGGGTGACCCACTATCATAGTAGTGCGCAGCGCTACCCCCGGCACCTCGGCGCGAAGTCTTTGGACAAGATTTCTGGTCCACGCACCGTCCACATGACGACGCATGGCAGAAAGCACGCGGTCGCTTATATGCTGTAGCGGGATATCCAGATATTTGCACACCTTCGGGTTATGAGCCATCTGCTCCAGGACATCCTCGGGGAATTGGTCCGGATACGAATAATGAATCCTGATCCAGTGAATCTGCTCTATGCACGAGAGCCTGTCTATCAGCTCTGCCAATGCCCTGCGCTTATAAAGGTCCAGCCCGTAATAAGTACTGTCCTGCGCGATGAGAATCAGCTCCTTTACGCCCCTGTCTGCCAATTGGCGCGCCTCTTGGACAAGTTCCTCCATAGGAACGGACTTATGTGCGCCCCTGATATGCGGGATGGCGCAATACGAGCATCTTCTGTCGCAACCCTCGGATATTTTCAGATAAGCCGTTCCAGGGCCACATTCCGTAGGGATGCGATATTTGAAAAGTGAATGGTCGGGCGTAACTCCCAGATATCGGAGTATGGAATCCGTCTCACGGGCTCCGAACCAGGCGTCCACCTCAGGGATGAGCCCCGGCATTTCCTTGGAATACCTCTCGCTGAGACATCCGCAGACCAGGATCTGTCCTATCAGGCCTTTCTTTTTCTGTTCTACGGCCTCCAATATGGCGTCGATGCTCTCCTGCTTGGCATCGCCTATGAATCCGCAAGTATTGACAAGCAGATAATCAACAGCAGAGTCGAGGTCCGACTCATCAATTATTGAAAAGTCGGAGCCTAATTGGCACACGAAATGCTCCGTGTCCACCCTGTTTTTAGAACAGCCTAAGGTAAGTGTCCGCAGACTATGCTTCATCCTCCTCCGGGTTGACGAAATCAAATGACGCGTGCTCGAGCAGTTCATTATACCACTCGACTACCTTTTTCATATGAGAGACATAGAAGCGGTCTGCATCATAATCAGGCACGGCCTTGGCGAAAAGAGCCTTGAGATCGCCATCGCTTGACTTGGCGCTTGGAGCCTGCTGACCCTCGAGAGTCTTGTTAAGCGCGAGAAAAACTTCAGAAAGCTTAAGTTCCTCTGTCTGCGTATAAATGGCGATGTCGGCAAGAGTGGTAATCTTGCTGTGTGCATCCAAGATGATTCTTTTTTTGTCCTTAAGGCTCTCTGCAATCACGCCCCCACGTGCCTGAGCCACATAAAGAAACAGTCCGCTCTTTCCGGAAACTGTAAGTATTTTTGCTAAATCTGTCTTCATAACTGATTTATTATTAAGTCTATTTTCTTTTCAAGGTCCTCTAGAGACCCGTTGTTTTCTATTAAAAAATCGTATCGCTGCGGTTCACTTTGAAAAGCGTCCCTTGTCTTCGCATTCACGTTCCTTTGCCATCGCTTTTCCCTATCCGAGCGCACCAGTATCGTGAGATCGAACGCATCACTGAATAGAGGCAAGCTCCCAGCTATGGCCGACTCAAAAAAAATCACATCCGCACCACAGGCTACGGCCTCAGCATTGAAATCCTCCAATACGGCAGGATGCACTATCGCTTCCAATTCACGCAATTTCTGCTGATCGGAAAAGATACTTCCCAATTCGGATATCTTTATGCCAATCTCCTTCTCCACCCTGTCCGAAAAATCTTTTCTGCGGTACAGTGCCTTGGCCCTGGAGTCAGAATCATAAACAGGATATCCCTTCTGCTGCAATATACGGCACACGGCCGATTTGCCACTGCCGATAAGTCCGGTAACCAGAATCTTTTTCATATGTCCTGCTCCACCATAGTCTCCACACAGTCGCACATCTGAGGACTGCACTGCCAATCGATAGCCACATCAGGAAGATTCTCGGCGTGTATCATACATTTGCCAGTAAGAGAATTGATGAATTCATTATAATCCACATAAAAAGACACGCTCTGTGCCGGATTGCCCGAAACCGGGAACACGAAACGGTAGGTCACATGCACGGCTTCCGGGAAAATGGTAAGGTTCCTGTCTTTAGGAAGATTCTTGACCCACACGGACGATGTGGTGGTGTATTCGACATAACGCGTTATCTCCTGCGAATATGTTATCTGATTTTGGGACAGACGCATCCCTGCAGGGCATTCCAGTTCCACGACACCGTGAAGACTGCGCCACACGTCGCGATGCACGATCTGCCTGGTCATAATCTTGTCAAGAGATTCCAGCCGGACCGGAGAGCCATAGACAATCACCGAATCCCGGGAGATATTCATCTCGCCATAAGGCATATATTGATCACGGCACGAAACCATAGACACCGGAACGACAGGCACCTTCTTGTAATTTTCCGTCAAGAAACGGAAGGTCACGTAATGAGAAAGAAATGATTTCACACTCACGGACGGACCCATTATCTGAGAAGCATACTTAAAGAGGGAATTATCCGATATGGTATAAAAATCTCCCTCCCTGTTGACCATATCCTCCGAATCGAAAGTCACGTCCACCACCGAATTACGGCTCAGCGAAAGCCTCAGAAGAGAAAAACCGGACCCGGACACGACCGCCGCTATAGTCACGCTCTCCCCACTGACGTTGCTATGCCCCACGATATTACTGTGAGCGACCACCTGGACGCTCACAATATCGGAAGTCTCCTCGCTAAGATTACTGATTATCCATATCGTAATGGAAGCGAGAGCTGCAAGTGCAATGGAAACAGAACGTTTCAAAGCTCAACAGCGTTATGCTGACGGAGTACTGTCCTTGACAATGGATGACTTGTCAACGCGAAGCTTGGTCTCACCATCCACCTTGAGAAGAACAGTCCTTTCATCCACCTCGGCAATAGTGCCATAGATGCCGCCTGCCGTGATGACCTTGTCGCCTTTTTTAAGTTCGTTACGGAATTTTTCAAGTTCCTTCTGCTGTTTGCGCTGTGGACGTATCATAAAAAGCCACATGATAAGGAACATGAGAATAATCATTATCCAAAAGCTCCAAGAAGATGCGCCCTGCCCCTGCGCAGCGGCGTTGGTCTGAAGAAAAGCTACCAAAAAGTTCATAATCGTTATTTTTTAATGTTAATAATCTTATCCAGCAATCCATTGACGAAAGCGCTGCTGTCCGGAGTGCTGAAATACTTGGAAATCTCCACGTATTCGTTCATGATGACCTTTGAAGGCTGGTTAGGGAAAGCCGCCGCTTCAGCCATACCGCACACTATGAGCGCAAGGTCAGTGACGCACACCCTTTTTATGTCCCATTTTTGTGTGAGAGTGCCTATCTTTTCCACATCCTTATCGTAATCAAGGATGGCTCTGCGAAGCACGGCGTGTGAAAAATCCCGGTCTGACTCCTTACCTTCCTGCCCTTCCATCTGGCTCAGATACAGCTCCGGAAGCGCCCAGCTCTTACCCTTGGCCAATTCCTTCATAGTCCTGCAGCAATATGTCAGGGCATAGGCCAAATCGTTGTTCCACCATATGGACATACCCTCGAGTATGGCATCCAGATCGTCGTTATCCTCCAACTCCTTCTCAAAAATCTTTATCCAAAGATAAGCATCTTCCTTCAAACTGCGCGAAGGTTCGTCCATGTAAGAAAGAAAATATTCCTTCGTCCTCAATGAATCATACAAACGCCACAAAAAAGCGTCGTATTGGTCCCAGCTTAATTTCTTTTTGGAGATAAGTTTTTGAAAATCCGGATCTTGGGAAAGAAGAGCCGAGATGGAGTTCTCCACGAATTTACGATTAGGATTCTTTTCTTCTTCCGTAGGATGAAACTTGGCCTGAGCCGCCAGCATGCGGGACTCCGCCTGAGCGGTAAGGGCCGGCACCAAAGATAACATAAACAGGTACAAATCTCTGGTCCCCTCACACAAGGCATCAAAATAAGCCTGGGCCTGAGCGAGAGAGAGCGTCGGATTTTCAGCATATGCGTATACAGTCTTGAAGATTTTGATACGCAGAATTTGTCTATTCAGCATTTATGATATTTCAAAAATTCGCACAAAGATAATATCTATTCAAAAATTATTCTAATTTTGTACAAACTAAAATACCAAATTTTATGTATAGGAATGATTTTGACGCCACACAGGGCGAAAGGGGAGCAGAAGACGTATACTCCTATCCCGTAAAAGCTGGAAAACGCACTTATTTCTTCGATGTCAAAACGACTAAAGGCCGTAAAGACTACTATCTGACCATCACCGAAAGCAAGCGACATACCGCTGCCGACGGGACATACACCTATGACAAGCACAAAATTTTTCTTTATAAGGAAGACTTCGAAAAATTCAAAGAAGGCCTTGAAGAGGCTCTGAAATACGTTAAAGACGAGTGCTTCGGAGGGGAAATCCCAGTCAAAGAATACCCTGAAACACAGCCTGACAAGAATGATACCTTTTAGTGACTATCTGAAAAGCGCAGCATATATTCTCGACCATATAGAAGGCCGGCAGCCACATATAGGCATAGTTCTCGGAACCGGATTAGGGTCACTGGCAGACCATATAGAAGACCCTATAGTCTTGGAATATAAAGACATTCCGGGTTTTTCGACAAGCACGTCCGTAGGCCATAAAGGTAATCTTATCTGCGGAACCGTCGCCGGCAAATGCGTGCTCGCGATGCAGGGAAGACTTCACTACTACGAGTCCGGGGATATGGATAAAGCCACATACCCTATCAGGGTAATGAAGACTATGGGTATAGATACTCTCCTGCTGTCCAATGCAGCGGGGGGACTAAACCCCGAATATAGGATAGGAGACCTGATGATTATCCGTGACCAGGTCAATATGCTGCCTAACCCTCTCATAGGGCCCAACATAGACACCTTCGGGCAGAGATTTCCGGATATGACCAGGCCTTACGATCCTTCCCTTATCAGAAAAGCTCACGAGATAGCCCGGACATTGGGAATAGAGGTTAAAGAAGGTGTGTATTGCGGTGACACAGGGCCAACTTACGAGACTCCCGCAGAATATAAGTACCTGAGAATAGCCGGAGGAGATGTTGCGGGTATGAGTACGGTTCCCGAAGTCATCGTAGCCCGACACTGCTCTATCCGTGTATTCGGGATGTCTGTCGTCACGAATGTTTCTGCAGACATTCTGGACGACGATTACACTAATGACGGAGACGAAGTAGTGGAAGCCGCAGGCTCAGCCACTGAGAGAATGACTAAAATTTTTACTGAATTAATCAGAACATTATGACAGATACAATGACCGCTTACACTACTGCAGCGCAGTATATTAAAGAGAAGATCGGAGGACAGACCCCTTTTGTGGGAGTAGTATTGGGAAGTGGCCTCGGGGCATTGGCAGACAAGATAGAGAATCCTGTCACCATCCCATACAAACAGATTCCTGGATTTCCGGAAAGCACAGCCATAGGACATAAGGGTAATCTCATCTTCGGTGACTTGGCAGGCAAGAAAGTCCTGGCCATGCAGGGACGGTTCCACTATTACGAAGGATACACCATGCAACAGGTGACCTTCCCCATCAGAGTGATGAAACTGCTGGGAATCTCATACCTTTTCGTATCCAACGCCGCCGGCGGAATCAATCTGACCTATGCGATAGGTGATCTTATGATCATACGCGATCACATAAACTTGCTTCCTAACCCTCTGATAGGGCCTAACTTAGATGAATTCGGGCCAAGGTTTCCAGACATGTCCAGGCCATACGACCCGGCTCTGCGCCGTCTCGCGCACAAGATAGCTTTAGAGATGGGGCTAAATCTTCAGGAGGGTGTCTACATAGGATGTACCGGACCTTGCTATGAAACCCCGGCAGAATACAAGTTCTTCCGCACCATAGGAAGCGACGTCGTGGGTATGAGCACAGTCCCGGAGGTTATAGTAGCACGTCACTGCAATATTCCTTGCTTCGGAATGTCAGTAGTCACAGACCTGGCGCACGACGATATGCCGGAAGACTACAAGACAGACGGTGAACTTATAGTAAAGGCAGCCGATCAAGCTTCCTGCAAGATGACTGCCCTATTCGAGAAAATGATAGAAAGGCTTTAATACACAAGCCTTTCTAAATATTTCGCAGACCCGCTTATTTGGCAATAGCCACTGAGCGGGTTTCTCTTATCACTGTAACCTTAACCTGTCCGGGATATGTCATTTCATCCTGAATCCTCTGAGCTATGTCCGTTGAGAGTCTTGCTGCCTGATCGTCTGAAACCTCATCGGCACCTACAATAACGCGCAACTCCCTACCTGCCTGAATAGCATAAGATTTGGTGACGCCCTTATATGAGGTGGCCAGGTCTTCCATGCCCTTAAGACGCTTGATATAACTCTCGATAACCTCTCTACGTGCTCCAGGACGGGCACCTGATATCGCGTCACCCACCAGAACAAGCGGCGAATAAATGGAGGTCATCTCCATCTCCTCGTGGTGCGCACCTATCGCATTGACTATCTCAGGACGTTCCTTATACTGCTCCGCGAGTTTGGCTCCCAGAAGTGCGTGTGGAAGTTCAGGGTCATCCTCACTTACCTTACCTATATCGTGGAGCAATCCGGCGCGCTTGGCAATCTTAGGATTGAGATCAAGCTCAGAAGCCATTATGGCACAGATATTCGCCACTTCACGAGAGTGCTGGAGCAGATTCTGACCATAAGAAGAACGGTACTTCATGCGCCCGATAAGTTTGACGAGCTCAATGTTCATACCATGAATGCCCAGATCTATGCAAGTGCGCTTACCGGTCTCGAGGATTTCATCTTCAAGCTGCTTGCTGACCTTGGCGACGACTTCCTCTATGCGGGCCGGATGTATACGTCCATCCACTACCAGCTGATGCAGAGCCAGTCTGGCAACCTCCCTTCTTACCGGATCGAAAGCTGACAGCAGAATAGCGTCCGGAGTATCATCCACTACTATCTCAACACCTGTAGCCGCTTCAAGAGCCCTGATATTACGGCCCTCACGACCGATGATTCGACCTTTGACATCATCATTCTCTATAGGGAATGTGGTCACGGCATTTTCAATCGCAGTCTCCGTGGCAGTGCGCTGTATGGTATTGATAACTATTCGTTTGGCCTCTTTGGTAGCATTCAGGCGGGCCTCATCCATAGTATCGTTGATGTAAGACTGTGCGGCGCTGCGTGCCTCCGCCTTCAGACTCTCGACGAGCATATTCTTGGCGTCCGCGGCGCTGATTCCAGCCACAGCTTCCAGCTCGCGCTTGGCCTGCTGAGTAAGAGCATCGGCCTCTTTCTGAAGTCTGGCCAATTCGTTACGGTCGACATTCAGCTGATTCTTCTGAGACTCCAGTTCCTTCTGACGGCGGCCAAGTTCCCCG
This sequence comes from Firmicutes bacterium CAG:460, assembly GCA_963624185.1. Lineage (GTDB taxonomy): Bacteria > Bacteroidota > Bacteroidia > Bacteroidales > UBA932 > Cryptobacteroides. Next base: position 13,126 of record CAVFNP010000011.1, on the reverse strand, counting down.
GACTGCTGATTGAGCTGGTTTTCTCTGTTTTTTATTCCGTTTTCACGGTCTCTGAGCTGATTATTCCTGTCGTTGACCTTACGGTCATAATCACTTTTCAACTGGAGAAAATGCTCTTTAGCCTCGAGCATCTTGTTCTGTTTGATATTCTCAGCCTCTACAGTAGCCTTTTCTATTATGGCATCTGCACGTCCTTTATTTACCGCGCGATTTACTGCTATATATATTCCTAAAGCGAGAGCGGCGCCCACTATGGCAGCAATTATATAATACAAAAACATAATACGTTAAAAATTAGTCTATTTATAAAAAACCGTCAGTTCTGGGCTGAAACTTATCATTGATAAGATTTGGGGGCCTTCACGGTTCAGGTTTCCCACTTGAGGGCCTACCATCTTCGCAAAGAGCTTACCCGGTTCCGTAGAACTTGTTTGTTAGAGCGAGTAAGAACTAACGGTTATCTGTCAATACCATCCAGATAAGATTTGAGTTCCGCCGAGATACTTTGAATAGAACTTTCAAGAACATTCTCCGACTTGGAAAGGCGAAGCATCTCCATAGTATGTGTCAACGCCACGAATACGAGTTTATCAAAATCAGACACATTGCTCATTCTGTTGTAAGCTTCCAGCTGAGAATTGACCTTACACGCCGCGATGCGCATATTCTGTTCTTCTGCTGGACTTTTAGCCTCCAACGGATAAGTCTTACCGGCGATATTGAGAGTAATCTTCTGAGCCATCCTAATCCTCAATTAACTTTATACACTGGTCTATCTGCCTGACTATCTTGTCTATACTGCTCTTCGCCTCAAAAGAAGTATCTTTAGAGGCGAATGCATTAGCGATCTCAAGTTTTCTTAACTTATCTGTCAATTCAGCATTACGCTGTTTCAATTCTTTGATTTCAGACTGGGAAAGCGCCAAAGAGGAAGCCAGGTCGTCGCCGCGTTTCTTTTCATTCTCATACAGTGCGACCAGACGCTCTATGTTTTTTCTCAAATCGTCAATCATCTTACAAATTTAATAAAATAATCGAATTTATTTTACACTCCCGAGGCACTGCGCTCAACAAGAGAGGCAAGAGCCTTCCAAAGTCCGTCGGAAAGCTTGACCTTCCGGTACGATTCCAACATCGAATAGCGATGAAGATCCGTCCCCACATAGTCATAAAAACCTTTCTTGAGCATCATTTCCGCCTTTTTTCTGGCAGTTGTGCCATAAAAACCGGAAAGTGAGGACAAATTGAGCTGAAAAAGGATGTCCTTCTTTTTCAAATCCTCATAATCCTTATCCTCCATATAGATATACCGTTCAGGATGTGCGAGCAAAGCCCGGTACCCTTTGGATTTCACCTGAAAAAGAATGTCCTGCAGATTCAAAGGCGGATTATAGTAGGATGTCTCGACCAGCAGCGTGGAACCCATCAGAGGCAGCACCTCCGAAGACGACAAACGGGCCATAAAAAGGGCATCCATCATATTCTCCGCTGCCAATTCCAGTGAAGGAGACTTGACTCCGTTCTCTTCGAGATATTTCTTCAGTTCCTCAAATCTTTTCGTCAAATCCGCCGGAGTATTTGGCACCTCCTCCATTATATGCGGAGTGAGGAACACCTTTTTTACGCCCAATCCCGAATAGGAAGAAAGAATCTTGGCGCTCTCCTCAAATGTATGCACCCCATCATCCACCCCCGGAAGGATATGACAGTGAAAATCCACATATCCGTCGAAGAGTTCCGACAATTCCTTCTTATGGCAGAAAAGTGACATTATTTTTCAGAGGAATAATATCCGCCGTCCTTTCTGTTATAGCCGTAGCCATAACCATAACCATAGCCATAGCCATAGCTTGACCCACGATGATAATAACCTCCACCATATGCGGTGGTACCATTAAGGATAAGTGTCAAATTCTTATACTTTCCCTCCTGCTTTATCTTGTCGATGTCAGGAATCTGACTTCTGTCAAAAAGCCCGGCTCTTACCGCAAATATGGTACGGTCAGCATAAGGAGCGATTATCTGAGTATCGGCTACGATATCTATAGGAGGACAATCGATGAATATGAAATCATACTTCTGTCTAAATTCTCCTAAAATCTTGGTCAAATCTCCATTGGTAAGGAGCTCACTTGGGTTCGGAGGCAATGTACCTACAGGCAGAACATCCAGATTCTCAAAATTAACGTTCTTGCAGATAAATGGTTCTATATCCCCTGTCGGAGAAGCCAGATAATCAGCAAAGCCCTTGTGTTTGAGTCCCAGGAAAGAAGAAAGAGTCAGACGTCTGAAATCTCCGTCTATCAAAAGCACCTTCTTCCCATTGATGGCCATAGCTGAAGCCAGATTCAAATTAATGAAAGTCTTACCGGCACCCGGATTGAACGAAGTAACCATTATCACCTTGTCAGAAGCCGGCTTGCAGGCAAATTCAAGATTGGCCCGGATAATTCGAAATGCTTCGTTGCTGACGTTTCGGTTACCTTTCTCCACTACCAGTTTACTTAGAGCCTCATCCTTGCTTTCTTTTTTAATGAGCCTGTCGATAATTTTTTTGACAGGTTTTTCAATCTCGCCTACCTGAGGGATTTCACCCAGATAAGAAATGGTAAGGCCTTCCAGATCCTTCTTCGAATGTATCTTGGTATCTGTCATAAGCAACAGATATAACACGCCGGCCGGAAGAGCGAGCCCGATGAGAAAAGCCAGTAGGAGAATCTGCATCTTACGTGGAGATACAGGGATATTGCTTCCATAAGGAGGATTAACCACACGTGTGTTATATGCGGAGAAAGCCTGAGAAAGTTCATTCTCTTCACGCTTCTGCAAGAGGAAGAGATATAGATTCTCCTGGACCTTCTGCAATCTCTCATACTTGATGAGATCCAGAGCCTGAGAAGGACTTTGTGCAATTCTCGTCTCCGTCTTGCTCTGCTGGGTAAGAGCTATGTTCTCCTGTTCCTCGATAGTAGCCACATAATTGTCCACTGAACTTATTATGGCTTCTTTCATAGAGGCGAGCGCCGCGGTGAGATCTATGACCATAGGGTTTCTTTCCGAAGACACGGACACCAGAGAGTTACGGTTGAGAAGCATATTGTTATACTCCGACACCTGCGACGATATGCCCTGGCTGTTGATGCCGGAAGGCAAAGGAATGAGGGTGGTATTGTCCACCTCGCTGAGAAAGTTCCTGAGATACTTGGCTACTGAAAGCTGGCTTTCAAGTTCACGGACCTGTTTTACGATATCAGTAACTTCCGAAGTATACATCTTGGAAGCTTCGTTCACGTCAGGCACCTTGTTTTTAGTCTTGTAATCGGAGATGGTGTTATCCACCTTGTTCAGCTCGGAAGATATGGCCGCCAAACGGTCTTCGATGAAAACAGAAGTGCTGGCCGCCATTTTGTTGTTGTCGATAACCCATTTCTCATTGTAGACGGTGATGATCATATTTATGAGATCTTCCGCCCTGTTGACATTATAGTCCGTAAGGGAAAGATTCAGGACATCCGACATACGCTTATTGGAATCCTGCGTAGAAGCCGAGAACCGGGACATAAACATACTGGTAGTGGCACGAAGCGTACGTTTGGTGACAACCTCAGGCTTAGTCCACGCTTTTTCCGAATAGTAATATGGATTCTTGTTCAGACTGACTTTTCCGAACGGAAATTCCAGCTCTTCTCCGAGATGGACCTTATAAGAGCCGTTATGTTTGAATTTCTGTCCCTTCTCGAAATACTTCACGCCGCTGACGGTGAAAGTAGTGGAATCAGAATTGGGAGTGACGGTGAAATGAACTGTTATATCCTCCGGCACTTTAGAAAAATCCACCAGCACCGGCACACTTGAAGAATAGACCACTGTTTCACGCAACCTGCCCTTCAGAGAATATTCCGTAGTAAGCCCAAGCCTGCTTACGGCTTCCGCCATAAGAGACGGAGCTTGGAAAACCACTATCTCATTGGCCAATTTGGACGGAGTCTGACCGACCTGGGAAAGCATAGCTTCCACATCGGAGGCCGATGTCCGGCGGGTATTGTTCTCCTTTATGAGAAGTATGGCCGTGCGGTTATACTGAGGCTGAGTGCTCAAAACCTTATAAACCGCTATAGAACAGCATACCGCTACCGAAATGACAAACCAATACCAATTATGCAGAAAGACTGAAATCAGCTTTTTTATATCGAACGATGATTCCATAAAAATTAGATTATTTTGTATAATTCAAGACCAGAACGACTGTATTTGTGACTGTCGCAAGAAGCGACGCGATTGATACCCAGAATGAAGTACTACGCACGTTGTTTCCGTTAACCGTACTTTGACGAGCTCTCACATCATTAGGCTCCACATAAATCATATCGTTCTGCTGAAGATAAAAAACAGGTGAAGAATACAGGTTTTGAGCTGAACAGAGATTGACGACATAAGTCTTTCTCAGTCCTTCCTCGGACCTTATTACACGCACCGACTCCCTCATTCCATAAATCGTCAGATCGCCGGCGGCGCTCAGCGCGTCCAGAATCGTGTACGCGTCCCTGTCTATGGACACCCTGCCGGGTTTGTTCACCTCGCCCAGCACACTCACCTTCAAATTAAGATATTCGACGGTGACTACCGGATCCTGCACCAGCCCCTCAGAGATAAGTTTATCCTTTATCAGACGGGAAATTTCGTCGCGGGTCAATCCTGCCACGTGGACACGTCCCAAGACCGGAAAGTCTATGGTTCCGTCATCCTCAACCATGTATCCCTGTACGCCGGCATTCTGGGCCGTTGACACAACATCGTCCGAGATCGCTCCCATATACCGCGTGGCATACGAGAGATTGAACATCGCGGAGATCTTTGTGTTCTTGCTGTTCACGATGATGGAGATTTTGTCACCGGGGCGTATAGTTATAGTCTTGGATACGGCTATCGAATCAGAACTGCCGTCCACCACATCCTGAAAATAAGGTATGTTTTTAGGCGTACTGCATGAGGCCATCATTAAAACAGCGCCCAAAGTGGCTATAAGAATTTTAGTTTTTTTCATAATGTATATTTAACGATATACTTTTTAGTAAATGCAAATCGTACAAATTTAGCCATTTTTAAACAACCTTGCAAGCGGCGCACTCAGAATAAGATGATGTAGGCAATGACGGCTTTTCTGTAAGAAGACAACGCGTCAGACTCTGCCGATGCGGCCTGAAGGAATGAGGCTTCCGCCTGGAGCAGTTCTGAAGATGATACCAGCCCGTTTTGAAAATGCGACACGCTGAGATTGTAGAGCCTCTCCGCGACCCCTCTTTTTTCCTTTGCCACCTCCCATTCGTCATATGAAGACGTAAGATCAAGCCAATATTTTTCAACCTGAAGATGTAACTGTTCACTTAAGAAATCCCGCTGGTTCTCAGCCTTTTGTATCTGAAGTTCCATTCTCTGGGCTTTTCTGGATACTTTGCCCCAGTCGGAAAGAGGGACCTGAACTGTAGCGAACGCTATCGAATTGAATTTTCCGGCATTGCCATACAGGTTCGAATAACCTGCCGACACGCCGACTCCCACTTGTGGCAATGCCTCTCCTATTGCCATCTCCTTTTCAAGCCTTTTAGCCTTGACCTGAAGATCCAGAAGTTCTTTTTCACCCATTGCGTCCAAGATTCTGTCCACATCCTGATAATAATGCTCCGGACTTTCAGGGACAAGTTCCGCAGAGGTCTGCAGCTTTATGGAATCCAGCAGCGGAGCTTGCTGGCTTGCAGACAGCGAAGATATGCTGTATTCTATACCCACGGAGTTCAAGAGATTCATCTTCAACAGTTTCTCTCCACTTTGAGCCTTTTTCTTCCCCGCTTTTAGTTCGCTTCGCTTGAGTTCTATCTGAAGCAAGTCCGTTTCACTGGCCAATCCCGACGCGACGGCATTCTGAAGCTGGACGTAAAGAGCATCCATAGTACTTTCGAGCGATTCAATGGTAGCTATCTTATCTTTCAGAGCACATATATCCCACCACAAAGATTCGATCTCGGTGCTTGTCTTTCTGTTTTGTATCTCCCCCTGCAGGCGCGCAGCCTGAACACCTACTCTGGCCAATTGGTTGCCATGCACTATCCTTCCTCCCGCATAGAGAGGCTGCATTAACGATACGGAAGCAGTATATCCTTTTTGGAAAGCCCTATAGCGCGTATTTATACCATAAAGCTCGCCTAAAGACTCAACCTCGTTCTGTATGTTCCACGCATAGTCGTTATTCCCGAGAATATCGATTATACCCAAATCAAGCAAGGGATTCAGGGAATAATATCCGAGACCCACGGCACTGACCCGTGGAAAATACTCCCACAAGGCTTCTTTTTTTTGAAGTTCGGCGCTCTTTACATCCAATGCCGCATTTTCAATATAGGCATTGTGGCTCAATGCGGCATCCTTACAGTCCTGAAGGCTGAGAGACAGACTCTGCGCCCGTACAGATAGCGGCACAAGCAGGATTGAAAGGGCAAGAGAAGTTATCTTGACTGAACTTTTCATTTGGCTTTACGGAATATCTGCCAGTATGAAACCGGCATTATTAAAGTTATGAGAAAAACAGACAGTAGAGTTCCGAAGCAGATGACCACGCCCATCGGCATCCAGAGAAGATCTCCGCTGATAATCATAGGGAGCACGCCAAGCGCAGTGGTGCAAGACGTCAGGAAAATAGGTCTCATTCTTCGTTTCCCTGCCTGTTCGGCAGCTTCCTTTATGCTCATCCCCTGCTGAAAATGAAGTTCTTCCGCATATTCGAACATTATTATGCCATTCCTGACTATTATTCCCACAAGAGAAATCAGTCCCAGCACGGCTGTCATCGATACATCCAGTCCGAATAGCCACAGTCCGAAAAATGCACCGAACAGACATAATGAACTGAGAGCGATGGTGAGCACGGCGAGAGAAATCTTCTTGAAATGAAATACCAGAAAGAAAAACAATATGAACACGGCCGCCAGGAATGAGAGCACTACCTGAGGTCCTATGTCACTGTTGACGCTGCTCAATCCGCCATACTCTATGCTGACCCCTTCCGGAATATCCATGTTGTCGATATATCTGTCTATAGCTCTGGTGGCGGTAGGCTGACTGTTACCATATGTCATATCGGCATAGATGGAAATGGCCCTTTTCCCGTCGATACGGACCAGCGATTCAGGATTCCAGTCCGCCTGCATGCTTGCCACCTGCCTTACAGGAACCATCAACCCCGGAACGGCGGTAGGTACAAGTGTATTGACTATATCTTCATACCGGGCATCTTGTCCGAAGGCGGCGGAATAAAGATTGACCGGAATGGTGTTGTCCCCTTCGCGCAGACTGCTTATCTGCACTCCGTCAAGTGCACTGGCAAGTGAAAGGTTCATCACAGCCCTGTTCACGCCCAGCCTTAAGGCCTCGTCCTCGTCAAGAGCCATAGATATTCCGCTGGTCTGATAATCAGCATCGGAATGCACCCATTTTATCATATCCAGAGTGCGCATATGGGCTTTTATCTCGTCAGACACGGCTTTTATCTTATCGTAATCCTCACCAAACACCCTTATCTCGACTGGGGTGGATGTCCCCTGGTAATCCATCTGCTTGAAATGAACCTGAGCCTGAGGGAAATAGTGCTCATAATAGCGCTCTTTTTCTTTAAGCAGGCTCTGAGTGTCCTTATTCGAACGCGTGTTGACTATCAGCTGAGCAACGTTCTGTCCAGGAAGGATAGGGGCATAAGTGGCGTGGAATCGCGGGGTTCCGGTACCTATGAACTCTGTGACGGAGCATACTCGTTCATCTTTTCTTAGCATAGTGGAGAGCGAGTCCGCCAAAAGGGCAGTCTGCTCTATGTCGCACTCCGGTTCAAGATACATCTCTACAGCGAAAAGCGGACGATCTGCCATAGGCATCATCTGAATGTTCATCTTCGAGAACATCACCAATCCCAAAGCCACAGCTCCTATTCCTGCGAGAATGGTAAGGTGCGGATGCCTGAAGCATTTATTCTGCATAAAGTCGTACGCCGACTGCAGGCCTTTGAACAGAATATTCTGGAACCGCGTTATTATGGTCTGCTTCTGACCTGTCCTGTTTACTGAGGTAATGAAGCGTGTCTCGAGAGAAGGCACCACCAATACCGCATAGGCAAGTGAAGTCATCAGCGCAAAGATGATAACCCAAGGAAACGTCTGCACAAAATCGCCAAGGTATCCTGTAATGATTTTCAGCATAGGGAAAAACATTGCGCTTATCGCGAACGTCGCCATGAACATAGGCGTAAAAAGTTCCTGTGCCGAAGCGCAGGCGGCGTCCACCCTGTTCATCCCGGTGCCAAGCTTATCCATATATCCGTCCATCGTTATGATGGAGTCGTCCACTATCATTCCCAGCACCACTATCAGAGCAGCCAGCGATACGGTATTGAGGCATATTCCGCTCAGAAACATAAGGGCCAATGCAATCGCAGTGCATACCGGCACACCTGAAGAGGCTATCAGCGCGCTTTTCATAGGGAAAAGCAGCAACATCACCAGAATGACTACAAGCATGGATATGACAAGGTCACGAAGGAATGACCATACGGACGTGCCTACAACCTTAGGCTGATCTGTGATTCTGGAAATATGCACACTGTCCGGAGCATCTTCCAGAAATTCATCTATCACTTTGTCCACCTTTTCGCCGAAAGCGACGATGTTGTTGTCAGGACACATCTCAATGGACAGGATAATGGCCGAATGTCCGTTATAATTGACAAGCGAACTCGGTTTTTTGTATCTTCTTTCTATGGTGGACACGTCGCGAAGTCTCAGAGACTCCCCTTCCCTGGTGGAAGAAATAATTTTCTCCGCAAGTTCCTTCTCGCTGTTGATGCTTTTCTGTACATGTACAGGTGAATGCGCGTATGAGGTGCTGAACGTTCCTCCAAGAGCTTGAAGATTGGCACTTTGATAATCAACCATCAGGGATGTGGGTGATATTCCGTACTCGCTTAGCCTGTCCATATCGACGTGCACGGCTATTTCTTCCTGCTGCGAGCCTATGATCTTGGCATTGGCCAATTCAGGAATGTCACGGAGCCTGCCAGAAAGCTCTTCGGCGTATGATTTCATCTCCATAGGGCCCTTGTCCTCGGATTCTATGGCTATAAGCACGGAAGTTATGGAAGAAAAGTCGTCAAGTACGACCACGGCAAGAACGCCGGGCGGAAGAGTCTGTTTGAAAGAATTGATTTTCAGCTTAATCTTGGACCATATCTCGTTCTTTTGTGTCGCCCCCACGTTCAAATCCGTGTAGATATAACACATACCGTCCTTACTTATCACCTTTGTGGCCTTGCGGTTGACTTCAGGCATAGTGAACAGCAGTTCCTCCAGAGGTTTGCTCACTTCAGCCTCCACCATATTCACGTCCGCACCCGGGTAAATGGCCGCGATAAGTCCCTGTTTGAGTTCGAATGTCGGGAACTCGTCCTTATTCATTACGGCAAGCCCGTAAGCGCCCATCGCTATCAGCAGTAAAAGGAACAGCTTTACGATATTGTTGTATTTCATCGCTCCCATCACGATGCGGGAGGTCAATCCTTTTTTCTGCATGGCGCTATTCGGTGCTTACTGTCATTCCCGTGCTTACCTTCGACATGCCTTCGACGATGAGTCTGTCCGCATCCTTGAGTCCGGACGTTATGATTATTCCCTTCGAAGCAAAATCTCCGGTAGTGACATATCTCTTCTCCACTTTGTCCCCGCTGCTCACCAACCAGACATAACGACCTGATTTGTCAGAACATACTGCGGAAACCGGAACTATATGACAGTAGTGTTCACTCTGACTTTCAAAACGCACCCTGCCTATCATACCCGGCATTATCGACTGCGGATATTCCGTAATATTCAGCGTGCAGGTATAATTATGAGACAGCGAAGAAGCATTCACGCCTTTTTTCCCCAGCACGCCTTTCAAATGACACCCCGGAAGTGCGGGGATTTCTATAAGGGCCTGGTCCCCTATCCCGAGCGCAGCTATTTCCGTTTCAGGCACAGCGATTTCTATTTCCAAATCGCTTAGATCTATTATTCTCACCAATGGCTGAAGAAGAGAAACGTCCTCCCCTTCTTTTACGAAAACTTCGCTCACAGTGCCTGCAAGGCTAGCTTTCACATGACAATTCTGCAAGGCGTGAGCTGCGGAATTATATGCAGAGCGGGCCTGAGAAAGCTTGGTAGCCACTTCCATCTGCTTCAATTCCGATACGCTTCCATCAGCTTTGACCGACTGTATTCTGTCATAAGCGTCCTGTGCCTGAGCAAGAGAAGCGCATGCCGCCTCGTATGAACTGTTGACAGTCTCGGAGAGTATATATGCCAATTCCTCACCCTTGCCCACCTTCCGGCCTTGACTGGCGCTTAACTTTTCAAGAGTCCCGGGAACAGAAGCCTTAAGCGTTATGTCCGTACCGCTTTTCACTTTGCCGATATATGTTTTGGAAGTACCTGCCTTGACAGAAGCGATTTCCTGCACTTTCACCTTGACCTGCGATTTTTCCTCCCGACAGCTATTTTTTCCTGACCGGCAGGAGTTACAGCCTGCGACCACGCCCACCAGACTAAGAGCCAATATGCTTGTTTTCAGTATATTGTTCATCGCGACAGATTATTTGTTCAGTTTTGCCACACAGTTGACTTCACTGGACGTGACAGCATAGTTGTAAAGAGAGGAAGTTCCGTTCCCGTCATAGGCCAGGGTAAATATGAGAAGGTTGTCGTAGCGCCTGGCCTGTCCACTCACAGTGCAATCGAAAGTAGCGGAAACCGCGCCGTCACGCACGTCTATCACCCTTTTGGCCTGCGTGATATTCAGTGTCGTCTTATCAACCTCGCCTTTGAAAACCAACACATCCGAACCGATGATATTCATAGTTATTATTACCTGGTCTTTGCCGTCTTTTACGATATTCATCTGCCCGGATTCGGCAGTCAGGTAAAGTGTAGCCTCGGCAGGAGCGTCCGTACTTTCCGGAGATGTTCTCTGCACGTTTAGGCTTCCGCTTGTCTTGAACGAATAGTTTCCCTCAAAAAGAGAGGCCCCTTCCTTCTCAGAACACGAGGACACGCAGGCCATAAGCGACAGCGTGCCCATTATGAAAAATAAATGATTTAATCTCATCGGCGTATTATGTTAATTTGTCTAAAGCTTCTTTCCAAAGTGTAGGGCAGGTATCGGTAGACATCCGCCAATCTCCTCTTGGCGACAGACTTACCTTGCAAACTTTAGGCCCGTTCGGAAGGCAGGAACGTTTGAACTGCGAACTGAAGAACCTCGCATAGAACACTTTCAGCCACCGCAGTATTACATCGCGATCGTAACTGTCACGGAAGGCATTACGGGCATAAAGATAGATTTTTTCCGGTTCTTTCCCGTCAAAAAAATGCCACAGAAAGAAATCGTGCAAGTCATAAGGTCCCACGATGTCTTCAGTCTGCTGACTTCCCGGCACCAGTTCAGGAGATACCGGAGTGTCGATAATATCCATAAGAGTATCCTTACAAGACAGGCCCTGCGCCTTCCATCTGGTAATTTCACGTATCATAGTCTTCGGAACCCCGGCATTGACTCCGTACATTGACATATGGTCACCGTTATATGTGCACCATCCAAGTGCCAGTTCCGACAAGTCTCCGGTACCAATCACGATACCGCCTTCGCTATTGGCAATATCCATAAGAATCTGTGTGCGCTCGCGGGCCTGAGCATTCTCGTATGCGGTGTTATGCACGTCCGGATTAAGTCCGATGTCTTTCATATGCTGAAGACAGGCTTGGGCTATATCGATGTCTCTGAACGTGACACCAAGCTCCGTCATAAGGGAATTGGCATTATCGTGTGTGCGCTGCGAAGTGCCGAAACATGGCATGGTCACTGCTATGATGCCTTTACGGTCCAATCCCAACTCGTCGAAGGCCTCCACTGTGACCAGCAGGGCCAGCGTACTGTCCAGACCGCCGGATACGCCTATAACGCACTTCCGGCAGTTAATGTGACTGAGTCTGGTGACAAGTCCGCGGACCTGAATACTGAACGCTTCGCGACACTGCGCTTCTATCTGCTCAGTGCCGCCCGGGAAAAAAGGGTGGCGTTCAAGCTGTCTGTAAAGTTTGGTCTCAAAATCAGTATTCACCTCTTCGCCGCAGTCTACCAGCGTATACTGGGCACCCGCCTTATTATATGACCAGTTGTCCGGCCACGCATCTCCGTCCAAAGAGAATGTTCCGCTATGGAGCCTGCTACCTTCAAGAGAATCTATGTCGATATCGGATACGATCCATTCTGAAGTATGATCAAAGCGTGTATTTTCACATAACAGAGCCCCGTCTTCGTATATCATGCTCGAGCCTCCCCATACAAGATCATCCGACGACTCTCCGAATCCGCTGCTGGCATAAACATAAGCGCAATGCAGTCTGCCTGAAGTGGCACAAAGCAGTGATTTGCGGAAGTCGTTTTTTCCTACCGTCTCGTTTGAGGCCGAAAGGTTGACTATTATATTTGCTCCGCTTAGTGCGGCATAAGAACTTGGCGGGATAGGAACCCATACGTCCTGGCAGATTTCCACTCCGATTTTAGCTTTCCCGAGATTGAAAATTTGAAGAATGCCCAGGTTACATCTTTGTCCGGCATATTCAATTTCTATCAGACGGTTGCCAAGCACGGTTCCGCTTTCAAAATAACGGGCTTCGTAAAATTCCGCATTGTTCGGCAGATACATCTTCGGCACCATTCCGCAGAGTTTTCCTTTTCGCAGAACAGCCGCGCAGTTGAAACGTCGGGCATTATATATCAAAGGAATGCCCACCACTATCAGCGCTTCGCATTCTGCAGTAAGGGACATCAAATTCTTCAGTCCTGTCTCCGTATGGCTATACAGAGTGTGCTGGTTAAACATCTCTTCGCAGGTGTACCCGCTGATGCTCAGTTCTGGAAAAACAATGATGGAAGGGTGGCACTCTTCCTCTATTTTGTGGCAGGTAGAGGCTATCTGCCTCACGTTCGCCTCTATGTCCGCCACCTTTATCTGCGGGCACGCCGCCGCCACTCTGATTAATCCGTAATTATCGTT
>CAVFNP010000010.1:0-59564 GCA_963624185.1 Firmicutes bacterium CAG:460 | reverse complement strand
CCTAAAGTACAGGCCGTATATTAATAATCTTTATTGGCACTGCTGGGACAGGTATTCCTGGCAGTGCTAATATTATATACCAGTGAAACAGGACACAAAAAAAAGAGCTGCTTTTCAGCAACTCTTTGAGCGGAAAACGGGGCTCGGACCCGCGACCTCAACCTTGGCAAGGTTGCGCTCTACCAACTGAGCTATTTCCGCAATGGGAGTACAAAGATAGAGACTTTTTTTGTATTCCCAAATTTTTCTGACTATTTTTTGTAAGTAAACGTCTGATAAGTCACCTCAGAAGAAATGCCCTTATCTGTAGATGTATTTCGATAACCTACCGCATACACCACATACTCTCCCGCACTTTCAAGCAAATAGGTGAAATCCACCGTATTCTTTCCGGACAAAACTATGGTGTCGAGCATACTGTACTGCTTGGCAACAGCGATATAGTCTCTGGCAGCATCTTTCTTGTCCACATAAGCATCCCACTGGGATTTGGACACTATTCCGCAGACATATGTATAATCCGCTGAAGGCGTCACCTCCACTTTAGTCCCGTTAATCTGGAAAGAAAAATCCATCTCCACCTGCTTGGCCTGCGCCGTATGGAATTTATGGAAAACCCCCTTGCCGCTTGATATCATATTACCGGCAGCATCGAAATCCACATCTACAGCCACGACATAATAATCCGTATCATCCCGAAGATCAAGAGACACGTTCTCATCATATGCAGAATTATAATAGCCCTGATACAAAAGCAGATGCGGGTCATCTACGCCCGAATATGAGATAAGATTGGCCACATAATTCAAGATAGAATTTACTATGTAAGTCTGCCCATATGTATCATATTGAGAGGCCGTGAAAAGGTCCGTATAATAATATGCGGACGGATTCAACGGCTCCACCTCCACATCTACGCTCGAAGACGTGATATTGCTTGTCGTAATGGTAAAATTACTATATGCCGGAGTAGAATCCGACACCTTGCTTTGAAGCAAATGAAGAGTCACGCCATCAACCCCCTCAGAGGAGAGAACCAGAGTGGCAGTACGGTCTGCAGACGTAGTGTTTTCTTGTACGTTTAAAATGACTTGATTGGAATTGACATCCTTTACCTCTAACCAATCCACATCCGTACCGACTTCCGCAATCTTACCATAGGCTTTTCCTATCGAAGAATACGCAACAGATACTTCTCCTCCTTTAGAGTCCACCTTATAGAAGGATTTTTCTACCTTGAATTTTGATATCTGCTCTGCCTGACCGGTATTCTTGTCCTCACAAGAAAGGACAAGAATACCCGACAAAGCAAATAAAAAGATGTTATATAGTTTTCTTAACTTCATAATTAATCACCTACGACGAAAGTTACATCGATCTGGTAAATTGTATAGCTATACGAATCACTTACAAACCTGAAATATTTGTATGTAGTGTCCTCAGGAGTATATGTCCCCTTATAAATGGTCTTAGGACTATCCGGATCAGAAACATCCGATCCGTCCGCAACGGCTACATAATTTGAACTTGAGCCGGACTGATACCAAGAAGAACCATCATTTGACAGCCTTACCGTAAGATAATAGAGAGAGCTTTTCAATTGCTGTGTTGAGCGGACTTCCACTTTCTGAATCTTGCCTATCTGCTCTGTTGACTCCAGGTAATACTTGAATGCAAATTTCTCATCTGATGTCTTGTTAAAGTAAAGACTTTCTATCTTGATAGGGACATCCACCTTAAGTTCAGGATAATCGGTTCCGTAAGCAGTGAAGTTACCGGTAACCACCCCGTTTGTGGCATCCGGATTTTCTGCTACATATGCTTTAGCCAAAGCGTTGACCTGCGCCGGTGTTATGGTGAGTTTATACTCCCTGGCCGTAGCCGATTTCTGAATTACGGCTACAGTCTTGGTTGAAGTATATTCTCCATCGACAAGACTCACGGTAACGGTCGCCGTTCTCTGGGCATCCGTATTTTCAGTAGCTGAATATGAAATTTTTCCGCCTGCGTAAGATACTGTAAGCCAATCCGCATCAGATTCAACAGTCGGAGTCTTGGAAGAAGCATATACAGGGCAGTCAATTTCACCGCTCTCTGCCTTTATGCCAATCTTGACTTCACTTACCTGAGGATCTACTTCCGGCACGCAATTAAGGACAACAGAGCCGAGTGTAGCTCTTACATCAATAGAGCTGATATTATCTATAATGACAAGCAGATCACCGTCCTTAACCTCCGTATTATTTTCAAAATAATACACCTTGGTATCAGTAGAGCCATCCACCTCTGCGGCAGGAACAGACACGGTTTTAAATTTAGTAGTATCTCCGGCATTTACAAGAGCTACCGTGCAATCATAGGTAGTACCTACCTTATGATTTCCCAAAGCCAATTTTACTGACTCCAGATTCTTAAACGCTGCTTTTGAAGAAAGATGCACAATTCCCGCACCATTCAGATTACTGTTATTCAGACACTGAATGTATCCGCCTCCTGTAACGCTGTAATAATAGCCATAGTTGGAACTGGTTGCTCCCGGATAAGTAAGAGTGAAGTTCATCTTACTGTCAGAAGGTCCCCAGGCACGAACCTTATATGATGATGTAATACAATTTGAATATGTGAATGTATTTGTCCAATTTTGGAAATCGGCAAGAGCTATCTCATAATCCTCATATACATCCGTCTCCTTAAGATTGACCGTAGGAGAGGCGATCTTGCCCCTTTCTATTACAAGCCCCTGTCTTTCGAACACGAAAGCTGCCCTGTCTGTAGTGACTGTAATTTTGACATCATAAGTTCCCGGGGCAGCTACGAACCAGGTAGTAAGGTCTTTAAGTGCAGTCGTCTGCTCAGGAGTAACGGTAATTGAAGAATACATTGAATAAGTCGATGCGGGATCCAAGGTCTGCTCGGCTATTCCTTTGGCAAGGTCCACCTTAAATCTTCCGGCAATATTCTTATTGTCTCCAACAGCCTCGATAACAACCTTTTCTACATTATTATCGGTCAAGAATTTATCTGGAATACCGGCAAAAGTAAGTTTACCGAAACCGAAGAGATGAGCAAAATTCGTACTCACGCCACCGGAAACAGTGTACTCTTTGTACTCCTCATCAAATGTGTATGTTCCGGTATAAATAGTCCCCGGTGCTCCTATCATAGCATCAGAAGTTCCATCCCAAGTGTCCGCATAACCCTTCTGGTTATTCTTAATAGTTGCAGACCAACCTGACGCAGTAGAGGACGTAGAGAACGCATCTGAAGGGAAAGCGAAATAAGTTTTATAGCTTTCTGCAAAGTTTTCCTCTACGATGCTATACAAATAACCGGAAAATACTGGATTCTCAGCCGTCGCATCAACAAGAGAGAACGTAGAATCATAATACTTCGCCACTGCCCCTGCAGTGTAAGCTACCTTAATCAAATTATCAGGATCTGATTCCTTGGCTATCGCAACCTTAAGCTTGTCTCCTTTGGCGAATGTAACTCCGTCCTTACCGTCATAAGAGACCTTGGTATGATCAATATTTACATCCAGGCCGATATTGAAGACACCCTCATTAACCTTCTCGGGCTGAACATTTTCCTTTGTACAGGCAGCAAAGGCAAGGAACGCAGATGCTGCAATATATAATGATTTTTTCATAATCTTCTATAATTTAATATCTTACCATGCAGTATAATCTGTATCGCTTATAGTTATCTTGCCACCGTGAGCACCATACGCTTCATTCAGGACAGTGACATATTTGGCAGTATACTTGGAATCACTGTTACGCACTGCCTTGACAAGCACATGCCCTGTGACGACAGAAGAATCCAGATAGAGATAGACACTCTTATTGTATTCATCTACAGCCACCTTCAAATCATCAGATTCAGCACTTACATGTGCAGTGCCATCATCACCCTTCAAAGTATATTTAAGAATGAAAGTAGTAGCGCCTGCCTCGAAAGTCTGTGTATCGCTTTCAACCTGCAGGCAGAACACGTTCTCCTTGGCAATAGTAATTACAGTCTCTCCAAGAGTGAAGACATAAGCGCTATCCGTTTCTTCCATAACAAGTTTCGGCTCTTCTGTGCCGCTTACAGGAACTTTGGTCCAATTCTGTCCGTCAAATGAAACATACCAAGTGCTGTTTTCTATCTTGAATTGAGGAGTTTTTCCATCCACTCCGTCCTTTCCGTCGACTCCGTCTTTTCCTGTAACAGGAACCTTCTGGCCATCATTCAGGATGAACTCACCATCGATGGTCCAATAATATACGCCTCCGTCTTCCTTTATGCCTACTACAGGAGCGACCGCATCCTTACCGTTGATTCCATTTGAAATAGTGGCTTGTGTACCATCGCTAAAATAAATCACATACCCGTCTGTGAGTGTCTCTACCTTAGTGATAGTTACGGCTTTGGCTTGAGCCTCCACCAATTTGGCGATAGAAGTCGCATTCTCATTGATTTTAGCCTCAAGTTCGGCCACCTTCTTCTCGAGAGTGTCAACCCTTTTCTCAAGATCCTTCGTGCAAGCACAAAGAGATACTGCGGCAAGCGCCGTCAATAACAATTTTTTCATACTACAATATTTTAAACTATTATTTTCTAGAACGATAGAATAGGACGATAAATGGCAGCATTGTTGGTCCAATTAACCTCAGGCTCAAATTTGCCGTTAGAGAATATCCAGAATCCGCAGACTGCACCGTCTTCATTATCATAAAGAGTAGAACTCATGAATTCCATATATTCTCCCTCTCCAGAACGCGAATTATTCGTTTTGAATTCTTCTTTCTGCTCAGCCGGCACTTTCTCCATACAAGCGTTCAGCTTATCTAAAGGATTATAAGACAAAGTTATCGGCTCCCCGTCTCTATAATAATATGAGATATCTTCACTGAATGACTGAAGCGTCTTTAAGGCCTTCGCAAGTTCTCCTCCTCCCAGATTTGCCAGCAAATCCCAGATCTGACCTACGCTTGGCACATACCACCCCGAGGTGTTTGTAGGAGCCGACGGAGAAAAATCCGTCACGGTCCAGTCAAATGCCGGACATTGCTGAATCTTCTCACCCGGATACGCCGCTATAATCTCCTGCGTCCACTGGTATCCTTCAATGTCAGCATACCACGCAGTTCCACGCTTTTTATTTGGAATCTTTTCAAATGAACTGTCTAAAGAGTACATTGTCTCCGTCTTACCGGCCGCATGAGCCCCCTTCAATGCTACTACAAGTCCATGAGTATAACCCAACGCCTGCTCCGCAGAAGAAATCCGCGTCTGGTCAGTAGAGAAAACTATCCCAATGAGTGTCTTTCCCTCTTCCGGTGAAGGCTTAGGGCTTGCCCATATCGGAGTCAATCCATCTACCTCATAACCAAGCAAACCACCATCACTCCACGTACCGTCGCTATAATAATAATCCCCTATTTTAACTTCCGTTACAGGAACGACAGCTTTTTTGACTATGACCTTACATTCTGCAGCAAGCCCGGCGCTTTTAACCTGAAGAACAGCCTCGCCTTCACTTACTCCGGAAACCCTTGCAGAAATCTGATTGTCATCTTCTTTAGGGTCTACAACTTCAAAAGAGATTACGTCTGTGCCTGTCACGATACTCCATTGCATACCTTTTACCGTCACATTCTCCGGCAGCAAGGTTGCGGTGACCAGGAATGTCTCGCCCTCAGAAATCTCCCTCGATTCTATATCCAGAGTCAGAGATTCGCCCTTGACTTCGTGTACATTCACCGTACACTCCGCCTTGACATCTCCTATCTTGGCCGTAATGACAGCTGTGCCTTCGGTTCGACCCACGACGGTGCCGTGATTGACTACGGCGACCTTCTCGTCACTTGAACTCCATTCCACCACCGGAGAAGTAGTATTTTCAGGCGTAATGGTTACATTGAAAGTATACTGGTCATAAATATTGATATCCAACTCCTGTCTGTCCAGCGTTATACTTTCAGCACTGACAGGAAGAACTTCTATGCCGCACTCGCCATATTGATCCTCGATGGCCGCTGCGATGGTACAGGTTCCCAAAGTCAAAGTCTCAAGAGAGAGTGTAATTTTTCCGTCCTTTATATCCTTGTCTTTTATCTCGACCACCTTCTCGTCTGAATTGACGATCTCCACAGAAGATGCTTTTTTCGCAGGCTCAACCGAAATGACGACATTAGCTTTCGATTCAATAGCCAAAGATAGGGTATTAGTTTCAAATTGTAACTTTACTTCCGGTTCTTCTATCGTATTTATCTTATTTTCGTCCTCACAGGAAACTAGAAAAACACAGGTCACAAGACCTGCGATTACTGCTTTTAATTTCATTTTAATTCGTTAAACTATTGAATATGAACCACTAACCAATCAACCAAAAATCGCAACCCGCGAAAATGACTACGCAAGTTACGATTTATAATTTAAAAAAGTATGTTATTTTACGAAAAATTATTCGTGCGAAGCGAATCTCTGCTCTGCCAAAGTCTCGTATTTGGTGCCGGGACGGCCATAATTGGCATAAGGATAAATGGATATACCTCCACGGGGAGTGAAAAGGCCCGTGACCTCTATATATTTAGGGTCCATGAGCGCGATGAGATCCTTCATTATGATATTGACGCAATCTTCGTGAAAATCTCCGTGGTTACGGAAGCTGAAAAGGTAGAGCTTAAGGCTTTTGCTCTCCACCATCCTAACGTCGGGGATATAACTGATTCTTATCTCCGCAAAATCCGGCTGACCCGTAATAGGGCAGAGCGAGGTGAATTCAGGGCAATTGAATCTCACCCAGTAGTCGTTGCCAGGATGTTTGTTGACAAATGACTCCAGAACTTCAGGAGCATAATCGTCTCTATACTTGGTTTTTTGGCCTAACGAATGCAAGCCTTCTAAGGTACGGTCGCCCATGTTAAATGTCGCTGAGTTTAAACGGATTATAAGAAATATTATTATCGTAGGTATCTACCCCCTCTTTCTGTTTGAGGTGTGCTACCACTTTCGTAGTTACAGGAAGGATGATTATCTCGTATGCTGTCTTCACCACCACCTGTGTAAAAATAATGCTCAGAATGGTCTGCGCGCTCATCATTCCCCAGAATGCCAATGGATAAAAGACGCAGGAATCCAACAATTCACCGCCTACAGAAGAAAGAATAGCCCTGCCGCCAAATCCCTTTCCTTTGGTAAAAACCTTCATCTTGCTTACTATGAAAGCATTGGCATTGCTCCCGATAAGGAAGGCCAGCAGAGAAGAGACGGTGGTGCGTGGCACCATGCTGAAAAGCTGATTGAAAGAAGAGGCCACCTGCTTGCTGCCCGGCTCTATAGGCTCAGGCAAAAGGCAGACAAGAGCCGATGCCACAGCCACGAAGGCGCTCATCGCAAAAGCGAGCCATATCACAAAGCGGGCTTTGCGATAGCCGTACACCTCCGTGATGCAGTCGTTGATGATGTAAGAGATAGGGAAAAAGATGACAGCCCCTGAGAGCTGAAATGAACTATGGCCTACTTGCCATATTCTCGGAACAAAAATGTTCGATGTGATAAGACAGACGATAAAAAGTACTGTCATTACCAAAAATCTGGTACTGAATTTTGACATTTTCTTGTTTTTTAACGTGGTTTCAAGAACACAGGGCCTGCCCCGTCAACAGGCAGGACCCTTTGTTTATATTTTAAACTTCAAGCGAAGTATTGAATTCTCTTAAGAAACGGAGGTCGTTCTCAAAATAGTGACGAAGATCATTAACCTGCCATTTGAGCATAGCGATTCTCTCAAGCCCCATTCCGAAAGCAAATCCGCTGTATTTCTTGCTGTCTATTCCGGATGCTTCGAGCACATTAGGGTCCACCATACCGCATCCCAGAATCTCAAGCCAACCTGTTCCCTTACAGATATTGCATCCCTTTCCGTGGCAGATGTTACAACTTACATCCACTTCCGCTGAAGGCTCCGTGAACGGGAAGTAGCTTGGACGCATACGTATCTGAGTCTGCGGGCCGAACATCTCCCGGGCGAATAGAAGAATCGCCTGTTTAAGGTCGGCGAAAGTGACGTTCTCATCTATATACAGACCCTCTATCTGGTGGAAGATACAGTGAGCGCGTGCGCTTATGGCCTCGTTACGGAACACCCTTCCCGGGCACACCACACGGATAGGAAGCGGCATTGTCTCCATAGCCCTTACCTGCACGCTGGAAGTGTGCGTACGCAGAAGAAGCGGATTAAGGTGCCCTGCGGATACAAAGAAAGTATCCTGCATATCACGAGCCGGATGATTGGCAGGGAAATTAAGAGCCTCGAAGACGTGATGGTCATCTTCTATTTCCGGTCCTTCCGCCACATCGTATCCGAATTTGCGGAAAATCCCCACTATCTCCTCGCGGACCATACTTACCGGATGGCGCGAACCGAGATCGAAATCGTCTCCCGGAAGCGAAAGATCTTCCATAAGGGAGAGATCTCCACTTGCAGCATCAAGAGTAGCCTTAAGTTCCTCTATCTTAGCTATTGCAGCCTGCTTCAATTCATTGAGCGGCTTACCGAATTCCCTTTTCGACTCTTTGTCCACAGTGCGGAACTCTTCAAAAAGAGCGGTTATCTCACCCTTTTTCCCAAGGTACCGAACCCTCGCCTCCTCGACCATCTTGGCCGATGTGCACTTCAAAGAATTGAGTTCACCTATGATTCTCTCTATATCTTCCTGTTTCATATCTACTTTTGTCTTTTGCTCTCTCTTTTATCCCTGGCTTTCTTCTCACGGGCGGCTCCCTGTTTAAGGTATTTGCTCCATTGGTCCTCGTTGAGAATTTTCTTTATCGAGCCGTACATCTGCTCGTTCCATTTATCCTGAACCTGCTGGTAAATGTCTGCATTCTCAACCTTCGCCTTGCTCTTCTCCTCCATCTCGGCTACCATCGCACCGAAGTCGTGCGTGAGAATGGAATCCAGATAAAATACCTGCCAATACTCAAGTTCAAGAGTCTTTTCGTATTTTTCTATGGTCTTTTCTATGTTCTCCCGGAGCGTCTTATCCCTATCCTGCGGGGCGTTTTCCTGCGCAAAAACGGGTAGAGAAAAAACAAGTGAAAGGACTATCCAGAAATATTTCATTAGATTTGCATTCAAAAACGCACAAAAATAAACATTTATAAAATAAAATGAAAAAGGTTCTCGCCATTCTGGCTTCTTTCGCACTGTTTTTTCCGCTTTCGAGCTTTGCATGCACCAATATCATAATAACCAAAGGGGCAAGCAAGGACGCATCTTCGATGATTTCATACGCCGCCGACTCGCATTGGCTTTATGGGGAATTGTATTTTCACAAAGCCGCACGTCATCCGCTCGGCAGCACCTGTCAGATAAGGGAATGGGACACAAACAAACCGCTCGGAGAGATAGCCCAGGTTCCTTACACCTACCAGACCATGGGCAACATGAATGAGTATCAGCTCATCATAGCAGAGACGACGTGGGGAGGGCGAGAAAGTCAGATCAATCCTGACGGGATAATGGACTACGGTTCACTTATCTATACCACACTGCAAAGAGCGAAAACCGCCCGCGAGGCCATTGACTGCATTGTGGAATTGGCCAATGCCTACGGATATCCTTCTGAAGGCGAGACCTTTTCCATCGCCGATACGCAGGAGGCATGGATAATGGAACTGGTGGGGAAAGGTGAAGAAAAAGGCATAGTCTGGGTGGCAAGGCGCATCCCTGACGGATATATCTGCGCTCACGCCAATCAGGCCCGCATCGGGACCTTCCCTCTGAATGACCCACAAAACTGCCTTTATGCTCCGGATGTAATATCCTTCGCACGCAAAATGGGCTGGTACGAAGGAGAAGACAAAGATTTCAATTTCCGTCACGCATATAACCCTATGGATTTCGGCGCGGCGAGAGGCTGCGAAGCCAGGGCTTGGGCCGCATTCAATATTCTTTGTGACGGCGTATTCACATACGAACAAGACGGGAAGCAGATCAGCGAAAAGGCCGAGGATTATCTCGCTCACGCGATGGGATATGACCTTGACCACGAGATGCCTCTTTTCGTAAAACCGGCGCGCAAAATCGGGGTGAAAGATGTGGCCGACGTGATGCGCGACCACTACGAGAATACCCCTATGGATATGCGCACGGATGTGGGCGCCGGCGGAAACGCCTGCCCTTATCGCTGGAGACCGATGTATCTGAATGTAGACGGTAAGACTTATGTCAATGAAAGAGCCATAGCCACCCAGCAGACCGGATTCTGGTTCGTGGCCCAGTCCAGAGGGGCGCTTCCTCGGCAGGCAGGGGCTCTCATCTGGTTCGGATGCGACGATGCCGCCACCTCGTATCTTACGCCTTGTTATGTCAATTCCAGCGCAGTTCCAGAGTGCTTCCGTGAAGGAAACGGCAACCTTTTGACCTACTCCGAGACTTCTGCCTTCTGGGCTTGCAACCGCGTGGCACAGGCTTGTTATAAGATGTATAATCATATGGAGCCCTTTGTGCGCGCTCAGGCGGACGCGTGGGAGAACAATCAAATAGAGCACGCCGTGCCGCAGATGGATGAAAAACTGTGCGCCCTGCTTGCCAAAGGGAAAACGAAGAAAGCCGTCAAAGAAATGACACGCTTCACCACTTCTACGGCAGAAAATATTTTTTCCCAGTGGGTAGAGCTCGACAAAACCTTACTGATCAAATTCATAGACGGCAATGTAAAGGCGCAGAACCCCGACGGCACCTTCGTGCACAGTCAGTGGAGCGAAGGCATTCCGGACGGACTCACTCAACCGGGCTATACAGAGCACTTCAAGGAGTGTATCGTGAAAGACCACGGCGAAGTACTGGAAGTAAGATAAACGGGGAAACAAAACATACGGCCTGATAATTTGCGTAAAATTTTTATTAATTACTTAAAATAATTTTTATATTTACGCAAATTATCAGATTTTTAGTTAGTTATGAAAAACAAAATCCTATTCATCGGCTGTCTGCTATTCACAGCCATTGTGGGGTGCAAGAAGACCAATCCCGACACTCCCACCCCGCCGGAACCATCCACGGCGAAAATTGAAAAACTGTTGAATCTTACACCGGACTTCATCGCTTCAGTTACCGGAGCCACCCAAGGTGAGGAATACAACTATGGAGACTCTCTTACTTTAGAGCTCACCCCGGGCGAGATTCTTTCTTCGGGTTTTGCTGACTATCACATGCAGCACATCTTCGTGCACGTGGCCGACACCGTATATGTGCCGGAATTCCCTGCAACAGAAGAGAAAAACATACAGTCCCTTCAAGTCAAGGTCGCCATACCGGAACAGAGTTCCTTCGATATAGCCGTAGTATATTCAGTTCAACAGCAGCTTTCCGAAAACGGCGCCACACTCTCTCTTGTCAATGCCAATGACAACATAATCCTGTACGGCGTTCACCCGGAGAAAAAATACAAATACTTCGATTGTTATCTCGGCACGCCTGATGCTTATACCATAACTGGGATTGATGTCAAAATCGGCTCACAAGATTGGCAGAACATAGAAGATATCAAAGGCTGCAGCTATGAACGCACCGAAGCTTTCGATTGGCTTTACAATGTATCCATACGTCCTAATTATCAGGACCTTACCGAAAACGTACAGATTCGTGTAAAGGGAGAGCAACATCACCGATACACTATCTCGTGGAAAGGGACGGAGTATCTTCGCACGGACATTCCGGAGGGATGGATACAGCCTTGTCTCCCTACTGAAGCCATAGATGGAGAAAGCGTTGTCGCCACCTTCTATACCATAGCAGGATATTACCTGGACAATGCGACATCCAACGTAGAAGGATTGGCTCTTGAATGCAAATCCCGCGCTTATGTACTATTTACCATGCCCGCCTCCGACACCGAGATTTCACTTAATTTCAAGAAGAAAGCCGCAGTAAGCTTTACGGAAAGCGAGAATATCACCGGTGCCCAGATTTATGACCAGCATGACCTTTATTACGGCGTACCGACAGAAGAAGGCATACCGGGAGAAAAAGTTTCTCTCTTTGTAAATGTAGCCGACGGATATAAGCCTCTCAAAGCTGTAGTCGAAGGAGAAGAATACCCATTTGTTCTCTATGGCAGCGGCATAGACAAGTACCAATACTACGCTGACGTCACCCTCCCTAAAACAGACGGACCTTTCAGCATCGCGGCCACTACCGGCAAATGTTACTCAGTGTCCGGAGAAAGCGGAACGTTCCAATTCCCTGACGGAACATCATATATAGAAGGAGAAACCGTTACCGCCTTTGTATATGTTCCAAGCGGAAAAACTATAGAAAAAGTTACGGCAGTCGCAGACAATGGAGACAATATCGATGTTACATTGGACAATGCGACCGTCACCTTTACAATGCCTGCGGACAATGTTACGCTTTCTGTCACATACACTGACATAGACACGAAAGACAACGTTCACATCAGCGCCATTTTCGACGACGACCAATATTCTGTCTCCTCTCAAACAAACCCATACTACCAAAGGATAAACGAAAGCGGGTTTGATGTACCTAAAGGAACCACCCTGTACATCAATATAGTCGACAACTACGGGGAGACATTCTGGGTAGGCGTCAAAATGGGGTCTAGTGTAAGCTATTACGAAGCAACCATCGATCCTGATATGGGGGATGCATCATTTGGCAAATCATTCGTATTTACCGACGACACCGTCTTCAAGGTGGGGGCGACTAAAGAATCCGTTCAATTCGAAAGCGAGAGCAAAGTCAGCGTCAGCGCCTCATACGATCCAGATGAATTTATCGTAAAGAGTTCTACCAATTTCGATTGGAATTTCAGCGAAGGATTCACCGTGGATGCCGGGACCAGCTTCTACCTCACGGTTCAGAACATGTATGGCGAGAATTTCTGGGTAGGCGTCAAGATAGGCGACGAAGTTAACAAATACCAGGCTACGGAAGACGAAGATACCGGAGAATATACCTTTGGTAAAAGCTTCACGGCAACTGCCGATGTGAAAATCAAAGTAGGCTACTCCTCTACTTCAGTAGATTTCTGATTAGTGCAAATACGAAAAAAGCCGGCTCAAACGAGTCGGCTTTTTTGTGGTCCCTGTAGGGCATGATCCTACGACCCCCTGATTATGAGTCAGATGCTCTAACCAACTGAGCTAAGGGACCGTAAAAGAGCGATATTTGCACCTTTCACGGTGCAAATATACGAACTCTTTTAGATTTTATCAAACTTTGATCTCAACATCTACACCTGCAGGGAGTTCAAGTCTCATGAGAGCATCAACGGTCTTCGCGTTGCTGTTTTCGATATCAAGAAGTCTGCAATATGTATCGAGCTCAAACTGCTCACGGCTCTTCTTATTAACGAAGGTTGAGCGGTTGACAGTAAAGATCTTCTTATTGGTCGGAAGCGGAATAGGTCCGTTTACGGTAGCGCCAGTAGATTTCACTGTCTCAACGATCTTGGATGTTGACTTGTCAACAAGCATATGATCGAATGATTTGAGTTTTATTCTGATTTTTTGGCTCATATTAACAATTTTTAACTTTTACTCATCATCATCTGACAGTTTGTATCCGCTCTTCTCAACGATATCCTTAGCCATAGCTGCAGGTACCTCTGAATAATGGTCGAACGACATAGTGCTTGTAGCACGACCTGAAGAAAGGGTACGAAGAACTGTTACATAACCGAACTGCTCAGCGAGCGGAACGAATGCCTTAACGATACGTGCTCCGTTAGCGGTTGAGTCCATAGCCACAATCTGTCCGCGGCGACGGTTAAGGTCACCAACGATATCACCCATATAATCCTCCGGAGTAACAACCTCAAGATTCATAATAGGCTCCAAAATGACAGGCTTGCACTTAGGACAAGCGTGACGGAATGCCATACGTGCGGCAAGTTCGAATGAAAGCTGGTCAGAGTCTACAGGATGGAATGAACCATCGAGAAGGGTAACCTTAAGAGACTGAACCTCGTATCCAGCAAGAACACCGTTAGCCATAGCTGACTGGAATCCTTTCTCTACACAAGGGATGAACTCCTTAGGAACGTTACCACCCTTAACCTGATTGTCGAACTGAAGTCCGATAACGCCAGCATCTGCCGGTCCGATTTCAACGATAATGTCGGCGAACTTACCACGACCACCGGTCTGCTTCTTGAAGACTTCGCGGTGAGTTGTCGTAGCGGTAATAGCCTCTTTGTAATTAACCTGCGGAGCACCCTGGTTAATCTCAACACCGAATTCACGGCGAAGACGATCAACGATGATGTCCAAGTGAAGTTCACCCATACCTGAGATGACGGTCTGACCGGTCTCGTGGTCGGATTTTACCTGGAAGGTTGGGTCCTCTTCTGCAAGTTTGGCAAGAGCAAGACCGAGTTTGTCAAGATCACCCTGTGTCTTAGGCTCCACTGCAATGCCGATAACCGGATCCGGGAATTCCATAGACTCAAGAGTAATAGGCGCATTCTCTACACAGATGGTATCACCTGTTCTGAGGTCTTTGAAACCTACAGCTGCACAGATGTCACCGGCCTCCACACTTTCGATAGGATTCTGATGATTTGAGTGCATCTGGTACAAACGTGCAACCCTCTCTTTCTTTCCTGATCTTACATTAAGTACATAAGAACCTGCATCAAGCTTACCTGAATATGCGCGCAAGAAAGCAAGACGTCCTACAAACGGGTCTGTTGCTATCTTGAACACAAGACCGCAGAATGGTTCTGATGCTGAAGGCTTGCGCTCAACTTCATTACCCGTGTTAGGGTCCGTACCTTTAACGGCGCCCTTGTCGAGCGGTGAAGGGAGGTAACGCATAACTGCGTCAAGAAGGAACTGAACACCCTTGTTCTTGAATGAAGAACCGCAGCAAGCCGGAACAATCTGCATAGAGATAGTTCCCTTGCGGAGAGCTGCGATAATCTCCTCCTTCGTAAGTGAATCAGGATCCTCGAAATATTTCTCCATCAATGCGTCATCGCACTCAGCGGCGCTCTCTACGAGCTTGTCTCTCCAGAGGGCCACTTCGTCCGCCATCTCAGCAGGAACATCCTTTACCTCGTAATTTACAAGTTCTTCTGTGGAATTGTAATAAATAGCCTTTTTGTCAATAAGGTCAACAATACCCAGGAATTTGTCCTCCGATCCGATAGGAAGGCAAATAGGCACTGCTGTAGCTCCAAGTTTAGTCTTGATCTCTTCAACTACTGCGAGGAAGTCCGCGCCTACACGGTCCATTTTGTTAATGTAGGCAATCTTCGGAACATTATACTTGTCTGCCTGACGCCAAACGGTCTCAGACTGAGGCTGTACTCTACCGACTGCGCAGAATGTAGCGACAGTACCGTCGAGCACACGAAGTGAACGTTCCACCTCCACAGTAAAGTCAACGTGGCCCGGAGTATCGATCAGGTTAATCTGATAAGTGTCTCCGTTATAGTGCCAGAATGCTGTGGTAGCGGCAGAAGTAATGGTAATACCTCTCTCCTGCTCCTGAACCATCCAGTCCATGGTAGCACCACCATCGTGAACTTCACCTATCTTATGAGTTTTTCCCGTGTAATAAAGGATACGCTCAGAAGTGGTGGTCTTACCGGCATCGATGTGAGCCATGATACCGATGTTTCTTGTGAACTTAAGATCTCTTTTAGCCATTATACTAACTTGTAACTAGATTAAAAACGGAAGTGTGCAAATGCCTTGTTAGCTTCTGCCATCTTGTGCATATCCTCTTTACGCTTGTATGCACCACCTTCGTTATTGTAGGCTGCAACGATCTCTGCGCACAATTTTTCTGCCATAGAGTGGCCCGAACGCTTACGAGCGAAAGCGATAAGGTTCTTCATGGAAAGTGATACCTTTCTCTCAGGGCGCAACTCTGTAGGCACCTGGAAGTTAGCACCACCGATACGACGTGACTTTACCTCGATCTGAGGAGTTACGTTCTCGAGTGCCTTCCTCCAAATATCTAGAGGAGCCTTGTCAGAATCTTTCACCTTCTCGCCTACCATATCGATGGCATCGTAAAAAATTGAATACGCGATACTCTTCTTCCCCTGCAACATAAGATTGTTCACGAAACGTGTAACCTCCACGTCGTGAAACTTAGGATCAGGAAGTAGAATCCTCTTTTTAGGCTTCGATTTTCTCATTTTGTTTAAAAAAATTAAAGATTAAAAACCATCCTTCAGACTACTTCTTTGGTCTCTTGGCTCCGTAGAGAGAACGAGACTGTGTTCTTCCCTCTACACCAGCGGTATCCAAAGCGCCTCTAAGGATGTGGTAACGTACACCTGGAAGGTCCTTCACACGGCCACCACGTACAAGTACGATTGAGTGCTCCTGAAGATTGTGACCCTCGCCAGGGATGTAGGCGTTGACCTCTTTAGCATTTGAAAGACGTACACGTGCAACCTTACGCATAGCTGAGTTAGGTTTCTTAGGTGTAGTTGTGTACACACGCACGCAAACGCCACGCTTCTGAGGACAAGCATCCAACGCACGAGACTTCGATTTAACCTCGATAACCTCGCGTCCTTTGCGAACTAATTGTTGAATTGTTGGCATAAAATGTTGTTAATAAAATTATTTTACCCCGAAAATTTGGGGCTGCAAATATAAGCAAATTTTTTAATTATCCTATCTATAATTCACAAACTCCACGTCTTTTTCACTCTTTTCAGCATAAACGGGATCAACAGATGCCTTGGCAAGAGCGGATTTCACCCCTTCCGCATCTCCCTTGCGGGCATAGGCGACAGCTGCTATATAGGCATCACGAGGGGAATCGCAACTAGCATTTTGTATAGCGTCATCTATCTGTCCGTTAAGGATATATGCCAATACCTCATTACCGCTTCCACTGCCCGCGAGGCTCTGGACGGCGTCACCATATTGGCCCGAAAGGATGAGAAGAGTTCCCAGATTCTTTCTGGCATCGGCGGTCTCGGCGCGAAGGAAAAACTTCCTGGCCTGTTCATAATTGCCTTTACGGAGTTCCACAACACCCTTGGCATTAAGGACATCACCATCCTCCGCCACCTGCTCGAGATAAGTAAGCGCCACGTCATTCTTGTTTTCGTCAAGAGCTATCATCGCCAGATTAAAATAAGCGGTCTGCGAGAGATATCTCTGTGAAGCATAACGATAATAGAATTTCTTGAGACCCATATCGTCGACTATGCTTGCCAGGTGAAGGACTTCCGGTTCACTGAGCAGAGACAGGTGCTTTTCAGCCAATTCAAGCAACTCGGCATCGGAATAACCCGTATGCTGTGCGTTGACAACGAAAGTGGCACGTCTGAGTGACGGGAACACCTCTGTTTTCAGTTCATCATATATAAAGGAGAGATTTTTCATCTCGGTCTCCCTGACTGCCGGATCTGAATACATGGAAAGTACCCTCAATATAAGGTCTTTCTCTTCTATGTCCGAATCTTCGAGCGCCTGTTTGAAACCTTCCCAATCCTGGCCTATGCTGCGTACCGACATGGTGTCCGCACTGGCTCCGCCGGACATGTCTTCCCATGCGCCCACAGCGGAAGTGGCACGTTTGTCTGAAAGCTTCGCATTATATTCCTGTCCACCTTCTGGCGACGCGTAAGCAACTATCTCGGTTCCCGTTATCTCATACCTCTCATCCGCCTTTATGTCTGAAAGATAAGATTTGTAGACGGACACCGCATTGCGGTTATGCGTGTTATTCTTAACGGTAGAGGAATTCACATCAAAAAGAATACTGGTCTCCGTACTATGATTGGTCACCCTCTCATAACCGTCCGGTTTATAAGTGTACTCCCCGCTTACCTGCACCAGACGGTATGTGGCATTACACCCGTCCGCCACCTTTATAGGAGCAAGCGTGGTCTTCTTATCGCCGTAAACCAAAGTACAACGCAGTTCAAGACGGCATTTTTCCATCCCGGGAAGGAAATCGAAGGAGATATTCTCGTGATGGAAGATGCCCTTCTTAGGGACGACTTTATAATTGGCCATTATCTTTTCCCCTTGATAGATAAATGGTTTACCTGTACGCAACTGTCCTTCTCCGTACACAAGCACAGGAGTTATGACCATCATTGTCTGATCATCAAAATAATTCTCAGGGAATGAAAGTGTGACCTGGGCGTCTATCTTCTCATTCTTGACCACCAGGACTTCCGGGTCAGAAGTTACGGTGATTACACCGAAATTCTTCTTCATCTGTGCCTGCGGGGTGGCGCATCCGGCAAGAATAGCACTTGCAGCCACCGCACATAATATACTTCTCTTCATATTTTTATAATTTTTCCTGTTACCGGCCCTTTAAAACTTAAGCCTCAAAGCCTCGCAAAGATAAATTATTTTTAATTAACTTTGCTTTTTACATGCAAAACTTGGAACATGGACAGTCAGGAATTACAACGCATTAAAAACAGATACGACATAGTCGGAAACAATCCGGACCTCAACCGGGCCCTGGAGACGGCACTTGTAGTAGCCCCCAGTGAGCTTGCAGTACTTGTTTCCGGAGAAAGCGGTGTAGGAAAAGACGCCATTTCACGCATAATCCACGACAATTCCCGCCGAAAAACCGGGCCGTACCTGGCTGTCAACTGCGGTGCCATTCCTTCAGGGACCATCAATGCCGAACTTTTCGGACACGAAAAAGGGTCATTCACCGGAGCCATAGCCACTCGCAAAGGCTACTTCGAGGAGGCTGACGGAGGCACGCTCTTCCTGGACGAAGTGGCGGAACTGCCCAAAGACACGCAGGCGCTGCTTCTAAGAGTCCTGCAGGACGGCGAATTCATGAAAGTGGGATCATCCAAAGTAGAGAAATGCAATGTGCGCATCATCTGCGCCACCAACGAGAACCTCTCTCACGCAGTGGACACGGGCAAATTCCGCGAAGACCTTTATTACAGGTTGAACGCCATACAGATAAAGATGCCGCCTCTGCGCGAAAGAAAGGATGACATCTACCTGCTGTTCAGAAAATTCTCTTCTGACTACTCCCTAAAAAGCGGGCTTTGTAAAATCTCCCTCACGCACGAGGGCATTTCGGCCCTGAAAAACTACAGATGGCCGGGAAACATTCGCCAATTGAAAAATTTCACCGAGGCGCTGACTTTGCTGGAATCAAGGCCAATATCTTCTCAAGAAGACAGGGTGGAGCTTGACGAGAACTGCATCAAGGCGCACCTGCCTCAGGAATTGGACAATCT
This sequence comes from Firmicutes bacterium CAG:460, assembly GCA_963624185.1. GTDB lineage: Bacteria > Bacteroidota > Bacteroidia > Bacteroidales > UBA932 > Cryptobacteroides. The sequence goes on along the minus strand of CAVFNP010000010.1, from coordinate 40,338 downwards.
TCTGCCGTCCACTACAGGAAGCGGAACCGAATCTTCTTCCAGAATGAATGACAATGAATTAAAAGTCATTATTAAAGCCTTTCTGGACCTTAAGCAGGAAGTGGAAGATCTCCGAAGAATAGTGCTTGAGAACAAAGACAGTTCCGTCACCCCTGCACGCATAAGCGGCGAAGACGACGCCGAATGGCAAGAGAGTGCCTCCTGGCAGGATCAGCAACCGGAGCAAGCCTCCGCAGACGATTCGCCACGTACCCTGAAGCAAAAGACAGATGACCTTTATGCTCAGGTGCTTGCCAGATACGAGGGCAAGGTTAAACCCTCAGCCGCAGAACTTGGCATATCCGAAAGAACCCTTTACAGATGGCTTGACAAGCAAAAAAAGAAATAATGAAGAAGTTACTATACACAGCCATCACTGCTCTGTGCGTCACGGCGTGCGGGATATATTCATTCTCAGGGACTTCCATTCAAAGTGACGTCAAGAGCATCACCATCAACTATTTTGACTATAAGGCACTGAAAGTCAATCCTACGCTGAGCAACGACCTTACAGAACAGCTCCGGAACCAGTTCAGGAAGATGACTAATCTGGAACAGCTTGATATGGACGGAGATCTGGAAATCACCGGAGAGATAACAGGATATGACGTGAAAGCTACGGCCATCACCGCCGGTGACGTGGCGTCCCAGAACAGGCTTACCGTTACCATAAAAGTCTCTTTTACAAACAGGAAACATCCGGAAGATGACTTTACAAGTAAAAGTTTCTCCGCATATTCCGACTATGATTCCACAAATTCTCTGGATGCGGTCGAGTCTACATTGGTGACCGAAATCATAGAAAAATTGGTGGATGACGTCTTTAACGCTACGGTAGCACAATGGTAAAAAACTCAAAGACCATAGACCTCAAATCCCTCAATCTGGAGGAATTGTCGGGAATAATCAGCATCTATCCATGGTTTACATTGGCCAGAATAGAGCTGTGCCGCAGGATGGCCGCTCTAGGCAAAGATGCATGGGGAGAGGACAAATACGCCTCTCAAGCACTCTATGCGCCCTGCCGGAAAAAGGTCTTCGAGATTATGCGAAGCAGTGAAAAAGTGACGCCCTCACCTCAGCAGGACACGCCCGCCACTAAAAAGACAGCAAGCAAACAGATATATGTCATAGGAGGAGACTATTTCAGCGCCGAGCAATATGCCGCCACGCGGAAAGAGGAAGATAATATTTTCTCTTCCTTCATCTCCAAAGCCAAAGAACAGAACGCACAGACAAGCACTTTCGTGGAAAACACGGATTCCACGGATTTCTGCACGGAAGAATTGGCAAAAGTCTATCTTCAACAGGGCTATCCTGATAAAGCAAAGGAGATTTATTCAAAACTTAGTTTGCGAATACCAGAAAAAAGTATTTACTTTGCATCCCTTATTGAAAAAATAGAGAAACAAATATGAACGCATTATTCACAACATTAGTCGTGCTTATCATTATCGCAAGCCTCCTTCTTATATTGGTGGTATTGCTTCAGAATGGTAAAGGAGACGGTATGGCCAGCAATTTTGTAGCCGGTAACCAGACATTCGGTGTACGCCAGACCGCCGACATCCTCGAAAAGATAACTTGGGGCTTGGTTTGCTTTATAGCAGTGGTTTCCATAATTGCTTCATTCACCACGAATACCAAATCTACCGAAATCAACATTACGGACAAGATTGAGAACGTAGTTGAGCAGCCTTCTTTCCCTACTGCACCTATCGAGCAGTCTAACCCTAACGAATAATCACTCCACACACGCGAGTGTCGCTATACTGATTCGAACCGTTCCATCCAGAGCGGTTCGAATTGTTTTATGGCACTCGCTCAGAGTCGCTCCCGTAGTAAAGACGTCATCCACAAGCAGAATGTGACGTGCATTTTTCAACACGCCAGCTCCGTTTCGCGACAAGCGGAATGAACCCGTGATATTACCCGCGCGGGACGCCGTGTCCACTTTCACCTGACTTTTCGTGTATCTGCTCTTTACAAGAATACTGCTCTCCACCCTGACATTCAGACACCGTCCCACTTCGCAGGCTATCACCTCCGCCTGATTATAGCCTCTGGTCCAGCGTCTTTTCCAATGTACAGGAACAGGGATTATCACATCAATATCCTCCAACCACGGGGCCAATTTTATCTTTTCTGCCAACCGGCGCGCGAAAAATCTTCCGCAGGCAAGGTTAGAGTTATATTTCAACGCCCACGGAATCCTGGAATAATCACTTCCGGAATGATAAGTCATTAAAGAGATGGCCCATTGATACGGGATATAGAGTCCGTCCAACTTCTCACACAGTCTCTCGTTATAATAATCCGCCATCCTGTTATGCGAGCACAACTCGAAGTGCGTATATGGAAAATCCATATCGCAGACCAGACAGATATGGTCTTCCCCCTGATTTAAAATTCTTCCGCACACCGTGCAGGTGCGAGGAAGAATAAGATCGAATGCGGCTTTAAGAGATGAAGTGAAGTTAAGTTTAAGCAGGCGTTCGTCCATATTAGTAAGACATCCCTCCGCAGCAGTGAATTACCTGTCCGGTAACATAGCTTGACAGATCGCTCGCCAGGAAAAGCGCTACGCCGGCCACTTCATCAGGTTTTCCGGCCCTCCGAAGAGGTATGCTCGCAGCCCATTGCGTACGCAGTTCTTCAGGAAGCGATGATGTCATATCGGTATCTATGAACCCTGGAGCTATACAGTTGCTTCTCACGCCACGCGCTCCCAGTTCCTTGGCTATGGATGTGCTCAGAGCTATGATGCCTGCCTTCGATGCTGCATAATTGCATTGGCCCGCATTACCTGCGATGCCCACCACGGACGAAAGCGAAATGATGCTGCCGGAGCGCTGACGGGCCATAATAGGAGTCACCGCGTGAGTAAAATTAAACGCAGACTTGAGATTACCGTTTATTACGGCGTCCCACTGCGCCTCGTCCATACGCATCATCAAAGTGTCGCGTGTGATTCCGGCGTTGTTGACCAGTATGTCTATCTTCCCGAAGTCCTCCTTGATTTGCGCCACCAGAGCATGTGCAGCGTCAAAGTCCGCAGCATTGGAAGCATAAGCCGACACCCTGTGTCCGAAAGTGGACAGTTCGGCGAGGGTCTCGTCCGCAGCAGCCTTATTCGAAAGATAAGTGAAGGCCACATCAGCACCCTCCTGGGCAAAACGCAGAGCGATGGCCCTTCCTATACCTCTGGAACCTCCGGTAACCAGAGCTGTTTTTCCTTCTAATAGTCCCATTTCTTCTAATTATTTTTCATAGCATTTTCTATATCTTCCACCGATGCGGGGAGTCTCTTTCCGCCAAGTCTGCGGGCCCCGTTCTCCGTAACTAGAACATCGTCCTCGAGCCTTATGCCGCCGAAATCATAGTACCCGGTGAGTTTCTCATAATTAATCTCTCCCTTACCGATTCCTTCGGACTTCCACTTTTCTATAAGCGCCGGGATGAAGTATATGCCGGGTTCGTCGGTAATGACATTGCCCGGCTTCAGACTTCTGGCCATACGAAGGCTCCCAAGTCCAAGAAGCGGACTGCGGCTCTGCCCCGGGTCATAGCCCACAAGGTCTTCCCCGTAATCTTCCATATCGTGAACGTCAAGGCCCATATTATGGCCAAGGCCGTGAGGAAGGAAAAGTCCTGCATATCCCTTGGCATTCATCTCTTTAGGGTCTCCGTTTACTATGCCGAGTTCCCCCAGTCTTTCCAGCATATGCTCGCACACGGCATTATGGACTTCAAGGTATGTAACGCCCGGACGAGTGAGGCTGAATGCCAATTCGTGGCACTCGTAAACTATCTGGTAGATTTCCTTCTGACGCGTTGTAAAGCGGCCCGAAGTAGGATATGTGCGGGTGAAATCCGATGCGTAATGCTCGTTGCTCTCCAATCCGGCATCTATCACCATAAGTCTGCCGGGCTCTATCTTCTGGGCGTGGCTATGACAGTGGAACACTTCTCCGTGCTGCGTAAGGATGGTGGAAAAACTTACGCCCCATCCCACTGAAAGGGAGTATCCTTCCATCTTGCCCACTATCTCCTGCTCCACGACGCCCGTCTTTATGGCGTCGCGTGCGATGGTGTGCATCGTCTGACCCAGAACGCAGGCCGCATCGATAAGTTCTATCTCGCAAGGCTCTTTCACCAGGCGCATCTGCACGAGGGAGCGAACTAAAGGAAGAGACGCTGCAGGGCAGCCTTTTTTCCCGACGGAGAAGCACTGCTCCGGCTTAAGACCTACGATGGAAGACAACAGATGGGCGTTGTATTCTCTGGACACAGGAACAAAATGAACTTTCCGCCCCTCTACAGCCTTGGCCAATTCATTATAAGGAGCCGTGTTCTCTATACCGCTGAGGTCAGCATACTCTCTTATGGATGGACTTGGCCCGTTCCAGATGATGTCATCTATGTCGCAGTCATCCCCGAAAAGAGTGGTCCTCCCACTTTCAAGGTCGATGACGGCAGCCAGACGCGGTTCGTCTATACCGAAAAGATAGAGCCATGTACTGTCCTGCCTCCATTTATAACAGTTGTCCCTGTACTGTGCGGGACTGTCCACATTTCCTATGAAGAGTGCCACCCCGCTCTCCCCTTTGAGTTTTTCAAGAAGAGTGGCACGACGTCTTATATAAATATCCTTGTTTAGCATATTGGCAAAGTTATGTAAAATTAACTAACTTCGCACCCCTAATTTTAGGGATCGAGTATGAAAGTAGCACTTTCCGGACATTATACTTCCAAACGTCTTTTGACCTCTGCACTTCCAAGTATCGCAATGGTCATAAACGGAAGTCTGTACAGCATAGTAGACGGACTGTTCGTATCGAATTGTGTGGGCGAGACTCCGTTTGCCGGGCTTAATCTCGTATGGCCGGCCATAATGATTGTCGGTTCACTTGGCCTTATGATAGGCTCGGGTGGCAGCGCATTGGTTTCCATCCTGATTGGCCAGAAAAATATGGAGAAAGCCTGCACGGCATTCACTTCGCTTCTCGCATTCACCGTAATTCTGGCCGTGTGCTTCGGGGCTCCGCTTTATATTCTGATGCCTGACATCGTTCATCTTTTGGGAGCTCAGGAAGAGACGCTGATAGCTTCCGCCACGCTCTACGGCCGTTTTTTTGCGGTCGGGATGCCGGCCTTCATGCTGCAGAGCGCCTTTCAGCCCTTCTTTATGACAGCCGAGAAGCCAGAACTCGGAACACGCCTGTCGCTTGCCTGCGGATTTACCAACATAGCGCTCGACGCTCTTTTTATCCTGGTGTTCGGATGGGGATTGGCCGGAGCCGCAGCGGCATCCATAATTGGCTGTTGCATTGGAGGATTCTTCCCCTTGTGGTATTTTAAGTATCGCCGTAAAGAAGGCCAATTGCGCATTACCCGCATAAGGTTCGAAAAAAGGATTCTTGTCAACACCTGCACAAACGGCAGTTCCGAATACGTGGGGAACATAGCATTCAGCCTGGTGAGCATGTGCTATAACCATCAGCTCCTCAAATTCTTCGGAGAAAGCGGAGTAGTGGCCTATTCTGTCATCATGTATATCGGGTACATATTTGTCGCCATCTATATAGGTTATAATATGACCGTCACTCCCGTTATCGGATACAACTACGGAGCCGGGGACAATCAAGAGCTGAGAAGCATTCTGCGAAAAAGTTTCAAACTGTTGTTTTGTATAGGAATAGTCCTGGTGGTCATATCACATTTTCTTATCAACCCCGCAGCTCGTCTTTTCATAGGATTTGACCCTGATACGGTGGATTTCACAACACGTGCAGGACAGATTTATTTCTTGAGCTTTCTTATCAGCGGACTTAACCTGTTCACCTCCGCGTGGTTCACGGGACTGGGCAACGGGCTCATCTCCGCAGTTGCAGCGTTCACCCGTTCCATCGTATTCGAACTTGGATGCGTATTCCTGATTCCGGCCCTTTTCGGAGCTGTCGGCATATGGTATTCCGTAATTGTGGCCGAAGGTCTCTCACTATGCCTAGGCATCTTCCTGCTCAGGTATTTTCGCACGCGCTACGGGTATTAGTCTCTATCAGCAGGTTACTAGCCTTTCGATGCAGCGCTGGCTGCCACATACGCCGTGGACCATGCCGCCTGAAGATTGAAGCCTCCCGTAATGGCGTCTATATCAAGTACTTCTCCGGCGAAATAAAGTCCCGGATAATGTTTGCTCTCCAGCGTGGATGGATTAACTTCACTCACGGCCACTCCGCCCGCCGTCACGAACTCGTCCTTGAAACGGCACCGGCCCCTTATCCGGAAGCTGTCGGCTACCAACGTGGAAACCAACCTGTTAAGCCCCTTGCTGCCCATCTCCGCCCATCTCTGATCTTCCCGCAAGTACGATTTCTCCACGAGATACCTCCAAAGACGCGACGACAAGCCTTCCGCCGGCGTGTTTACTATGAATTTCCTGGCATTTTCCCGGGCCAATTCAGCAATAACGCCGCGCACTTCCTCCTCATTACGGCCCAAGTAATTCACAATCAGCTCTGCCTTATACTCGTTTTCTGCCAGATAATGAGCTCCGTAGGACGAAAGCCTCAAAACGGCGGGACCGCTCACGCCCCAGTCCGTTATCAGAAGATCCCCCTCGGAGCGTAGTTTCGTGGAAGCAAGCGACAGCACGACACCCTTTACCGCCGTCCCCATCAATGATTTCAGCGCCGGGTCGTCCATCTTAAAAGAAAAAAGCGACGGAACCGTCTTTTCTATCTTCAATTCAGGAAATTCCTTCAAAACGGAAAGCGTGCCTCCTCCAGTCGTAACTATCACACTGTCAAACTCCCCCATCAGAGCCTTTACGCTCTGCACCCGATGGGAGCATTCCACTTTTATCCCGCCGGCATTTATCAGATCTGCCAATTTCTCCACGACTTCGCCCGCCCTTCCGCTTTTCGGAAACATCCTACCGCCGTCTTCCTCGACAAGACTCACGCCGTGAGCTTCCCACCAAGCCACCGTATCTTGCGGGGAAAACACGTGGAAAGCCGCACGAATCAACTTATCCCCACGAGGATAGACATCCTTCAGATTGCCGATCCCCTCGAAAGTGTTCGTGATATTACACCTTCCGCCTCCTGTCAATGCCAATTTGGCCATAGGACGCGGCAGCGCTTCGAAAATGGTCACTTCAGCCGCAGGGTCCTGCCGCTTTACCTCCACGGCGCAGAAACACCCTGCCGCCCCTCCTCCTATTATAGCTATACGTTTAGACATGTCCACTCGAATTTCATAAATTCCATATCTCAGTACGTTTCTTTCAGCCAGAGGGAGAGGAATTTGTCGTAGACGGTGTAGGCGTTGCCGTCACGATGGACTATTTCGCACTCGGTGAGCTTACGCAGGGCATTCTGGATGGAACTTGCGGTCGGAAGGGAATGCTTCCGGATGAATTCATCGGAGGTAACGCCGTTGGCTGAGCCTTCCTTAGCAATGGCCACCAAAACCTGCTTCTGCTTGTCTTTCAGGGTAGAAAGCAACTCCCGGTAGGATGTTGAATTGGCCTGGAGAATGGTGTCTATGGAACTGTCGATGATTTCCCTTCCGGCAAGACCGTCTTCGGCGACATTGGAGAACACTTCATTCATCACCCTCTGCAGGTAATATGTATATCCATCGAACATATCGTATACACGGTACACTTCTTCCGGCTCTATCTTGCGGCCGAATTCCGAAAACTTACAGATAGCAAATGACGCATATACATCTCTGTCAATCCGTTCCAGGGACATGATGTCCGCGCTGTTGTAAAAAGGCCTTTTGGAAGAGGTGAACATATCACTCATTATTCTGGAACTGCTGCCGGAATAAATGAATCTGCAGTTGGTCGTCTTCTGAACCAGAGAGCGGAGAAGGGCCTCCACGTTAGTGTCGTCTGCGTATTCTCTGACTTGCTGGAACTCGTCTATGGCCAGAATGCACGGCTTGGATGATTTCTCGAGATACCGGAAAATCTCTTCCATGGTAGCTTCCGGTCTTAAAATGTCTCCGAGATGAAGGGAGAACTCCGGCATTCCGCTTGCAGGATTATACTCCAGGCTAAGGTTCAGGCTCTTGAATATAGTCAGGAATTCATCCAGAATCTTCTTTCCCTGTGGTTTCAGCGCATTGAATACCTCCTTGCTTATCGCGAAGGCCAATTCACGCAATGACGTGGTGTGAAGAATGTCCACGAAGAAGGTGTTGTACCTGCGGGCAATTTCTTCTGATGCGTATATGTGTCTTATAAGCCCGGTCTTGCCCATTCTGCGTGGCGAGATCAGAACTACATTGTTCCCGTTGAGCAGAAGCTTGACCAGACGTCCACTTTCCGCCTCTCTGTCGCAAAAATATTCATCCGGAATGATAGGAGATGTAAAAAACGGATTCAATACCTTCATCATAATGCCTTTATGTTTTCGCAAAGATAATTATTAATTTGTAATTATTAAAATCCAATAATTGATTTTTAATAATCCGCCTCCAAAAATGATCTTTCCTCTTTACGTCTCACTAAAAGAAACAGAAATAGCGTTTTATCCGAAAATTTGATTATATTTGCAGTCCATTTCGGGTTTGGAGAGGTGGGTGAGTGGCTGAAACCACCGGTTTGCTAAACCGACGTACGGGTCATTCCGTACCACGAGTTCGAATCTCGTCCTCTCCGCATAATCATTTAATCAAATAGCTGATGCCGCACATATCCGTGCGGCATCAGCTATTTGAAACAATAAGTTCGTTTCTCATGGTCTCAACGCGGTTATCGGGACGACCAATACCCCGCTTCTGTCCCGATACGCATAATCTCCGACCCCCGTCAAGATCATCTTGAACGCCGGAGCCTCCAGGTTTTCCTTCAAGATCTGATCCGCTATGCGCAAACGATACTTTTTCATAATTGATTCATCTTTCGACAAATATACTAATTATTTTTGGGCTTCGTTCACCAAGTTGGCGCGTTTTTGTTCACCCAATTGGCACTGCGCCAGCTTTCAAAATGTCAGTAAGACGCTCCGAATTTGCGCCAGCTTACAAAAAGAAAAATTTTTATAAGAGCATCGCAAAACACGGAGACAAGCCACCTCTCGCCTCCTGGAAAAATTATTTGACACGTCAAATTAGTTTTTGGACGCCACCAGATCCTCGTAATCGGCCATCGAACGGGAGATGACTTCACGAGCCACCTGCGAACCGTAGATGCTGATAAACTTCATTCTCTGGGTGTTGTCACCCGGAATGTCCTTATAGGTTGTAAAGTAATGTATAAGACGGCGCGTGATGTCCTTAGGAAGCTCGTCTATGTCCTGGAGGTGCCCATACACGGCGTCATTTTTCAGAACGGCTATAATCTTGTCATCGGCCTGGTCGTTGTCCAGAAGCCGCAGCCCCCCGATAGGACGGGCCCTGACGATGATGTCACCGTGAGTTACATCCTTTTCCGTAAGAACGCAGATGTCGAGCGGATCGCCATCACCCTCAATGTCATATCTTGCAAGCGCTTTATTGGTCAGCTCCGCCATCTTTGTCGAGCAATACGTCCTGGGCAGAAAACCGTACAGAGAAGGCACTATATTCGAAAATTTCTGCGGACGGTCAAGCGAAAGGTATCCTGACTCCTTGTCCACCTCATACTTAACGGTGTCTGTCGGGACTATCTCTATAAACGCTCTTACTTCCTGCGGTGCGTCTTCACCCAAATCTATTCCATGCCAAGGATGTGCCTTATGCAAATTATGGATATTCATAGTCAATAGTGTTTTAAACACCCGACGAATATTCGCCGGACCGTGGTCATTTCAAAACACAAATTTAATAAATCGAAACGACAAGTTTGCCTGTTTTCGACTACATTTTCATAAACACAGACGCAAAATCAATAATGATTTATTCCAGCTCAAACTTGATAATAACATCGCCAAAACGCCCCGTAACCACGTCTTCGCTTTGAAAAAACGAAGCGGAAAGCTGTCCGCGCCATACTATGTCATCATTTTCCTTATACGGTAGATCAACATCGAAGCCGTAACTTTTGGACTTGATTTTCACCGTGGCGGAGCATTTCCACGAAGTCTGCGTACCACCGTCGTCCTCAGTCACCAGAAAAGCCAGATTCTCAAGCTGATTAGTAAAATTGGTCATGATGATGGCGTCATACTCCCGTTCCACATTAAGATATTTGCGCTTCACGGCCACCATAAAATCCGTCACGCTCGGAGAATAGAGCTTCAGCTCCGCCTCGGTGGACGCTGTGAAGCCATTGACACTGCCACATTTGATAAAAAATTCCGAACCTCCCTGAAACCAGGAATCATAATTGCGCAGCATCGTAAAGCTCTTCATTTTCAACACTCTATATGTCCCCTTAAGACCAGCGGTCTCTTCCGGAGCGCGTGACGATTTGGTCTGCGGAGTAAACAGAGGAAGCGGACTGGCAGAAGCATCATCATTACGGTTTATCACCCAAACTGGCGTTTTCATAGCAACACTCTCATCCACATACACCTCGTCCACAACCAGTTCTCCACTCTCATCCTTACGAAGCCTGTATCCTTGATTATAATTGGACCCATATCCGGGATCAAATGTGATTATAGGAAGAGTCTCTGTATCCCAATCCTCAGAATAAGGCCAATATATCTGCAAATCTGATTTTTCCAGCTCCTCCAAAAACTCCTGCGCAGTAAATGGCACCGCTTTTGTCTGCTCATTTTCAGCGAGATACTCTTTTAACAGCACCCGTAAAGGGCGTTCATATATCTCTGCTGACTTAGTCCCCTGCTGTCCCACTCCACTTCCGGGAGCCGAAAATAGCTGCGCCATGGTATACTCCTCATCATAACCATTTTCACTGGAGGTGCATACAGCCTCGTACACTTCACTCATCTGAGAGGACTCGATAGGCAAAGCAGCGAAAACACGGGCCACTTGATCCAGGCCGAAACGGAACGTTTGCGAAGCGTTATCTGAATCATCAGCAAGCAAATAAGAAGAATGTGACCCGGTTTTGCTGCAAGATTGAAGGATAGCAAGCAAGAAGAACAATATCCTTCCGAAGTAATTCATAGTTTTCATATCAACTTGTCTTTCTTTCCGCAAAGTGACACAAAAAAATCCGTGTATAAAAGTGTATACACGGATAAATTTCTTTCAACTAGCAGTCAATGATTTAAGGCTATCGACGGAACGAAACAAATCTCTTTTTTCCGGCCAAATCATCTTCGATTTTCACGTCCTTCAGCCCCTCGCGTTCAAATACTGCTGCCGTCTGAGGACAGAGAAGTTCATTACACTCCACTACTGCGCAGCCCGAATCCTTAAGCAAAGCCACTGTACTTTGCGCCAAAGCCCGATAAAAGACAAGCGGGTCATCATCCGGAACAAACAGGGCCAAAGAAGGCTCATAATCAAGCACATTGCGACGCATGAAAACCTTCTCGCTCTCCTTTATATACGGAGGGTTGCTCACTATCATATCATACGTCCCTAGCGAACGAAGGAAACCGGGATCAAGCACATCGCCCCTAATAAAATGCGGTCTAAAGCAAAGAGACTCTGCTCCGAATTGGCCTTCCGCCACCTTCAATGCATCTTCACTGATATCCACCGCATCCACGCTCCAGTCCTTTCTTTCCAACGCCAAGCTCCACGCTATGGCACCGCTTCCCGTACAGAGATCAAGCACCCGCGCAGGCGAAGAAGGCAGCATGCCAAGCGCCTTTTCCACAAGAAGTTCCGTTTCAGGCCGGGGAATCAGAACTGCAGGAGAAACGCTGAAAGTGCGTCCGTAAAATTCTGCCTGCCCCAAGACATACTGAACCGGTTCTCCCTTCAGCAGTCGGGCAACATCACAGGCAATGTCCCCAGGGACCATCTCATCATCTCCCTTAAGAACCAACTGCCACGAAGAGAGGTGCAACCTGCCCTGTAGTAGGACAGATATGATGTTTCGAGCCTCCTTCTCAGGATAAATTCCTGACAGACAAGATACGGATTCCTCTATGAAGGCTCTCAGATTCACTACTTCCCGGATGCAAAAATGTTACCGCCGAAATCCACCACCTTAAATGATTCCTCGCGAGCCCTCTCGAAAGAACGGGTGATAAGAGTATCGATAACATCCGTAAACTCTATGCCAGTATAATCCCAAAGATAGGACGAAAGCGACCCGGGAATGGTATTGATTTCGTTGACATATACACGGGAATCATCCAGGTCTATCATAAGATCCACTCTCGAGAGGCCCTCACAGCCTAAAGTTTTGAATGTTCTTATGGCATAATCCTTTACAAGAGCCGTAACGTCAGCAGGGATACGTGCAGGAAGTTCACGTTTGAGCGAGCTCATCCCCTTGCTGCCAAGTTTGCTTCCGGCCGCCATCTTTGCCGAGCATTTCGCACCCTTGGCGCCGCCTTTGCTTCCGCCGCTCTGATATTTGTCCGAGTAGCTGAGAATCTCACCGCTCCGGAGTGGCACTTCGCATTCAGAGGCACGACAATTATAATAGTCTCCCATCACCGAGCAATTCACTTCCTTAAGGTGAGACAGCATTCTCTCCACTATTATGCGGGTCGTAAACTGTGCGGCATTATCTATCGCATCTACAAGCTCACTTTCATTATGAGCGGGAGAAATGCCCACGCTCGAGCCTGAATTGGCAGGTTTTACAATTACCGGATAAGAAAGCGATTTTTCTATCTTTTCCACAACTTCTTTATGGCTGTGATCCCACTCTTTGTCAGTAAACCACACGAAATCAACCACAGAGATGCCGCTGTCACGAAGAATCTGCTTCATGGCTATCTTATCCATTCCATTGGCCGAAGCGAATGTGTTGCATCCGACATAAGGGATGCCTATCACCTCCAGCACTCCCTGAAGAGTACCGTCTTCACAATTGGTCCCGTGAAGAGTAGGAAGAATGGTGTCAATCCTGGCAATCGCCTTCTCGCGAGAAAAAAAGCCTGAATTGGCATAGAGATTATGGTCTCCATAGATGGATTTGAAATACACCTCCGTGCAGTCCCGCAGAAGAGACGGCATGTCACGATAACGCCCGAGGTCCAGAAGAGCCTTGCCAGTATACCACTTACCTGTCTTGGCGATATATATGGGGACAATCTCATATTTGTCCTTGTTCATGGACTCAATGACCTGCGATGCGGTAACGACCGAAATCTCGTTTTCAACTGAACGTCCTCCGAAGAGAACACCTACTGTGATTTTCATATATTAAATATTTACTATTCAAACATATCCGGGAGGTCATTCTCATAAAGAACAACCGAGCCGGGAGTAAAATATTTTCCGGCCAAGGCCAATGCTTCCTTCAAAGTGTCCGCACAGATAATCTTCTCTTCCGCCATCCCGGAGTCAAGCGCTCCCTGAAGTATATCCTGCCGGTTTATCTTATTTACTATAACCAGAATATCAGCACCCTTCGATGCCAATTCGCCAAGTTTGCGACACTCCCTTCCCTGTGATGGTCCCATCTCCACGAAGCCCGGAGTGATAATAATTTTATTGGCCCCTTGCTCCACCTTCATCGAGCGAAGAACGGAAATAGCCATCGCAGCACCCTGCGGATTGGAATTATACGCATCATCCAGAACCGTCAAGGATCCTTTATGGCTGATACTTAACCTATGCTCTACGCTCTGTATCTTCGACACCGCTTTCTTACGGGAAAGTGCATCTACGCCAAGATACTCCGCCACCATAAGTGCCCCGCAGAGATTCAGGACGTTGCTTTCTCCAAGCAGACGGCTCTGATAATGCTGCGTGCCCGATTTGGTAATAAAGTCGAATTCCATTCCGGCCTGGGTATATTCTATCCCGCTGGCGCGAGCCGTGCAGCGATGTGCATCGATTCCATAAGACTCCACTCTGCAATGCGCGGGAATCCCCGCGTACGAGGCTATCCCTTCCGATTCAGCGTTCACCGCTGCATAACCGTTTGCAGGAAGGGCTTCTACAAGTTCAAATTTCGTCTTCTGTATATTCTCAAGACTGCCGAAGGTCTCAAGGTGCATTTCTCCTACAGCCGTCACTATCGCGACCGTAGGATGAACCAGATCGCAGATTTGCTTGATATCGCCCTTCTGCTTGGCACCCATCTCTACAATAAGCACCTGATGATATGGTTCAAGATGTTCTCTTATGGTACGGACCACACCAAGCAGAGTATTGAAATTGCCCGGAGTCATGAGAACGTTATATTTCTCGCTGAGAATACGGTACAGATAATTTTTGGTGCTGGTCTTCCCGAAGCTTCCCGTCACACCTATCACGATAAGGCCCGCGTGTTCGCGCAGAATACGCTGAGCATCACGATAGTACCACCTCGATATGGACCGCTCGAGCGGAGCGCAGAGAAGATTGGCAAGAAGCAGAACAAAAGGAGTGAAGACGGCCATAAGCACCGCAGCCCAAATCGAAAAGATACACCCTAGAATGAAAAGGGTTTCCGCCATGGCAAGCAGACGCTGCATTCGTTTGGTGAAGACGAATTTCACTTTTGACTGACGGAAAAGATGGGGAATGGGATTAGAGCGTAGCCATCGAAAAAAACGCTCCGCGCGATAGGAATTCTGCTGGAACATATTCATATAATATTGCAGCAGAAGAATATATACAACAGAAGATAGTATATATATCGCTATTTTAAAACCTAATTGCATCTAATTTAAAAATCTTTGAATCATCAGACGGAATAGTCCCGGATCATCCAGAAAAGAAAAATGACTTCCGCCCTTTACCATCACCAGGCCGGCATCGGGAATCAGCTTTTCCATCAATTTGGCATCCCTGAGCGGGGTGGCAGTGTCATTCTCTCCCCAGAAAAGCAGAACAGAGGCCTTGATCTCAGGAAGATAACGTCTCAAATCCTGCGAAACCACCCTCGAAAGTACGGCCTTCATCCTGTCAGAGGCGCTATTATAATCAGCCGATCCGCGCGAAGCTCTCATTTTCTTGAATTTCTCCTCATCCCTGCATACCTTCAGAAGCCACCATTTGCCAATTTTATAAGTTCCCACTTTCAGATGATACCTCAAACTTCTTCGCGGCTTTATCCCTGCGGCATCAGACAGAATCATCTTTTCCACATCGTTTCTGCTGGCGAAAAGGATTGATACCCTTCCACCGAAAGAATGACTTACGATACTGGGGTTAATGATGCCAAGACCGGAGCAGAAAGCTTCGAGCATCTGCGTATATTCCTGCACCCCCCATACACTATCAGGCTCATCGGAGAGGCCGAATCCGGGAAAATCCAACGAAATGACCTTATGTGCGACACAGAAATCAGGAATAAAGGCGGAGAAAATTTCGTGTGTGCATCCCCAGCCATGAAGAAGCAGGAGGGGCTTTCCCTCTCCGACTTGTTCATAATAAACCTTTACTCCGTTATAATCAAAAAACATCCCTAATTGAAGAAATCCTGCTCGCTGTCCGTCTGCGTACCGAAGAATTCCGCGGCATTGTCTTCCGTCTCGATATCCCCACCCGTACAGCTCAAATCCAGATTCATCCCTACCGGAGCGTCAAAGGTGTCGAGTTCGCTTATGTCCAGATACGGGTCAGCAAGACACTTGGTCATGAAGATACCCCATACCGGAAGCGCCATATTCGAGCCGCTTCCCTGCGCCAAGTCCTTGAAATGCACCATTCTATCCTCTCCACCTACCCATACGCCGGCCGTAATTTTAGGTGTGTAGCCTATAAACCAACCGTCGGAGTTATCGTTGGTAGTACCTGTCTTCCCTGCGATTTCTCCCTTCAACTTATACCTGCCCCTAAGACGGATTCCGGTTCCGTGATCAATCACGCCCTCCATCAGGTTAACCATAAGATAAGCCGTCCTGTCACTGATCGCTTCCACCTTCTTGTTCGTGAATTCCGTGATGAGATTACCCTCGCTGTCTTCTATCCTGGTAACGAAAAGAGGCGACGAATAAACTCCCTTCGACGGGAAAGTATTGAAAGCCGATACCATCTCGCAAAGAGTAAGATCAGCCGGCCCCACACAGAGAGAATAGACCTCATCTATATGACTCTTTACGCCCATCTTCCTCATCATCTTGGCCATAGCGGACGGTCCGAACTGTTTCATAAGATAAGCGGAGATATTGTTCGAACTATGGGTCAAACCCCATTTGAGCGTAACGGTCTTCCCTATATAGTCTGCCCTGTCAGTACTTCTCGGTGTCCATGTCTCACCGTTGACCTTGAAAGTCTGAGGCATATTCACCACCTTGTCACAGGGGCTCATACCCTCCTGCATGGCAAGGGTATAGAGGAACGGCTTGACAGTACTTCCGACCTGACGTTTGCCTTGACGGACATTGTCATATTTGAAATACCTGTAAGAAGGTCCGCCGACATACGCCCTGACTTCTCCCGTACCGGGCTCAATGGCCATAAACGACGCCCTGAGTATAGATTTGCAATATTTGATGGAATCATTTGGCGTCATGACCGTATCCACATAGCCCTTGTCGTTCCAAGCGAATATTCGCATCTTGACCGGCTTTTTGAATTGCTCCAGAATCTCTTTTTCCGAAAGCCCTTCCTTCCGCCCGACACGATACCTCTCGCTCCATCTGCGAGCCTGCTTCATTATGGTATTATATGTGGAGGTGTCTATATCATTAGGATATGGCGGACGCCTGCGATAGCGCATCTCTTTGTTGAACTGAGGCTGAAGATTTTTGGAAAGCTGCTCCTGTACGGCTTCTTCCGCATACTTCTGCATCCTGGAATTGATGGTGACATATATGCGCAGACCGTCGCGGTCCAGATTATACTTTTCACCATTGGCCTTCGTGTGCTTGTTCAGCCACCCGAAAAGCGGATCCTGATTCCATCTTACAGTATCTGCAACATATTCATCTTCATAGAGATATTGGCTTCTCTTGGGTTTCGAAGCGCTCATCTCACGACGTATCATGTCCCTGAAATACGGAGCAAGTCCGGAATTATGGTCCTGTACGCTGTAATGAAGTTCTATCGGGCTGTTCTGGGCCAATACCTTATCGGACAATGATATATATCCCGCCTTTTCCATCTGGGATATAACGAAATCGCGCCTTGTCTTGGCAGCTTCAGGATTAAGCGTAGGATTGTAGCGGGTAGGCTTGTTCACCGCACCCACCAACATGGCGGCCTCCTGAATATTCAGCTCCGAAGGTTCCTTTCCGAAAAAAGTCTCACTTGCCGACTTTATGCCATACGCCCCGCTGCCGTAGAAGATGGAATTAAGATACATGGCCACAATCTCATCCTTCGTATAGTTTCTTTCGAGCTTTACGGCCGTGACCCATTCCTTAAGCTTTATCCATACCAACGATACATACTTGGCCCCGGGAAAACCGGAGAAAGACTCCTCGCGGGGATAAAGCGTCTTGGCCAGCTGCTGCGTTATGGTACTGCCTCCGCCCTGACTTGAATCCCTCATCAGGAAAGTCTTGACAAGAACTCGCCCCAGACTTTTAAAATCTATCCCGCTGTGCTCATAGAAACGCACGTCTTCCGTAGCGACGGCAGCGTTTATGACATTCTGAGAAATGTCCTCATAAGCCACGTACGTTCTGTTTTCTATATGGAAGGTGCTGATGACTACGCCATCGGAAGAAATCAGTCGCGTAGCCAGATTGTTGTTAGGATGTTCCAGCTCTGAAAATGACGGAATCTGCGCGAAATGCGCCACACAAAACACAAGAGTGAAAATCGCCACGAAAGGCAATGCCAACAATATCCAAAAGCAAACAACTATCCTTCTGCGCGTACGCTGCTTCATAACTTATAATCTGTTACCTAAACAGCGGCAAAAATACTTAAATAATTTTGAAAAATCCTTTATTTGTGAAATCTTTGCAGTATGAATTTAGTAATTGTCGAGTCCCCACATAAAGCGGTCACTATCCAGAAGTTTCTGGGAGATGACTATAAAGTAGTATCTTCAAAAGGTCATATCAGAGATCTTCAGGAAAATGAACTCAGTGTTGATATAGACCACGGGTTTGTTCCCAAATACATAATCCCCTCGGACAAGAAAAAGACCGTGAGCGAGCTGAAGGCCCTTTCAGAAAAAGCCGATATGGTCTATCTCGCATCCGATGAGGACCGCGAAGGGGAAGCCATAGCCTGGCACCTTCAACAGACACTTGGCCTGGATCCGAAGAAAACGCAGCGCATCACTTTTCACGAGATTACCAAAAATGCCATATTGGAAGCGCTCAAGCACCCGAGAACCGTAGATATGAATCTCGTTGACGCCCAACAGGCCAGACGAATCCTGGACAGGCTCGTGGGATATGAACTCTCCCCTGTGCTTTGGAGAAAAATCAAACGCGGACTTTCTGCTGGAAGAGTACAAAGCGTCGCTTTGAGACTGGTGACCGATAAGGAAAGGGAAGTTTTGAATTTCAAACCGCAACCTTACTATAAAGTGGAAGGAACCTTCCTGGCGGGCAAAAGCAAAATCAAAGGCACGTTGGAAGAAAAATTCCCTTGCGCTCAGGATGCGGAGAAATTCCTTCAGGACAGCATAGACGCCACCTATACCATAATCTCTGCAGATAAAAAAGAAGGCAGCAGATTTCCGGCAGCGCCATTTACGACTTCCACGCTGCAACAAGAGGCCGGTCGAAAACTTAAATTCTCTGTCAGTCAGACTATGAGAATTGCCCAATCTCTTTACGAGCACGGACTTATCACTTATATGCGTACCGACTCCACCTTGCTTTCAAACCTTGCCCTTTCCACTGCGAAAAAATTCATTACGGATAATTTCGGAGAACAATATTCTCACACTCGCCAATTCAAAACACATACGAAAGGAGCACAGGAGGCTCACGAAGCCATCAGGCCTACATATATAGAGAATTCCGATATAGACGGGACACCACAGGAAAAAAAGCTCTATAATCTTATCTGGCGCAGGACCGTCGCAAGCCAAATGGCCGAAGCCAAGTTGCTTAACACGAACATAAAAGTCGGACTGGACAAAAGAGGCGAACATTATTCCATCCAATCCAGCGAGATACTTTTCGACGGATTCCTCAAACTCTATATGGAAAGCTTCGACGATGAAGGACAGGAAGACGACAATTCTCCGCGCATCCTTCCTCCTTTGAATATAGGCGACACTTTGATTGCCAATAAGATAGAGGCCAATTGCAAATTCACCCAGGCCCCGTACAGATACTCCGAGCCATCCCTTGTCAAAAAACTCGAAGAGTTGGGAATCGGACGTCCATCAACCTATGCGCCGACCATCAGCACTCTCACCACGGGAAGAGGCTATCTGGTGAAAGGCGACAAAGAAGGAACAGAAAAGACTGTAACCGACTATACACTCAAAGATGGCGTAATCACAAGCGCTCAGAAAGTGGAGAAACTTGGCGCCGAAAAGGGAAAACTTCTGCCTACAGACATAGGAATGGCAGTAAGCGATTATCTGGTAGACAATTTCTCAGACATTTTGGATTACGGTTTCACTGCAGGTATAGAATCGGATTTTGACCAGATAGCCGAAGGAAAAACAGATTGGCATAAATGCATGCAGTCCTTCTACCCTCCTTTCCACACCGAAGTGGACAAAGCGCTAAGTAACAAAGACTACAGAAAAGTAGAGCGCGAGATAGGCGTTGACCCGACAGACGGGAAGAAAATCGTGGCCAAACTCGGCCAGTTCGGTCCTTACGTACAAAAGGGAGAGGACAACGAAAAAATCTGCGCGAGCCTCTCTGACGGACAGCTGATCGAAAGCATTACACTCGAAGATGCGCTGAAGCTATTTTCTTTGCCACGCAAAGCCGGAACACTTGACGGTAAAGACATCCTAATCAAAAAAGGAAGATTCGGAGCTTATATCCAATGGGACTCCCACAATTTCTCCATTCCGCGCGCAGCGGATCCTCTGAGCCTCTCACAGGATCAATGCATAGAGATCATAAACAAGACGCCATCCAAAGCTCCGCTGCACCAATGGGGAGAAATCAGCGTGATGAGCGGTCCATACGGGCCTTATATAAAAGCATCCGGCAAGAACTACAAACTCCCTAAAGACATAGACGCAGAAGCTCTTACAGAAGAGCAATGCCAAGACATAATCAACCACCAGGAACCAACACACAAAACTAAAAAGAGAAAGTAATGGAGCACTTTAAACTGGATGAGATGGATAGAACTATCCTCTCGGAACTGATAAACGATGCCAGAAAACCCTACCTCGAAATAGCTCGCGAGTGCGGGGTATCGGGAGCTGCCATACACCAGAGAGTCAAACGTCTGGAAGAGGCAGGCATTATCTACGGTTCATCGACACTTATCAAACCTTCATCCATAGGTTATACGATTTGTGCCTTCATGTTCTTGAATCTTACCGAGAACAACAAATACAAAGAAGTGATAACTGCTCTCAAAAAAATCCCGGAAATAGTGGAATGCCATTTCATAACCGGACGAAGTGCGCTTCTTATCAAACTTTACTGCCGGGACAACGCACACCTTATGGAAGTGGCACTGAACACCATTCAGGAAATTCCTTACGTTCAGTCAACGGAAACTATGGTTTCACTTGACGAACCGGTCAAGAGACAGATTTGGGTTCACAGGAATCAATAAATCTTACGCAAAAACTCCAAGTCTTCAGGAGTAGTGATTTTAATGTTATACCTCTCCCCTTGAATATAGGTGAGGGGTATTTTTTTGTAACTGAGAACAGAAGCATCATCGGTAAAACTCGTCTGATACGCTGTTTCATATGCGCTTTTCAATATTTCCGAAGGAAAGGCCTGAGGAGTCTGCGCGCCGAAAAGTTTTCCACGGTCAGGAGCCACCTCACCACTTTCCTGCCACATGCCCTCCTGCTGCGCGCTCACCAGAGACTTCAGCGTATCAGTAACCGCGGTAACAGGAACAACACAGTTTCCTTCATCTGCCATCTCTGCCAATTTGTTTATAAGTGAGCAGCTTACCATAGGCCTGACCCCGTCATGAACCAGAACTACAGCGCCATCAGGGATTCTACGGAGAGCATTCTGGACCGAATGGAAACGTGTGATTCCTCCACCTACAAGCATCTGAGGATAATCGAAACCATAGTCCAGACAGATTTTTCGCCAAGTATCAAAATGCGGCTTAGGCAACACCACAATAATGTTTATATCCTCTATCGCCTCCACGAATCTCTCCAAAGTGCGCAGAAGGACAGGTTTTCCGGCTAGCTCCAGAAATTGCTTGGGCACAGAACTTCCCATTCTGACCCCTGAACCTCCGGCTACGAATATGCCATAAACTTTTTTCTCCATATTGTAATCTATCTGTACAAAAATACTAACAAAAATACTTATTTTTGTGTATACAATTAATTTCACAAACATGGCTTTCGGATTTCTTAACCAAGAATTAGCAATAGACCTCGGTACGGCCAACACCATCATCTATCAGAATGGTGTCATAGTACTCGACGAACCAAGTATAGTGGCTGTAGACGTAGCCTCCGGAAAATGTCTCGCGATAGGAAACGAGGCGAAACGAATGCACGAACGCATTAACCCTACCATCAGAACCATCAGACCATTGAAAGACGGCGTCATAGCCGATTTCAATGCGGCCGAGATGATGATCAGAGGCTTCATCCGTCAGGTGAGCAAAAAAAAGAGCAGTATTTTTACTCCTAACCTCAAAGTTGTCATCGGTATCCCTTCAGGCAGTACGGAAGTTGAGATCCGTGCGGTCAGGGACTCTACGGAACACGCCGGAGGAAGAGATGTCTACCTCATCTACGAACCTATGGCGGCCGCATTGGGAATTGGCCTGGATGTGGAGGCACCTAAAGGGCATATGGTAGTGGATATAGGCGGAGGCACCACCGAGATAGCCGTAATTTCTCTTGGCGGCCTGGTAGAACAGGACAGCATAAGGGTAGCCGGCGACGTGTTCACGTCAGATATTCAGTACTATCTCCGCCAACAGCACAATATCAAAGTCGGGGAAGTCACCGCAGAAAGAATCAAATGGGCGGTGGGTGCCGTTCTTACGGAACTTGACGAAGAACCGGAACCTTTTGTAGTCAACGGACCTAACATTATGACCGCACATCCGGTAGAAGCCACCATCACATATCAGGAAATCGCACACTGCCTGGACAAATCCATCGCAAAAATCGAAACGTCCATCATGCACGTGCTGGAAATGACCCCTCCTGAGCTGTACTCGGATATCATAGAGAACGGAATATACCTTTCCGGTGGAGGTGCTCTTCTTCGCGGTCTTGCGAAAAGACTCTCCGACAAGGTCAACATCAAATTTATCGTTGCAGAAGACCCTCTTCACGCCGTAGCGCGAGGGACATGCAAAGCAATCAAGAATACAGACAGATATAAATTCCTTATGAGGTAAATAATGAGCAGGCCTCACAAAGCGACTTATCGACTATGGACAGCAGCGACTTTCATTCTTCTGGAGGCCGCTGCCATCGCTATCTTGGGGGCTTCTTCCTCTTACCGGAGCGTATGGATAAACAGTTTTTCCTATAATGTCAAAAGCCGTATATGGGCCGCTCAGGAAAGGACACGCATTTACCTTCGTCTTTCAGAAAAAAACAAGGAGTTAAGCGAAGAGAACGCCAGGCTTTGGAACGAACTTCAGCGATATCATAATCTCGAGCGGAAGGGCGCCATAGATTCCCTGGGATCGCTTCGCGATAATTTTGAATGCCAATTGGCACAGATAGTCAAAATTAGCACAAACGGGCAGAAGAACTATTTCATCATCAACAAGGGCAGTGCTGACGGAATATATCCGCATTGCGGCGTGGTGACGGCCAGGGGGATAGTCGGAGTGACAGATATCGTCTCCGAACATATGTCTTATGGACGCACGCTCCAAAATCCGCAAACCACCATCAGTGCCAGACTTGGACACACAGCCGTCATAGGAACTCTCTCCTGGGACGGCATTCACAGCGACAGAGCCATACTTCGGCCAATTCCTCTGCATACGAGCGTTTCACCCTCCGACACGGTCTGGACAAGCGGTTATTCGGAATTATTCCCGCCATATATGCCTCTTGGCACAGTCATAGAGGAAAGAACCCTCAACGGAGCTTCAAAAGAAGTGACGGTAAAGCTCTTCCAGGACTTGTCGTCGCTCAATTTCGTATATGTTCTTAAAGCTGTCAATCACGACGAAATCGTTAGTCTGGAAGAACGGGGGGCATTACTATGAACAAGAACCACTTTTACATATACATCTTGGCCCTTTGCCTTATTCAGGTGTTAATCAATAACTTTCTGAATTTTTCACACCTTCTGTACATAAGCCTGCTTCCGCTCGCGGTTTTCTGTCTTCCCGGCAAACAGGTAAGCATTCCTTCGCTTATTCTCACCTTCCTGACGGGAATCCTCATAGACGTGACATCAAACGGGGTTGTCGGCATCACAAGCTGTGCTCTGCTCCCATGCGTCTTCTTAAGGCCGATGATTCTGAAATTGGCATATACGGACAGCTTCACCTCGGCGGGAGATGATTATCTGGAGGAAGAAAGGCTTTCGAAAGATATGATCATATCCATCGCCTTGCTCTGCGCCTTTTATTTTCTCGTCTATTGTTGGATTGACAGTGCAGGCACGCTCAGATGGAGCCATGCGCTTCTAAAATGGCTGTATTCTTTTCTTAGCAGCACCGTGCTCTGCGTCCTGATTAAATCCACCATAATAAAGGGTCGCTGAGTATGGATTCGTCTAACAGATACAGCCGTATTCTGATAGGGTTTGCTCTAATCATCCTGATCATACTTTCCCGGCTTTTTTATATTCAGGTAATTGACGACAGGTATAAGACGGATGCGCTTAACAATTCCATTGTAAAAGAAACAATTCTGGCGCCTCGCGGTATCATCTACGACAGGAACTCACAGATACTTGTAGGCAACAAGTCCTGCTATGACGTAATGGTGACGCCTCGTGAGATCAAGGATCTTGATACGCTCTCACTGTGTTCACTTTTGGGAATAGATAAGGCTTACCTTACGGAAAAGCTTGACTACTACCGTACTTACCGTTCAAAAATAGGGTATAAGACGCTCGTCTTTCTTCCCAATGTCGACCAGCAGACGTATGCGCATTTTACGGAGATGCAGTACTGGTTTCCTGGATTCCATATACAGGAAAGAAATACGCGCGATTATCCTTACAATGCCGGAGGCAACCTGCTTGGTTATGTCGGAGAAGTGGATGAGGCGTATATTAAAAAGCATCCGGAATATCGGAGCGGTGACCGTGCCGGAATTACCGGACTTGAAGCGGTCCGTGAAAAGGATCTGCGGGGAAAGGACGGATATAACATCTATCTGCGTAACTCGCATAACCGTATTCTGACCAGATATAACAATGGTGAAGATGATCTGCCGGCAGAAAAGGGAAAGGATATCACTACCACCATCGACGCTCACCTTCAGCAATATGGCCAATCTCTGATGCAGAACAAACGTGGCAGCCTTATAGCCATAGAGCCTTCTACCGGAGAGATACTTGCCCTGGTGTCCAGCCCCGGGATCAACGTTTCCGACCTTTCCGATATGGGTAGCCGGTATACGGAACTTAGCCAGAATCCGGACAAGCCTCTTTTCAACCGACCTGTACAGGCCGTTTACCCTCCCGGGTCTGTTTTCAAACTTGTCAACGGTATGATAGGACTTCAGGAAGGCGTTCTGAACATTCAGGACAGACATCCTTGCGACAGGGGCTATTATTACACCTCGTCACGTAAACTGGGGTGTCATCAGCATCGTTCACCTATAGATTTCACCGATGCCGTGATGATGTCGTGCAACGCCTATTTCTGCTATGTCTTCAAGGACATCTTGGAAAACCCTAAGTATGGCTCGGTAAGCGAGGCCTTTGACAAATGGAGAGAGTATGTGCTGAGCTTCGGTCTGGGAGAGTCCTTAGGCTGTGATATTCCTAACGAATCTTCAGGAACCATCCCTAAAGGGGAGCTCTATGACAAGTTGTATGGAAAAGGAAAGTGGAAGTTCCCTTCCATAGTTTCTCTTTCCATAGGCCAAGGTGAAATCGGAGCTACTCCCCTTCAGCTTGCCAATCTATGCGCAACTATCGCCAATAGAGGATATTATGTCACGCCTCATATAATCAAGGATAATGACCAGATAAAGATAGACGGAAAATATAAGCAGCGTCATTATACGAAAGTGGATTCGGTGTATTTCGAACGCGCCATCGAGGGCATGTGGAAGGCGGTGAATGCAGGTACGGCTGCGGGCGGCACCGCGGCCCTGGCCGCCATCGAGGGACTCGATGTGTGCGGGAAAACCGGCACAGCCGAGAACCCGCACGGTGCCGACCATTCTGTCTTCATCTGTTTCGCTCCTCGGGAGAATCCGAAGATCGCCGTATTGGCATATATTGAAAATGCCGGATTCGGTGCACGATGGGCCTGTCCGATAGCCTCCCTGATGATTGAAAACTACCTGAACGGCGGAATTGGAAAGTCTCGTATGTGGCTGGAAAATTATGTTATGAATTCTGACCTTATGAACGTCGAAAAATAGTAGATATTATGTCAAGACAGAGTTATAATAGAAGGCTGGAGCAGACGATTGATTGGAAAATCATTATCTGCTATCTGCTTTTAGTCTTGATAGGATGGGTGAGCATCTACGCTGCAGGACATTCCGCCGAAGGGTCTCTTTCCATTCTCGACCTGCAGACAAGAGCTGGAAAACAACTTGTCTGGATAGGAGTATCACTTATTACAGGCCTTATAATACTGTTTATCATAAAACCCTACTTGTGGGAGGTGATATCCACTCCGGCATATGCCTGTGTCCTGCTGCTTCTCTTATTCACGATAGTCTTCGGAACAGAAATAAACGGCTCCAAATCTTGGTTCAAACTCGGCCCTGTCAGTTTCCAACCCTGTGAAGTATCAAAAATCTGCACATCCCTGGTATTGGCCCATTTCCTGAGAGGACACGGATTCAATTTATCCAAAATCAGGGACACCCTTACCACGCTGGCCATCGTGGGATTGCCCGCCATACTGATTCTGGCAGAAAAAGAAACCGGCACTGTACTGATTTACCTGGGGTATATATTCGTTCTTTATCGCGAAGGTCTGTCAGGCTGGTGGATAATGCTTCTCATAATGGTCATAAGCCTTTTCATACTCTCCATAAAATTCCCGGTCTGGGTCGCATTCATCGTTCTGGCTTTATTGATCACCGTCTATTATCTGATCACGCGCAGTTCCATCGCCAAGACCCTTAAGGCAAAAAGACAGTTCCGGGCCTTCATTATAATGGTGTTTCTAATCGGAACCTCCACCATACTATGTTCCGATTTGGCATTCAATCATATATTGAAGCCTCACCAGAAACAGAGAATAGAAGTTCTGCTCGGCATTAAGGAAGACCTCTCCGGAGCAGGTTACAATGTCAACCAATCCCTGATTGCCATAGGTTCAGGCGGTCTCACGGGAAAAGGCTTTCTTGAAGGAACACAGACCACTTATGGATTCGTCCCCGAACAAAGTACGGATTTCATATTCTGCACCATAGGAGAAGAATTCGGATTTGTAGGATGTTTTGTCCTTATAGCCCTGTTTTCTTATCTGATCTGGAGAATTCTTAAAACCGCTGAAGAATGCAGAGACCCGTTCAACAGAGTATACGGATATTGCATAGCTTCGTGCTTCTTCATGCACGTAATAATCAATATCGGCATGACTGTCAAACTGATGCCCGTAATAGGGATTCCTCTTCCACTTATCAGTTACGGCGGCTCGTCGCTGCTTTCATTCACCGTGATGCTCTTTATCTTTTTGGCTCTGGTCAAACACGAAAAACGATATTTTTAGTATATTTGCAGTCTCTTTGGCTAGCCTTGGTGGTGGAATGGTAGACACGAGGGACTTAAAATCCCTTGGCCAGAAATGGCTGTACGAGTTCGAGTCTCGTCCGAGGCACTTCACTAAAACCAAAATCTCGAATGAAAAAGATTTTTTTAGCTATCACGCTTCTTGTGATGAGTTCAGCAGCGGTTTTCGCTCAGGATGTACTTGGCAAATGGAAACTTGATGACGGCAGCGCCATCGTGGAGGTCTACAAAGACGGAGATTATTATAACGGACGTATCGTCTGGCTTGCAGAGCCTAATATGCCTGACGGGACTCCGGCGAGAGATGTCCTTAATCCGGACAAGAATCTTCACTCGCGTTATATTTTAGGTCTGGATATGCTTCATTCCCTGGAAAAGAACGGTAACAAATATGTCAACGGCAAGATTTACGACCCGGGGAACGGAAAGACCTATTTCTGTACAATGACAGTCCACGGAGACGTCCTTAAAGTCAAAGGCTCTCTTGATAAGAAGGGCCTTTTCGGACGCACCATGGACTGGTTCAGAGTAAAAGAATAATATTATTTTCCTAACAATCCTAAAATTGAGGTCACCGTATTGACTGCGGTGTTAACGTCTTTATTGTTTGCCAATGAAGACAGAGCATCGCTCGTGCTTCTTGTGGTCTCGCTCTTGGCAGCAGAAGATGTACTGTTGCTCTTTGTAAGAGCCGAAGTAGCTGCAGAAGTAAGAGAAGAAAGGTCAAGACCGGCAAGAGAAGCCAAAGAAGACGTAACGCTTGTTGAATTGCTCTGGCTGACAAGATTGTTTGAACCAAGAACAAGGCCGGCCGCGAATTCCTTATAGAATGTGCTCTTGTCATCCTGTCCCTTGAGGCCCTCTACACCATTGGCCAGAGTGGCAAGATTAACGACATTGGAAATGTTTTTAAGATCAAGCGAACCGTCGCTCTTATACTGGGTATACAGATTCTTAAGAGCGGCTCCGCAAGCCTGACCGTTAGTAGTGGCTACAGAAGATGTACTGTTAGCGGACGAGCCACCGATTACTCCGCAAGAAGCCATTGCAACCACTGTGGCAGCAACAGCCAAAAATTTAACAAACCTCATATTACTTTATTTCGATAATATCTTCTACTCTGTTCACTGCTCCGAAGACCCCGTATCCCCCCTCCACATTAGTATAGGCATAATTGGCAGGACTAAGCCCTAAAGTGGCGAGAATATTATTATCCTGGTTAAACTTGGAATTGAAGAATCCATAGGCCTCGTCGGAGAGACACAAAAGTACTAATTTATACTTGGATTCGGAAGAATAAGTTGTTTTAAAAGAAACTTTTCCATCTGGTATCTCCACTCCTCGAAGAAGCGTCATTTTATAATTGTTATCGGGTTTGGTCGTATAAGTGAGACTTCTAAACCCCGAATCAAAAAAATCATAATAAGTATTACCTGACAGCTCCGCCGATATTGTGATATTATACCATGATTTTCTCACTTCTCCCTCCGGAGTAGACCATTCTTCTTCATAATAAGCCATCAAAGCAAAATTTCTATCCTTCACGTTGCTTATTTTCAATTCCCAATGAACTTCATCATCCGAAAGCGTGTACGAATATTGCGTCTCGACCCTTTGTGGAACTGTAGTATAAGCTTTTATTGAAGGCTCATCTTGCGTAGAGAGACTGAATGCCAATTGGCTTCCGCCCTCAGGCGTATAAATAGAATAATAATACTCCTCCTCAGGGTCCTTAAAAAGATCCACCGCCACTTCATTTTCAGTAAAGCGCATAGATTCAAGCACATATGAATTACCATCCTGTGCGGCAGCCCCCACAGGGACAGCCTTGCGTATCTTTACATAATCTATGTCATCCAATCCCACTATCCACTCCACCATCATCCTGTTTCCGTCTACAGGGGAAGTGACGGCGAATTTATATTCACATGCAGATACTGAAAGTATCACGGCAAAGGCAAAAATTATCTTCTTTGTCATACTCCTATCCAAAATCAAAACTTCCACGAATAACTGAATGTCGGGATTATAGGTATTATTCCATACGCTACTCCTACTGCTTTCTCTCCGCTGGTATCGATTGTCCCGAGGAAAGCGTTAAGTCTGTTATAAACATTATATATGCTTATATTCAGTGTCCGTATGCGCCCGCTATGCAGTTTTCTGTGCCAATTCAGGCCCATATCCATCCTGTGATAAGACGGGAGCCGGTAATTGTTCGGTTTATCGAAAATCTCCACATTATTATTTTCTTCCCATACCGTCAGACTCGCGGCTGTAAACCTGTTGCCGGTATGATAGGTCCAGCTGGCATAGACCTCAAATTTTGGAGAAAAACGATACGACAGTCCCAGATTAATCTTATGCGTGTTATCATTACGGTCAGGAAACCACGTGTAATAATATGAAGAAAAAAACCTCTCGTTCTTGGAGAGCGTATAATAAGCGCTGGCCTGCAGCTTATCTGCCACATACTCAGTGGAAAATTCCACACCATATGCTCTGCCACGCCCTTCGACATAATCAATTTCCCACTTATCCAGACTTGGAAGAAGAGTATTGGTGCCGTTATACTCGTATAGATGTTCCATCTTCTTATAGAACGCCTCAACATCCACCATCCAGTTGTCGCTGACCTTGTACGTCGCACCAAGGACTACCTGATCGGACGACATAGGTTTGACAGAAGCGGTGGACGGCATCCACAGGCTTGTCGGCACATCGATATAACAAGCGGATACCATATGCGAGAATTGATTCATCTTGGCATAAGATGCTTTCAGCTCCATATTTGGTGTTATGCGGGCTTTAATGGCCAATCTCGGCTCCAGCCTGTTATACGAACGGCCTTTTACTATAAAAAGAGCATCTCTTAAGCCCAGATTGACATTCAACCTGTCTCCAAGGGAAATTTCATCTTCATAGTACATGCCGATTTCCCCGCCCAGATAGTGCTTATATACAGAGGTATTCTCCTGCGTGTATGGCACAGAGTTAACAGACATAGACATATCCATCTTTCTATAAGGGTCATAGATATGTGTTATTCCGTCCAGCCCGAAACGCATATGATGATTGTCTACCGCATCATAGAACCAGTCAGAGGAAACGCCTACGTCGTGTATGCGGGTATAATCCTTCTCGACAAGACTTCCCCCCAGCTCCGTCAACTGTCCGGACTCCTCGTCCCGGTCCTGCTGATATATGCTCAGGTCGGTCCCTATATCCGAGCGGTATCTGGTATAATAAATCTTGCTGTCCATGGACAAACCTTTTTCCTCCCACGTCTTGTCCCATCTCAACGTGCCAAGCGCATTACCCCATATCATATGGCTTTTAAGGGAGCTGCTCGATTCCAGACCGGATTCTGACATTGATTTGGAAACTCCTTTAGCATTAAGATAATCCTGTCCGTAATACACCGAGAGATAAAGTTTGCTTGTCTGATCCAGAAGATGTACTATCTTTAAATTATAGTCGCCGAAATCATAGTGGAAGGCATTCGCCAAGTCCTCCGCCGTATCGGCATCTTCCGCACTTCCCCTTACAATAGGCATGGCCAAGGCCTTGACTATATCAAGCCAAGTTCGTCTTACTCCAAAATTCAAACTGGTCTTGTTCTTTACAATAGGGCCTTCTATCTGAAAGCGACCGTCCACCAGGCCAATTGAAGCCGTACCTTTCCATTTGGTGAAATTCCCGTTTCTAACATCGACATCCACGACAGATGAAAGTCTTCCGCCATATCTGGCCGGAAATCCACCCTTGTAAAAATCCACCTCCTCCACCATGTCCGTATTGAAAGACGAAAAAAGACCGCCCATATGATTCACCTGGTAAAGAGGCACACCGTCCAAAAGGAACAAGTTGTCGGACCCGTCTCCGCCACGGACATATAATCCGCTGGAAAGTTCCGTACCACCGGAAACACCGGGTAAAGTCTGGAGCGTTTTAATCAAATCCGGAGATCCGAGCACTGCGAACCCTCTTTGAATCTTCTGCGAATCCAGACGTTGAAGACTCGTCTGCGTGCGTGCCGCACGCTTCTGCTTGTCTGTCTTTACGATTGCCGCAGACAGAGTGTCTATCTTGAGTGAATCAGCACGGCCCTGTGCCCGAAGCATCCCGCAGATAAAAACGAGCAGGCTTAAAACAAATAATTTCCTCATAGTAAGGTAATTCCCTAATTTTCTACTCCAAGTTCTTCTTTCAAATGCCGAAGCAAATCAAAAGCCTGAAGCGGAGTCATATTGTTAAGATCAGCGTCACGTAATTGGTCTCGGATGGAAGAAAGTGCCGGATCGTCCAATTGGAAAAGCGAAAGCTGATATTCCGGGGCCTCTGCGCGTGGAAGATGTGTCTGGGCCCCCTTTTCCAGAGCATCAAGCGTGCGTTGCGCGGCATCAATAACCTCCTTAGGCATTCCGGCCATCCTGGCTACATGTAAACCGAAACTGTGAGCCACTCCTCCGGGAAGAAGCTTACGAAGGAACACTATGTCCTTCCCGTCTTCTTTAACCGCTATATGATAGTTAACTACTCTTGGCAATTCATCCGCCAGATCGTTAAGTTCATGATAATGAGTAGCAAAAAGTGTCTTGGCTCCTTTACCATATGCGTGTATGTATTCCACTATTCCCCTGGCTATGGACATACCGTCATAAGTGGAAGTGCCTCGTCCTATCTCATCCAAAAGTACGAGAGAACGCTCACTCAGATTATGCATAATCATGGATGTCTCCAACATCTCCACCATAAAAGTGGATTCTCCACGCGAGATATTGTCACTGGCGCCCACTCGAGTAAAAAGTTTGTCGAAGTACCCGAAATGTGCCCTTTCCGCCGGCACAAACGAGCCTATCTGTCCCATCAGAACGATAAGAGCACTCTGCCTCAATAAGGCTGATTTTCCAGCCATGTTCGGACCAGTCAGAATCATTATCTGTTCCTTGGTGCTGTCCAGATGCAAATCGTTAGGGACATATTCCTGTCCTGCAGGCATACTGCATTCTATGACGGGGTGTCTGCCGGCCTTTATTTCAAGAACAGACGAATCATCGATCTGTGGACGTGTATAATGTCTGTCTACGGCCTGTTGGGCGAATCCCTGCAGAACATCTATTTGGGACACAACACCACAATTGGCCTGAATATCTCTGATATAATTGCCTATGTATGCCACCAGATCGGCATATATCTTGGTCTCTATCTCATAAATACGGCTCTCAGCCCCAAGTATTTTCTCTTCATAGCTTTTAAGTTCCTCGGTAATATAGCGCTCCGCATTTACCAGAGTCTGTTTACGTATCCACTCTGACGGCACTTTATCTCGCGATGAGTTACGGACTTCTATATAATAGCCGAAAACATTGTTATAGCCTATCTTAAGAGCTCCTATTCCTGTTCGCTGTATCTCCCTTTCCTGTATCTTAAGAAGATAATCCTTTCCGCCGGTAGATATGTCGCGCAACTCGTCAAGTTCCGCGCTCACCCCTCTTTCTATAACCTCTCCCTTGCCAATCTGGGCGGCAGGATTGGCACAGAGCGTATGTTCTATCTTTTCCACCAGAGCGTCGCATCCGTGCATTTGAGAAGAAAGCTTCAACAGCGCCTCCACCCCGGAAGATGATGCCAATTGGCATATGGGAGTCATCTGCGAAAGGGAGCGTGAAAGTGTCTTCACCTCGCGCGGAAGAATCTTTCCTGTAGCGGCACGCGATATTATTCTCTCCAAATCCCCTACTCCGCTAAGAAGAGATTGGCATTCAGAAAGGGAAGAATCATTATCGAGAAAATACTGAACTATGTCGTGCCGGCAGTTAAGTTCTTCGACAGAAAAAATTGGCATGGCAAGCCATGACCTCAGAAGACGAGCCCCCATTGGAGTGAGAGTACGGTCTATACATTCTACAAGCGAAACTCCGTCTTTTCCGGCAGCGGAAGAGAAGATCTCCAGATTACGGAAGGTGAACCTGTCCATCCATACGAACTTTCCTTCTTCTATTCGTGAGATGCAGCAGATGTTTTTAAGCCCGCTGTGCTGAGTCTGCTCCAGGTAGAAAATAAGCGCTCCTGCACTGCAGATAGCCACATTAAATTCCTCAACACCAAATCCTTTAAGACTATTTACATCGAACTGACGACATAGTTTGTCATATGCCGCATCATAAACAAAAGCCCACTCGTCAATCGCGGAGACATAATAATCTGAGAATTTCTCGGCTGCCCTCGCACGCAAATCCCTTTTTACGACTATCTCCCTGGCCTTAAATGAGCCAAGCAAAGTAGTAATATACTCTATACTGCCCTGCGCCACCTTGAATGTGCCCGTAGAGACATCCAGAAATGCCGCGCCGCAGATATTGTTGTCAAAGTCAAGTCCGACCAGGAAATTATTCTCCTTCTGGTCCAGCATACCGTCTCCGAAAGCGATTCCCGGAGTAAGAATTTCGGTAATGCCACGCTTGACAAGCTTGTTTTTAGAAAGCGCCGGGTCTTCCAGCTGATCACAGATCGCAACCTTATATCCAGCTCGAATAAGTTTTTGAAGATACGGCTCTATCGCATGATGCGGGAAACCTGCCATAGGAGTCGGCTCTTTGTCTCCGTTCGAACGTTTGGTCAGAACCAGGCCCAAAACCTTACTGGCCGTAATCGCGTCATCCGAATAGGTTTCATAAAAATCCCCAACCCTATAAAGAAGCATAGCTTCAGGGTGTTGCGCTTTAACAGCAAAATACTGTTTGAGCATTGGGGTATCTTCCGACTTCTTCGCCATTACGCTGTTTCCACTATTTTTCCTGCCAATTCCAAAAATGCCTGTGCATCAGGGCCGCTCGAAAGTGCGATAGGTTCTCCACAATCGCCGCTTTCTCTGACACTTTGAACCAACGGTATCTGACAAAGCAGTGCCAAACCGAGCTCTCCGGCCATCTTCACACCTCCGTCCCTTCCGAAAAGGAAATATTTCTCATCCGGGTGTTCAGCAGGCGTGAACCACGCCATGTTCTCCACAAGGCCGAGTATACGTCGATGGACATTTTCGTTCTGAAGCATATTCACTCCTTTCAGAACATCGGCCAAAGCCACCTTCTGAGGAGTCGTGACAATAATGGCACTCTCCATTGGAATATCACTTACCAGTGAAATATGAATATCTCCCGTTCCGGGAGGCATATCGATAAGAAGGAAGTCCAGTTCGCCCCATTTCACTTCAAGAATCATCTGCTTCAGAGCGTTGCTGGCCATGGGTCCGCGCCAAATCAGAGCCTGCTCTTCACTTGCAAAATAACCTATGGACATCCACTTGACTCCATACTTTTCAACAGGAAGAATCCACGTCTTGCCGTTCTCCTCCACCGCTTCCGGTTGAGTGCCGACTGTTCCTGTCATCGTGGGTACCGACGGACCATAAACGTCAGCATCGGCAAGTCCGACCTTATAGCCAAGCCTGGCAAGCGCAATTGCCAGATTTACAGCTACCGTTGACTTTCCCACGCCACCCTTGCCGGAAGCCACTCCTATGATGTGCTTTACACTCTCGAGCTGCGAATTATCCAGATCAAGCGTCTTCTTTTTAGGTTTTACTTCATCTATTACCACTGCCTTCACCTCGCTTTCCAATTCCGGAAAATTTCGTATTAAAGCCGCCCTGGCCGCCCCTACAAGATATTCCGTGAGCGGGTCACGACGTTTAGGAAAACCGAGCGTTACGGTCAGCCTACCTGAATTTTCCTCTATACCGGTGACCATTCCAAGCTCGACTATGCTCTTGTTCTGTTTTCCCGGATGAAGCACCTCATTCAAAGCGCCTAATATCTTATCCTTATCCATAATACAGCTATTTGCATCAAACCTACAAATTTAGGCTTATTCTTCAATTAATTCACCTTCAAAAATCTCTTTCAAAGGAATTATCACAAAATTCCTTTTCCACATTAAAGGATGTGGAATTTTCAACTCAGGGGTATCGATTTTTTCCTCTCCCAGCAAAATGATATCTATATCAATCGGACGGTCCTGATACACTCTGTTCCCCCTTTCATCCAGCACCACTCCCCCACTGATCCTACCAAGCTGCCTTTCAATACCTTTGCAAATCTTCAAGATATCCTCCGCCAGCATGTCTGTTTGATAAGAAACCGCAATATTTAGAAAATCACCGCCTACAAACCCCCACGAAGGCGTTTGAATAAAAGAAGACATTTTCAGATGCGATCCGAGTTTTTCATCTAAAGCCCGCACCGCGCGAAAAATATTCTCCCTGCGCGGAGCAATATTGGAGCCTATCGAAAGATATAAAACCCTACTTTTCATCTAAATCCGGATCCATCCCGAGGGCCAATTTTGCCTCATCCGAAAGCAAACTCTGATCCCAAGCAGGTTCAAAAACAAGTTCAACCTCGCAGGATTTTACTCCAGGAGTAAGTTCCACCCCGTGTTTTACCTCAGCAAGGACCTCATCCGCCATCGGACAATTAGGCGCCGTAAATGTCATAACAATGTGGACCTCATGCTCCTTATTTATATTCAACTCATAAATAAGACCCAGATCATAAATATTAACGGGAATTTCCGGGTCATATACCTGCTTGAGAGCCAAGACTACAGCATCATAAAGCGGAGCCAGCTCTTTTACATCTTCAGCAGTAAGTACATTATTATTGTCTGACATTATTCTCTGCAATAGTTTTTATCGTTTGCACCATAGAAGCCAACCCGTTTGAACGGGTCGGAGACAAATTTTCCTTCAAACCAATCTGCTCTATAAAAGAAAAATCATCTCCCGCAATTTCTTCGGCCGTACGCCCTGAATAAACGCTGATCAAAAGGGAGATAATTCCTTTAGTGATTATCGCATCACTGTCTGCCGTAAAAAAAAGCCGGCCTTCTTTTACTTCACAATCAAGCCAAACCCTTGATTGACAGCCTTTTATTAACCTATCATCCGTCTTTTTAGTCTCTGGAAAAGAGTCAAGTTTCTTTCCCAGATCTATAATATATTCATACTTGTCCAACCACTCGTCGTACATCGAAAAATCATCTACGACTGACTGCTTTGCCTCTTCTAAAGTCATAACTATACTAATAAATTTATCGCCCGATTTAAACAATTGATAAAATATTCCGCTTCCGCAAGAGTATTATATGAAGCAAACGATGCCCTGAGAACCCCGGTAACACCAAGCCTCGACATAAGAGGTTCAGCGCAAGCATGACCGGAACGAACAGCCACACCCATCTTATCTAAAAGTAATGCCAGATCCTCATGATGAGCTCCATCAACCACAATACTGAAAAGAGGTATCTTTTTATCCAAGTCTTCTGAAGTGCCCACCAAATGCACCCTTTCACACCGCGTAAGCTCTTGATATACATATTGCTTTACTTTTTCGAGATTATTTTTTATCTCTGGGTCTTCAAATGTATATTTCAAAAGAGACAAGGAAGATTTTAGTGTCGGAATATTATTGAAATCCGGAGTTCCCGCTTCGAATTTATATGGCAAATCAGCGTACGTCGTCTTACCCCAGGTAACTGTTCCTATCATTTCTCCTCCTCCTAAGAAAGGAGGCATTTGTTCCAATATCTCCTTTCTTACATACAGAACGCCTGTTCCTGTCGACGCAAAAACTTTATGCCCGGAAAAAGCATAGAAATCACAATCCATTTTCTGAACATCTGTATTCAAATGCGCTATTCCTTGAGCTCCGTCCACCAATACTTTTACACCCCTCTCATGTGCAATCTCCGTTATCCTTTCAACAGGATTAATCAATCCGAGAACATTTGACACCTGTGCGACACACACAAGACGCGTCCGTTCATCTATAAGAGAAGATAATTTTTCTACATCCAGAAAACCCTGCTCGTTTATAGGGAAAACCCTTAGTTCGCACCCTTTTCTCTCACAAAGAAGCTGCCATGGAACTATATTGGAATGATGTTCACTCTCCCCTATTACTATATTATCGCCTCTGCCTATAAATTTGTCACCATAGGTATGAGCCACCATATTAATCGAAAAAGTGGTTCCGGACGTAAATATAATTTCCTCACGATACGCAGCATTAAGATATTCTTTTACATAATCACGAGTCGCCTCATACGCGTTTGTTGCCTCCGAAGCCAGTTTATATACAGATCTGTGAACATTGGCATTATGCCTCAAAGCCAAATCATTCGATAAATCCAACGCCGACTTCATTCTCTGCGAAGTGGCGGCATTATCCAGATAGACCAGATTTTTACCGTAGCTCTGTTGCTGTAAACCAGGAAAATATGATCGTAATTCTTCGATTTTCATTTCTATTCCTATAATTTGTTCCACGTGGAACACCTACAAAATCTGCAAGGCCAACTTTATCAGTTCTTCCACCCTTACATTAGGATGTTCAGACATTATCTGCTTTATAGCCTTAGAAATATTAGGCTTAGAGAAGCCAAGCATAAGGAGTGCCGAAACGGCCTCATCCACCACATTGTTACGATCGGAAACAAAAAGAGCATCAGAAGAAGAGCCTTCACCTTTCGTCACCTTATCCTTCAATTCCAAAATCATCCTCTGTGCTGTTTTTAAGCCAATTCCCTTTACGCTTTTAATGGCATTGACATTCTCCGAAAGAATCGCTTCACGAAGTTCGTCAGCACTGAACGATGACAAGATAACTCTCGCTGTATTTACTCCCACTCCCGAAACACTTATCAAAAGCTCAAAAAAAGCCCTTTCATCTTTTGAAGCAAATCCATAGAAAAGCTCCACGTCCGAACTGCTCTGAATATGATGATAAATGTAAACCTTTGCTTCATCCTTACCTTCGAGAAGAGCATACGTCTGCAAGGAAATCTCTATCGAATATCCTATTCCATGGTTATCCAAAATGACCTTCGTCGGAGTAAGCTCCGCAACTTTTCCTACTATATAATCTATCATAATTCCCTGTTTTTATCTTCCAAAATACAGAAGCAATACAGAAATATCCGAAGGAGACACACCTGAAATCCTAGATGCCTGAGCGATAGTCTCAGGTTTATACTTCTGCAGTTTCTGACGGCATTCTATACTAAGAGAATTTACCTTAGAGAAATCAAAGTCTGCCGGTATCCTGATATATTCCAAATGCTTGATTTTATCTGCTTGCAGCTTCTCTCTATCTATATAGCTCTGATATTTTATAGTAATATCCGCAGACTCCTTTTCCAAGTCAGTATATTCCGTTCCACGTGGAACAAAAGAGATAAAATCATCCACTGAAAGTTCTGGACGGGTAATAAGATCAGACATCTTTTTAGACTCTGTAATAGGGCTCGATCCCTTAGATTCCAGCAAAGGGTTGATACTGACCTTGGCATTATGCAAAGAAAAATACCTGACCAACTCATCCACATCAGCATACTTTTTCTGGACAGCTTCATATCGTTGCCTGCCCACTAAGCCAATTTCATACGCACGTGGCGTCAGCCTCTGATCGGCATTGTCCTGTCTTAACAGAATTCTATATTCAGCCCTGGAAGTGAACATTCTATAAGGCTCATCGACTCCTTTGGTAATAAGATCATCAATAAGAACACCGATATAAGCCTCATCGCGCTTAAGAACAAACGGCTCACGGCCGTGGACCTTCAGCGCAGCGTTAATCCCCGCCATAAGTCCCTGTGCAGCAGCCTCTTCGTAGCCAGTTGTACCATTTATCTGACCTGCCAAAAACAATCCGTCAAAGTCCTTAAGTTCCAATGAACTGCGAAGCTGTACCGGATCAAAATAATCGTATTCCACCGCATAGGCCGGTCGATAAATCCGAGCATCCTCCATCCCAGGAATTTTTCTGAGCGCACCCAACTGTATATTCAGAGGAAGA
The DNA here is from genome assembly GCA_963624185.1 of Firmicutes bacterium CAG:460. Classification (GTDB taxonomy): domain Bacteria; phylum Bacteroidota; class Bacteroidia; order Bacteroidales; family UBA932; genus Cryptobacteroides. Next base: position 1,526 of record CAVFNP010000010.1, on the reverse strand, counting down.
GATGAAGAGAATCCTTGCAAATAATATTCATTAGTTCTGGCACCTTCCGGCTCCAGAAAGAGCTGATGCTCCGTCTTGTCAGGAAAGACCCTGAGTTTGTCTTCTATGCTCGGACAATACCTTGGCCCCCTGCCATGAATCAACCCGGTGAATAAAGGTGAATCCCCGAATCCGCTACGAAGTATACCATGAACTTCTTCATTGGTATGAAGAATATAGCATGGCATCTGAGCCGAAGGATTGACCTGGGCTCTGGAAGGATTATCAGAAAATGAGAATCTCGAAGGAGCAGCATCTCCATACTGAAGATCGAGCCTGTCCGTATGAACAGAAGTGATATCAATTCGAGGAGGAGTTCCTGTCTTCATTCTGTCGGTCCTAATGCCAAGATCTACGAGCTGCTGAGTCAGTCCATACGAAGCGCTTTCACCGATTCGTCCTCCGATAAGCTGCTGTCTTCCGATAAAAAGTTTACCTCCCAGGAAGGTTCCGGCGGTCAGAACAACTGCGCGAGACTTAAAAATCCGCCCTGATTTGGTACGAATCCCGTGAAATTCTCGATTCTCAACGAGGAAAGACTCCGCAATATCTTCGCAAATATCTAATAATGAATTACTTGCGAGTATTTCGCGCCATTTCTTAGAAAAAGCTATTTTATCGCACTGGGCTCGGGGACTCCACATCGCTGGACCTTTAGACCTATTCAGCATTCTGAACTGAAGAGTGACGCTGTCTGTCACGATACCGGTGTATCCTCCCAGCGCATCAATCTCTCGAACAATCTGACCTTTGGCAATTCCGCCGACTGCAGGATTACAAGACATCTTGGCAAATGACAAAGTATCCATAGAAACTAGAAGTGTCCGGCAGCCAAGATTGGCAGAAGCCATAGCAGCTTCACAACCTGCATGACCACCCCCCACTACTATGACATCGTACTCCGACAGCATAAACAATTATTCCAATTTACTTCTAATATCCAGATAATAGTTCTCCTTATACCTCATCATCGCGATATCCTTCTCGGTATGGTCGTCGTAACCTATCAGGTGAAGCAGACCGTGCACCATCACACGATTGAGTTCATCGCTGAATTCAGTTCCATAGAATTGTGCATTATCCCTTACGCTGTCTATACTTATGAAAAGATCACCGCTTAGAATATTACCCTCGCAATAATCGAAAGTTATGATGTCCGTAAAATAATCGTGCTGCAGGTACTTCATATTGACATCGAGAATATAATTATCCGAACAAAAGATAATATTGATATCCCCTATTCTTCTAATCTCACTCTCGGCGACCATCTTAAGCCAACGGTTATTCAGGGCCTTACCCTTCAAATCAAATTTACAGTCTTCCTTATAATACCTTATCATAACTAAACCTTAGAAGCCTCCAAATTTACAACTAATCTAACCTTTGAACAAAATAATTTTCGAAGACAGGTTCCACTTCTTGCTCAAACCAGAGCATCTGATATTGGCACCATATTTACACTGCCAAGATAGTGCTCCATAATACAA
>CAVFNP010000009.1:0-63576 GCA_963624185.1 Firmicutes bacterium CAG:460 | reverse complement strand
TCAGTGAATTCACTCTTGATTTTTCTACCGCCACATTCGAGCAGAGCACGAAGTAGCTCGGCTTTATAAAAGTATAATTTACGGGGATTGTTCTTGTTACAGAGCAGTCCCCGTTTGATTTCTACTCTTTTTTTATAACTTTGTGATTATTAATTAACTTCACTAATTATGAAATGGGTCTTTTCACTGCAGGCGTAGCCGGGACGGTGGGAGTGCGGATTGATGATAAACGAACCTTAGGTATCATAGGATGGAAGGGGTACTCCCATATGGACGACGTGCGACCGGTCTACGAACCCGGTGAATTTTATCCATATTTGGTATGGCAGCCGGGCTTTCGCATAAGATTCTGGAAGAATATCCATATTTTTACTGGTTTGACTGTTTCATATAGTAATTTAGGTCTTCATTTGGGGATTGGATTCTAAAAACAGCCGATAAATCAAAAAAGAGTTCGAAGAAAATCGAACTCTTTTTGTGATTCCGGCGCGATTCGAACGCGCGACCCACAGCTTAGAAGGCTGTTGCTCTATCCAACTGAGCTACGGAACCATCCGAAAATGGAGTGCAAATATAATTATAATTTTTAATTATTTGAGTAAATTTGCCCTCGATATGTACTCTATTTTATCAAAAGAGATGCTGACCCCTACTATCTGTCGTATGGTGGTTTCAGCTCCGAGAATTGCCCGTTCCGCTAAGCCGGGCCAATTCCTAATCGTCATAGTGGAAGAGAAGGGGGAGAGAATCCCGCTTACCATAAGTGATTATGACCCAGAGGCGGGAACCGTCACGATAGTAACTCAAAAGGTGGGCGCATCTACCTCTAAGATTGTCTCTATGGAGCGGGGGGACGCTTTTGCAGACGTAGTCGGACCCCTTGGCAAATGTTCGGATTTTACAGATCTGACCCCTGAAGAATTGAGACTCCGCAGTTATATTTTCATAGCAGGAGGAGTGGGGACGGCGCCTATCTACCCGCAGGCCAAATGGTTACATTCTCATGGCGCGCATGTGGAGGTAATAATAGGGGCGCGTAATGAAGACCTTCTTATTTATAGACAGGAGATGGCGTCGGTGTGTGATAAACTTCACATCTGTACTGATGACGGCTCTGTCGGATTTCACGGAGTGGGAACAGCACTTCTTGAGAAACTGGTTTCCGAAGGGGCGCACTATGATCAGGCGGTAGCTATCGGACCTATGATAATGATGAAATTCGCCACTCTCACCTGTAAGAAGCTCGGCCTTCCTATAGTTGTGAGTCTTAACACTTTGATGGTGGACGGTACGGGAATGTGCGGCGCCTGCAGAGTGAGCGTCGGGGGGCAGACGAAATTTGCATGTATGGACGGACCTGAGTTCGATGGTCTTCTGGTGGATTTTGATGAGGCTATGCGCCGTCAGGGACAATATAAGGCAGAGGAGGCTGCATCTAGGGAAAAATGTTGATACCAAGAGTAAAAGCACGTGAGCAGGATCCTAAGGAACGTGCTCATAATTTCAAGGAAGTAAACTTGGGATTTACGTTGGAACAGGCGCAGCAGGAAGCTTCGCGTTGTCTTCATTGTAAGAATCCGCGTTGCGTAGGTGCCTGTCCGGTAGGAATAAATATTCCGGATTTCATAGCCGCGATAAAGGACGGTCAGATAGGTCGCGCCGCTGAAATCATCGCCAGGGATTCGTCACTCCCGGCCGTTTGCGGAAGAGTTTGTCCTCAGGAGAGGCAATGCGAAGGCAGCTGTGTGCTTGGCATAAAGTCAGAAAGTGTGGCCATAGGTAATTTGGAACGCTTCACCGCAGATTATTGTGCGGAAAACGGGTGCGCTCCGAAAACGCAGCCCACTGTCCTGGATGCTTCTGTCAAGGTGGCCGTTGTCGGCTCCGGTCCGTCAGGTCTCGCTTGCGCGAGCGATCTGGCCAAATGGGGATATGACGTAACCGTATTTGAGGCTTTGCACAAATTAGGCGGGGTGTTGGCATACGGCATACCGGAATTCCGACTTCCGAAAGACACCGTGCTTGCACGTGAGATCGATTCTTTGCGCTCTCTTGGCGTAAAATTCGAAACAAATGTGATAATTGGCCGAACACTTACTATAGATGACCTGCTGGATCGTGAAGGTTTCAAGGCCGTGTTTATAGGGAGCGGAGCGGGCCTTCCGAAATTTATGGGAATTCCGGGAGAAAATCTCAATGGCGTTTTCTCCGCGAATGAATTCCTGACCCGCAATAATCTTATGCGTGCCTATCGTGACGATTATATGACTCCTATCCACGTGGGCGAAAAGGTGTGTGTGGTAGGAGGCGGCAATGTCGCTATGGATGCCGCGAGAACGGCACTGCGTCTGGGTGCGGATGTACATATAGTATATAGAAGAACTCAGGCTGAACTTCCGGCGCGACGCGAGGAGGTAGAGCATGCCATCGCTGAAGGCATCATATTCGATATGCTGACCAATCCTGTGGAGATTCTTGGAGACGAAAACGGATGCGTACGAGCTCTTAAGTGCATAAGGATGGAACTTGGGGAAAAAGATGAGAGCGGAAGGCGAAGCCCTGTTCCTGTCGAAGGCTCTGAATTCGAAATTCCGACGGACACCGTGATAATGGCTCTTGGCACATCTCCTAATCCGCTTATAGTAGGCACTACAAAAGGGTTGGAGGCCAATCGTCGCGGTGGAATTGTCGCGTCAGAGGATGGTGCTACCTCGCGTGCGGGAGTATTTGCAGGTGGAGATGCGGTAACAGGAGCAGCTACGGTGATTCTGGCTATGGGAGCCGGAAGAAAGGCCGCCGCCGCCATAAGGGAATATCTTACTGAATCTTAATTCTTTTTTGAGAAGAAATCATAGAGATCGCGCCTAGTGCCACAAGCATTAAGGCGCGTGTTTCATGTGTGAGGGTGGCGAAGAGTATACCTATTTCCCATTCCGCTCCATAGAGAGACGAAAGTGCCACCGCCACGGCGTAATGGTATGCCCCGAATCCTCCCGGGACAGGCAGCAGCGACGACAGGTTGCCTACGATGGAGATGAAGAGCGCGTCAGTGAAATCGAGCCCTGAAAGTATCGGGATAGCCTTGAACGTACACAGGCACATCATCACGTAAGAGGTCCATATCCCTACCGTATAAAGGATGAACAGACCTTTGTGCTCCGCTTTGCCGAAGGTTTTGAATCCTTCGAAGATGCCTTCGGTCCATGACGCAATCCTGCCTGCGACAACGTTCCTGTCTCTGAACTTGAAGCAGAGAAAAAGCAGCATCCCCACGGCCAATATGACCGCAACGATTACTCCGGAGAGGCTCAGGCTGAATCTTCCCGCCACTTTCATCGCTATGTTCTCGATGAACCATTGCGTTATCTCTGCGGATTTAAGGATTATGGCCAATACGATCAGAACAGCGACCATAAGCATATCCCAGGCCCGTTCCATGATGATGGTCCCCACCGTCTTGTCGTAGGGGCTCTTTTTGTCGGACACTACGCCGCATCTCACCAGAAAACTCATCCACGGTATCACGAGACTGAAGAGATTGCCCACATTGCAGGCATCCCACAGCGTTTTACGCTTTATGTCCTTGTTTATCGGAAGCATAAGAGCGCGCCATCTTTCCGTCCTCAGGACGAGCGCCAGAAAAGCGAATGCCAATGACCCCAGAACCCAGCCCCAGGAAGTGTCTTTAAATGCTTTTCCGAATGCATCCCAATCCATCTCCCTCAGCGCCAGATAAACAAGCGCGGCTGTCAGTAAGCCTGCCAGAAAATATTTTAAAACGTTAAGACCCTTCTTTGACATGGCGGCTGCAAATTTAACATAATTTTTATGTACTTTTGTTTCTTAATGATAAATGCGATGAAATCTATACTTGGAATCGGTAATGCTCTGACAGACATTCTTGCTGTCCTTCCTGATGATTCTCTTTTAAAAAAATATCATTTGCCTAAGGGCAGTATGCAGCACGTCGATATGGAGACGGGCGACAAGATTTGGCACGCTCTCAAACCGCTCGGCGTTAAATACGTAGCCGGAGGAAGTGCTGCCAATACCATAACCTGCACGTCTCTGTTCGGGATGCCGTCCACTTTTATCGGCAAGATAGGGGATGATGAACTTGGCCTGCTTTTTAAAAGTGACCAGGAGGAATCCGGGGTGAAGACTCTGCTTCTAAAAAGCGAGCATTCGAGCGGAAGAAGTATGGTCTTCGTCAGTGGCGGAAATGCAGAACGCACGTTCGCAGTATATCTGGGCGCAGCCTTGGATCTTGGCCCGGAGGATCTGAAGCCTGAATATTTTGAAGGAAAGGATTACTTTCATATAGAAGGTTATCTGGTCCAGAACCAGCTTCTTATAAGGCGGGCCGTGGAGCTTGCGCACAAGCAGGGATGCATCATATCGCTGGATATGGCCTCATATAATGTCGTAGAGAGCAACAATGCCTTTCTGCACGATATCGTGGACCGTTACGTAGATATAGTTTTTGCCAATGAGACAGAGGCCAGGGCTTTCACAAAAATATCCGATCCCAAGGAGGCGCTGGAAGAGATAGCATCTCATTGCGGAATCGCTGTGGTTAAGGTGGGTAAGGATGGTTCCTGGGTCAAATCGGCCGAAGAAGAATATCATATCCCTTCTTGGCCTGCAGAACCTGTGGACGCCACCGGCGCGGGGGATACCTATGCTGCCGGATTCCTGTATGCACATTCGCTTGGACTTCCGTTAAAGGTCTGCGGAGAGGTAGGTTCAATAATTGCTGCTAAAGTGGTAGAGGTCGTCGGTACCAAGATGGGTGTAAACCGATGGAGGCAGGCTGACTCTGAAATAAAAGAATTGATAAGAAGCAATGGCTGATTTTTTAGTAAAAATAAGGCGTTCACTTTCCATCGCGCTTCATCGCTCCAAGGTGAAGCACCAGATGTGCCCCATTTCAAAATGCGCCAAGGTGACGGTGTTTATCGACGCGGCAGAAGGGTCTGCGCAGCAGTGTGCAGATGATATTCACGCTTTTTTTTCAAAATATAAGGTTGGTCTGAAAATATTTGCGGTCAACGCCGAGAAAAAGTCCGTTCTTCCGGCGACGGAAGGGGCTACGATGCTTCTTCGGAAGGATTTGAGATGGTTCGGACGTCCAAAGAGGACACGCAGACACCCTGCGGTTGACGGGCAGGAGGATCTTTTCATTAACCTCTGTCCGCAGGATAACTTTACGGCGTATTACTGCGCGATATGTTCCAAGGCTCATTTCAAAGTCGGAAGACAGTCTCACAGGAAGGGCCTGTATGACATAGAGGTGTCAAATACGGAGGATTACTCACAAAAACAGATTTTTGCACAGATAAGTAAAATATTAGCTTCAATAGTATGAAACAATTCATCTCTACTGCACTGAAAGGATTCGGAATGGGTACCGCCAATGTTGTCCCCGGTGTTTCCGGTGGCACGATTGCCTTGATAACCGGCATTTATTCCCGCCTGGTAGCATGCATAAGCGCTTTCGCTACTCCTAGCATCTGGAAGGAACTGTTCAAGGGTAATCTTGCCACGTGGTGGAAAAAGGTTGACGGAAATTTTCTGACGGCGCTTTTTGTCGGTCTTGTGGTCAGCATACTGACTTTCGCCAAGATTGTAACGTGGTCCCTGGTAGAATATCCTGTAGTTACTTGGGCGTTTTTCTTCGGCCTTATCATAGTTTCGACTCTTTATATGTTGTATGATATAAAGGCATGGAAGTTAAAAGATGTTCTCGTGCTTGTGATTGGCTTCGGCTTGGGATTGGCATTCTGCTTCCTTACTCCCACAAAAACCCCACAGACAGCGTGGTTCTATTTTGTCAGCGGGGCTATCGCCATCTGTACGATGATTCTTCCGGGAGTATCCGGGAGTTTTCTTCTTCAGATATTCGGAAATTATGATATCGTGATGGCTGCTTTGGATGTGACTGACCTGAATTGGTCCGTGCTTGTACCGTTTGCTCTCGGATGCATCATAGGCATTATCGCTTTTTCCAAGTTTTTGAAGTGGTTGCTGGCTCATTATGAGCGACCTACTATGATACTGCTCATAGGTTTTGTGATAGGAACACTCTTGAAGGTATGGCCGTGGGCGGATGCACAGGCGGTTGAGCAGGCCGGACACGGACTTCAGATACCTCAGGCCATAGTGGCTATGCTTCTGGGTGGCGCGCTGGTCTGTCTGATACAGAAGCTTTCAAAGAAGAATTGCTGATAATTGTGCGGACGGAAAATGCAGGCCGCCGTACGCGCTTTGATAATATAGGACCTGCTTTTTTGAATTATGTCATTGAACAAAGTAATGTTGATCGGTAACGTGGGGGGAGATCCTAATGTCCGTTACCTTGAGGGGAATGCTAAAGTAGCATCATTCACTCTTGCTACCACGGAGCGATACAAAGATCGCAACGGCGAGCAGAGAGAGAACACCGAGTGGCACAATATCGTGGCTTGGAGAAACACCGCCGATATTGTGGAGAATTATGTAAAAAAGGGAACGCAGCTTTACATTGAGGGAAAGATTCGTACCCGTAATTACACAGACCAGTCGGGAGTCAAGAAGTATGTGACGGAGATCGTGGCAGATTCTATTCAGCTTCTTGGAAGAAGAAGCGATGACGCTGCTTCAGCACCTGTTCACAGCGCGCCTTCCCAGACGGCTGCTCCTGCTCCTGCGGCTGCACCGAAACCGGTTTATGAAGCGCCGACTCCTTCTGTAGACGAAGGACAGGACGACCTCCCGTTCTAATGGGAACGGATGATATCAAAAAGAAGGCTGCGAAGAGAATCCGCAGCCTTCTTTTTTGTGGAAGATAATTATTTGATGTTCGGTTCTTCCAGTCCGAGATGTTTTTTTCTGTCCAGCACCTTGAGGTAGAGGGCTACCAGAAGGGCGAGTACTCCGAAGCAGGCGAAGATCACGAGCGGCACGGTGTAGTTATAAGGAATGAAAGATGCTCCGGCTTCTTTGGCGGCCAAAACCGCAGGGTTATTGGCGTTGGAGCTTTCAAGTACGCTGCCGATAAGTTTCGGTACGAAGCAAAGACCGATATTCTGCACCCAGAAAATAAGGCAGTATGCCGAGCCCAGGATCTTTTCATCTATGATTTTAGGAACTGATGGCCAGAGGGCGGCAGGGACGAGAGCAAAACTGACTCCAAGCACTACTATGGTTGCATAAGCCAGAATCTTGCTTCCTGTTGCCGGAAGCAGGAACGCGAAGACCAGGTGGCAGATTATCAGAAGGAAGGCTCCATATACGAGCATAGTGGCACCTTTCCCCTTTCTGTCAAGAAAGGCTCCAAGGAAAGGAGTGATTACCGCCGCTCCGATAGGGAACCACCTGAATATCTTGGCCGCCACTTCCGCACTTAATCCGTTGAGATTGCACTGAAGCATATTGGCTCCATATCTTTGGAATGGGAAGATGGCTGAATAGTAAAGTACGCACAGAAGTGCCACTACCCAGAAACTCTTTGAAGTAAGAATCTTGCCCAAATCGGAGAGCTGAAATTCTTCATCTCCGCCTTCATCCTCGCTCTTTTCGCCCTCGATTGCGAGCTGCGCGTCGAGTTTTCGGTCCATAACGGAGAATACGAGGAAATTGATGAGCCCTATGAGAAGCAGACAGGTACAAAGCCCTACCGGAGCAGCTACGGTGCCCATTTTACCAGCGATGATAGGACTTATGGAGAATATTGCAAATACGCCCACGCGTGCGATAGCCATCTCTATGCCCATTGCGAGGGCCATTTCTTTACCCTTGAACCACTTGGCAAGAGCTTTCGATACTGTGGTCCCGGCCATCTCGCAGCCGCATCCGAAGATCATGAATCCCAGAGATGCGAGTTTGGCGCTGCCCGGCATGCTTGTCCACCACGAATTGAGCCATGCTTCGAAAGCTGAACCTGCGAACAGATCGCTGACAGCGTAGAATTTGAGGATTGCGCCTCCGAGCATAAGGGAGGTGGAGAGAATACCTGTAAACCGTATACCCATCTTGTCCAGAATGATTCCCGCCAATATGAGGAATCCGCAGACATTGAGTATGTACTCTGAACTTGCATATGTTCCATAGACGTTAGGTGTCCAGCCTTTTTCGGCTTCCAATAAGGATTGGATAGGAGACATCACGTCCACGAACATATAGCCGAAAAACATCGCAAGTGCGATAAGAATCAACGCCGCCCATCTAGCAGCAGGCTTGTCGTTGATAAAACGATAGATTTTTTCTGACATATTATGTTTTTTTAGTTTTTGTTCAAGTATTTTTGGGAGTAAGAATACACTACAGGGATTGCGAATTTACCGATTTTTTTGGAGATTGATACTGCCGGAAACATTTATCTGAAAATAAATCAGTAAATTTGCCTTCTATGTCGCAATTATTGGATAGTATAAATACTCCTTCAGATATAAAGAAATTAAATATGGAGCAGCTTCGCCAGCTATGTGCGGAGATCCGCTCGTATATGGTGGACGTATGTTCCGAAAATCCGGGACACCTGGCGTCCAGTCTGGGAGCCGTGGAACTGATAGTCGGAGTTCATTATGTTTTCGATACACCGCAGGATAAGTTTGTGATAGATGTGGGTCATCAGGCTTATGCACATAAGATATTGACCGGCCGTAAGGAAGAATTCCGTAAACTGAGACAGAGTGACGGGCCTAGCGGATTTCCGAACATCTTTGAAAGCAGGTGGGATGCCTTTGGAGTCGGTCATTCTTCGACTTCCATCAGTGCGGCATTGGGATTTGCAGAAGCTGCCAGGATAAAAGGGGAGCCGTATAAGAGCGTTGCTCTCATTGGCGACGGGGCGATGACGGGAGGATTGGCCTATGAGGCTCTGAACAATGCCGGTGCGAGCGCGGCCGATCTTCTGGTGATTCTTAATGATAATAATCAGTCGATTGATAAGGCTGTAGGCGGACTTCATAAGCATCTGCTCCGTTTTACGACAAGTGAAAACTACAATTCGCTGAAAAAACGCGCGTGGGACATTATAGGTGACACCCGTTTCAGGGGATTCATACAGAGGGAGGTGCGTTCGCTCAAGTCCCGTCTTGTGACAGGCAGCGGCGGCGATATCTTCGAGGCTATGGGGCTGAGGTATTTTGGCCCTGTCAATGGTAACGATATAGAGCAGGTGGTTCTTACCTTGAAAAAATTGAAGGATCTGAAGGGCCCGCGCATTCTTCATTGCATAACCACAAAAGGTAAAGGCTATGCTCCGGCGGAGCAGAATCCTTGCGTCTGGCATGCTCCGGGTAAATTTGATCCGCAGACCGGAGAAAGAAAAGTAATCAGTTACGCGGTTCCTCGCTATCAGGACGTGTTCGGAAAGGTGCTTTGCGATCTGGCGGAATCGGACCCCGATATCGTCGGAGTTACTCCGGCTATGGCGAGCGGCTGCGGCATGACGGAGTTTGCCACTCGTTTTCCTGACAGATTCTTTGATGTCGGCATCGAAGAGGAGCACGCGGTCACGTTTTCGGCGGGTCTTGCCGCTGCCGGTCTTCGTCCCGTGTGCAATATCTATTCTTCCTTTTCTCAAAGGGCGTATGACCAGATAGTCCACGATGTGGCTCTTCAACGGCTTCCTGTGGTATTGTGCTTTGACCGTGCAGGTTTGGTCGGGGAAGATGGCGCTACGCACGCCGGAGCTTTCGATATGGCGGCCTATCGCAGCATTCCTAATTGCGTCATTGCTGTGCCCTCTGATGAGTTGGCACTGAAGAATATGCTTTATATGGCGGTGCATTCAGCTACCGGTCCATACATTATAAGGTATCCGAGAGGACTGGCCGAGGGGCATAAGTGGGAAGATCAACCATATGCTGAAATCGCTTCAGGTAAATCTGTTTGCCTGAAGGAGGGCAGGAAGGTGGCTGTCGTCGCTCTCGGTCCTTGTGTCAATCGGGCCGTGGAGGCCTCCGAGGCTTTCCAAGATGCCGTGGGAGTATATGATTTCCGTTTCCTAAAACCTCTGGACACCGGTGCTTTGGACGAGATTTTTGCCAATTACAGTGCTGTTCTTACGGTTGAGGACGGTTGTCTTAAGGGAGGATTATATGGAGCGGTCTGTGAATATGCGCAGGCGTGTGGGGCGAAGATTGAAATACGCGGACTCGGTATTCCAGATGAGTTTATTCTGCATGCGTCTCAAAGTGAACAGCGGCATTTCTGTCACTTGGATAAAGAAGGAATCGAAGCGGAACTGCGGAATCTGTTGTGATTTTTTGTAAAAGATTTTTGTAATTCGAAAAACTTGATTATCTTTGCAATCCCTTTCGGTAGAGCCGTGGGAAATTGAAATACATTTTTGCCGATGTAGCTCAGTTGGCCAGAGCACGTGATTTGTAATCTCGGGGTCGAGGGTTCGAATCCCCCCATCGGCTCGCTTAAGCCAAGCGTATTGGCATTTATAAGGGCAAGTACCAGAGTGGCCAAATGGGGCAGACTGTAAATCTGCTGGTTATACCTTCGGTGGTTCGAATCCATCCTTGCCCACCACAAAAGGAGTAAATCCTCCATGCGGGGTTCGTATAATGGCTATTATGCCAGCCTTCCAAGCTGGAAATGGGAGTTCGATTCTCCTACCCCGCTCCAAAGATTGCCGATGTAGCTCAGGGGTAGAGCGCATCCTTGGTAAGGATGAGGTCATGAGTTCAATTCCCATCATCGGCTCTTTTTGTGTTTATATTAAAGGTAAGTTTAGATTATAACTTTATACATAATATTATGGCAAAAGAAGTATTTAAGAGGGATAAACCTCATGTTAACATTGGTACAATTGGCCATGTTGACCACGGTAAGACAACTCTTACCGCTGCCATTACTACAGTTTTGGCAAAGCAGGGTTTGAGCGAAGTTAAGTCTTTCGATCAGATCGATAACGCTCCTGAAGAGAAAGAGCGTGGTATTACCATTAACACTGCACACGTTGAGTATCAGACCGCCAATCGTCACTATGCGCATGTCGATTGTCCTGGCCACGCCGACTATGTGAAGAACATGGTTACTGGTGCCGCTCAGATGGATGGTGCTATCCTCGTAGTAGCTGCTACTGACGGTCCTATGCCTCAGACTAACGAGCACGTTCTTCTTGCAAAGCAGGTTAACGTACCTAAGATGGTCGTTTTCCTTAACAAGGTTGACCTTGTAGAAGACGAGGAGATGCTTGAGCTCGTAGAGATGGAGGTTCGTGACCTTCTTAACAAGTACGATTTCGATGGCGACAACGCTCCTGTAATCCGTGGTTCTGCTCTTGGTGCTCTTAACGGAGAGCCAAAGTGGGAGGAGAAAGTAATGGAGCTTATGGATGCTGTTGATACATACATTCCTCTTCCAGTTCGTGAGAACGAGAAGCCATTCCTTATGCCTATCGAGGACATCTTCTCTATCACCGGTCGTGGTACTGTTGTTACTGGCCGTATCGAGACAGGTACTATCCACGTTAACGATCCTGCAGAAATCGTTGGTTTCAGCGATAAGCCTAAGCAGACAGTCGTTACAGGTGTCGAGATGTTCCGTAAACTCCTCGAGCAGGGTGAAGCCGGTGACAACGTAGGTCTTCTTCTCCGTGGTATCGATAAGAAGGATGTTAAACGTGGTGAGGTTATCGCTAAGCCAGGTTCTATCACTCCTCATACTCACTTCCTCGGACAGATTTACGTCCTCAAGAAAGAAGAGGGTGGTCGTCACACTCCATTCCACAACAAATATCGTCCTCAGTTCTTCATCCGTACTCTTGACGTAACAGGTGAGATTACTCTCCCTGCAGGTGTTGAGATGGTTATGCCTGGAGATAACGTAGAGATTGACGTTAAACTCATTACTCCGGTTGCACTTAATGAAGGTCTCCGTTTCGCTATCCGTGAAGGTGGTCGTACAGTAGGTGCTGGTCAGGTTACCAAGATCGTTGAGTAATCAGTCCTAATAATAGGTGGATTCTCCGCAAATAGGGGAGTCCACCGTTTTAGGGGAATAGAACAAGGGTAGTTCAGCGGTCTCCAAAACCGTCGATGTGGGTTCGAATCCTGCTTCCCCTGCAAATATCAAAGGTTACGCTTTGATTATTGTTTAACAGACACGACTCCCCGCTTCCAATTTGTCGTGTCCATTAAATGTAAAGATGGGTAAGTTTACAAATTCAATTAAAGAGTCTTTTGTAGAGCTGACTAAGAAGACTACGTGGCCGTCTTGGAGCAAACTTCAGAGTTCTGCTATCCTTGTCATGGTCACTACTGTTATCCTTGCGGTTGTGCTCTGGCTTATAGACTTGGCTTTCCAATCTCTGATGTCTGTTATCTATACATTGTAATTATCGTACTTCTATGGGCGAAATGAAATGGTATGTTCTGCGGACAGCGGGCGGAAAAGAAAAAAAGGCTGCAGAATATCTCCAAAAGGAAATAGAGCATAGCGGCCTTACCGAACAGGTGGCACAGGTTCTAGTACCGGTAAAGAAGGAAATCGTGACCAGAAACGGAAAACGTGCAGTTGCCGACAGGCTTCTGTATCCTGGTTATGTCCTGATTCAGTGCGAGCTTTGCGCTAAACTTGAGAATATTATCCGCAATCTGGTCCCTGGAATGTCAGGGTTCTTGACAGAAAAGAGGACCATTGGAACTCAAACTGAAAGAATTCCTGTCCCTATTCGTGACGAGGAAGCTCAGATGATTCTTGGTATTCAGGATGAGAATGCAGACAGTGCTGCTCAAACAGTAGTCAACTATGAGGTCGGCGAATCCGTCAAGATTATTGATGGTCCTTTTGCCGGATTCAGCGGTACTATCGACGAGATTCTCGAAGACAGGAGCAAGGTTAAAGTCAGTGTCGTTATTTTCGGCAGAAAAACAGGGCTCGAGCTCAGCTTTACACAAGTAACAAAAGAATAACAAAGTATTATGGCAAAAGAAATTACCGGATATATCAAGCTTCAAATCAAAGGTGGAGCTGCTAATCCAGCACCTCCGGTAGGACCGGCTCTCGGTTCAAAGGGCCTTAACATTATGGATTTCTGCAAGGCTTTCAATGCAGCTACGCAGGCGCAGGCAGGTAAGATTCTTCCTGTTGTTATCACAGTCTATAATGATAAGTCATACACATTTGAAGTAAAACAGCCTCCAGTTGCTGTATCACTTAAGGAAGCAGCTCATATCACTACCGCTTCCGGCGAGCCAAACCGTAACAAGGTGGCTTCTATTACCTGGGATCAGGTTAAGGAGATCGCAGAAGGCAAAATGCCAGACCTCAACTGTTTCACTATAGCATCTGCTATGAAGATGGTTGCAGGTACTGCGAGAAGTATGGGTATCACCGTAACAGGAGAATTTCCTAAAGATATTTAAACGATCCAAGCGCTATTATGAGTAAGTTAACAAAAAATCAAAAAGCTGCGTTGGCTACATATGAGCCATCAAAGGCATATACACTCTCTGAGGCTTGTGGTCTTTTGAAAGGTGTTTCATACACCAAATTCGACGCTTCAGTTGAGCTTGCAGTCAACCTCGGTGTTGACCCACGTAAGGCTAACCAGATGATTCGTGGAGTCGTTACTCTTCCTAACGGAACAGGTAAGACTGTACGTGTCCTTGTTCTCTGTACTCCTGACAAGGTGGAAGAGGCTAAGGCCGCTGGCGCAGATTACGTAGGACTCGACGATTACTGCGAGAAAATCAAGAATGGTTGGACTGATGTTGACGTTATCATCTGTACTCCTTCCGTTATGGGTAAAGTCGGTGTTCTCGGAAAGGTTTTGGGTCCTCGCGGACTTATGCCTAACCCAAAAACCGGTACTGTAACTATGGAAGTAGGTGCTGCCGTAAAGGAAGTAAAGGGTGGTAAGATTGACTTCAAGGTTGACAAGACAGGTATTATCCATACGGCTATCGGCAAGGTTTCGTTCACTCCTGAACAGATCGCTCAGAATGCCGCAGAGGTACTTAACGCTATCAGCAAACTGAAACCTCAGTCTTTGAAAGGCACTTATATGCTCGGAGCTTCTATCTGCAGCACTATGAGCCCAGGTATTAAAATTGACTTGAAGGCATTCCTTAACGGTGCTGAGTAAAAATTCAATATTATGAAGAAAGAACTTAAAAATCAAATTATTGAAAGCATCTCAGCTCAACTTGGCGAATATCCTGATTTCTATATCACAGATATCGCGGGACTTACTGCAGGTCAGACTACCAAGCTTCGTCGTGAGTGCTTCAATCAGGGTATCAAACTCTGTGTTGTAAAAAATACTCTTTTCAATCACGTTATTTCCGCAAGCGAGAATGAAGAGATCCGTTCTCTTACAGCTGCTCTTGTAGGCAATACGGCCATAATGTACACCAATGTTCCTGCCGCTCCAGGCAAGCTTATCAAGAAACTTCGCAAAGAAGGTTTCACAAAACCTGAGGTAAAGGGTGCTTATGTACAGGGCTGTGCTTATCTTGGCGCAGACAAACTCGATCAGCTTGCAGCTATCAAGACTAAGGACGAACTCATCGCTGATGTTGTCGCTCTCCTCCAGTCTCCTATGCGCAACGTGGTTTCTGCTCTTCAGAATGCTGCTGAAGGAAAAGCAGAGGATGAAAAAATTAATCAGTAATATTAACAATTAAAAAATATAAATAATTATGGCAGATGTTAAAGCCCTTGCAGAAGAGTTGGTAAACCTCTCTGTAAAAGACGTACAGGAACTTGCACAGGTTCTCGAGGAAGTTTATGGTATCAAACCAGCCGCTGCAGCAGTTGTAGTTGCTGCTGAAGGTGGTAACGGCGCAGCAGCTGAGGCTGAGCAGACCGAGTTTGATGTTGTTCTTAAGGCAGCTGGTGCTGCAAAACTCCAGGTTATCAAGGTCATCAAAGAGGCTCTTGGTCTTGGTCTTAAGGAAGCAAAAGACATCGTTGACGGTGCACCTTCAACTGTTAAGGAGAAGGTTTCTAAAGCAGAGGCAGAGCAACTCAAGGCTACTCTTGAGGAGGCTGGTGCTGAGGTTGAACTTAAGTAAGTCCAGCCCCTTCCCTGCTTAAAAGGGAACACAACAGGTTTAGAGCTGGGGTAATAGGCTCTAAACCTTTTTTCCGTATTAAAAGTTTTTTTCTCAATGCGCATAAATTTCGCCACATCAAAAATATTGGATTATCCTGATTTGCTTGAGGTTCAGTTGAAATCATTCAAGGATTTCTTCCAGCTCGAGACTACCCCGGAGAACAGAAAGAACGAGGGGCTTTATCAGGTATTCCAGGAAATTTTCCCAATTGAGGATACGAGGAACAACTATAAACTCGAGTTTATCGATTACTTTATCGATCCCCCTCAGTATTCTATCGAAGAATGTCTCGAAAGAGGCCTAACCTACGGTGTGCCAATGAAGGCGAAGCTTCGTCTTTCTTGCACAGACCCTGAGCATGAGGATTTTGACACCATGGTACAGGATGTATTCCTGGGCAATATCCCTTACATGACTCCTGCGGGCACATTCGTCATCAATGGTGCGGAGCGTATCATCGTTTCTCAGTTGCACCGCTCTCCGGGTGTGTTCTTCGATCAAAGTATGCATACTAACGGTACTAAACTTTATTCTGCGCGTATCATTCCTTTCAAGGGCTCGTGGATAGAGTTCACCACCGACATCAACAATGTGATGTATGCTTATATAGACCGCAAGAAAAAACTTCCTGTCACCACTCTTCTCCGAGCTATTGGATATAATTCAGATAAGGACATTATCGATATTTTCAATCTTGCTGATGAAATAGAGGTTACAAGGGAGAATCTTGAGGCAAACAAAGGACGTAAACTCGCCGCTAAGGTTCTTAAGACTTGGGTTGAAGATTTCGAAGATGAGGATACCGGAGAGGTTATTCCTATTGAAAGAACCAATCCTATCGTAGAACGCGGGGAGGTTCTTGACGATGATTCCATCGAAGCTATCCTTGATACAGATACAAAATCCATCCTTCTTCAGAAAGATGAAGCAAGTACCGCAGAGTACAGCATAATCTTCAATTCTCTTCAGAAGGACCCTACAAATACAGAATTGGAAGCAGTCAGCTATATCTATAAACAGCTCCGTAATTCTGAACCACCTGATGAAAATACCGCGCGTGACGTCATAGACAAGCTCTTCTTCTCTGAAAAGCGTTATGATTTGGGCAACGTCGGACGTTATCGTATCAATAAGAAATTAGGCCTGAGCATAGATCCGCAGACCCGCGTTCTTACCAATACGGATATCATAGAGATTATCAAGTATCTCATCCAGCTTATCAATGCCAAGGCTACCGTAGATGATATCGATCACCTCAGCAACCGTAGGGTCCGTACAGTGGGTGAGCAGCTTGCCAATCAGTTCAGCGTCGGACTGAGCCGTATGGCACGTACTATCCGCGAACGTATGAATGTCAGGGATTCAGAGCAGTTCAAGCCTATTGACCTGATCAATTCAAAGACTCTGTCTTCTGTCATCAATTCGTTCTTCGGAACCAGCCAGTTGTCTCAGTTTATGGATCAGACCAACCCGTTGGCCGAGCTTACCAATAAGAGACGTCTCTCTGCGCTTGGTCCTGGTGGTCTTAGTCGTGATCGTGCGGGATTCGAGGTTCGAGATGTGCATTATACGCATTATGGACGTCTTTGTCCTATCGAGTCGCCGGAAGGTCCGAACATCGGTCTTATCTCGTCTCTCTGTGTATATGCCCGCATAGATTCTCTCGGATTCATCGAGACTCCTTATCGTCACGTAGAAAACGGTAAGGTGGACCTGTCTGATACCGGCTACAGCTATATGAGCGCTGAGGAGGAGGAAGACAAGAGGGTGTCATTGGCAAATGTAAAGATGGACGACGAGGGCAATATTCTCGCTGACCGTATACAGTGCCGTCTTGAAGCCGATTTCCCTGTAGTCACAAAAGAGGAAGTCGACTATATGGATGTGGCTCCTAACCAGATGGCTTCAGTCGCCGCTTCACTTATTCCGTTCCTCGAGCACGATGATGCCCACCGTGCACTTATGGGTGCGAACATGATGCGTCAGGCTGTTCCTCTTATCAAACCGGAGTCTCCTATCGTTGGTACCGGACTTGAGGAAAGAGTCTGCATAGACAGCCGTACACAGTTCATCGCAGAGCGTGAAGGAACTGTATCGTATGTGGATGCCAATGAGATTAGAATCAAATATGACCTTACGGACGACGAGAAATTTGTAAGTTTCTCTTCAGAAGAGACCGTTTACAAACTTCCTAACTATCGTCGTACGAACCAGAGTACCACCATCAACCTTACTCCTCTTGTACGTAAGGGTGACAGGGTACACGCAGGACAGGTCCTCACGGAAGGATATGCCACACAAGGTGGAGAACTTGCTCTCGGACGTAACCTTATGGTTGCATTCATGCCTTGGAAGGGATATAACTATGAGGACGCTATCGTGCTTTCTGAAGAAATGGTGAAGTGGGATATTCTTACTTCTATCCATGTGGATGAATACCTTACTGAAGTTCGTGAGACCAAACGCGGTCCGGAGGAACTCACCTCTGATATTCCTAATGTCAGTGATGATGCCACAAAACGTCTGAACGAGAATGGTATTGTCATGGTAGGTGCCCATATCGAGCCGGGTGACATTATGATAGGTAAGATTACACCTAAGGGAGAGAGTGATCCTTCTCCTGAGGAGAAACTCCTCAAGGCTATCTTCGGTGACAAGGCCGGCGATGTCAAGGATGCGTCCCTCAAGGCTAATCCTTCACTTAGCGGTACAGTTGTAAAGACAGCTCTATATTCTAAGCCGACCGAGAAGATTGGCCGTAAGAATTCAGCGGCAAAAGCTGACCAGCAGACCAGAATTGGCCTCCGTCAGGCAGAATTCGAGCAGAAGGTTGAGCGCCTGCGTACCGATTTCCTCCAGAGGCTTATCGCACTGACCAAGAATCGTAAGAGCAGCGGAGTTTTTGACCTTTATGGTGTCGAGATAATCGCCAAGGACAAGAAGTTCTCTGCAGATGTTCTGAAGGGTATCGATTACGAGAATATCAATTCCGGCAATTGGACCTCAGACGAGCATAACAGCGAGATGATACGTGATCTTATCAACAATTATTGCCTTGCAGTCAAGACTGAAGAGGCCGTATGCAAGCGTGAGATTGACAAGATCAAAGTCGGTGATGAGCTTCCTAATGGAATCATGCAGTTGGCGAAGGTCTACATCGCTAAAAAGCGTAAGATTACTGTCGGTGACAAGATGGCCGGACGCCATGGTAATAAGGGTATTGTGGCTAAGATTGTACGTCAGGAGGATATGCCGTTCCTCTCAGACGGTACACCGGTGGATATCGTTCTTAACCCTCTTGGTGTGCCAAGCCGTATGAACCTCGGTCAGATCTACGAGACCGTTCTCGGTTGGGCAGGAGCGAAGCTTGGCCTGAAGTTCTCAACTCCTATCTTCGACGGCGCCAGCCTTGAAGAAATCTGCGACCTGACAGACAAGGCAGGTCTTCCAAGATATGGCAAGACTCAGCTTCGTGACGGTGGTACCGGAGATTATTTTGACCAGTGCGCAACTGTCGGTGTCATCTATATGATCAAGCTTGGTCATATGGTCGACGACAAGATGCATGCACGTTCTATCGGACCTTATTCGCTTATTACGCAGCAGCCTCTTGGAGGTAAGGCTCAATTCGGTGGACAGCGTTTCGGAGAGATGGAGGTTTGGGCAATCGAGGCATTCGGTGCAGCCAATGTTCTTCAGGAGATCCTTACTGTCAAATCCGATGATGTGACAGGAAGAAGCAAGACTTACGAGGCTATCGTCAAGGGTGACCCTATGCCACCTGCCGGTATTCCTGAGTCTTTGAACGTTCTTCTCCACGAACTCAGAGGTCTTGGACTTAAGGTTACACTGGATTAATTAACGTAATTTTGATTAGATAGAAATATGCCTACTTTCAATAATAAAGAAACAAAGGTTAAGAGCAATTTCCAGACAATCAGCATCTCTTTGGCTTCTCCGGAGGACATCACTGAACGTTCCTGCGGAGAGGTCTTGAAGCCTGAGACTGTAAACTACAGGACTTATAAGCCGGAGAGAGACGGTCTTTTCTGTGAAAAGATCTTTGGTCCTACCAAGGACTATGAGTGCTATTGCGGCAAATACAAGGGTATCCGTTACCGTGGTATCGTCTGCGATAGATGTAATGTTGAGGTTACAGAAAAGAAGGTGCGTCGCGAGAGAATGGGACACATCACTCTTACTGTACCTGTAGCACATATCTGGTACTTCAAGAGTGCTCCGAATAAGATTTCCGCTTTGCTTGGTCTTCCGGCCAAGAAGCTCGAGGCTGTAGTCTACTATGAGAAATATATCGTAGTAAAGTCGGGTAACAGCGGAGTGGCCAAGATGGAACTTCTTTCAGAGGATGAGTATCTGGATGTTCTCAGCCGTATTCCAGGCAATGAGTATCTTCCTGATTCTGACCCTGACAAGTTCGTGGCCAAAATGGGAGCTGAAGGAATATATGACCTTCTTTGTGAAATCGACGTAGAAGAACTGGCAAAGGAACTTCGCCAGAGACTTTCTGTGGAGACTTCACAGCAAAGAAAGGCAGAACTACTGAAGCGTCTTCAGATTGTCAAGTGGTTCCAGGAGTCAAATGGCAAGAACCGTCCTGAATGGATGGTGATGAGGGTGATACCTGTCATTCCGCCGGATCTTCGTCCTTTGGTTCCGCTTGATGGCGGCAGATTCGCCACTTCGGATATCAATGACCTTTACAGAAGGGTTATCATACGTAACAACCGTCTTAAGAAACTCATAGAGATAAAGGCACCGGAGGTTATTCTCCGTAACGAGAAGCGTATGCTTCAGGAAGCTGTTGACTGTCTCTTTGACAACTCAAAGAAATCTTCTGCAGTGAAGAGCGAGCAGAACCGTGCGCTGAAATCTCTCTCTGACTCTCTTAAAGGTAAGCAGGGACGTTTCCGTCAGAACCTTCTCGGTAAACGTGTCGACTATTCAGCACGTTCGGTTATCGTCGTAGGTCCTGAACTTAACATGCACGAGTGCGGTTTGCCTAAATATATGGCTGCCGAACTTTACAAGCCGTTCATCATACGCAAACTTATCGAGAGAGGTATCGTAAAGACCGTCAAGTCTGCGAAGAAGATAGTAGACCGCAAGGATCCTGTCATATGGGATATTCTGGAGAATGTGATGAAGGGCCATCCGGTTCTTCTCAACCGTGCCCCTACACTTCACCGACTTGGTATTCAGGCTTTCCAGCCTCGAATGATAGAAGGTAAGGCCATACAGCTTCATCCTCTTGCATGTACCGCATTCAATGCCGACTTCGATGGAGACCAGATGGCTGTACACCTTCCGCTTGGCAATGCTGCCATAATGGAGGCCCAGCTTCTTATGCTCGGTTCCCACAACATTCTTAATCCTGCCAATGGAGCTCCTATTACGGTGCCTTCACAGGATATGGTTCTCGGTCTTTACTATATCACCAAGATCCGTCCTGATGCAAAGGGACAGGGGATGTGCTTCTATGGTCCGGAGGATGTCATTATAGCATATGATGCGAAGAAGATAGATATGCATGCCCTTATAAAGGTTCGCCTTCCTAAGGACAAACAGGATCTTACCAAGGGATATGAGCTTGTAGAAACTACAGCAGGTCGCATTATTGTCAATCAATATGTTCCTGATGAAGTCCCTTATGTCAACACGCTTCTGGGTAAGAAACCTCTGCGTACCATCATTACGGACGTCATCAAGTATACCGGAGTTACCCGTACGGCCAAATTCCTGGACGATATCAAAAACCTCGGTTACTACCAGGCATTCCGTGCCGGCATATCATTCAACCTGGGCGATGTGATTATCCCTGCCGAGAAGCAGACCCTTATAGACGATGCTTATAAGAAGATCGAGGAAATTAAGGGTAACTTCGCTATGGGATTCATTACCAATCAGGAGCGTTATAACAAGGTCGTTGACCTCTGGTCTGCGGTGGATAACAATCTTACCGCGATAGTAGGAAAGCAGATTTCTACAGATCAGCAGGGATTCAATCCTGTATATATGATGCTTGATTCAGGTGCCCGTGGTTCTACTCAGCAGATCAAACAGCTCTGCGGTATGCGTGGTTTGATGGCCAAGCCTCAGAAGGCCGGTGCTTCCGGAGCGGACATTATCGAGAACCCTATTATCTCCAACCTTAAGGAGGGAATGACAGTGCTCGAGTACTTCATCGGTACGCACGGTGCACGTAAGGGTCTTGCCGATACCGCCCTCAAGACTGCAGATGCAGGATATTTGACCCGTCGTCTTGTGGACGTATCACACGATGTCATCATCACTGAAGACGATTGCGGAACTCTCCGCGGACTTGTTGCAACAGCCATCAAGGATAAGGATACCGTAGTCGAATCACTTGGCGAGAGAATCCTCGGACGTACTTCCGTTCACGATATCTTCAATCCTCTTACTGGGGAACTGATTATCCGTGCAGGAGAGGAAATCCGTGAGGCTCAGGCTTCGCTTATCGATTCTCTGCCTATAGAGAGCGTCGAGATTCGTTCAGTACTTACTTGCGAGAGCAGGAAAGGCGTATGCGCGAAGTGTTATGGACGTAACCTTGCTACCAGCCGTATGGTTGAGAAGGGAGAGGTGGTCGGAGTCATCGCCGCACAGTCTATCGGTGAGCCTGGTACTCAGCTTACTCTCCGTACTTTCCACGTCGGAGGTACTGCATCTTCATCGGGTGCTGATTCAAGCATAGATTCCAAATATAACGGACGTCTTGAATTCTCCGAACTTCGTACAATCGAGCGCGAGAGCGAAGATGGAGTACAGACTGTAGTTGTCGGCCGTATGACCGAACTTCGTATCGTAGACGAAAATACGGGAATCACATTCTCTCAGTATGATATTCCTTATGGCTCTGTTCTTTATTTCAAGGACGGTGACAAGGTAAGCAAGGGAGATCGTATTTGCGAGTGGGATGCATATAACGCCACCACTATTGTGGAGGTTGCAGGTACCCTTAAGTTCGAGAATATGATCGAGGGTGTTACTTTCCGTAAGGATTCCGCTGACGAATATTCTACGTCCAACGACAAGGTCATCATCGAGTCCAAGGATAGAACCAAGAGCCCATCTGTCGATATCGTCGACGCTACCGGTACCATTATCAAGCAGTATAACCTCCCTGTAGGTGCGCACGTAATGGTAGAGGATGGTCAGGATGTCAAGATTGGAGACATCATCATCAAGATTCCTCGTGCATTCGGTAAGGCAAGCGATATTACCGGAGGTCTTCCTCGAGTTACGGAGCTTTTCGAAGCCCGTAATCCAAGCAGCAGCCCGGCAGTTCTTTCTGAGATCAACGGACAAGTTATAATGGGTACAATCAAGAGAGGTAACCGCGAGATAATCGTAAAGAACCGCTCAGGTGTCGAGAAGCATTATCTTGTTCCGCTTTCAAAGCAGATTCTTGTACAGGAAGACGATTATGTCAAGGCAGGTACCCCTCTTTCAGATGGTGGAATCGCACCTTCTGACATTCTCAATATCCTCGGTCTTGTAAAGGCTCAGGAATATATTGTGAACGAGGTTCAGGCCGTTTACCGTCTGCAGGGCGTGAAGATTAACGATAAACATTTTGAGATTATCGTTCGTCAGATGATGCGCAAGGTGGAGATTACCAATGCCGGTGATACTGAATTCCTTCAGGAGGAGCTTGTGGACAAGATGCGTTTCATGGATGTAAACGATGCTATTTACGGTAAATATTACATCGAGGACGCAGCTGATTCACAGAGATATTCTCAGGGTGATGTTATCGGCGTAAGGGAGCTTCGTAACGAGAATGATTCACTCTCTCGTCAGGGCTTGAAACCTATGGTTGCCCGTGAAGCTCGTCCTGCTACGGCAAAGCTGGTTCTTCAGGGTATCACCCGTGCAGCGCTCCGCACTAACAGCTTTATCTCGGCAGCTTCATTCCAGGAGACTACCAAGGTGCTCAGCGAGGCGGCTATACGCGGACGCGTGGACCATCTGGAAGGACTTAAGGAAAATGTCATCTGTGGACATCTGATTCCTGCAGGAACTGGTCTTAAGGACTACCAGGATATAGTGGTAGGACGGAAAGATGAGGCTGTAGCCGAACTTAACGAACTTTAGAAATTAGTCTAAATACTTAGATAGAAGAGGATTTCCGAAAAATTAAGGAAATCCTCTTCTATTTTTTTTTTTTCTATTATCTTTGCATAGTATGGTCTAGCAAGTAAGATCTGCCAAGCATGAAAAAAGAAAAAAATTTATATTCTTTGACAAACTGGTACTTTAGCAAGAAGACACTGCCGCATTGGATGGTGCTTTTCTTGGATTGCATCATCGTACTGGTTTCCTATTTTTTAACGTATTTTTTCTATTCAGGAAGAACAGAGTTTCTTATGCATCCATGGCCGCTGTTGTGGTCAATGCTTGGAATCCTTGTGGTTCACCTGGTATTTTTCCGCATATTCAAGACATATCAGGGCATACTTCGATATTCTTCTTTCAAAGATTTGGAAAGAGTCGGGCTTGCGTCTCTTTTGTCGGCCATCTGCTGCTATTTTCTACAATTTCTTTTTGCCTGCCCGTCTGAATTCTTATTCAACATCCGATATCTGATAACGGCGGTCCTCTCGGCTACGTTACTTATGTGGGCGATGAGAGTGGGGGTGAAGATATTGTATGACAATTTCCGAACGGAGAGTGCGGCTAATGTCCTTATTTACGGGATTGGCGACGGCGGCGTGTCTCTTGGCAAGAGAGTCCGAAGTGATAAGCCGGCCCGATATAATGTTTTGGGTTTCATAGCGCAGGAAGGGGTGAAAAACAAACCCGAGACTCTGTTAGGTGTTAAGGTATTTGCTTACCAGTCTAATTTTACTGATATACTGAAGAAACTGCAGATTAAAGCGGTGTTGATTCCGGCGAACAGGGTAGAAGAAGTAACCGCCAATGAAAGTTTTCATAATTCGATTATAGATGCAGGAGTCAAGCTCCTTTTTGAGTTGCGTCTTTCTGATGACAGTGAACATAAGTCTTCTTATCATCTTCAAAACGTTAAGATTGAGGATCTTCTTCCGAGGGAACAGATTCAGGTGGATTTGGGCTCTGTTTGTAGCTCGCTTTGTGGCAAGAGAATTCTTGTCACGGGATCAGCCGGCAGTATAGGAAGTGAACTGGTCAGACAGATAGCGTCGTTCCATCCTTCGGAGATGGTCCTTCTCGATCAGGCGGAGACCCCGCAGCATGATATACGCTTGATGATGGCAAAAGAGTTTCCTGACATCAAGGCCCATATCATCGTATCCTCGATAGATTCCAAATCCAGAATGAGGATTCTTTTTTCCTCTTTCAGGCCTGAATATGTTTTCCATGCAGCAGCGTACAAGCACGTGCCTATGATGGAAGATAATCCGTGTACGGCAGTGCATAACAATATCAGGGGAACAAAAAACATAGCGGACCTGTCAGTTGAATTCGGCGTACAGAAGTTCGTGATGATTTCTACCGATAAGGCGGTAAATCCGACCAATGTGATGGGATGTTCAAAACGTATATGCGAGATTTATGTCCAGAGCCTTAATAATGCTGAAAGAGACGGAAAGGTGAAAGGCAATACGCAGTTTGTAACTACCAGATTCGGAAACGTTCTCGGGTCCAACGGGTCGGTTATCCCTATATTCAAGAAGCAGATTGAGGCCGGTGGACCTGTCACGGTAACACATCCTGACATTATCCGTTATTTTATGCTGATTCCTGAAGCTTGCAAATTGGTGCTTGAAGCCGCGACCAAGGGCAATGGCGGAGAAATATTTGTCTTCGATATGGGAAAACCTGTACGTATTGCGGATTTGGCAAAGCGTATGATAACTCTCAGCGGGGCGACAGGTGTGGAGATAAAGTACACTGGTCTTCGTGACGGAGAAAAACTTTACGAAGAATTGCTTAACGAGAAAGAGACTACAAAGCCTTCATTCCACGAAAAAATACGTATAGCCACAGTAAGGGAATATGATTTTACCGAAGTCAGCAAGATGGTGGATGACCTGATTCAGACCGCCGGTTCTTATGACCCTATGCAGACAGTGCGAAAGATGAAGGAGATAGTCCCTGAGTACAAGAGCAATAATTCCGTTTATTCGATACTTGATAACTGATGGCTGATATACAGATAGTTATAATGGCCGGGGGAGTTGGCTCCAGACTATGGCCTTTGAGCACTCCGGATCTTCCGAAACAGTTTGTGGATGTTCTTGGACAGGGAAAGTCTCTTATCCAGATGACGGTGGAGCGTTTTCTTCCGCTTTGTCCTGTGGAGAATATGTGGGTGGTTACATCTGAACATTATTCTGAAATAGTGCATGAACAGTTGCCGTCCATTCCGAAGGAACACATTCTGCTTGAACCTGTAGGAAGGAATACGGCGCCTTGTATTGCTTACGCTTGTCGAAAGATCGCCCAGCATCATCCTAATGCTACTGTCGTGGTGACCCCCTCTGATGCACTCGTCCTGAAAAAAGACAAATTCACTAAGATAATAGGCAAGGCTATAGACTTCGTGGGAAAAAGCAAGAACCCTCGAATCGTTACCGTAGGGATAGAGCCTAATCGACCTGAAACAGGATACGGCTATATCTGCGCAGATAAAGCCGTAAGCGGTAAAGTCGTCAAGGTTAAACAGTTCTGCGAGAAGCCTGATTTCAATACGGCCGTATCATACCTTTCATCCGGGATGTATTTTTGGAATGCCGGAATATTTGTTTGGAAGGTAAGCACCATATTGTCGGAAATTAAGGTTCACGCCGCGCAGATCAGCGAGGTGATGGACAAGTTGCAGCCATATCTTTATACGGAAAAAGAACAGGAGAAACTGGAAGAACTTTTCCCTACCTGTGAAAAGATATCCATAGACTACGCCGTGATGGAGAAGAGCCATCACATTTATGTGATTGCGGAAAATCTCGGATGGAGCGATCTCGGCACATGGGGGTCTCTGAAAAAATTCCGAAGAAACGTGGGAAGCATAGAGCTTCACGACTGCGAGAACTGCATGTGCGCGATTGAAGATGGCCAAAGGCTTATCGCCGTAGGTCTTAAGGATTATATAATAGCCGTTAAAGATGGACGTATCCTCGTCTGCCCGCTTGATAGGGAGCAGGAGATAAAGGAGTATGTCTAGACTTTAAGGAACACGTTTTTCTTATAGAGAAAATATAGAAATCCCCATCTCAGAAGAAATATCCCGACTACGAGAAGCAGTGTGCCTGCTTCTTTGCTGGGCAGGTGGTCTATCGTGCCTTGGAGAAGTTGACTTGCCGTAAACTTGAAATTGATGAAATTCATGGCCAGGTATATGGTGATGGAGTTCATTCCTATCACCTTGAGCGGGAAAGCCCATTTGCGGAGTCCGCGTACATCTATTATATAGTAGAATACTGCAAATCCGAAAAGTGAGTAGGCCCCTACGACGAGAGCAAAACTGCTGCTCCAAAGGTTTTTGTTGATGGGAAAGAAAAAATTCCATATCAATCCGGCGACTAGAAGAGCGAAGGCTGCAAGTATCATAGTGCAGGTCTTCTGCTTTCCGTTTTGTGAGGAGTCTTTCACGAATTCTCCAGTAAACATGCCCATCATGGCAGTTGCGGTGGCGGGAATCAGTCCCAGCAAACCTTCCGGATCAAAGGTGCCAAGATAAAGTTTACCGGGCATCAAAAGAGAATCTATGTATCCGGCTAGATTGTATTCCAGCGAAAACGGGTCCGCTCCGTCCGGCGCTCCCGGGGCAGTGACGAAACGCAGCAGCAGGTAATACCCTATGAGAAGAAGACCGCATATCCAGATTCTGGCCTTCTTGCTGCAGTGCACAAAAAGTAAGGCTGCAAACATCCAGGCAAGTCCTATTCTTCCGAGTACGCTGCAATACCTGGCGTTCGCAAAGTCCAGATGGCCCAGCAGTCCGTTATATATGATGCCTAGCAGTACCAGTGCAAGTGCTCTGCAAAGAATCTTCAGGTGTATGGCGCGGTTGCTGTGATGCAGGTTTCTCTGCTTTGCCAGGGAGAACGGGAAAGAAATGCCGGCGATAAAAAGAAATGTCGGGAAGATAAGGTCCATAAATGCCAATCCGTTCCATTCCACGTGTTCCATCTGTCGGGCCAGGGGGCAGTTTGCTCCTCCCGGAAAAAGTGAACACAGTGCGACGACTATGGAGGCCGCCCCCATAATCCATATCATATCAAATCCCCTGAACGCATCCAGGCTCTCAAGTCGTTTTGTTTCCATAATTCAAAGTTAAGGAATTATAGTAAATTTGTAAGAATGAATTTGCGTATGAGGAAATATTTGATTGTCCTTTTGTTAGCCTCTATGGCATTATGTTCCTGCAGGTCAGGAATTAAGGTGATAAGTTATAATGTAGGAACTTTTACGAAATCTGGGCAGGACTGCACACAGATGATAGCGGATATGCTTTCGGAAAGGCAGCCGGACTTCGTCGGGTTGTGCGAACTGGACAGCTGTACGGTCAGAACCGGAGGACGGTACCAGCTGGCGGAATTGTCTTCGAAAGTGAAGGGAGGCTATCAGGCAGTTTTCGCCCCGGCTCTGGATTTTCAGGGCGGAAAGTATGGCATAGGAATGCTTATTAAGGATAAGTATCCCGTCATATGCACGGACGTAATCAATCTTGAAAAGGCGGACGGTGCTGAACAGCGGGTACTCTGCATCGCGCAGACTCCTGATATTATCTTCGCCGTGACTCATATAGATCATATAGGGGAGCAGGCCAGGGCCCTGCAGTGCGTTCAGATTACTTTTACCCTGATGAAATTGGCGAAAGAGACAGGTAAGGTCGTGGTTTTGTGCGGAGATTTTAACAGTACTCCGGAAAGTAAGGAAGTGGAATTTCTTAGAGAATTTTGGGATCAGGTGAGTCTGTCGGAGGCCACATACCCAAGCGACAGTCCTACGAAGTGCATCGATTATATTTTTACATTGAAAGGCAGCGGTGTGACCTGTCTGAACAGTGGCGTCGTGGAAAGTACAGAGACTTTCGATGCGGCCCGTGCGTCAGATCATCTCGCCGTTTTCGCCGAGCTGGACTAAAAGTGTGTAATTCCGGTAGCGGATAATGGGGAATTGTGCCGGGTGAGGCTTATTGGCGGTTGATGAAGCAGTCGATGGTGTTTTCCATCAGGGAACAGATTGTCATCGGGCCTACCCCTCCGGGCACTGGAGTGATGACGCTGGCTTTAGCCTGAACCTCCTCGAAATCCACATCTCCGCAAAGTTTCCCGTCGATATGGTCTATCCCGACATCTATTACTACGGCGCCGTCTTTTACCATATCGGCTTTGATAAGCTTCGGTGATCCCACTGCCACTATCAGAATATCGGCTTTCGCAGTGATGCTTCCAAGGTCTTGAGTATGTGAGTGACAGATGGTTACCGTGGCGTTCTCATTAAGAAGCAGTTTGGCGGTAGGCAGACCCACGATGTTGCTTCGGCCTACGACTACGGCGTTTTTACCGCATATTTCGACATTTGCCGCTTTCAGCAGACGGATTATTCCTCTCGGGGTGCACGGAACGCAGTATTGTGGGTTCGTCTCCGGTTCAGTACGCCGGCGCCAGAGTGCGGCCACGTTCTCCGGATGGAATCCATCCACATCTTTTTCGCGGGCTATAGCATAAAGGGCCTTCAGTTCGTCAATGTGAGATGGCAGCGGAAGTTGAACCAGTATCCCGTCCACGCCCTCATCTTCATTCAGGAGCCTGATCTGTTCCAGAAGCGTCTCTTCCGGAGTATCAGCTGGAAGATGCACGGTAGTATTCTGTATGCCAATTTTTTCGCAAGCTTTTCCCTTGCTCCTGACATAACTCGCGCTGGCCGGATCATCACCCACCAGAACGACAGCCAGATGCGGCACTCGTCCGTATTTGGAAGGGAAGGTGGCCACTTGCTCAGCGAGCTGGGCCTTGATATTATCTGATAATTCTTTTCCGCTTAAAATCACGGCGCGAAGATAGCAATAAATTTCGTATCTTCGTCGCCGAAGATGCCATTTGACTTTCCGAGGATGGATTTTTCTTGGAAAATGCCAGATGTCAGCAAAAGGGAATTAGTCAACTAAATCGAGAAGATATGAGAGTATTGCGCATAACGAATACGGAAAGTCACCAGAAAGAAGTGTTCAAACCCATAAACCCGGGCCGTGTGGGTATGTATGTCTGCGGACCTACCGTTTATGGTCAGGCTCATCTCGGACATGCCCGTCCGGGAATAACCTTCGATCTGCTGTTCAAACTGCTCACTCATCTGGGCTACAAGGTGCGTTATGTTCGTAATATCACAGATGTGGGACATCTTGAGCACGATGCTGACAGCGGCGAGGACAAGATATCAAAAAAAGCCCGTCTGGAGCAGCTCGAGCCTATGGAAGTGGTACAGACTTATACCTTCTGTTATCACGAGGCCATGCGACAGCTCAATGTCGCTCCTCCGAGCATAGAGCCTCGGGCCAGCGGTCATATCATTGAACAGATAGAAGCCGTAAAGAAGATTCTTGACGCCGGTTATGCCTACATCAGCAATGGCAGCGTGTATTTCGATGTAAGGAAATACAATGAAACCCACCATTACGGCGTGCTCAGTGGACGTAATCTGGACGACACCTTGGAAGGCACCCGTGAACTGGACGGACAGAGCGACAAGCGTGCTCCGTACGATTTTGCTATATGGAAAAAGGCTGAACCAGAGCATATTATGCATTGGCCTTCACCTTGGAGCGAAGGATTCCCGGGCTGGCATCTTGAGTGTTCGGTGATGGGAGAGAAGTATCTTGGCGAGGAATTCGACATTCACGGAGGCGGAATGGATCTGATGTTTCCGCACCACGAGTGCGAGATTGCCCAGAACGTGGCATGCCGCGGAACGGAAGGAGTCCATTATTGGGTGCATAATAATATGATTACCATCAACGGTCAGAAGATGGGGAAGAGCCTGGGGAATTTTATAACGCTCCCGCAGATGTTCTCCGGCGAGCACGAGAAACTCTCTCAGGCATACAGCCCTATGACGGTGCGCTTCTTTATTCTTCAGGCTCATTATCGTGGCACTCTTGATTTCTCGAACGAGGCTCTTCAGGCTGCGCAGAAAGGCCTTGAAAAGCTTCTTCAGTCTGCGCACACTCTTTATGAATTGACCGGGAGGAAAGCTCCTGTGTATGAATATGGCACCTTGCCTGCCGGGGTAGCTCCGGATACGTGTGTGGCGACGAATCCTCAGGTCAAGGCGGTATTCGAGGGTGTGTACGATACTCTGTGCGACGATCTCAATACTCCAGGCACTCTGTCTTACCTGTTCGATGCCGTGAAGATTATCAACAGTGCCAAGGCCGGTTCGCTTACGCTCTCCAAGGAAGACATTCAGACCCTTGTGCAAATTTACGACGACATAGTGTTCGGGGTGCTTGGCCTTAAGGATGAAAGCGCAGAGGGCGCCGATACTGAGATTATCGACGGTCTCATGCAGATGATTTTTGAGCAGAGAGCTGTTGCCAAGGCCAATAAGGACTGGGCTACGTCTGATCATATCCGCGACACCCTTAATAAATTGGGCATAAAAGTGAAAGATACTAAAGACGGAGCGGAATGGAGCCTGTAAGACTGGTCAGCTGGAACGTCAACGGCCTTCGTGCCATAGTAGGAAAGGGCTTTTGCGATATTTTCGAAGGCTTCGATGCCGATTGCGTGTGTCTTCAGGAGACCAAACTTCAGAAAGGACAGATAGACCTTGAATTTTTGGGTTACACTTCGTACTGGGACTATGCTCAAAGGCCCGGTTATTCTGGAACGGTCATCTATACAAGACTTCCAGTGCTGTCTTCTTCTACCGGGATAGGCGATCCGCAGCACGATATGGAGGGAAGGGTCGTTACGCTTGAATTTGCCGATTTTTACTTGGTTAACGTGTACGTGCCCAATTCTCAGGATGGTCTGAAAAGGCTCGCTTATCGCATGCAGTGGGAAGATGCTTTCAGGGAGTATTTAAAAGGATTGTCCGGGAAGAAGGGGGTAGTAGTGTGCGGAGACATGAATGTGGCACACGAAGAGATAGACCTTAAAAACCCGGCTACGAACCATTTCAATGCCGGTTTTTCTGACGAGGAACGGGGGAAAATGTCCGAGCTTCTCGCATCAGGTTTCGTGGACACTTGGCGTTATCAGCACCCGCAGGACGTAAAGTACAGCTGGTGGTCGTACCGTGGAGGGGCGAGAGAGAGAAATGTAGGGTGGAGAATAGATTATTTTCTGGTAAGCGAAGCTCTGAAAGATCGCATATTTTCAACGGAGATACACAATGGGATAGTCGGTTCCGATCATTGTCCGGTTGAACTCGTGCTCAAATAGCGCCTAGAATAGCTTCTGTGTCAGGTTTCTCGCCTGTCATTATCTCATATCCGAGTATTGCCTGCCAAGCAAGCCAATGCGTCCCCGGGATATAGTTTTCAATGCCTGCCAAGGCTTTGCAGCAAGGGGTTTTATAATTGGCCTCGATAAGTGTGCGGCATTTTATGTTGTGTATTCCTTCCACTTCCCGCGGCAGAGTGAACACGACGGTGTCGGCTTCAATGCTGTATAGCAGTTCGTCGTGATGCAGCATTCCGGTTTTCAGCCCCAGAGATTCTGCAGCTTGCAGAGCGGCTCTTCCTGCGCCTCCTCCTCCTATTACAGTTACATCTTTTGCGTCTTTGAGAAGGTGCCGAAGGGCAAGGAAATCCGAATTGTAAGCTTTCAGGGAGCCTCCGCATTTGACGAGAATATTGGCTGCGCTGCATTCTGTGGCGGACTTGTCGGCCCAATCAGATATTTTCAGAGCCTCTGCCTTGAATGGTGCAGTGATGTTTATCGCCCTGTAGGGCCCGTCGAGAAACGTGTGGATGCATTTCTCAAAATTTGCATATTCTATCAGATCGTAATCCTTTTTTCCGTGATAGGCCGCTTGGAAGAGCGTAGGACTGAGCGAACCTTGAATCGGATATCCTATGAGAGCGTATCTGTTCATGATTATTCGGTTCTTTGTCTTACAGCTTCGTAAAGAAGGATGGCTGCGCTGATTGAGACATTGAGAGAGTCCATTTTCCCCAGCATTGGAATACGTATGTGCGCGTCAGCCGCTTCTCTCCATATGTCGCTCAGCCCTGTGGATTCGGTCCCCATAATGATGGCGGTGCCACGCGTCATATCGTATTTATAATATAGATGCGAATCCTGGAGCTGGGCGGAGAGTATCTGTATGCCACGGCTTTTGAGAAAATCTATGCACTGCTTCGAGGTGCAGGCCACGCACGGAACTGTGAATATCGCTCCGATGGAACTGCGGATGAGGTTGGGATTGTACAGGTCGGTGAGCGGATCACATACGATCAGAGCATCCGCTCCGGCGGCGTCCGCGCTTCGAAGGACAGCTCCCAGATTCCCGGGCTTTTCCACGCTTTCGAGCACTATGATAAGGGGATTATCTCCCAGGGACAGGTCCGAAAGAGTCTTTTGTGGAGTACGTACTTCTGCGACAATACCTTCTGTACTTTCTCTATATGCAATTCTATTATATACTTCCGAAGACACTTCGAACCGGCGGACTGAATCAGGAAGGCGAAGCATGATATCGGTATTCTCTCCGATTCCAAGAAATTCCGGGCAGTAGAAGCAGGTGTCAATATCATAGCCCCCCTCAAGACAGTGCAGAACCTCTCTTTTGCCTTCCACCACGAACATTCCGGTGGCTTTTCTCTCGGAGGATTTCTGCTGTAGCAGATTGAGCTGCTTAATCTTAGGATTATGGGCGCTTGAGATAAATGATTCCATCATTGTGTACTTTTAAACAAAAATAAGTATATTTGCTCAAATTGTGAATAAAACCTTTTATTAATAAAACCAAAAGTAAAATGAAGAAATTCGTTCTTTGCCTTGTTGCCGTTCTTGGCCTTGGCCTCGCTGCATCAGCAGCTAATTACTCTATCGATGAGAATGCTATCGACGCACTTATCGAGAATGCAACAGAAGTAACCCCTATGACATTGGAAGCTGCCGTTCCAGGTGCCACAGACGCATCTGTCAAAATCGGTCAGGCTCCTCAGCCTATCATAGCTTGCCTTCTTTCATTCTTCTGGCCTACAAGCTGGCTTGCTATTCACCGTATGTATCTTGGTACATCTGCATTGACAGTTGTCCTTCAGATAATCACAGTCGGTGGTTTCGGTATCGTTTCTCTCGTTGACTTCGTATGTCTGCTTATCGGTGTCGTTGACGGAGATA
Source organism: Firmicutes bacterium CAG:460 (assembly GCA_963624185.1). Taxonomy (GTDB): domain Bacteria; phylum Bacteroidota; class Bacteroidia; order Bacteroidales; family UBA932; genus Cryptobacteroides. The sequence goes on along the minus strand of CAVFNP010000009.1, from coordinate 30,188 downwards.
TCAGCCAGTATTGCAATAACCCACACTGGTGGATGTTGCTCAATATGATCTAGTATATTGAAACTTTTACAACATATACTTCTGGCAGGTTTTCTGCTTCTGTGCGTGGAGGCATCTGCTCAGCGCAGGGTGTCCGCGGACGTTGAGGTAAAGACCGTTTCCGGAGGTAATGTGACCACAGTCACCAAGAGCGTCTATTGTTCCAACAATGGACGCTTGGTGGCTTATTTCCATTCTCCATTCGAGTATGTGATGGAGACCAACATCATAGGAGAGAGCAAGTTCTACTTTCCATCCACCAATGAGGTGTTTGTGGACACTTCGGCAAATATTACATCCAAGGACGAGCCTCTTTCGTTGTTGCTGTCCGGACGTCTGCTTGATGATCTTGGCGTTTCTCTTTCAGGCTATAAACTTCAAACTACGCAGAGACTTCCCGACGGTCTTGTTAAAAAGACTTATAAGGGCGTGAAGGCAGATCTTCCGGCATATTGCGAGATAGTGTTTAATAAGGATTATCTGCCCATTTATAGTGCGACGCTCACGGAAGACGGGCATATATTGGTGAAGGTATATTACACGAGATATGAAAATGTAGGGTATACACCATTTCCGTGCAGAAATACGGAGATAGTATACAATTCCGCCCAAGATTCCACCATAATACGGACGATTTATTCAAACATAAGCTTGGATGGCAGTGATTCTCAGTTCGATTTTGCCGTCCCGGAGGATGCCAAGCCATTGGATATGGCTCCTGCCACCCAGAAATGAGACTCTTGAACCGTAGAATTCTTCTTACGGGTTTTGCCCTGTGTTTTTTAGCGGTATCTGCATATGCGCAGATTCCTTCTTCTTCCCGCTTTACACCTTCCCACGCGGAATATTTCAAGCAGGCCTTGAAAAACAAGGGCCCGCTCAGCGCCATTCTTGGGACTACAGACAGAATGACAAGGGACACCCGTATAGGACTGGCAAGCAATCATTATCTTCGCGAAGACGGATTGATTCACGAGGATTTCTTCGGCCCTCTTCCTTATGGACTGAATTTTTCTTCTTTCGACTTGAGAGAATTTGCGCAGGACTCCACGCACACTCCTTTCACAAATTCTGACGTCGAATTTGTCGAATACCTTCTGGGTAACAATTTCTCCCGTGATGCCGTGTATTATCTTTATGCATCGGGATTCGCGCCTTCTGATACTTTGCATTATTATAAGGCGCTGTCGCTGTATACTGCGGGAGATCTGAATCATGCGGCGGAGTCCTTTAAAAGAGTTACTCTCGGATCTGTATATTTTGAACCATCCGTTTTTTTGAATGCCGCCTGCGACGCCTATGCCAGTCATTATGATTCAGCCAAATCTATGCTTCTCTCGTACAATGGAGCGAAAGGGGAATTAAGGTCATATGAGCTTGCGGCTTTGAGTCTTCTTCAAGATGACTATCAGGGCTATCAAGTTTATGCCAAAGATTTTACATATGAAAATTATACCCTTTCACAGGGAGAAAAAATAATGGACAAAATATGCTCCGAGCGTTTCGGGTCTTCCCGAAGGAGCCCGTGGGTGGCTGCCGGATTGTCTGCAGTAGTCCCGGGGCTTGGCAAAATATATAACGGAAATTACGGGGAGGGCGCTGCGTCTTTTCTTTTGGTCGGTTCATTTGCTGGTTTTGCGGCGGAGAGCTGGATAAAAAATGGAAGAGGGGATTGGCGCACGATTTTGTTCACCTCGATAGCTTCGCTTCTTCACTTAAGTAATATCTATGGCAGTTATATCTCTGTAGGTCTGTATAATTCATATTTAAAAGATGCTCAGAATCAAACAATTGTTTTTTACATCCATTATCCTGTGCGTAACCTTTTCCGTTAACGCCCAGACTTCGGAGTATCTTCGCGCAGCTCTCTATGAGAAACAGGCTTACCTGGCAGATAATCCGAAGGAGTTCAACGACGCAGTCTTCTCTAAGGCTCAGATTCTATGTGGGATGGGGCAGTATCACGAGGCTTTGTCTACATTGGAAAGGGTCAGGGCATATTCGTTGACAGGAGAACAGAGAGACAGCCTTTGCGTTCGGAAAGCGTATCTTGCATATATGCTTGAAGATTATGACCGGGCGTTTTCTTATCTGCAGGAGGTAGACATCAATCCTGCGTGTGAGCGGATTCAAAAGAAAAGCAGATGGGCGGCGATGTTTCTTACTTTTCTCGTCCCTGCCGGATTTCTTTATGCGGAGGACCCTGCGGGAGCGGTTCTTTATACTGGACTTAATGCTCTGTCTGTGGGTGGGATAATTATGCAGGTGTCTTCAGGGTGTTATCTGTGTGCCATCCTCGGGGGCGCCATGGCTTTGAACCTTACATTTATGGGTGCACAAGAAAAAGTTGCGCTTCTGGTTGAGAAACGCAACTCTAAAGTCTTAAAAGAATCTAAGAGGAAAGCTCTCAGTTCATTTTTTCAGGCCTCATCTGAGGGAAGAACAGAACGTCCTGAATAGTGGTCTGACCTGTCATAAACATTGTTAGACGGTCTATTCCCATTCCCAGTCCTGAGGTAGGAGGCATACCATATTCGAGTGCCCTTACAAAATCCATATCTATATACATGGCCTCGTCATCGCCCTTGCTCTTGAGCGCCGCCTGTTCTTCGAATCTGGCCAGCTGGTCTATAGGGTCGTTAAGCTCAGAGTAGGCATTGGCCAATTCCTTGCCGCATACGAACAGCTCGAACCTCTCGGTCAGTGTCGGATCCTCCCTGTGTCTTTTGGTAAGGGGAGACATTTCTACAGGGTAGTCTGTTACGAAGGTAGGCTGTATGAGTTTGTCTTCGCAGAATTCTCCGAAGATGGCATCGATAAGCTTGCCTTTCCCCCAAGAAGGTTCAACCTCCACTCCCAGGGTCTTGCAGGTGTTGCGAAGCGCCTGTTCGTCCATTCCCTTGACATCCACTCCGGCATATTCCTTTATGGCTTCGAGTATAGGCAGACGGCGGTATGGGCCCTTGAAGTCCACTTCATTGTCGCCGATTTTGACTTTGGTGGTTCCGTTGACTTTGGCGGATACTTTTTCGAGCATCTTCTCCACGAACTCCATCATCCAGATATAGTCCTTGTACGCGACATATATCTCCATGCACGTGAATTCAGGATTGTGCGTCTTGTCCATACCTTCGTTACGGAAGTCTTTGGCAAATTCATATACGCCGCTGAATCCGCCCACTATGAGTCTTTTGAGGTAAAGCTCATTGGCTATGCGAAGATAAAGTGGAATGTCGAGAGCATTATGATGGGTGATGAAAGGTCTGGCGGTAGCGCCTCCCGGAATACTTTGAAGAATAGGAGTCTCCACTTCCAGGCAGCCAGCCTCGTTAAAGTACTCTCTCATAGTGGCTATGATCTGGGACCTTTTGATGAAAGTCTCTTTTACTGACGGGTTCACTATAAGGTCCACATATCTCTGACGATACCTCAGTTCCGGGTCGGTAAATGCATCAAATACCTGACCGTCAAGCTCTTTTACTATAGGAAGCACGCGAAGCGATTTACTGAGGACGGTAAGCTCTTTGGCGTGTATGCTGAGCTGACCTGTCTGTGTATAGAATGCGAATCCTTTGATTCCGACGATATCACCTATGTCCAGAAGCTTTTTCCAGACGGTGTTATACATGGTCTTGTCTTCGCCGGGGCAGATTTCGTCTCTTTTTACGTAAATCTGTATACGTCCGCTTTCATCTTGAAGTTCTCCAAATGAAGCCGCACCCATAATACGACGGCTCATGATGCGTCCTGCAATGCACACGTCTGCGAAATTGCCTTTCTGCGGGTCATACTCCGCCGTTATCTGTGCGGCTGTCGCATTGACCGGGTAAAGAGCTGCAGGATATGGGTCAATACCCAATTCTTTGAGCTTTGCAAGGGATTCCCTGCGGATAAGCTCCTGTTCACTGAATTCCTGTATCATATTTATATTATTTCTTCTTTTCTTTCTTTGATGTCACGTATTCTGAGCTGTATGCTGCTGTTTCCTCTATAATAATTCTCGACGATAGAGTAACATACGTCAAAAGGCTGCCCTTGCCGTATGTAGTCGTAAAATTCGTCCTTGTTGAATGCGATAGACGGAATGGCGCGGGAGTAGTCTTCCTGTATGAGGTCGAGTTTGAGATGTTTCCCCCCAGCTCCCACTTTTCTGCCGTTACCTTCATCGCACACCTCTTCTGTCAGGAATGTAGGATTGGTATTCCCCGGTCCGAATGGCTGGAACTGCTTCAGGATACGGAAGAATTTAGGGGTGATTTGGTTGAAATTTATCTTGGCATCTATCTCTATGATGGGAGTTGTCATCTGTGATGTAATTTTTCCGTCTATGAAATCATCCATCCTTCTAGCGAATTCTTCCACATTCTCCTCTTTGAGCGTAAGTCCGGCGGCGTACACGTGCCCGCCGTAATTTTCAAGAAGATCCGCGCAGCTTTCAATAGAAGAATACAGGTCGAATCCCTGCACGCTTCGTGCTGAACCGGTCACAAAACCGTTGGATTTGGTGAGAACGACAGTCGGCTTATAGAAGGCCTCGACCAGGCGCGATGCCACGATCCCCACCACGCCTTTGTTCCACGAAGGATTATAAACGATAGTTGCATTCTTGAATGCCAATGCTTTCCCGCTCTCCACCATCTCAATAGCTTCCATGGTGATCTCCCGGTCAATGCTCTTCCTCTCGTTGTTGTTATTGTTGATCTGCTCGCCAATCTTCATCGCCTGCATCTTGTCTGTAGCGGTAAGTAGCTGAACGGCAAGTCTTCCGGTATCCATTCGTCCTGCAGCGTTGATTCTTGGTCCTATCTTGAACACTATGTCATCTATCGTGAGGTGTCCAGGTTCAAGGGAGGACAGTTCGATTATGGCGGAAAGTCCTTGGCGCGGATGTTCGTTCAGAATCTTCAGTCCGTAGTAGGCGAGAATCCTGTTTTCGCCACGCATGCTTACCAGGTCCGATGCTATGCTGACCACCAGAAGATCCAGAAGAGGCAGAAGCGTCTCAAATTCAATGTCAAATTTAAGTGAATATGCCTGGCACAGTTTGAATCCCACCCCGCATCCGGACAGATCGTCGAACGGATAGTGGCAATCTTCTCTCTTAGGGTCCAGTACAGCTACAGCCTCCGGAAGTTTCTCGTCCGGAAGGTGATGGTCGCATATTATGACATCTATCCCCAGTGAAGCGGCCAATGCCACCTTTTCTACGGCTTTGATTCCGCAGTCTACTGTGATTATAAGGGATACTCCTTCTTCTTTGGCGAAGTTGATACCTTTTTCAGATACTCCGTAGCCTTCATCATATCTGTCCGGGATGTAGAATTCCACCAGTGGAGTAAAACGGCTTATGAATGAGTACAGCAGGGCGACAGCAGTGGTCCCGTCCACATCATAATCGCCATACACCATTATCTTTTCCTTACAGGTTATGGCTTTGCGCAGTCTTTCCACTGCCGCATCCATATCCTTCATGAGGAAAGGATCGTGAAGGTTGTTTATGTCAGGACGGAAAAAGGCTCTGGCTTGCTCGAAAGTCTCGATACCGCGCTTTATCAGAAGGTCGGACAGAATCTTGTCTATCCCCACTTCTGTGCTCAGTCTTTCGACTTTTTCGCTGTCAGAGGGCTCTTTCAATACCCATTTACACTCTTTTGTCATCAATCAACTCCCTTTTTATGATGTCGCAGGCTTTCTGTGCCGTCTGCTCTATATTCAAATCGTCTGTCTGTATGGTCCAGTGGGCTAGCGAGTAGGCTTTTTCTCTTTCTGAGAGCAGTTTTTCAAAATCTGCATCTCCTTCAAGAACCGGACGTCTCACTTCGCTTTCCTGAAGCCTTCTTTGCAAAGTTTCAGGGGAAGCCTTCAAAAATATGCACAGACTGTTTTCCAGTATATAATCCCGCAGTGCACCTATCTGAAGCGTTCCTCCTCCAAGTGAAAGCACTACGTCGGTGTGGGTCAGCAGATGCATCACCATTACATCTCTGAGCGCCTCCGCTTCTATCGCCCTGAATCCGTTCTCTTCGTGCAAATCGAAAATCTCCGGGATGTCTAGTCCGATTTTCTTCTCTATATAAGAGTCCAGATCCACCCATTCGCAGCCAAGCAAAGCGGCGGTTCTTTCACCTACGCTGCTTTTCCCGGCTCCCATAAATCCTGTCAGACAAACTATCAAAACAATGTCGGTTCTTGTGTCTCGTCGTAGTCCTTTTCATCCGGAATCTCGACGATAGGTTCCAGATTTATAATGGTTTGTGTCTCTTCTTCTACTTCTTCCGGCTCTTTTTGCAACGGTTCCACGAATTCCACTTTCTTTATTTCCCTTTCGTGGCACTTCTTACCTTTGGCCGTGATTCCTTTCTTGCCTATCCACTCGTTCGCCTCTATGATCTCCGGCTCTCTATGTTCGGATTTGCCGGCAAATGTCACCTGATATCTCGGGTAGAAGTCGTCGCTGAGATCTACAAGCCGTGATTTCGCTCCGTCTGAAATAAAGCTCATAGGAGTGTTGTCGCTGAGAATGAAAGAGAAGCGTTTCACGTAGTACGTCTTGCTTGCTCCATCGTAGTAAAGTGCGGTATAGACCTTGTTCGCATCGAATTTCTCTATCTTCAGTATATCTCCCGGATAACGGTTTGATACGTCGTATGATGTAGTGTAGAAAGTACCGTTGCGGAAGATGGCCAATACCTTGTCTTCTGCGCGGAATTCTCCTATGTACTGTCCGCGTTGTTCGTCGTTGAGCTTCTGGATATCAGAGTCGTACCATATGTCCTTTCCTGATATGGTCGATACGCCTGCAGACTTGAGCGTTATTTTATGGATAGGATTCTTGCTGACAAGATTTCCTCTTGAGCCCCGTCCCTTTATCGCGAGCGCGCTGAAATCATACTCGAGGGTCGTTTTTTTCAATTTGGCCTTAGGTCGCAGCTGTATTTTTACTGTCTCCGCTTCGCCGTTGCCGTTGGCCGTGAACCAGACAATCTGAGATCCGTCTTCCCCTGTAGTGATATCGTATGTCTTGTCCCTGGTGATGGATGTTATGGCAAAACGTTTGGCGTAGTAAATGCTTGTTTTGCCGACCCTGTAGATGACGTTATATATGGTTCGGCTGTCACCTCTGTTGAAAAGTCCCACATAAAGCAGGTCTTTTCCGAAGAATGCCTTGTCCGTCACTTTGGATACGACAAATTCTCCGTCACGGCGTATGATAATGACTTCCGAGAGGTCGGAACATTCGCAGACGAACTGTACACCGTCGTCTTTTTTGAGGTTTATCCCCACGAAACCTTCGGCGTAATTGGCATAAAGTTTGGCGTTGTTGCTGATTACCTTGTTCGCGGCGATGGATTCAAATCCGGTGAGCTCCGTGCGGCGAGGAAAATCTTTGCCGTAGGTTTGTTTGAGATGCTGGAACCAGTCTATGGTGTAGTCGACTATCCTGTCCATATTGTTCTGGATTTCCTGCATCTCCTTTTCTATGGAGAGGATCTTCTCGTCTATGGCCTTGGTGTCGAATTTTGAAAGCTTGCGCACAGGCTTGTCTACAAGATGGTCTATGTCCTCCATCGTTATGGCTCGCTTAAGGCTGGACTCGAATTCTTTCATCTTCGTGAGGATCGCGCCTTTCTGCGCTTCCCAGCTATCGAAATCCTGACGTTCCAGAATCTTATAGACTTTGTTTTCGAAGAAAATCCTTTCGAGTGAGGTGTAATGCCAATTGTCTTCCAATTCACCCATCCTGTATTGCAGTTGGGAGAGCAGAATCTGTTTGGTGTGCTCCGTGCTGTATTCCAGTATGTCGTGTACGGACAGGAACGCCGGTTTGTTGTCCACGATAACGCAGGCGTTAGGGGCGATCGTAGTCTCGCAGTCGGTAAAGGCATAGAGTGCGTCTATGGTCTTGTCCGGAGACACGTCGGCAGGAAGATGTATGATGATATCTACTTTATCTGTTGTGATATCATCTATTTTCTTGATCTTGATTTTCCCCTTTTCCCGTGCCCTTGTTATGGAATCTATCAGGATGCTTGTGGTTTTGCTGTACGGGATCTCGGTAATGGCGACTGTGTTTTTGTCTATCTTTTCTATTTTCGCGCGAATTTTTACCGAGCCTCCACGCTTGCCCTGCATATATTTTGAGCAGTCAGCATAACCTCCGGTAGGAAAATCAGGGTATATCTCGTATGGTTTTCCCTTGAGAATATTTATGGAGGCGTCTATGAGTTCGTTGAAGTTATGCGGAAGAATTCTTGAAGACATTCCCACGCCAATTCCTTCCGTTCCCTGGGCCAACAGCAGAGGGAAACGGACAGGCAGTTCGGTAGGCTCCTGATTACGCCCATCGTAACTGTTCATCCATTTGGTGATACGAGGGTCGAACAGGACCTCCTTGGCAAATTTCGACAGCCTGGCTTCAATGTAACGGGGAGCGGCATTGGCATCGCCGGTAAGGATATTTCCCCAGTTACCCTGGCAGTCTATGGTAAATCCCTTCTGCCCGAGCTGAACCATGGCACCCAGGATGGAGGCGTCTCCGTGAGGGTGGAATTTCATGGCTTCACCCACGAGAGTGGCCACTTTGGTGTAAGAGCCGTTGTCCACTTTATACATGGCATGCAGGACGCGCCTCTGAACAGGTTTGAGACCGTCTATAATGTGCGGAACCGCACGATGCAGTATTACATAGGACGCGTAATCTATATACCAATCCTTGAACATTCCGGAAAGCTTGTATTTCTTGGCGTCGCCTTCCAGAAGTTTTTCGAATTTGCCCTCTCCCTGAGTATCTTCGTCTGTGGGAATGATTTCCTGGTCGATATCTTCTATTTCCTCACTCATATTTGTCTTTTTATTCTTCGTATCCGAATCTGCGAAGTTCCCTCTTGTCTTCTCTCCAGTCAGGAGATACTTTTACGAAAAGCTGCAGGAAAACTTTTTTCTGGAAGAAATCTTCCATGTCGATTCTGGCTGCAGTGCCCACTTTTTTCAGCGCGGCTCCTTTCTTCCCGATAATGATTCCTTTCTGCGAATCCCTCATTACATAGATTACAGCGCTGATATCATATCGTTCAGGCCCCTCTTTAAAGGATTCCACCTGTACCTGGCAGCAATAGGGGATTTCTTCCTTATAGTTGAGAAGAATCTTTTCTCTGACTATCTCTTCAGCAAAGAATCGGAGATTTTTGTCCGTAAAGGCGTCTTTGTCATACCAAGGCGGGCATACCGGCAGTTTTTCTATAATGGTGGAAAGTATCTTTTCGAGACCGAACCTTTCTTGTGCCGAGGCCGGAATGATCTCCGCAGAGGGTACTTTTTCTTTCCAATAGGAGAGCAACTCCAACACTTTTGCCTGATCACTGATGTCTATTTTGTTGACTACTATGACCACCGGGCAGGTGAGCTTGGAAAGTTTGTCAATGTATTCGCTGTTTTTATCAGATTTTTCAACAGTATCGGTGACATAGAGAATAATGTCGGCATCGCCTATGGCGGCGTCTACAAAATTAACCATGTCCTGCTGGAGCCTGTAATTCGGCTTCAGTATACCGGGGGTGTCGGAGTAGACTATCTGGTAGTCTTCTCCGTTCACTATCCCCATTATTCGATGTCTTGTAGTCTGCGCCTTGGCTGTCACGATGCTGAGTTTTTCCCCTACCATCGCATTCATAAGCGTGGACTTCCCTACATTCGGGTTACCGATTATGTTTACAAATCCGGATTTAAACATACGCTCCCATTTTGAGTATGTTGACTTCACCCTCGGAGAGCCTTCTCCATTCGCCTTTCTTAAGTCCCTTTTTAGTCAGGCCTGCGAAGTATACTCTGTCCAGCGATTTAACCTCGTATCCGAGAGATTCGAAAATCCTGCGGACAATCCTGTTTCTTCCCGAGTGTATCTCTATGCCAAGTTTTCTGTGGTCGTCAGCATCGATGAACTCGAGTTCGTCAGCGGCGATACGTCCGTCAGAAAGCTCAACTCCGGAGAGTATCTTGTCGTGATCTTCCTGCTGAAGCGGTTTGTCAAGATTGACCTGATATATCTTTTTCTTGTCATATGAAGGGTGGGTCAGTTTCTCCGCCAATTCCCCGTCATTTGTGAACATAAGCACACCGGTAGTGTTTTTGTCAAGACGTCCGACAGGGAATACCCTGTATGTGCAGCCCTTCAGGAGTTCCATTACGGTTTTCTCGGCGTGAGGATCGCTGGCGGTGGTGACATATCCTTTAGGCTTGTTCATTACCAGATATACTTTCTCTTCACCTTTGAGCCTTTCTCCGTTGAATTTGATTTCGTCTTTGTATATGTTGACTTTAGTGCCAAGTTCGGTTACCACTTCTCCGTTTACGGTCACTACGCCGGCTTGGATAAGCGTGTCGGCTTCCCTGCGGGAGCATACGCCTGAATTGGCGATGAATTTGTTCAGACGAACTTCCTCCTGAATAGGTGTCTTTACGTAATCGTTATCGGAATTGTTCTGCATCTCTGAGATGACAGGTTTTCTGCTCAGCATCTTGTTGATGCCCTCTTCAGATGCAGATGGGCCGTAATTCTTTTTGAATCTTGGTTTTCCATAGCCTGACTTGTTGTTGCCCGGTTTGTGGAATCCCCCTTTGCTGAAAGTGTTCGGGCGCCTGTTGTCAGCATGATAGCCACCACCTTGACGGCGATTGTCGCTGTTTGAACGGTATCCGTCATTTGAGTGGAATCCTTCGTTTGAACGATAACCTTCATTTGAGCGGTATCCTTCATTGGAGCGGTTACCGGCGTCAAATCTGCGTCCGCCTTGAGGACGGTCAGATGATTGTGGGCGTGAACCTCTTTCGCCATGAGGGCGACGTTCAGAGTAATCACCGTTGGAATTGTAAGGTCTGCTCTGCCCGTAAGGACGTGAGCTTCTTTCACGGTGAAATGATGGTGAAGTGCTGTAAGCTGGGCCTTCTGCTGTTTTCCTTGGTCTAAGTTTGCGGCCGTTTTTTGAAAAATCTTCCATTACTTTAAATCAAAAATGTAAGTGATTGTTCCCTCCTGTCTTTCAGGAGTGGTTTCTGTTATTTTATCTAGTTTACTGAAGTGGGTCTTCATCGCTGCGTTCCTCGCCTCAGTCAATAATGTCTTGTCGTTGACCGTAGTGCCAGGCATTCCGGCTATGGCATTTACTACGTTGCCATAAACGTCTACCCATATCTGCACCACGACACGTCCTCTTTCCTGCACTTTGTAGTTAGGTTTTACAAGTCCGCCTATTACTTCCCGGCCTTCAAGATGTGCGTTTGAACGGCCTTCCGTAATGGTGTTGTTGGCCGTGTTCCCGTCAGTCTGTCCGGCTTTGAATGTAGGGGTGGATGTGCTGGCGGCATGTGCCGATGTGTTGTCGGCAGGCTTTTTCGACATCCCCGGAAACAAAGCCTTCTTGTTGATTTCCGCTTTTGGAGGTTCCGGAGAAGGCACGTCCACGTCTCCGAAATCATCGGGTTGGCTTTCCTGTGGCTGCACCTTTGTGGGCGCTTCCACCGGGCTTTCACTCTTCTGGACCAATTCCACAGGCTTTTCCAAATCTACTTCCTCGGAACGGGGCTGTTTGCCATAATCCGCTTTTATCTCTTCCAGTTCGGTGGAAAAATCCAAAAGGAAAGAGGTCTCTTCCGGTGGAGGATAGATATAACTGAGCCCTTTGAAGGAAAGCAGGGGAATCATAATGGCATAAACCAGAACAGTCAAGGATATTCCCACTATCCTCGACTTCCGGGAAGAATTCTCCCTCATCTTAAGGTATGCCTTTTTTTCGTTCATTCTTTCTGCTATTCCGGTGATGTGGCCAGAATGACTTTATAATGATTGCGTTTCGCGATATTCATTACGGCCACCACCTCTTTGATGGGCACGCTTTCGTCTGAATATATTGCAAATGTTGGTTCGCTTTCCGTTGATAGTTTTTCTATGAGACTGTCTTCCACCTGATCGAAGGCTATGCTTTGTTTGTCTCCGTTGATATGGTAAGTGTACTTGTCGTCCCCGCAGTCTTTTATGGACACGGATACGGTAGCTTTGGCACTTACCTGTCCGGTGCTTTTAGGAAGCAGAAGCTTGAGGGCATTCGGATTGACCAGCGTGGATGTCACCAGAAAAAATATGAGCAGAAGGAACACTATGTCCGTCATACTGGACATGGACATGTTCGGGTCAGGTCTGGTATTTTTCTTAAGAGCCATCTTATTTGTTTTCGTGGTTTTCTCCGCCGATTATCTCTAAAAATTCTATGCTTGTGTTCTCCATTTTGGATACGACGTCAGACACTTTTGCCGACAGGATGTTGTACCCGAAATAAGCCAGAATACCAACGATAAGACCGCCTACGGTGGTTACCATGGCTTCGTATATTCCGCTGGACAACAGTGAGATGTCGATATTGTTTCCGGCATTGGCCATATTGAAGAATGCCTTGATCATACCTGTCACTGTACCCAGGAATCCGAGCATAGGAGCACCTCCGGCTATGGTTGCCAGGTAAGGGAGTCCTTTTTCCAGTCTGGATATTTCGGCGTTGCCCACGTTGTCCATGCAAGCCTGGATGTCGGAAACCGGCTGACCTATTTTGTCGATTCCGGCCTCTACCATTCTGGCTACGGGTGTATCGAATTTGCCGCAGAGTGTTTTGGCGGATTTGATTTTCCCGTCTGCGAGATAGTCTCTGATGTCATTCAGAAAATTGCTCTCGATTTTTTCTGCTGACAGGATCATCCATAATTTCTTCCCGAACAGGTAAAGTGCTATAATCGAAAGCACCAGAAGGACTATCATAATCCAACCGCCTTTAGTCGCCATCTCAAGGATGGAAATTGACTGTGTCTCAACCATATTTTTTCTTTTTTGATTATCGGTTCAAGCCCTCTCGGGCAAATCGCGCAAATTTACTTAAAATATTCGATTTTTGAAAGAAATAATGCGTGCCCCGGAACGCTTTCGCCGGCACTGCACCGGCTCCCTTCGATGATTAGATCCGCGATGCTCTGCGCGCTTCTTTTCCCTCTTCCCACTTCCAGCAAAGTTCCCACGATTGCCCTCACCATATTACGGAGAAAACGGTCCGCCGCTATATGGAACGACCAGTGGAACTCGTCGTCTTTCTGCCAATACGCTTCAAATACCGTGCAAATGGATGTCTTGTTGTCTGCCCCGGTTTTCTCAAAGCATGAAAAATCTTTCGTCCCTATCAGAAACGAGCAGGCCCGGTTCATCTCTTCAAAATCCAGATTTGGGTAGCTGTATTGGTAGGAGAATGCAGTGGCAAACGGATCTTTAATCCTGTGGATATGATAGGTGTACTCCCTTCTGGTGGCGCTGTATCTGGCGTGAAAATCTTCGCTTGTCTCCTGTATGGAAGTGACTGCGATTCCCGCAGGTAAAATGGCATTTAATTTGTATACGAATGTGCTGGTTTCTAACGTGCCGGAATAGTCGAAATGAGCTACATAATCGATGGCGTTGACTCCGGTATCTGTCCGTCCGGCCCCTGTGACGAGGATGCTTTCCCCAAGCAATGTTGAAAGCGCCTGATTGAGGGTTCCCTGTACGGAGGGAGCGTGTGGCTGGATTTGCCATCCGTTGAATGAAGCCCCGTTGTATGATAAGATGATTTTAAATCGCATACGCATAAATGATGAAATACAAAATTAAAGAAATTATATGGAAAGCGTAAACATTAAGGAATTGAACGAAAAAATCCAGAAAGAAAGCTCTTTTGTCGATTTGCTTTCTCTGGAGATGGGTAAGGTCATCGTGGGCCAGAAACATCTTGTGGAGAATCTTCAGATAGCGCTTCTTTCGAACGGACACATATTGCTCGAAGGTATGCCTGGCCTTGCTAAAACATTGGCCATAAGCACTCTTTCCAAAGCTGTGAATGCTCAATTCTCCCGTATCCAATTCACCCCGGATCTGTTGCCGGCCGACGTTACCGGTACATTGATATATAGCCAAAAGAAGGAACAGTTCGAAGTTCATAAAGGTCCTGTCTTTGCCAATTTCGTTCTCGCCGATGAGATTAACCGTGCTCCGGCAAAGGTTCAGTCTGCTCTTTTGGAAGCTATGCAGGAGAGGCACGTGACATTGGGGGAAAATACTTATGCCCTTCCGGACCCTTTTCTTGTGATGGCTACTCAAAACCCTGTTGAACAGGAAGGTACGTATCCGCTTCCTGAAGCTCAGCTTGACCGTTTCATGTTGAAGGTCATAGTGGATTATCCTAAGAAAGAAGAGGAGAAGCTGATAGTAAGGATGAACAATACCGGGGATTTCCCTACGGCATCACCCGTGGTCACGCCTGAGGAGATAGTATCTGCCCGAAAAGTGGTGCGTCAGGTATATATGGATGAAAAGATTGAAAAATATATAGTTGATCTCGTTTTTGCTACGCGTGATCCGCAGAGTTATAACCTTTCATCTCTGAAGAATATGATCTCATACGGAGCGTCTCCGCGTGCCAGCATCAGTTTGTGTGCCGCCGCCAAGGCCTATGCGTTCATAAAACGGAGAGGTTATGTTATTCCTGAGGATGTGCGTGCTGTCTGTCATGAAGTTCTCCGTCATAGAATTGGCCTGACTTACGAGGCGGAGGCAGAAAATGTGGGCACGGATGAAATCATAGAGCAGGTAGTAAATGCAGTCATCGTCCCATAATACCACGACCGAATTCCTTAAGAAGGTCAGAAAGATTGAAATCCGCACCAGGAGCCTCTCGCATCAGATTTTTGCGGGAGAGTATCATTCTGCTTTCAAGGGAAGGGGTATGACGTTCAGCGAAGTGAGGGAGTACCAGTGGGGCGACGATGTTCGTTCTATGGATTGGAATGTCACTGCCAGACTGCGTCAGCCTTATATCAAAGTGTTCGAAGAGGAGAGGGAACTCACTATGGTTTTGATGATAGACGTGTCCCGCAGCGGACTTTTCGGTACGAAGGAAAGCACCAGAAGGGAACGGATAGCCGAGGTGGCCGCGGTTCTGAGTTTCAGCGCCATCCTGAATAACGATAAGGTGGGGGCTCTGTTCTTCTCGGACAAAGTTGAAAAGTTCATTCCTCCTAAGAAGGGGCGTTCGCATCTTCTTCATATCATAAGGGAGATGCTTGAATTGGAACCGTCTTCGAATGGTACGGACATTTCCGTAGCTATGAAATTTCTTACGGGGGCCATCAAGAAAAAGTGTAACGCCTTTCTTTTGAGTGACCTTATGGATGTGGATTCACAGGCCAATCCTCTTTACGAAGAGGCTCTCAAGGTCCTGTCGGGGAGACACGAGCTGTCGGTGGTCAGAGTCAGTGACCCTTTGGACAAGGAGTTGCCCGCTGTCGGACTCGTTCATATCAAGGACAGCGAGTCGGGAAAGTCCTCGTGGGTCAACACGGACAGCGCCACGGTTCGCCGTAACTACAAAAAATGGTACGAAGATTTTGAACGGAAATCCACAGCGCTTTTCAATCGCTTTAAAGTCAAAGCTATAGAGGTGAGTACGGAAGGCGATTATGTTAAATCTTTAATGGGATTGTTCAGATGAAGGTTCTCTCTGTAATATTGGCTTTGGTGTTGGACGTCATCCCTTTCGGCAAGACTTTTCTTGAACCTTTGAATCAAAGGGATTCCGTTCTGGTGGCGGACCAGTTCAAATATGGCTTCACGCTTGAAAAAAAAGACGTTCCTTCTGCTTTGGGACTATCGGATATGTCTAAGGTTTGCAATGACACTTTGGTGCTTGTAAAATCTTGGCAGATAGATACTTTAAAAACGGGTGACATCAAAGGATACATAGTGGTGGCCCCTTTTGAGGAAGCAAGCTATGAACTTCCGTCTCTTTATGTCCTCAGGGCATATGACGATGGCAGGACAGATACTCTTTGTTTTGAGGGAAGCCGTCTGGAAGTGAAGCCTATGCCTGTTGATACGGCCACTTTCGAGATAAAGCCGTTGAAGGGTCAGATTAATTATCCTCTTACTTTCAAGGAAATTATGCCTTATGTGCTGGGTGGTCTCGGCTTTGTCGCAGTACTTGTCCTGGGCATCGTTTTTCTTCCGAAGATTTTACGCAGGAAGTCTTCCGCCCACAAAGCGAAGGATCCTGCGCACATCATCGCGTTGAGGGAACTGGAGAAGTACAGGGGGGACAAATACTGGGCGCCATCACATCAGAAGGCGTTTTATTCCGGCATTACGGATATCCTTAAAAATTATATAGATGAGAGTTTCTCGATAGATGCGCCCGAGATGACCACGGCAGAGCTCTTTTCGGAGTTGAAGAATGTCAGCGAAATTGACTCTCAGATGTATGATTCTCTTAGAACCTTGTTCGAGAGGGCCGATTTTGTCAAATTCGCGAAGGCAGTAGTGGATGACGAGGAGAATGCGCAGGCTTTGCCTTTATGCGTCAAATTCGTTACTTCCACATATCAGAAGCAAGTAGAAAAGGAGGGTGAAAATGTTCTTTGAGTATCCTGTTCTTTTATGGCTGCTGGTCTTGCCCGTCTTGCTTGTCGCTTTGTATGTTTACAGGCAGTTGAGCGGCAGGACCGCACATCTGCGGGTCAGCAGCGACAAGGCTTGGAACGGGGGAAGCAGTTCGCCTATATCCTTTATGGTGCACGTTCCTTTCGCTTTGCGAATGGCGGCGCTTTCTCTTATAATAGTATGTATCGCGCGTCCGAGATCTTCTTCCCAGGTTGAAAAAATAGATACCGAGGGGATAGATATCGTATTCGCTATGGACGTGTCTACCAGTATGTTGGCTAGAGATTTCACTCCGGATAGAATAAGTGCCGCGAAGGATATAGCTATAGAGTTCATATCTCAACGCCCTTCTGATAGAATGGGGATAGTGGTGTTCGCCGGAGAGAGTTATACGCAGTGTCCGCTTACGACAGACCGTGCCACGCTTATCAATTTGATGAAGGAAGTCCAGACGGACCTGATAGAAGACGGCACTGCAATAGGTAACGGACTTGCCACGGCAGTAGCTCGCCTTTCTTCTTCCGATGCGCCAAGCCGTGTCATAATACTGCTCACGGACGGAGTCAACAACAGCGGAGAGATTACGCCGCTCACTGCGGCGCAGATAGCCCAGACATACGGAATAAGAGTGTATACCATAGGGATAGGCGCGAATGGTATGGCGCCTTATCCTGTAGTTACCCCTTGGGGAATGGAATTGCGCAATATCCAGGTGGAGATAGACGAGGCGTTGTTGAAACAAATCGCTTCTGATACCGGAGGCAGGTATTTCCGCGCTACCGATAATACAAAGCTTTCCGAGATATATGCGGAAATAAATCAGATGGAAAAGGCTAAAACCAGTATAGATTCTTTTCCGGTTTATAAGGAATTATATCAGAAATTTGCAGTGTGGGCCTTAGCCGCTCTTTTGCTTAATGCTCTGATTGTGTTGTTGTTAAGGAGGTTGCCGTAATGTTGTTGTTTGCAAGTGAAAAATATTTGCTCCTTCTGCTTTTGATACCGCTTTTCCCTATTGTCTATGCGGTGATGGTATCATTGCGCAAGAGGCGTATAAAGCGATTGGCTTCTGCTCAGATGGCTCGCGTCCTGATGCCACATTACAGCGCGGGTAAAGGGTGGGCGAGAGTGATAATGTTTTCGTTGGGCTTTTTCTTTTTCGTCATCGGATTGGCCCGCCCGCAAATCGGTGCCAAATTGAGTGAGCATAGGACAAGAGGGGCTGAGATAATGATATGTCTGGACGTCTCGAATTCCATGCTCGCCCAGGATTATACTCCTTCGCGTCTCGAACGTGCCAAGATGAGCATATCTTCTATGGTGGACAAACTCAGGGACGACAGGATAGGTTTGATAATATTTGCCGGGACGTCATTTGTGCAACTCCCTATCACATCGGATTTTGTGTCTGCCAAGGTGTTTCTGTCATCTATCGACACATCTTCTATCCCTATTCAAGGCACAGCCATAGGTGACGCGATAAACACTGCAGCCAAGAGTTTCAGTGCGCAGAGCGAAAAAAGCAGGGTTATCGTGTTGATAACCGATGGTGAGAATCACGAAGACGATCCGCTCGCCGCGGCTAAGGAAGCCGCGAAGCAAGGCATTAAAATTTATACCATTGGCGTAGGTTCGGCTCAAGGCCAGCCTATTCCTATGGGAGGGGCGCTGCTTGAGGATAAGGATGGTAATATAGTGGTTACCAAATTGGATGAGAATATCCTTAAGCAGATAGCTCAGGCAGGTGGCGGTGCTTATGTACATGCCGGCAATCAGGAATTTGGTTTGAATCCCATTATTGACGATATTCGTAAGATGGAAAGCGAAGAATTCTCTTCTGTGGTTTTTGAAGAGTATGATGAGCAGTATATGTATTTCTTCGCCCTTGCGTTGTTGTTTTTTGTCATAGAAGCTCTGATAGGGGAGCGTAAATCAAGGAGGAGTCTGTTCAGATGAGGAAATTGGCATTTATCGTAGCGTTTATGTTTTTCCCTTTCCTGTCTCTTTTTGCACAGGCGGACAAGAAGGAGGTCAGACGAGGGAATTCCGATTATCGCAAGTCTAATTATAAGGAGGCGGAGATACATTACCGTAAGGCCGTGTTGCAGGATTCCACTTCATTTGCCGCCGTTTATGATCTCTCGAACACGCTTTATCAGCAGAAAGATTTTGACGGTGCGTCTAATACGTTGTCAAAAATAGAGCAGCAGGCTCCGGAAAGCCGGTACGCGGACAGATATTATTTCAATAAAGGGAACACATCTCTGCAGAAAAAAGATTATAAGACTGCTGTAGAGGATTTTAAACAGGCTCTTCTGCAGAATCCTTCGGATTTGGAGGCGAAGGAAAGTTATCTTTATGCCAAGAAAATGCTGCAAAATCAGAATGGCGGCGATCAGAATGACCAGAATGACCAGAATGATCAGAATGATCAGAATCAGCAGCAGAATCAGGATCAGGGGCAGAATGACAAGGATGAGCAGCAGAATAATCAGGACCAGGGCCGGGATCAGCAGCAGCAAGGCCAAGGAGATCAGCAGCAGATATCCAAGAGCCAGGCGCAGCAAATGTTGAAGGCTATTCAGGCTCAGGAAAAGGAAACACAGCAGAAAGTGGAAAAGGCCAAGGCGGAAAAGGCGAAAACCCGTCAGAAAGATAAGAACTGGTAGCAGCAGAAAAAGATGAAAAGACTTTTCTTTACGATTATATCTTTGTTTGTCGCTTGGAGTGTTTTTGCTCAGACGACGATAAATGTCCAGGTGCCATCCGTGGTGTCTTTGGACGAGCAGTTTAATCTAAGTTTTGTGGTGGAAGGGGATAAGGCGTCGGATTTCCAATGGCCTCAGACATCGGATTTTGATGTACAGTGGGGACCGCAGACCGGGCGCAGTTCACAGACTACCATCATCAATGGGAAAGTAACGAAAAGTGTGAGCACGACATATACTTATGTGCTTATGCCTAAAAAGGAAGGAACATTCACAATTCCGGCGTGTAGCGTCAAGGTAAAAGGAAAGACTCTGACTTCCTCTGCGGTAACTGTCAAGGTAGTGAAAGGAAGTGCCAGATCGTCTTCTTCGTCCGCTTCACAGGCGAGCGCAACGGGTACCGTAAGCGGAGAGGACCTTTTTATGCGGCTTATTGTGGACAAGCGCAATGTCGTGCTGGGTGAAGCGATAAATGCGACGCTGAAGCTTTACAAAAGGGTACCGGTGTCAGGGTTTGAAGATGTTCACTTCCCGAGTTTCGACGGTTTCTGGAGCCAGACTTTGAGCAATCCGAGCAATATAGAATTTCAGAGGGAGTCTCTTGGCGATGAGGTTTATGAGACGGCGGTGCTTCGTTCGTACAGAATTATCCCCCAGAAGGTTGGAGAACTCGTAATAGACCCGGCCGAACTTGTGTGCGTGGTTCAGGTGCGTAATGCCAATTCCAGCTCCTCAAGCATATTCGACTCCTTCTTCCAGAATGATTACAGCTCCATAAGGAAGAGAGTGTCTTCGAAACAGGTTTCGATCAAGGTGGAAGATCTTCCGCAGCCCCGGCCGGAATCGTTTTGCGGAGGTGTAGGCAAATTCAATATCGCTTTGCAGCTCAGCAGAGATTCCGTATTTACTCACGATGCGGCTTCTCTTGTCGTAAAGATCAAAGGGCAGGGCAATCTTAATCTTCTGGAAGCGCCTAAGATTAAATTTCCTTCGGATTTCGAACTTTATGACGTAAAGTCTTCCGACGAAGACGGCTTGAAGATATTCGAATATCCATTCATTCCTCGTCATCACGGAGAGTATACTCTCGGTCCGGTCGAATTCAGTTATTTTGATGTAGAGTCAAGGCAGTACAAGACCATAAGGACGCAGGCCATAAATATAGATGTAAAGAAATCACAGTCTGCGGAAACCGAGTCTTCTCCTGTTCCTTATATTGGGGCGGTGGGAAAGGATGTGAAGGATTTGGGTTCTGATATCAGATATATAACTACAGGGCCTTCTCACGTTAGAGAATCCGGGGTATTCTTTGTGGCTTCGCCTGTTTTCTTCGTTCTGTGCGTGGCAATCGTGCTCGTATCCATATTGGCGGGGATAATCACCGCTAAAACCCGCAGGCGTAAGGAAGATCTTTCTTACGAGAGAAGACGCGGCGCATCCAAGGCTGTCAAGAAAAGATTGTCGCAGTCGGAGAGTTACCTGAAGCAAGGTTTGAATGTGGCTTTTTATGAAGAATTGCATAAAGCCTTGCTCGGTTTCATATCGGATAAATTCTCTCTGGACATGTCCGATATGGACAAGGAGACGATAAAAGACAGGCTCATTGCGGGTGGTCTCGCACAGAATGTGGCGGATGAATACATATCTTTGCTCGACACCTGCGAATATGCCCGTTATGCCCCTTCTTCGGAGGGTGAATCTTTACTTGACATATATAAGAAGGCGCTTGATGTTGTGGGAATTATGGATGGCACGTTGAATAAAAAGCATATGAAAAAGAAGGGCGGGGCGCTTTTTGCTGCTCTTGTAATTATGGGCGGATTCTCCCATGTCTCAAATGCCCAGGCTCCAAGCCTTTGGGAAGACGGCATTTCTCTATATGCCACAGGAGATTATCAGGGGGCTTTTGACAAGTGGCAGAGCATTCTGGCTGAAGGAAAAGAAAGCGCCGAACTTTATTATAACCTGGGCTGCGCCAGTTTTAAGCTGTCGGAATTGTCGTATTCCGTGCTTTATTACGAAAAAGCGTTGAAACTTGACCCTACATATTCCGATGCCAAGCACAACCTTGAATATGTATCTCAATTTCTTCAGGACAGGATCGAAAGTGTTCCGGAGTTTTTCCTGGCAAAATGGTTGCGCGCGGTGCGCTCCATAATGACTTCTGATGCCTGGGCATATTTGTCCCTGTTCTTTCTGATCATTGGCGCAGGCGGGGCGGTGTTGTATTTTCTTGCTTCCAAAAAGAGCGTGAGGGTGACTGGATTTGTCGGCTCTCTCGTAGGATTATTGATTTTTGTCTGGTGTCTGTGTTTTTCCGTGTCTCTTGAAAAGAGCGCATCGGATCACTCTTATGCTGTGGTCATGTCGGCTGTGACGGTGGTCAAGAGTTCGCCCGACGAGAACTCGGGCACGGACTTGTTTGTGCTCCACGAAGGCTCAAAGGCCAAGATTACGCAACAGATAGGTCAGTGGTACAATATTGAACTCTCGGACGGACGTCAGGGATGGACGAAGAAAAGTAATATTGAATTAATTTGACATTATCTATTTTTTGTTTATCTTTGTCACACTTCGTGTAAAGTAATTAGGAACAAAGTAATATTTTATAAAACACTCATGAAACTTAAAGCTTTAGTTATTGCAGGTGCTCTTCTCGTTGCAGGAGCGGCAAATGCGCAGGAGTCCTATCTTACAAACTCCTTTAACAGTAACCTTTTTGTGGGCTTGAGCGCTGGTGCCAATGCATCATTTGACGGTATCTATGGTGCCATCAAAGGTGATGGTAAGGTTAGTACCGGTGTGGGTCTCGGTCTAGAACTTAGCCTTGGAAAGTGGTTTACTCCGGATTTAGGATTCCGTTTAAATCTTACAGGTATTGGAACATCAGTAGGTAATGGAAATATCCCTTACTATGGTGCAGGATTCGATCTTCTTTGGGACGCTTCTGCTACATTTGCAGGTTATAACCCTGATCGCGTTGTCTCAGTTGTTCCTTATCTTCATGCGGGATATGTAAAGAGTGAAGGTCGTGGTGCAGGTTTCGGTGCAGGTATCCAGTTCCCTATCGCTCTTTCTCAGAAGTGGGCTATCGTGCCTGACTTCCGTTTTGTAGGTTATGGTGACGCTGTTCTTCTTGGTTCAGGTAGCGGTGTTTGCGCATCTGCTCTCGCACTTCTCGGAGTTCAGTACAAATTCGGTAAGACTAACAAGTTTCAGTCAGCAGCTGCAGCTGCAGCACCGCTCGCAGTAGCAGTAGCAGAAGCAGAAGCAGCAAAAGCAGAGGCTGATGCAGCTGAAGAGAAAGCACAGGCTGAGAACGAGGCTCTTAAGGCAGAAAAAGATAAGCTTGTAGCAGAGAACACAGCTCTCAAGGACGAGCTTGCAGGCGCAGCTTCAGAGAACGAGGCTATCGTAAAGAACCTTATGCACACTCCAGCTTGCGTATTCTTCGAGATTGGTCAGGCAACACTCAGTGTTAAGGAACTCGAGCACTTCGATCATATCGTTAAGACTATGATTGCGCAGGGTAAGAACATCACTTTCACTGTGGCTGGTCATTCAGATAAGAACACCGGTTCTGTTCGTCGTAACAAACAGCTTGCTAAACAGCGCGCTAACTACATCGTTAAACTTCTTACCGGTAAATATAACCTTAACAAGGATCAGTTCGTAGTTAAGGCAGCAGGTAACGAGAACGTATACACTACTATCGAACTTAACCGCGCAGTGATTATCGAAGCTGCCGAGTAATTTCGGAAAAGATAAAAAAGAAGCCGACTGAGTTTTCAGCCGGCTTCTTTTTTATGTCTTGTTATTTTAGAGCTTCCGCCACGACAAAATTGCTTCCTCCTATATATATTATGTCATCCGGTTGTGCATTTTCCCGTGCCATGCGGCAGGCTTTTGTGACACTTCCCTCTTTTTCGTCGCTGTAGCAGGGCGTTAAGTCAAGGTCCGGACGGTCAGTCTTTATTTTTCTGTAAAGGACATCTACCGGGAGTGCTCTTTCTCCTGCCGGGGCACATAGATAGTACTGCGTATCGCCACCGGGAAAGAGGGGAGCGATGTCGTCGAGCGCTTTGTCACGCATAATTCCATAGACGACGTGCATTTTTTTCTTGTACGATTCGAGTTGTCTGAAATTATATTCAAGCGCGGCGGGGTTGTGCCCGATGTCGCAGATTACAGTAGGGTGTGTGCTTAGGATCTGCCATCTGCCGCAAAGTCCGCTTATGGATGCGGTTTTACTGAGAATGTCCAGGTCGGGCGTTATTCCCAGTAATTGGAGGGCAGAGAGAGTGGTTCGCAGATTATTGTTCTGGTATTCTCCTTTTAAGTCCAGGTCAACGGAAGGTATGTTTTTGATAATCTCATCTGCGAAGTATAGCGGGGCTCCGATTTGACGGGCGGTATCCTCGAAAACGCTGTCAGTTTGCCTGTCTCTACCCCAAATTAGAACGGGAATTCCCTTTTTTATTATTCCGGCTTTTTCTCCGGCTATTTTATCACGGCTGTCTCCGAGCATGGAGCAGTGGTCAAGCCCTATACTTGTAATAACGGATAGAACAGGCGTGATAATGTTTGTAGAATCGAGTCTGCCTCCTAGTCCTACCTCTATCACGGCCCCGGCAACCTTCATCTTGTTGAACCACCATAACGCCATCCCTGTGGTGATTTCGAAAAAAGAAAGATGTTCTATGTTGTTTTTCTGCTCTTCCAAAAATAAAAGAACGTCTTCTTTAGGAATCATCTCAAAGTGAAGACCGTTTTCCGGGCGTATTATTTTTATCCTCTCCCTGAAGTCCAGAAGGTGTGGAGAAGTGTACAGGCCAATCGGAGCGTTTTTGTGCGCTGCCCAGCTCACGGAAAGCATAGAACTTACCGAACCTTTACCGTTGGTTCCGGCTACGTGTATGCAAGGGAAGGCTTTCCATAAAAAGCCCAGGCGACTGTCAAATTCCTTCATGGAGTCTATCCCTGCTTTATAGGACACGTTGTTGAATCCGGTATTCTGAACGCTGGGATGACGCTTAAAAATATCTGCTATTATTTCTTCGTATTGCATACGAAATCAAAAATAATTATTTTTGAATGATTATTTTTCGTCTTATGCCACAAACGTCTTTTTTTTATTCATCCTATGTGATAGACGGGCTGACTATGGATTCTACTCCCGCACGTCTGCTGGGGGATGAATCGGCAGAAGCTCCGCTTGAGATAGTAGTGGATGAAAGCTTGGATCCATCTCCCGGAGGATATGTCTTTGATCTCCGGAAGATAGAAAAATATCAGAAGATGCTGAAGGGTAAGTCTTTCCCTCTTGATTTACCATATGCGCAGGCGTGGGCCAGGTGCACTTTGGCATGTGACCTGATTGACACTTTGTGGCTTAAGGGGCATTTTCTTTTTGAAGATATTCGTTTGAGTTCGGATGTCAAGTGGAATATTGAGAAGATTGGCCAGGGGGCAGCTCTTTATTTCGCTTGTGAAGGTGTTGGCGAATTGGCATCAGACTTTGATGTGTCTATAGAAAAAAGAAAGTTTGAAGAGGGAGACCCGTTTATGAAGTTTACTCCTGTCGGGCTGGAATTGTCAAGGGGTGTAGGTGAAACACTTGTTCCTGATGAAGACAGCTGGATTATTTATCTTCCTTTCGATACGGATGATTATCATATGGGCGGATCGGCCCTTACTGCTGCGCTTGGCTTGACGGGAGGTGTAGCTCCGAAGATGGATGATCCTGACTATTTTATGGATTGCTATGAAGTCGTACGTGAAATGGCGGAGGATTCTGTTCTTCTCTCTGGCCGTACGGTAGGAAGAGGCGGATTGATGACAGCTCTTGAGGCTATGACTTCATCCCGGGTCGGGGCGGAGGTGGACATTTCTGATTTGAAAAGGGCGTATGCATCGTCGGATATTGTCAGGATATTGTTTTCTGAAGTTCCGGGCGTTCTTATACAGGTGTCTGACTCGGACTTCGATTATATAGATGCGGAGTTTCTGCTTCAGGATGTGATGTATTTCCCTCTCGGTCATCCTGCGTGCGGAAAGAAAGGGGTAAAAGTATCGTGGAGGGAAGGCGGTTCGATAAACGCGATATTGGATTCACTGGTAAGGTAGTTTGCGTGTATCTAATATTTTTTGTAACTTCGCCGTCCTTTGAAAAAGCAGCTGACAGGATTTATTAACTGAAAGTCAGTTATTATTTTAAGATTATTCAATAAATAAAATATCAGAACAATTATGACAGAGACAAAAAAGAGAGTCTATACTTTCGGTGGCAAAACCGCTGAAGGTGATGGCTCTATGCGAGAGCTCCTTGGTGGAAAGGGAGCTAACCTGGCCGAGATGAGCAAGCTGGGTATGCCGGTGCCGGCAGGTTTCACCATTACCACTGAATGCTGTGCTGAGTATTATGCTCTTGGCGGCGGATATTCTGAAGAACTTAAGAAGGAAGTCGCTGTTGCTCTTGAAGCTACAGAGGCCATAATGGGAAAGAAGTTCGGTGATGTGAATGATCCTCTTCTTGTGAGCTGCCGTTCTGGTGCGAGAAGCAGTATGCCTGGTATGATGGATACTATTCTGAATATCGGTCTTTGTTCTGCGACACTGCCGGGAATGATAAAGAAAACCGGTAATCCTCGTTTTGTCTATGATGCATACCGTCGTCTGATTATGATGTACTCGGATGTCGTTATGGAGAAGGCTGAAGGCATTGAGCCTGCAGACGGTCAGGGTATCCGTCAGCAGCTCGATCGCATGATGCAGTCACTTAAGGACGCTAAGGGATACAAGTCAGACACTGACATCACCGCAGAGGAACTTAAAGATCTTTGCGATAAATTCAAAGTTCGCATCAAGGAAGTTCTGGGTGTGGAATTCCCTGACAGTGCAGAAGCACAGTTGTGGGGTTCTATCGGAGGCGTGTTCAAGAGCTGGAACGGTAAACGTGCCATAGCTTATCGTCGTATAGAGAAGATTCCGGATGATTGGGGAACAGCCGTTAACGTACAGTCTATGGTATTCGGTAACATGGGACCTACATCTGCTACCGGTGTGGCTTTCAGCCGTAACCCTGCATCGGGAGATAATAAATTCTATGGCGAGTGGCTTATCAACGCTCAGGGTGAGGATGTCGTAGCCGGTATCCGTACACCTAACCCTCTTAACGAGGCGACCAAGACAGAGCACAACAAGAATCTTGAAAGTCTTGAGAAAGCCATGCCTGAGGTATATGCCGAGCTTGACGCTATCCGTACCCGTCTCGAGGAGCACTTCCACGATATGCAGGACATAGAGTTCACTATCCAGGATAAGAAACTTTACATGCTCCAGTGCCGTATAGGAAAGCGTACAGGTATTGCCGCTCTCCAGATGGCTATGGATATGCTTGACGAGGGTATGATAGATGAGAAGACAGCTGTTCTCAGGGTTTCTCCTAGTCAGCTCGACGAGATTCTCCACCCTATCCTCGACCCTACATCAGAAAAGAAGGCTACGGTTATAGCAAAGGGTCTTCCTGCATCTCCGGGTGGAGCAGTGGGAACGATTGTGTTCACTTCAGAGGCCGCTATGGCAGCTGCTGCCAAGGGAGAGAAGACCATTCTTATCCGCGAAGAGACATCTCCTGAGGATATAGAAGGTATGCGCGCTTCTGCAGGTATTCTTACCACCCGTGGAGGTATGACTTCACACGCCGCTCTTGTAGCACGCGGATGGGGTAAATGCTGTATCGTAGGTTGCGAGGCCATGAAGATTGACTTCGAAGCCAAGACAGTAAGTTTCGCCGGAAGCGACGCCGTATATAAGGAAGGTGACTGGTTCTCCCTTAATGGTGCCAAGGGTGCAGTTTATGCTACCAAGATTGACACTATGGACGCTTCGGAGAATCCGCTCTTCATAAAGTTCATGAACATCGTGGACAAGTATCGCCGTCTTGGTATCCGTGCCAATGCCGATACTCCTGAAGATGCACAGAGGGCGCTTTCATTTGGCGCAGAGGGAATTGGCCTGTTCCGTATAGAGCATATGTTCTATGGTAAGAACAGCGAGACACCTCTTGCCAAGCTCCGCAAGATGATTATGTGTAACACCGACGAGGAGCGTCGCGCAGCACTTGCTGAACTCGAGCCGTTCATCAAGGCTTCAGTTAAGGCTACACTCCGCGTTATGGACGGCAAGCCGGTAGTGTTCCGTCTTCTTGACCCGCCTCTTCATGAGTTCGTGCCTAAGAGCGAGGATAAGAGAGAGGAATTGGCATCTGAACTTGGTATCAGCGTAGAAGAAGTGGATAAGAGAGGTGAGAACCTTCATGAGGTTAACCCTATGATGGGACACCGTGGAGTACGTCTTCACGTGACTTATCCTCTTATCGCCGAGACTCAGTATCGTGCCATCTTCACTGCTACTGCAGAACTTCAGCAGGAAGGTCTGCATCCTATGCCGGAGATTATGATTCCTGTAACGGTATCGGCACGCGAGCTCGAGTTCCAGAAGTCGCACTGCGAGAAAGTTCGTCACGAAGTTGAGGGACTTACACGTCAGGAGATACATTACCACTTCGGTACCATGATTGAGATCCCACGTGCGGCTCTTACCGCTGACCGTATGGCGCGTACCGCAGAGTTCTTCTCATTCGGTACCAATGACCTTACTCAGATGACCTTCGGTTTCTCTCGTGACGATGTAGGAACATTTATGGGCGATTACCTCGGGAACAAGATTCTCGATTCTGATCCGTTCCAGACCATCGATGTCAAGGGTGTCGGTCGTCTTGTAGAGCACGGAATCACGGCAGGTCGCAGCAAACGTCCTGAGCTTATGTGCGGTATATGCGGTGAGCATGGCGGTGATCCGGATTCTATCTCATTCTTTAACAAGATTGGACTCGATTATGTAAGTTGTTCTCCTTTCCGCGTGCCTATCGCACGTCTTGCAGCAGCACAGGCTGCTATCAAGCAGAACGACTAATTAGTCAATAATTTTAAAAAGGCCGGCTGAAATTGATTTTTTTAGTCGGCCTTTTTGTATATTTGCGCCCGCTTTTGAGCAGCTGTTTTATGAAGAATGACAAATCCAAGGGGTGGTTGCTCCCTTTGTTGGGGCTCACGCTTTCTACATTTATTTTTAATACGTCTGAATTTATCCCGATCGGGCTGTTGACGGATATAGCCCGCGACTTTTCGTTGAATGAAGCCGGAGCCGGCATGCTCATATCGGTTTATGCGTGGGTGGTGATGATTTTATCCCTGCCTCTTATGATATGGGCGTCCAAGATTAATCCTCGGACATTGCTTCTCGCCTTGGTGGCCTTATTTTCAGTTTTTCAGGTTATGTCCTATTGCAGCGTAAGCTATTCCATGCTTATGTCTTCGCGTATCGGAGTGGCCTGCACTCACGCGATATTCTGGTCCATCATTTCTCCATTGGCAGTAAAGATAGTTCCTCCTGAAAAGAAGGCTTTTGCGGTGAGTATGGTGGTGTCTGGCTCGTCCATAGCTATGATCTTAGGAATGCCAATAGGTCGAATCATAGGGCTTCAGATAGGATGGAGAATGACATTCTTGAGTATTGGCGCATTTTCTTTCCTGACGTTTATTTATCTGTTTTTCGCTCTTCCGAAGATTCCTTCGACAGGCAAATTCTCTTTGAGGGCGTTGCCTTCGCTGCTTTCGAACCGTGCGCTTATGGGGTTGTATCTGTTCGTGCTCCTGTTCTCCGGAAGCTACTATGTATGTTATAGCTATATAGAACCGTTCCTTAAACAGATAGCGCTTCTTCCGGATTCGCTGGTGACCAATATCCTGATTATCTTCGGGCTTGCCGGTATAACCGGAAGCGTGCTGTTCTCGAAGTACTATCTTAAGAACAAATATCTGTTCACCACTTTGGTGATGGCCAATTTCGCCTTGTGCATGCTGCTGATTTATCCTATGTCCGGCAGCATGTGGACTGTTCTTCTCGTCTGCGTCTTCTGGGGTGTTACTTCCACCACATTCAACGCCGCCATGCAGAATGAGGTGATGACACTTTCTTCTGAAAACGCAAGTGCTGTGGCGATGAGCATCTCGTCCGGGATCTTCAATATGGGGATAGGCACCGGAAGTTATATCGGTGGTCTCGTGTGCACGCACTCTTCCATAGCGTATATAGGTTACACCGCCGCGATCGGCGCCATAGCAGCGTTGCTCTACTGGCTTCTGCGTCTGAAAGGATTGTATAAGAAGGCGGTGCCAGGCTCCTGAGCTTAACGCTCACGTGATCTGACTGTTGCTTCGACGTTCGCTAGGTAGATATGTCCGTGTCTTTGCAGAAAACCGAACGTGATAGGAAAAGGACACTGATGACCATAAGAATTGCGTCATTTCTGGTAATACATAGCATTAAAGGGCTTTATATGAGCAGGTGAGGACATAAATGGCGAAATAGTTCCCTACCTTGCAGGAAAGTCATGGCGAATGAATGTCGCAGCAATTGCCCTTCCGGTCCTCGCTGACGCTCGCCTCCCGCTTCGCGGGTCCTTCCGCTACTAGCGCGGATGCTAACGGCCTCCAGAGCAAAAGCTGCGACATTATCAAAAATAATTTCTATATTTGCCGTGTAAATAATTGATATTAAATAAATTTGTAAACTTTTAGTTTACAAAGTAAAGTCATATTTGTCTTATTGGCCGAACTCATGGGAAGAGCATCTCTGATTGCTGTAGATTATTGCTGGGCTTAGGGAGATTCTCTCGCGTGGGGGATGTTCATAAAGACGACAGATTTTAAAAACTATAAATGTATGGAAACTTCAAAAATTAACGAGCTGTCGCCGTCGACGTACGTTAACTTGCTCAGTGACAGTGGTTTTAAAGCCGTCTATTTGGACAGGGCGAACAAAACACTTCTTATCGAACTTCTCAACTGCATTCTTCCTCCCGAGGCGCAAGTCCGGGA
>CAVFNP010000008.1:0-65009 GCA_963624185.1 Firmicutes bacterium CAG:460 | reverse complement strand
TAGCGGAAGGACCCGCGAAGCGGGAGGCGAGCGTCAGCGAGGACCGGAAGAGCAAATGCTGCGACATTCATATGCCATGACTTTCCTGCAAGGTATGGACTTATTTTGCCATTTATGTCCTCACCTGCTCATATAAAGCCCTTTAATGCTATGTATTACCAGAAATGCCGCAATTCTTATGGCCGTCAGCATCCGCGCTAGTAGCGGAAGGACCCGCGAAGCGGGAGGCGAGCGTCAGCCACCGATATGTCCGCGGCCTATGACTATCAAAACACCTGTCAAGACAGCACTTGATACTATATCCGCGAAAGAAGAGCCGCGCGATAACTTTCACTGACCGGAAGACTTTTCCCATCTTCCATCAAGACCATACCGCTGCTCACCTCCGCCACCTTGCTTAAGTTGATAACATATGAACGATGTATGCGTATGAACAGCGACTGCGGAAGCTTCTCCTGAAGTTTTGCGAAACTCATAAGCACCACACGAGGTGTATCCTCATTGGCAAGGTGAATCTTAAGATATTCACTCATGCTCTCCACATACACGATATCCGAAATCCTGAGCTTGATAATCTTATAATCGGACTTGAAAAACACGAAATCGCTGTCTTGAGCCGCCCTCCCGGCCCCATCAAGCAGAATGAGGCGAGATCTCACTTTCTCTGCTGAAGCTATGAACTCGGCCAAGGTGAAAGGTTTGAGAAGATAATCCACCGCATCCACCTTGTATCCTTCTATGGCATACTCGCTGTAAGCCGTGGTGAATACGGTCAGAGGCGCTTTCGGCAGACTGCGCACCAGCTCTATACCGTTGATGTCAGGCATGTTGATGTCTATCCACATGGCATCTACCATATTGGCCTGAAGAAATTTGCGCGCCTCGACCGAGCTCGTAAGCGAAGCGGACAACTCCAGAAAAGGCACCTGCTCTATGTACTTTGTTATCTGACTGAGCGCCAGCGGCTCATCATCAATAGCTATGACTTTCATGACTAAGAGATATTTCTTACAGGTTCGAGCGGAAGCACTATGAGGACATCGTACCTGTCGTCCTTTTTGTCTATATGAAGCAAATATCTGTCTTCATACAGAAGTGACAGCCTTTTGCTTATGTTTTCAAGTCCTACTCCTCCGGCGTCTTTGGACTTGTCGGAAGCAAGACTGTTTGAGCATTTGAATACTACCTTTCCGTCACTTATGCCTATGCTCACACAGATAAAGCTCAGGGCATCGTAACTGATGCCGTGCTTGAATGCGTTTTCCACGATGGTGGACATAAGAAGTGGCGGGACGTGCGCGTTTACCTGATTGTCCGGAAAATCATAAGAGATTCTGACATTTTCCGGATAACGCAGTTTCATAAGATAGATATAATGCTGAAGGAAAGCTATTTCCTTATTCAGATCCACTGTCGGGGCGTTGCTGTCATAGAGAACGTGCCGCATCAGGCGGGAAAGCTCCACGATACTCTCCTTGGCCTTCTCCGGAGAAATGTCCACGAGCGCGTGAATGTTGTTCAGCGTATTCATGAAAAAATGCGGATTGATCTGGTATCTCAGACACTCCAGGCGATATCGCAGATTTTCCTTCTCCAGAGTCTCCAACCGTCTTTTCTCCTGCGCATAATGGCTTGAATACTTCACCCCCAGATTCACGCCCAGCATCATTATAGCCATCAATATCTTGAATATTTCCGGCTCGTGATGGTCCCCGTGC
Organism: Firmicutes bacterium CAG:460; assembly: GCA_963624185.1. GTDB lineage: Bacteria > Bacteroidota > Bacteroidia > Bacteroidales > UBA932 > Cryptobacteroides. Next base: position 63,291 of record CAVFNP010000008.1, on the reverse strand, counting down.
TTCTTATCACCTTCCGGTCCGGGATGCATCTGTGGCCCTTGCTCCTGCCAATGCCAATCTTGCGGGGCATACCTTTCGGCTCCATCCGGCTTATCCCAATGCAGACTGTCCGGATCGTCTTCTTGCCAATGCCAATCCTGCGCTGCGGGGTGCCATTCCGTCATTGACGGCCTTTCCGCCGCAGGGTGCGGAAGTGAAGGCCTGTCAAAACATAAAATATAAGCCGAGAACAAACATAGCGCAGCTATCGTACAGACAACGTAAAGCGCTGTTTTCTTGTGCTTTATAAGTATGGGCGAGATAAGCAGGTCGTGAATGGCGAATAGAGCCAGGAACGGAAGCGTAGGGCGCAGCAGTCTGTGAAAGTAGTAATCCCAGAACGATTGGCTTATTCCAAGAGAGTGGCAGTCGTACATCGCTATCAATGCCTCGATGACAACTATTATCGTCCACACGGCGGTACAGACCAGAATACTTTTATGTTTGAAAGTAATTTTCATTTTCCTGGAAGTCTGATAATCGGCACAAAATTACGTCTTTGTTTTCATTATTGAAGTCCGCTTCGTTGAAGAAATCCGCCCATTCGCTGAAAAAATGACGCGGGCAAACACTCTTTGATTAGTTTTGTACCCGGATAACGATCAGATGACCCTCTTTGCCGGGGAATGAAGTCGAAAAAAACAAAATTATGAAGAAAAGGTATTTGGCAGCGATCGGTCTGCTTTTAAGTGCATGCAGCGGCAATCAGATTTCCGTCACGGATGATCCCATAGATGGAGAAGACGATGGCGGCATTACGGTATTGGACGGAACCATAAGAATTGTATTCTCGGAGGATGGGGCTGTGGTCACGGGCGATGAACTGGGTATAGTCAGTGTTGAGGAAAATGATGTGACTGTCAACAACACCTCCGAGCAATGCTTTTCGTATGTGCTCAGCGGTACTTCATCGGATGGTTTTTTTAAACTTTACAGCGAGGTCAAGCAGGAAATCACGCTTGACGCCTTGACCTTGACCAATCCGGACGGGGCTGCCATCAATAATCAAAGCCATAAATATACATCGGTGGTAATCAGCGGAGAAAACTATCTCTGCGACGGAGCGGTGGGCTCTTCGGGGGAATATCCGGATGAGAATTCAACGGAAGATATGAAGTCTGTCCTTTTCAGCGAAGGACAGCTCATATTCAGCGGAGACGGGTCTCTGGATGTGAAGGCTACAGGCAAGGGCGGAATCATAAGTGATGACTATATCAGTATCACCGGCTCTCCTGCAATTACGGTTACTTCCGCGTCGGGTCATGCTCTGCGCGGTAAGGAATATGTCAGCATAGATGGTGGTGAGCTGACGCTAAGCGTCTCGGCCACAGGAAAGAAAGGAATAAGCACAGACGGAGAATTCATTCTCAAGGACGGAAAGGTAAAAATCACTTCCACGAGCCAGACCGGAACGGTCGATGGAGAACTGACGGGAGCTGCCGGCATCAAGGCGGACGCTTCTGTGACCATTGACGGAGGATCTCTGGATATAACTGTCAGTGGAACAGGAGCTAAGGGTATAAATTGTGATGGAAATGGTTTCTTCAATGCGGGGACGATAAATGTTACCGCTACCGGCTCCAATTACGGCAGTAATTCAGGTCAGGGCCGGCCTGGCTGGGGTGATTCATCCACTTCGTCTTCCAAATCGGCTAAAGCTATCAAATTCGACGGCGATATCGTCTTCGCCGGCTCGCAGGTTGTCGCCTCGGCCTCCGCTCATGAAGCGATAGAGGCTAAAGGCAAGATCACCATATCCTCGGGCAGCGTAAGTGCCACGTCAAGCGATGATGCCATCAATTCGGGATCGGATATGACCATCACCGGGGGCGACATCTATGCCTTCTCTTCCGGCAATGACGGACTCGATGCCAATGGCAATATGTACGTTCAAGGCGGATACATCTATGCTGTAGGCAGCGGCAGCCCTGAAGTGGCACTTGATGCCAATACCGAGCAGAACTACAAGCTCTACATAAGCGGAGGCTCTCTGGTGGCGTTCGGGGGTATAGAGTCAGGCTCCAGCATCACCCAGCCTGTCATAACGGTGACAAGCTGGACAGCGAATACGTCATATTCACTCTATAACGGAGATACTCTTCTGCTTGAGTTCACTTCTCCAAGCAAAGGTGGCAGCGGAATTGTGCTTTCTCATCCTGATCTGGTCAGCGGGAACAGTTATACTCTTAAATACGGCTCGCAGAGCACCTCGGTCACCGCTTCTACGTCGTCTGGCGGCGGTGGAAGCAACCCGGGCGGAGGCGGCAATCCCGGGGGCGGTGGAAATCCGGGTGGCGGTCCTGGCGGAAGATAAGGATTAATTGCTAAATTTGCTTTGAGTATGAAAAGGATATTAATATTGGTATTAACACTGCTCTTTTTCTTTCAGACGGCACTCTTTGCGCAGGAGGTGCAGAAACCGTCGAAGAGCAATATGACCATCAAGGAATGGAAGGTGGATGCCGCCACCAATCAGAAAATCCTTGACCACGTCACCATATATAATGAATTGGGAAAGAAAGTGGAGGAGATAGAGTATGATGGCGGGGGACAGAAGTGGAGAAAGAAATACGAGCACGGCCCTAACGGGAAGGTTGAAAGGGAACTCGTTTATAATCATGCCAATAAGCTTGACAATATTCGCAAATACGAGTATGACGAACTAGGACGGAGAAAAACGGAATATATCTACGACGCCAAGGGTCGGCTCAAAAGGTATAAAGTTTATGAATACATACCTGCGCAGAGTTAGCGCTCTGTTGGAAAAATTCCCTCAGATTTCTCTCTCTCAGATGGACTCTATCTCTCTGATGAACAGGATAGACAGTAAATATCTGACAGATAGTGCCACTGTCTATGACATTCTTCAGGACGCTCTCAGCCTCGGATACAGAGTCTTCACTCAGGATTCCGGGCGTCTGCACGAGTATGACAGCATCTATTTTGACACTCAGGACCTGCGGATGTTCACAGAGCACAGACGAGGCAAGGCCAACAGGCAGAAAGTGCGCACGCGCTCTTATGTGGGAACGGGGCAGTACTACCTGGAGGTAAAAAGAAAAAATAATCACGGCAGGACCAGAAAAAAAAGAATTCCGCTCGAATCGGAGTTTTTTAATGATTTTCATCAGTGTTCACAGGCCTGCTCCTGGCTGGAGGGCTTGGGGGCGTATCCTCCCGAGAGCCTGTCGGCTTCGCTGGAAACCTCTTTTTATCGCATCACGCTGGTGGACAGCGCTCTTACCGAGAGGCTGACTATAGATCTGGACGTCAGATTCCGTAATTTCAGGACACTCTCGCCCGCTGATCTGGGGCAGGCCGTCATAATAGAACTGAAACAAGACGGACGCCTTCATTCGCAGATGCAGGATATCTTGCTGTCGCACCGGGTGAAAAAGGAGAGAATAAGCAAGTATTGCATAGGCATAGCGCTGAGCGACCAGAGCGTGCTGCCGGGCAGGTTCAAACTCAAAATCAGACAAATCGAGAAAATAAACAAAAACATATATTTGAAATGTTACAATCCAGTTATCCTTCAGCCGCTTTAGATGACAGCGATCTTCTGGGCATTCAAAGCCTGGTGGATCCGTCGATGAGCACCGCCCAGAGTCTTGCCGAATTGGCCATACGCTTTTTTGTCAACCTGGCAGTCTGCGCGGCGATAGTGCATCTGTTTTATTATCCGAAAAGCCGCAGGAAAGACTACGTTTTCACTTTCCTGATTTTTTCTTCGGCTATGCTTCTTCTTCTCTTCGCTATGGGAAGGGTGGATGTAGGTGTGGGGCTCACTTTGGGCCTGTTCGCCATCTTCGGGGTCATACGGTACCGAACGGAGACCGTGCCTATACGTGAGATGACATATCTTTTCGTGATCATCGCTCTCGCGGCTGTCAATGGCCTCACCCCTCTGTTCAATATCGTCCAGGCCGGAGAAATCACGGCGCATTATGCTCTGAATCAGGGCGATCTGCTCATTATGCTCTCTGCCAACCTTCTCGTGCTCCTTCTTATATGGGCGCTTGAAAGCAGAAGTTCGCGTAAGGGTACATCTTCCAAATTGATTCTTTACGACCGTGTCGATCTTCTCGTCCCGCAGCGTCGCGAGGAACTTCTGCAGGACCTGAAACAGCGCACGGGACTGAAAATTACCGATGTGGAGATAGGGAACATAGATTTTTTGAAAGATTCTGCGTATATTAAGGTCTATTATCAGGTAGACGGTACTCCGGTTCCATCAACCATAGAGGGTATTACCAGGAATAAACAGTTTCAGGAGAATCAGAATTTTTAATATGACAGCAATCAAACATTTACGCGGCTTCGCATCGGCCGCATCTGCGATAATGGCGTTATTCGCCTTTCAGGCCAATTCTTTCGCCGCCACAAACCCTTCTTTCAGTACGAGAACCTCTGCCGGCGCCGATTGGAAAGTGGCCAAGGGGCTGCACCTCAGCGCCGAATATGAACTCAGGACGCGAGAGTCTCTTTCCGGAGTGGAGCGTCACCAGGCAAGCATAGGGCTGGACTATAAAATATGCGATTATTTCAAGGCCGGTGCAGAGTACATATTCATAGGACACATGAACTCTTCCGATGAACTTAAGGCCCGTCATCGCTTTTCCCTTAACCTTACAGGCCAATATGATGCCGGTGACTGGCGTTTTTCTCTTCGCGAAAAGCTGCAGCTGACCCATAAGACGTACGACGTGAATCCTTATCAGGAAGTACTTAATCCACTGCAGCTTAAATCCCGTTTCGTGGTGAAATATCGTGCATTCAAGTCGATTGAGCCGTACGCTTATTTCGAAGTGCGCAACATTTTCAATGCGCCCCGTTGTTCCGCCACGTGGAGCGAGACTTCAAAAGAGTATACCGATTATAAGTTCCTGGGTTATGACGATGCCTATATCAATCGTCTGCGTGGAGCGCTTGGCCTGGAATGGGAGCTCTCCAAGCAGCACAGCATAGATTTTACCGCTATGTACAATTGGACCCGCGACCTGGAGATAGATACAAATAAAAAAGGGACCGAGTTGAAGTCCCTTTCTTGGGAAAGCGCAGGTGCTTTCATCCTATGTGTCGCCTATAAATTCTCTTTTTAGAGAAAGTAATCGGAGATATTTGTTACCAAGCCCCCAAGGTGTCATCCGCGGGGGTGAATTTTTGTTTCAGCCCACTTGACCACTTGAATTTGTAGATATTCCAGTTTTTATATTCGCCTTCCATTATTATAGGCCCGTCGAAACTGGCAATGGCCGTGTAGTAGGTGTTTCCTTCTATGAATTCCGTTTCACTTGTACCGTCTCCGGCTCCGTTATTGTTGTGGGCGTACATGCCGTAGAAGACGTTGGCAGAATCGCTTATCCTGAGCTCTTCAAATCTTTCGGCAAAATACTGGCCCGGAGTCTCGGGTTGGATCTCGTCACGAAGACGGGTGCTGTCAATGGTCTCGCCTATCCACGGGATGATGGAAATCAGTGATTCGTTCTCATCGTAAGGATACACGTAATCCCATGTATCGTTGATTCTATAGTTGAAGTGAACCTTGATCTGGCTCGTAGCGTCGGTGTGTACCGTTTGAAGCACCAGCTCGCCGCAAGGAGTGTTGGTGTCCGGGTCTACGACAAATCCGAATACCCAGTAGTCTGTATCTGCGGTCAGATCCGTGAAGAAATAGTCCTGGTCGCCATATTGGAGACTGTGACTTGAGAACGGCGCGATATGCTCTTCGCCGTTATAAAGGAGATCGAAACGCCAATTGATATATTCCTTATATGCGTAGTCGAGTGCGAGAGTCATGAACTGACTGCTGATTTGCATCGGATCCACTCCTTCTCTGACAGGTTCGACCGATATATAGTAATAGGCATCCTGGCTTGTGTGGAATTTGGCCTCGATAAATCCGCAGCTGGTCTGCTCTATGTCCATTTTAAGCGTGACTCCTGTAGTGTAATACCTTGACTCGATGTCGCAGGAGTAAATGCTCAGGGCGCAGCCCAAGACGAGCAATATCTTCAATATGTCTTTTCTCATATCAGTTTTCTTCATTAAGCCAAGTTTTTACAGAATAAATGAATCGAAGCGCGGCTCTGGTGTGTGAACCATAGTGACCGAAATTGTACTGGATATTGGCATCGGCCCATTTGACTTTGGCCTTGGTGGCGTTGACGAAAGGAACCACGTCATCATCCATTGAATGAAGCATATAGACAGGTGCCTGCGGGGTCCAGTCCACTGCCACTATCGAATTCTCACTCAATTTCTTATATAGTTCGGACACTTCGTCTGAGGTCGGATCCATTCCTATAGGTGTCAGGATATCGCTTGTCGTGGTGGTTCCCATCAAGTGCTTGAGCTGTGCCGTGGAGTAGTTCTTCGAATTGATCCATTCGTCAAGCTTACTGTAAATCCACGGCTGCAGAAGTTTCTCGATGTCTATGTCCAGGTCTGTTCCTACGGACATCCCCTGGATTACAAGCGGAACGGCGCACGGGATATTCACCTTGTTCGAAGTGATGAATTCGTTATAGGTGGCTCTCGCGTCGTATGGACCGCCCCCTGCGAAGACGTGCTTGATCTTGAATTTTGTGTCATAGAGGGACTCCCAAATGTACTCTCCCAGGCTTTCTATGAGGTATTGCACCGCCATGGTGGTGGCTCCCCCCTGCGAATATCCCATAAGGTAGATTTCCGGGTTCTCAGGTTCATAGTCCGTTCCTTTGAGATAGTGAGATACGGCCACGTACATCATACAGACATCGTATGCCGTCTGCTCCATCACCAGGTAGGGATGTATGTTTTTGGAGTCCACTCCATATCCTTGATAATCGGGGAATATCATGGCATATCCCATATCGCACAGGACTCCTTCCAGCGGAAAGCAGTTCGAAGGTGCTTCCGCATTGCTGCCTATGGTGTAGTGGCTTACCACTATGTATCTTTTCGGTTTTCTCCCCTTAGGAAGAAGCACTTTGCCGGAAAGCGTGATGTTATCGAATGTATTCAGATTGACTGAAGAGTAAGTACCCGCTATTTCAAGCACATCCCCCTGGCAGTATTCGAACACTTTTGAAAGCAGTGAAGGACCAGTCGTGGAAGTGGTTTTGGTTTCCTCCTGCAATTCCTCGGGGATAATGCAGTCTTGCGGAAGACCTTCGGAAAGGTGGGTGGTCTTTATGGATGTGACGCTGAATGCCTCTTCGTCCGCTCCCTCAAGTCCGTTGAAGGACACGAATTCGTACTGCTTGCGGGTGCAGCAGGTAAAGGACAGGACGGCAAGCGCGCCGGTAAGGAGAGTGTATGCTGTTTTTTTCATAAAAGAGTCCGTTAAAATCTGAATCCTGCCCCCAGAGAGAAGATTCGAGAGTTGAGCATAAAGATATCTGTCGTGTATTCCTTGGCAGAACTGAGGCCTCCCAGGGCCGCGAAGGCAAACCATCTCGAAAAGTCATAGCTTGCACCCAGAAGTGTATACTGGAAAGCCAGTCCGCACAGCGTGTGATTCCCATAAGCGTCAGTTTCGCTTCCTCCATTGAAGCCAAGCCCTATGCCAATTGATGAGTAGAGACTGAATTTTTCCCGGTTCATCCAATTGAACTGCAAGGTGGGCATCATAGTCAGATTCCAGAAGTTCTGGTTTTTTTCGCGGGTGAGCTCATTACCCAGGCCGTTTCGCGTAACCAGATCCCACCGGCATGCTGAGCCGTCCACTTGGAATCCTACGCTTAACCTGCGATGAAACCTCCATTGGTACTCGACGAAGAAATGCTGGCTGTAGCGGTATCTTTCTTTGTAGTCCCGTGTATAGGATTCGTCCATATTCTTGACGATATACAGTGGGTTCTGCCAGACGAAATGTTCGAACAGCTGGTCGCCGATTCCGAATCTTATTTCATGTGAAAGGCTGTCTCTTTTTTCCGGGCTTTCAGCGTTTGCGACGCTTCCTCCGAATATGATAAATGCCGGAACAAGGAGAAGAATGAATTTTTTCAAAATGTGCATTGTTTAACAGGTAAATACTGCGCAAAGATAACAATTTGCCATAAAACCAAAAAGGCAACCTGAACGGCTGCCTTTTTGATGCTCCCCTTCTAGGACTTGAACCTAGGACCCCCTGATTAACAGTCAGGTGCTCTAACCAACTGAGCTAAAGAGGAATTTTTTCCCGCTCGAACGGGATTGCAAATGTACTACATTTTTCGAAATGCGCAAAGATTTTTCAAAAAAAATCAACAAAATATTTAACTTTGTCCAGTTATGACTATAGATACTTTCACATCTTTGTTGAATGAGTTCGTACTGGAAAGGGACCTTGTGGCGGTTCCCGGTTTGGGAACGTTTGTGATAAAGTTACAGCAGGCAAGCATATCGGACAATGGTTTCACCATTAATCCGCCGTGCAGAAGGCTTGAATTTGTCTGTGATGCGGGGCGGCAGACCTCCGGTGATTCTGACTTCAGCGCCCTCTGGGCAGAAAAAGCGGGGAAGACGGTGGAGCAGACATCTTCCGAAGTTGATGATCTTGTAAAGCAGATAAACCGCAGTCTGGATAAAGAAGGTGTGGTGACGCTTCCGGAATTCGGAAAATTGAGGCGTCTTTCCGATGGTTCGCGCTTTTTCATAATGGACAAGGATGCCGGAATAGATTCCGAATATTTCGGGCTTGAAAGCGTGTCTTTGAAAAACAGGCCTGAGATAAAAGTTGGTGCCTGCGAGGAAAGACAGAGCGAGGAAAAAGTACAGGCGGAGAGCGCCCGCAAAGTTGAGAGGAAAAAGCGTCCGGTCGTTGTAAAGGTCATACTTTGGATAGTTCTTCTCGCCGCTTTGTTTGTCATAGGCTTTTATGTGCTTATGAATTATTTCCCGGATCTCCTGGACAGGCTCCTGTATTCTCCTCAGGAACTGGAGATAATAAAAGGCAATAACATATGATACAGCTCTTGTATCCTCCGGAGCCGGCTCCAGTGGTGGGGGTAAGGACTGAAAATAGCGAAATGTTGCCGGTGGTGGACTCTATAGGCAGGGTTTACGCGCAGAGTTCCCGTGAGAACTGCCATAATGTATCTGATGCGCTGATGCATCCTGTAGTCCATCTGGAGATTGTGGACAGGTATTCCAGGATTTATCTTCAAAGGAGGTCGCCGCGCAAGAAAAAATATGCGCTCCGATGGGATATCGCCGTCGGCGGACACGTGTCTTATGCAGAGAGTTTCTCACAGGCATTGCGACGGGAGGCCCGAGAAGAAATTGGCCTTGGGGGGTTCAACCCTCAGTTTCTGGATAACTATATTACTGAGGAAGAGGGAGATGTTGAATTGGTGGGGCTTTATGTGGCGGTGGGCACATTCTCTTTGTTCCCGGACGGGGATGAAGTCTGCGACGGAAGGTATTGGACTCAGGAAGAGATAAGTAAAAATATAGGGACTGGCATTTTTACCCCTGACTTCGAAGAGGAATACCTGGATTATAACGATAAAATTCTTGCACTGTTGTAAATATGGACGAGATAACCAAATTCCTGCAGGACCAATTATCCGTATGGCCGCTTGCATCGAGCAATTTCAGATCTCTTAAACACTCTGCGGTCAAGCAGATCAAAGTCTTTGATTTGTCGTGTCTTGCACAGCATAATCCGTGCAGAATAGCTTCCACCACTGCAGAGGTGGACCCTGTGTCACTCTCGTCGAGGCCTTGTTTTTTGTGCGTGGCCCATCGTCCCGCTCCACAGTTCCACATAAAGTTCGAGGGCAGGAAGGACAGACATTATAATGTGCAGGTGAATCCATACCCTATTTTCCCGAATCATTTCGTGATAGCAAGGGACATTCACAGTCCGCAGTCCATATGGCACAATTTTGTGGATATGATGGATTTTGCCAGAAAATATCCGGATTATCTCGTGTTCTATAATGGTCCTCACAGCGGTGCATCGGCCCCGGACCATATGCATTTTCAGGCTATTCCTAATTCCTTGCTGCCTTTGCAGAACGCTGTGGACGATTTTCTGTCCGGCTCTCCTGAGCCTTTGACTTCGGGCCAGGATGCCAAGCTCTATCACTTCAGCGGTTATTGCCGAGGCGTCTACGTCCTTCGCTCAGACACTCCCAAATCGCTTGCCAAGCTTTTCTATCGACTGGTGGATTCCGCTCCTATGACAGATGGGGAGAGTGAGCCGCGTCTTAATCTATATATATATTGTCACGCACAGGAGTACAGGTGTTTTGTGATTCTTCGTGGCCGGGTTCGCTCCCATCATTATTATTCGACGGGGGAGGACCATCTTACGATGACTCCGGGAGCCGCGGATATGGCAGGGTATTTCGTGTGTCCGAAAATGGATGATTTCCAGAAACTTGATTCTGCCCTCCTGCAGCAGATGCTCGGTGAAGTCAGCATCTCTGCGAAGGATGAGGAGATGGTGGCCTGGCGTCTGACACGTACTCAGCCACGTTATAATGTGCCTATCCTTATGGGCGATGAGATCTCTTTCGAGATGATTTCAGACGGCGCAGGTCCGCAATCGGTTAAATATAAAGACGGAAGAATAGAATATGGCGGGGTTCTTTACGATGAACTTTTTTTTGACAGCGTCACCCGTTCCAAGGTTTTCGGCGAGCCTTCCTTCGTGGTGGAATGCTCTGCGGAGCGTTTGTCCTTTGCCGGCTCGCTCATCTTCGATGTGTATGATGGCACGATTCGTGCAATAAACCGAATTGGCATAGAGAATTATATGCTTAGCGTACTTTCACAGACCTTTCCTGAAGAAACGGACATCGAAAGACTTAAGAACGAGGCTATTAATCTTCGAACTGCGATAACGCGCGGGGAGGTCCCTCTTCGGGAATACAAAGGTTTGTCCATTAAAATTTCCAATTATGTCCGACAGGCGATCGATCTCTGTTGGGGTAAATTAAACTAATGGCTTATGAGACTGATAAAATTAACCACGGCCGTTTTTGCGGCAGCATTGGCATTAGCTCCTGCATCGACGCTTTCTGCGCAAAGTCGCAGGGAGTCGCGCCCTTCCCGTTCAACAAGCACTACCTCGCGTTCTTCATCAGGAAGTTCTCGTACTTCATCAAGGACTACGCGTCCTTCGTCCGGCAGCAGCGTGAAGGCAGACGTGAAAAAGCAGCCTGCATCTGTCCGTCCTCAGTCTTCTGCAAGCAGGATGCCTGCTCCTTCGGGGCAGACTGCTCCGGCGGGACAGAGCCAGCGTCCTTCTGCCAATACTCAGGTAAATTCCGCTTCGCGCCGTCCTTCTCCTGCGCAAGAGCCTAAAAGGCCGAATAATGTCACTCCGCAAACCCCGCAGACCCCGCAAGCCCCGCATCAGGGTGGGCATGCCCCGTCAAATCCTTCAGGCAAAAAGCCGGGTCCTGCACCGGATAATCATAAGCCGGGCCATGTAGGGCACATAGGACATGGTGGTCCGGGCGGTCCTCACGTCCCGCCTTGTGAAAGACGTCCGATTTCTCACAAGAATCCGTCCCGTTTTTTTGACCATGGCCGTCATTATTACGGGTATAGGGTAAACAGGCTTCCGGGATCTTGCCATATCGACATCTTCTGGGGACAGAAGTATTACATATGTGACGGAGTGTATTATAGACTTTATGATGGAACATATTACGTATGTCGCCCTCCTTACGGATACACGTTCGCTTACGACGCGTATGCTTACTCTCCGGTGTTGTGCTCATTTGCATATTATAGCCTGTATGACAGGCAGTATAATATCATAAATCAGAATTATGCCCTCATCTCTGAGCAGAACCGCACAATAGCTCAAAACAATGCTGTCATAGCGGCTCAAAACGCCCAGATGCAGCAGAATGCAGAACAGAATACCCGCAGAAGCTCGGAGTCTTACGCACTCGCTGCAAAACTTGGTCTCGTGCAAAGTTTTGCCGCCTATGGAACGGAGTATTATTACGACGACGGCGTCTTCTTCGTAAAGGGAAGTAACGGAGAATATGAAACTATTCTTCCTCCTGCAGGTGCTTTAATTGAGGCTCTTCCGGATGATTACAGTGAAGTTACTTTAAGCGACGGAAAAGAGTATTATCTTGTAGATGACACCGTGTACAGATTGATTCTGGATTCAGGCAAGCCTTACTTCGAGGTTCTGGGCCAGATTCAGAAATGATAGAACAAACTTAGAATGCGGCGGGCGGAATCTTCCGTTCCGCTGCATTTCAGTTTAATCTCGGCCTTTGGCAGGTTGTCGGACTTTATCCCTTTATCCTTAAGTACGTTTACAAGTCGTCTGGCTACAGCCGGTGCCGGGTCTATGAATTTTACGCCATTTCCTGCGAGACGCTGTAGAACCGGTAGCAGGAAAGGGTAGTGGGTGCAACCGAGTACTATCGTGTCCGCTCCGCTTTCCAGCAGAGGTGAAAGTGAACGCCGGACTGTCTTCTCGGTCTGCTCGCCTTCCAGCAGTCCGTTTTCCACCAGCTCCACGAAACCTTCGCCAGGCTGTTCTATAACCTTCATCCCGCCCGCGAACCTGTCTCTGGTAAGGCGGTACTTTTCTGCCCCCAGGGTGCTTTTTGTGGCCAATATCCCTATGACGCCTGTCTTGGATTCCTTTGCCGCCGGTTTTACGGCAGGCTCCATTCCTATGAACGGCACTTCCCTCCAATCCTCTCTCAGAGTCTTGATGGCTGCCGCAGTGGCTGTGTTGCAGGCGATAACTATTATTTGGGCGCCGGAGGATAGAAGTTCTTCGGTGATGGCCTTGCTTCTCTGCGTGATGAATTCAGTGCTTTTCTCTCCGTAGGGGCAATTGGCATTATCTGCGTAATAGATATATCTTTCTCCGGGCAGAACGCGCAATATTTCTTTCAGAACGCTCATTCCGCCGCTGCCGGAATCAAAAATACCAATGCAAGCCATATCGGTGCAAATATACCTAAAAAATTCTTCGAAAATTGCTAAATTTGCGCGATTATGACTACAGCGGAACAGATAAAAGACCTGCACGGCAGGGTAGATGTCCTTCAGAAATGTCTTCATATAGAAGACAAGAGGGGGGAGTTGGCAGAGAAAGAGCAGGAAAGTCAGGCTCCGGGCTTCTGGGATGACCCTAAAAAGGCGGAGGCCTTTATGAAGTCCCTCAATTCGGTAAAGTCATGGATTGTGTCTTTTGAAAAGGCCCGCATGGCGGTGGACGATTTGGATGTGCTTCAGGAATTTGCCACCGAAGAAGACTCTAAGGAGCTGGATGAGGCTTATGCTCAGGCGCTTGGCATGGTGGAAGATCTGGAGATGAAAAATATGCTCGGCGCGGAGGGAGATAACCTCGGAGCTGTGCTCACCATCAATTCCGGTGCCGGCGGGACGGAGGCCAACGACTGGTCCGCCATGCTTATGCGTATGTATCTGCGCTGGGGGGAACGTAACGGATATAAGATGACCATTACTGAGAATCTTGAAGGAGACGAGGTGGGTATCAAGAGTGCAACTATCTCTTTTGAAGGAGATTACGCATACGGATATCTGAAATCCGAGTCGGGGGTTCACCGCCTTGTACGCATCTCTCCGTTCAACGCCCAGGGCAAGAGACAGACTACTTTCAGCTCGGTGTTCGTGTATCCGCTGGTGGACGACAGTATCAACATAGAGATTAATCCGTCTGATATAGAGTGGGATACGTTCCGCTCCGGAGGTCACGGCGGACAGAATGTGAACAAGGTGGAGACGGGAGTGAGGGTGCGGCACATTCCTACGGGCATTATGGTCGAGAATACGGAAACCCGCAGCCAGCAGGACAACAAGCAGAACGCACTGCGTATCCTCAAGTCCAGGCTCTATGACATAGAACTTCAGAAGCGTCGCGAGAAGCAGGCGGAACTTGAAGGACAGAAGAAGAAGATAGAATGGGGCTCGCAGATACGCTCCTACGTGCTTCATCCATACAAGATGGTGAAAGATGTCCGTACCGGATATGAAACCGCTGATACACAGGGGGTTCTTGACGGAGATATCAACGCTTTCATGAAAGAATATCTGATGAACAACTAAAAATATACTATGGCAGAATTTAAGTATGCACCTATGTTTCAGCTTGGCGAAGACCAGACTGAATATTATAAAGTGCCCGGCTCGGAGGCACTTGTAAGTGAAGGGGATTTCGAAGGACATAAGATCCTTAAGGTGAGCGAGGAAGCTCTTACCGTACTGGCCAATACGGCTTTCCGCGACGTCAGCTTTCTGCTTCGCAGAAGCCATAATCTGCAGGTAGCCAAGATCCTTTCTGACCCTGAGGCTTCAGAGAACGACAAATATGTGGCTCTCACTTTTCTTCGTAACGCCGAGGTGGCTGCGAAAGGCAAGCTTCCTCTGTGTCAGGACACAGGCACGGCTATCATCCACGGAGAAAAGGGCCAGGGAGTCTGGACAGGATTCTGTGACGAGCAGGCTCTTTCACTGGGCGTATACAAGACATATACGCAGGAGAACTTGCGCTATTCGCAGAATGCCCCTCTGGATATGTATAAGGAAGTCAACACCAAGTGCAATCTTCCCGCTCAGATTGACATAGAGTCAGTTGAGGGTAACGAGTATCACTTTCTCTGCGTCACGAAAGGAGGCGGTTCCGCGAACAAGACATATCTTTATCAGGAGACCAAGGCCAGGATACAGAATCCGGGCACACTCGTTCCTTTCCTGGTGGAGAAGATGCGCTCGCTCGGTACGGCTGCCTGCCCTCCATATCATATAGCCTTCGTCATTGGCGGAACATCGGCGGAGAAGAATCTGCTCACGGTCAAATTGGCATCCACCCATTATTATGACAGCCTGCCTACATCCGGCGACGAGACCGGACGTGCCTTCAGGGATCTCTCTTTGGAAGAGGAACTGCTCAAGGAGGCGCAGAAAATTGGCCTTGGCGCGCAGTTCGGAGGTAAATACCTGGCACACGACATCCGTGTCGTAAGGCTTCCTCGTCACGGCGCCAGCTGTCCTATAGGTCTGGGTGTGAGCTGTTCGGCAGACAGAAACATCAAGGCCAAGATTAATTTTGAAGGTATCTGGATAGAGAAGATGGATGACAAACCTTACGAACTTATCCCAGAGGCCTTGCGTGGTGCAGGTGAAGGAGATGCCGTAAAGATTAACCTCGACCGTCCTATCAAGGAGGTCCTTGCCGACCTTACCAAATATCCGGTAAGTACGCGACTCAGTCTGAGCGGTACCATCATCGTGGCACGCGACATAGCTCACGCCAAGATAAAGGCCCGTCTGGACGCAGGTGAGGGAATGCCTGAATACTTCAAGAATCACCCGGTTTATTATGCCGGTCCTGCCAAGACTCCGGCAGGGATGCCTTGCGGTTCGCTCGGCCCTACCACGGCAGGTCGTATGGACCCTTATGTGGATGAGTTCCAGGAGAATGGAGGTTCGCTTATCATGCTTGCCAAAGGAAACCGCAGTCAGGTGGTGACCGATGCCTGCAAGAAGCACGGCGGCTTCTATCTCGGTTCCATAGGAGGCCCTGCAGCCATTCTGGCGCAGAACAATATCAAGAGTATAGAGTGTGTGGAGTATCCTGAACTCGGAATGGAAGCCATCTGGAAGATAACCGTAGAGGATTTCCCTGCATTCATACTTGTGGACGATAAGGGCAACGACTTCTTCAAGAAAATCGGATTGTAATGAAAAAAATCATTAAGTGGTTTTTTATCAGTGTTATAACTATAGTGCTTCTGCTATTTGCGGCGGGAGCACTAATCATTAATACTTCGATAAAGGACAAACTTATAAGAAAGTTCAGTGAGCCGTACCTGAATGCGGAATTGAAAGTGGATAAGGTAAGGGTGCGTTTCCTGTCCACGCTTCCTGATGTGTCGCTGACCTTGTGCGGGACACGTCTTTTGCGTGAAGATACGCAGGAGAGGATAGCGTCGATAGATACTCTCGCTCTGAGATGTAACCTGTTTTCTTGTCTTGAGGGAGACTATGAGGTGGAGAAGGTATTGGTGAAGGGCGTTTTCGTCGATTACAGGTCTTGCGATTCCACTTTGATAAAGACTCGGGGGGACAGTCTTCCGGAAGATAAGCCTGTAGAAAAAGAGCAGAAAACCGTTCTGCCTTTCTTCAGTGTGGATTTTCAGTTGTCCGATTCCGACATCTCATTTCTTGATTTGCTCTCCCATGCTCGTCTGGACCTGTCATTCACTGCCTCGAACAGCGAATCTGAAGGCCTGTGCGGACATATCACCAAATTGAAGGCGTCGGCTTTTGATGCCAATGCGGTGGCGAAGGCGGATTTTTATCGTCTCCTTTCTGAAAAGGCGCTGGTGGACTTGACACTCAGCACCGATGCGGAGCTGTCATCCCTGAAGACATTTATCCCTGAGAGCATATTGGCCAGAGGAAAGGTCAGCATAAAGGCGGATGGCACTTTGACGAGAAAGGGCGCTGATATTTTTGCCAGCGTGTCATCTCCTTTTCTGGAGGCGTCCACTTCCGCGGGAAAGGTGGAGATAAGAGATTTCAGTTTTGAGGCCGGAGCGCACGAAGGTGTGCAGGATTTGCCGGAGAGGAAGCGTCCTGAAGGTATGCAGCTTCCGGATTTTCTTAAGGAAGAGGATTTCCGGAAAGCAGATATTTCCCTTCAGATAGATTCTTCCATAGCCCAGATGGTGAGGACGTGGAATCCCCGTGCCAAGATTCATTTTACCGAAGCGAAGATAAAGACCCCGAGAGTACCTTTGAGAAATACCTTGAGAGCCTTTTCGGCCAGTGCCAATATGAATGAAGTCTGTATCGATACGATGTACCTGAAATCAGGCGTTTCAGATATTTCCGTCACCGGTTCGCTCAAGGGAATTTCCTCCCTGTTTAACGGAAAGGGGAAGGGTTTCTATTCTCTGGATTTGACCACAAACAGCAAGTATATCAATCTCAATCAGCTTCTTCTTGCTCTTGACAAGGGGGCCAAGGCCACGCAGACGGATGCGCCTATGGATTTGGACACCGATGTCAAGGTCGAAAATATAGGAGATGTGGATTCGCTTAAAATCAGCGGAGTGCAGCTGGTCGTCATTCCTGCCAATGTCAAAGCCGATGTGAAGATACATTCGAAGCGCGCCAGGTTTTACAGCATCAATGCCCGCAATCTCAACGCCAGGGCCAGAATGGGCAAGCGGACTCTGCTTCTGAGTGATGTTTACGGGTCCACTCCTATGGGCTCTGTTTCTGCCAATGCGTTCTATTCCACAATTACAAAACAGGACATAGGCGCCGGAGTGAACTTTAAACTGGAGAATATCTCGGTGGAGAAGGCTCTTGACCAGATGCCTGTGATAGATACCCTGATTCCTGTGCTGAGCAGTTTCAAGGGAAATGTCAATTGTGAATTGGCATTGACTACAAAACTTGACACCACGCTTACGCCCATATTCCCGACAGCGAGCGGAGCTTTCCGTCTCCAGGGAGATTACCTGTCTTTGGAGCAGCAGGGGACATTCAAGAAAATAGCCAAGCTGCTTTTGTTCAAGGACAGGAAGAAAGGGGTGATAGAACATCTGGAGATATGTGGCGTAGTGCATGACAATACCCTCACCGTATTTCCTTTTGATCTTACTTTGGACAGATATTCTTTGGCTTTGGGCGGGAGTCAGGATTTCAACGGCAAATTTGACTACAAGGTTTCGCTTATGCGGACTCCGTTCCTGATACGTTTCGGGGTCAATCTCCATGGAGATGATTTTGATCATGCGAAATTCCGGCTTATCCGTTCGCAGTTCAAAGTCGGGCATGTCCCTACATTTCACGACGAGGTCGATCAGATGTTGGAGAGTCAGAGAAAGGCTATATTGTCTTCCATTACGAAGGGCTCAGACAAGATTATCCTGTCTGAAAAGCGCACAGCCGCCAAACTTCTTAAACAGCGGGAGGGTGATATACTGCTTCTTAATACTGTGGAGGATCTTCCTGAAGACCAGATGTCTAAGATAGATTCGCTGAGTCGCGTTCCGCAGCCGGAATTGCCAGCTGTAGAGGAAGGAGCTGATTAAAAGGGGAAATATTTTAGTTTGTGCGGGCGAAGGGAATCGAACCCATACGCCTTCCGGCACTAGATCCTAAGTCTAGCTTGTCTACCAATTTCAACACGCCCGCAAGCTCGTTTTTACGAAAGCGAGGGCAAAGATAATAAAATTTCGTTAAAAATTGCGTAACTTAGGAGGTTATGAATATTATAAAGAAGTTATGGGGTAATTGGATAGTGAGAAATCTCTTTCTTGCCGTCCTGATTGTAGCAGTAATTTTATTTGGAGTGAATATTGGCCTGGAGAAATTCACTCAGCATAATGATACCGTCAAGGTTCCGGATATGGTAGGCAGGACTATTTCTGAAGCAGGAGAAATGGCTGAGGGCGATGATCTGACTCTTATTGTCACAGACTCTGTTTTTGTGAACCGGTTCAAACACGGCGCAGTATATGCGCAGAATCCTAAGGCCGGAACGGATGTCAAGAAGGGACGGAAAATATATATCACGATGAATGCCGTGAAGAAAAAGCAGGTGGAGATGCCGAATCTTGTGGGATTGTCGTTGCGCCAGGCCAAGGTCGAATTGACATCGCGTCATCTGGTGCTTGGACATCTGATATATGTTCCGGACATAGCCACGAATAATGTTTTGGCGCAGATGCGTGACTATCAGGATATTCCTGCGGGAGAAAAAATAGATGTGGGTACTGTGGTGGATTTGAAGCTGGGCCTCAGTTCGAATGATCCTTACACCGTGGTGTCTTCATTTGCGGGACTGTCATACCATAAGGCTGTCAGCGCGGTGCAAGACAGTTATCTGAATGTCTCCCAAGTATTTTTTGACCAGACGGTAAGATCATATTCTGACTCTTTGGAAGCATTTGTATATCGTCAGATACCACAGGCTTCGGACGCCAAGGTCAAGATGGGACGCGACGTAAAATTATATTTCACTCTGGACGCTGATAAATTACCTAAGCCGGAACCGGCGGATTCATTAGATATTTGATTGGTATGTCTGATTGGTTGGACGAAGAACTGGACAATATTCCGGAGAACCCAGAGCAGGAGCCTGATGTATTTGAACATTTCAGGCTGAATGTGGATGCCGGGCAGTCTGCAGTGCGCATAGACAAATATATGGCGGAGCATCTGGAGGACACGTCCCGCCACAGGGTGCAGCTTGCAATAAAGGAAGGCTATGTCCATGTAGGGGATAAAGTCGTCAAGGCCAATTATATAGTCCGCCCAGGGGATGTGATCCGTTTCATTATGCCTTATCGCAGGCGGGGTATGGAGATTCTTCCGCAGGACATTCCTCTGGATATAGTGTATGAGGATGACGATGTGCTTGTGGTGAATAAGGCGGCAGGGATGGTGGTTCATCCCGGTCACGGGCATTTTGAAGGAACGCTCATCAACGCGCTTGCTTATCATCTTGGCATAAGTCAGGGCCCTGACGCCGAGGATGAAAGAATGGGCATTCTGGTGCACCGCATCGATAAGGATACGTCTGGGCTGCTTCTTGTAGCCAAAAATGACGAGGCACAGCTGAAATTGGCCAAGCAGTTTTTCGTGCATAGCATAGAACGGTGTTATAATGCCATCGTCTGGGGCAATATCACAGAAGATGAGGGAACTGTGGACGCTTATATAGGTCGCGACCCTAACGACCGCCTGCGTTTCAGGGTTTTCGATGATCCCTCTAAAGGCAAGCGGGCGGTCACGCATTATCGCGTATTGGAAAGGTTCGGTTACGTGACGCTGGTGGAGTGCCGTCTGGAGACGGGACGCACGCATCAGATCAGGGTACATATGGCTTCTATCGGTCATCCTCTCTTCGCAGATGAACGCTACGGCGGGATGGAGATCAGAAAGGGTACGATTTATGCCAGATATAAGCAGTTCATAAAGAATTGTTTCGAGATATGCCCCAGGCAGGCTTTACATGCCAAGACTTTGGGCTTTGTACATCCGGTGACCGGGCAGATGATGCGTTTCGACTCCGCGCTTCCGCAGGATATGACCCTTTTATTGGATAAATGGAGAAAGTATTGTAATAATATGCCGATAGAAAATGAAACAGAATAGATTGATCATACTGCTGCTCGTTCTCTTTTCTGTGCTTATGAGCATTCCGTTCCTCGTTCCGGGGATGGGCGCCGTAGCGCTTGTGGCTTTTGTGCCGTTGCTCTGTGCCGAGAGAATAGCCTCTTTCAATGGGCAGCGACGCTTTTTCTGGTGGTACTACGCCGCCTTCGTTCTGTTTAATGCGCTCACTACCTGGTGGGTATGCAAGGCTACTGTCGGGGGAGGGATATTTGCCGTTATGGCCAATGCCCTGTTTATGTCCGTCATATTCGCAGTTTTCCGTATAAGCAAAAAACGCTTTTCAGGAGCTGTTCCGTATCTGTTTCTTGCCACCTTGTGGATAGCTTGGGAAAGGTTTTATCTCACCCTTTCGCAGATAAGTTGGCCATGGCTCGTGCTGGGCAATGCCTTCGGGCGCACGACAACTCTTGTGCAATGGTATGAATACACGGGACTGCTCGGAGGAAGTCTGTGGGTGTGGGCTTCAAATCTGGCCATATTCGGCATACTTGTGGGGCTTTCCACCGGCTTTTTCTCTTCTTGGAACAAACGTTCTGTATGCTCGATTATAGGAGTGAGCGCAGTTGTTTTATGCCCTGTCATTTTCTCCGAGGTCATTTATAGGAATTACGATGAAAAATCTGAAGGCAGATTGGATGTGGCTATCGCCCAGTCCAATTTCAATCCATACGAGAAACTTCAGAGCGTGCCTCAGTCCAGACAGAACAGGCAGGTGATAGAATTGTTCCAGAAGGGATTGGAAGGCAGGGGCTTGCATGCGTATCCTTCGCGTACTGTTCTTCTGATGCTGCCTGAAACTTTCTGTTCGGATATCTGGAAGGATTCTCCTCAGACTTCTCCTACCTGGCGTGCTTTGAAAAGCGAGGTCGTGGATAAATATCCTAATGTCAATCTGCTTTTCGGAGCCAGTACCCACAAGGCTTTTTATACTTCATCTTCACCGGATGTCCTGGCCCGAAGATTTTCAGGTGGCGGTGGCTGGTACCTGTCATACAATACGGCATATATTACGGATTGGACAGGTCGCATAGGTTACACGGACAAATCAAAACTGGTCGTAGGTTCGGAACTGACCCCGTATCCTAAGATTTTTGCTCCTCTTGACGATGCTCTTGGCTCTCTTATGGGCCGTGACGTTCCTCAGGGCGAGGCCCGCAACCTGGACGTGGTGGAATATGATGCTCAAGGAAGTGTTTCGCGGACGATTCCCATTGGCGTGCCTATATGCTACGAATCCATATATTCTGAATTCTGTACCGGGTATGTCCGGAAGGGTGCGCAGGCTATCTGCGTCATCACAAATGACGGATGGTGGGGCAATACGGCCGGATATCGTCAGCACTTCAGCTATTCAAGACTTCGGGCGATAGAGCTCAGACGAGATATAGCCCGGTGTGCGAATACCGGAATTTCAGGCATAATAGATCAGAAGGGTGATGTTTTGATCCAGTCAAAATGGTGGACTCCGGATCTTCTGCAGGGGAGTGTCAATCTGAATTCAGAAAAGACATTTTTCGTCAGATATGGAGATATTGTAGGAAGGATTTGCACCTTTATGGCGATTCTTCTGCTGCTTACGCTTATAGTCAAATTGATAACCAAGAAATAATGAAAACGGCTTTGTTCCCGGGGTCTTTTGATCCTTTTACTGCTGGACATCTCAATATTTTGAAGCGCGCTCTCACCATGTTCGATGAAGTGGTGGTGGCTGTCGGTGTGAACGGAGACAAGCGCGGCTTTTATGACAACTCCACCAGGATGGATATCATACATCAGACCTGCAAGGACTTGCAGGGCGTGAAGGTTATCGAGTATTCCGGCCTTACGGTGGATGTCTGCCGCGAACTTGGCATTTTCCATATAGTGAGAGGCGTGCGGAATATGTTGGATTTCGAATCTGAGAGAAGCATAGCGGATGCCAATCGCAGACTGGCTCCGGAAATAGATACCATCATTATTCCCACCGCGCAGGAATTTGCGCACATATCGTCATCGGCTGTACGTGACATTATCCGGCATGACGGTGACACCTCGTTGTTTATGGCTCCGGGAATTGTACTCCCTCAGGTAAAAAGATGAAAAGACGCTTTCTCATAGCTTTGTCCTTTGTGTTGACATTGGGATTCTCCGGCCGTCTTTGCGCTCAGGTGGATTCACTGTCATTGGCGAAGCTGAGCGCGATGCTGGACAATTACTATGAAGCTATGCTTTTCGAGGATGTCCCGGTAAAGGAAGGGGAGTGCGATTTTCTTATAGACTCCTGTAAGGATTCGTTAGTGCGCCGTGAGGTGGCATATTCTATTCTGAAACACTATATGGATCCCCCTCTTATGGGAGAGGAAGCCGTGGCCATATACATTTATGAAAAGTGGTTCGCTTCAGGGAAAGTGACGATTCCGGATTCGTGGGATGCCTTTCAGGCCGAACTCTTTTACCGCACCAACAGAGCTTGTCAGCTGGATATGCCTTCACCTGTTCTCAGGGTTGCAAATGATAAGGGCGTCATGCAGGATGTGCCCGGCAGCGGTCCTGCGGTAATATATTTTTATGATATCCACTGTTCCAAGTGCCGCCTTCTGACATCCGTGCTGAGGGGGGAGTTGTCAAAAGTGAAATTTCCTTTAACTTTATATGCTTTTTATGCGGGAGATGATTACGAAGGGTGGCTTGCTTACAGGGATAAATTCAAGATTGACAATCCGAATATAACTCTGGAGCATATCTGGGATCCGGATATGAGTTCGGACTACGTCACTAATTATGGCGTAACGACCACTCCGAAACTGTACTTTATAGACGAGAACAGGATAATCCGTGGCAGGAGGCTGGAAGGAGATTCTCTTGGTAAGATTTTAAGTATCTACGAATCATACTATTATGAGCAAACCGGTAACGACGAAAAAAATTAGCTTTTCCCAAAGGGAACGTGATGCCTTGATACGCAGACACCGTCAGTGCGTGTTTCTTAATGACAGGGAGAAGTTGCTGATAGATGAGTATTGCCGCAGGAACAAAGTGAAGTCCCGTTCGGCTTTGATTCGTAAAATAGTTATAGAAAGGCTGTTGACGGATTTGGGAGAGAATCCGCCTACGCTGTTCTAAAGACTCCAGTCTATGGGCTTCTTCCCTATGGAGGTCAGGTAGGAATTGGCTTGGGAAAAAGGCTTGCTCCCGAAAAAGGCTCCGCGGGCCAGAGGCGAAGGATGTGCCGCCTGGAGTATGAGATGTCTGCCAGAATCGATCAGGGGAGCTTTGCTTTTAGCGTAATTGCCCCATAACATAAAGACTATTCCGCTGTAATTGTCGCTGAGATAAGATATTATGGAGTCGGTAAAAATTTCCCATCCTTTATTTTCGTGGCTCGCGGCCTTCCCTTTTTCTACTGTCAGTATGGAGTTGAGAAGAAGTACGCCTTCGTTTTCCCACTTTTGAAGGCTGGTGCTCAGGAAAGGTTCTACATTCGTATCGTCGCGCAATTCTTTCAGGATATTCCGAAGTGAGGGAGGAGTTTTGATGCCGTCCGGCACACTGAAAGATAATCCCATAGCCTGTCCTTCCTCGTGATAAGGGTCCTGTCCCAAGATGACGGCTTTCACTTTCGAAGGACTGCACAGGTCAAGGGCCTTGAAGACAATCCCTTCTGCAGGGTAGATGGTCTTCCCCTCTGCACGCTGGGTGTCCACAAAAGAAGAAAGCCTCGAAAAGTAAGGTTTCGCATACTCACTTTTCAAGGCTTCATTCCATTCATTATTTATGGGAAGTATCAAAATATAAAGTCGATAACGTCTTTTATTGTATTTACATAGTGGAAGGAAAGTCCTTTGATATAGACTTCTTTAATGTCCTCCACATCCTTGCGGTTATCTTCGCTGATTACTATGGTCTCAACTCCCGATCTTTTGGCGGCGAGAATCTTTTCTTTGATTCCGCCCACTGGCAGGACTTTCCCACGAAGTGTCATTTCGCCAGTCATGGCTATGTGCTTTTTAACCGCTTCTTTTCTCAGTGCGCTTATCATGGAACTTACCAGAGTGATTCCGGCTGAAGGTCCGTCTTTAGGCGTAGCCCCTTCAGGCACGTGAACGTGAATGTCTTTCTTTGCGAATTCTTTCGCGGTCATGTTGGCCAATTCAGGATGAGCCTTAATGTACTGGTATGCAATGGTTGCCGATTCCTTCATCACGTCTCCCAGGTTACCTGTCATGGAAAGCGCGCCTTTGCCTTCGGATACGGAACTCTCCACGAAGAGAATTTCTCCTCCCATCTGCGTCCATGCCAATCCTGTGACAACTCCCACGCCTTCATTGCCTTTCTGCTTGTCGTGCATGGCACTTGGAAGGCCGAGGTATTCTTTGAGGTGGTCAGGCTCTATGGTCTTAGGATAGTCCTCGACGAGAGCGATTTTCTTGGCCGTCACGCGGGCTATCTTGGCAATCTGTTTTTCAAGTCCGCGCACTCCGCTTTCGTGGGTGTAGTTCTCGATAATCGCATTGAGGGCTTTAGGACTGATTTTCAGAGATTTCTTGGATATGCCGTGTTCCTCGAGCTGCTTTGGGATAAGATATTTTTTAGCGATTTCCACCTTTTCTTCAGCCAGATATCCGGTCACGTTGATTATCTCCATACGGTCCAGAAGTGCAGGCTGTATAGGTGAGATGCTGTTCGCGGTGGTGAGGAAGAGGACGTTGGACAGGTCGTAGTCCAGGTCCAGGTAGTTGTCATGGAAAGTCGCGTTCTGCTCCGGATCCAGGGCCTCGAGAAGTGCCGATGACGGGTCGCCCTTGAAATCGGATGACAGTTTGTCTATTTCGTCCAGCACAATCACAGGGTTGGATGTGCCGGCTTTCTTGATTCCGTTGAGGATACGTCCCGGAAGTGCTCCGACGTATGTCTTTCTATGTCCTCTGATCTCGGCCTCGTCGTGCATGCCTCCCAGCGCGATACGGACATATTTTCTGCCAAGCGCCTTGGCAATGGATTTGCCGAGACTGGTTTTTCCTACTCCCGGAGGCCCGTAAAGGCAGAGAATAGGGGATTTCATATTTCCCTTCAGCTTAAGAACCGCCAGATATTCGATGATTCTTTCCTTTACTGTCTCCAGACCGTAGTGATCACTGTCCAATACCTTCTGGGCGTGTGAAAGATCGAGGTTATCCTTGCTCATCTCGTCCCAAGGAAGATCCAGCATGAATTCAAGGTAGTTATACTGAACTGAATAATCAGGAGAGTTTGGATTGTATTTTTCCAGTTTCGAAAGTTCCTTGTCGAAAGTGCGTGCTACCTCCTTAGGCCACTTCTTCCCGAGTGAGCGTTCATGGAGGGCGCTGTAGTCATCGTTCCCGTCCATTCCCAGCTCTTCCTGAATGGTGCGAAGCTGGCTGTTGAGATAGTATTCTCTCTGCTGCTGGTCCATTTCCTGCTTGACTTTCAGGTTGATTTCCTGTTTTATGTTAAGCAGTTGGAGCTGGCTGTCCAATATGATGAGCAGTTTCATTCCACGCTCCCTTATGTCGTCGTATTGCAGAAGGTCTATCCTGCCCTCGAAGTTTTCAGTCTCCACTGAGGTGGCGATGAAATTGACCAGGAAGCCCATATCGTCTATGCTTCTAAGAGCCCCGATTACTTCTTTGCTCCCCATTGAAGTGGCGCTGATAATCTGTGACGCCGAGTCTTTAAGCGCGGAAACAAGTCCCTTGACATCTGACGCGTTTTCGTTTGTCATTATGTCATCGAGATAGTGTACTCCGGCCTTGATGTACGGCTCATAATCTACTATCTGGTCTATATGAAGCCTCTTGACGCCTTGAAGGATGGCTGTATAGTTGCCGTCCGGCATCTGTATGGTCTTTATGATTTTGGCAAGGGTTCCGAACTCATAGAGATCACCCTCTACAGGTTCTTCCACATTGATATCCAATTGAGGGACAGCACCTATGAGAAGTCCGCGCTTCTCCGCGTCCTTTATGAGGCGTATGGATTTCTCTCTTCCTACCGTGATGGGGAAGATGGCGTGAGGAAACAGAACTGCGCCTCTGAGTGCTAGGACAGGCACTGTCTGCGGCAGAGAAGTCTCGTCTATGTTTAATGGTGCATCCTGTTGAATGACAGGTATTACACTGATCTCGGAGGCTGATTCCCGGCCCAAATATTCTTTATCTTTTTTTATCATATTGTCAAAATGTCACTAAAAATAAGGCATAAAGTATCGGTCAATCTTTATGCCAACTCTATTTCGTTAAAATATAAATCTTTGCAAAAATACAATTTTGATTTATCTAAAAAAAGATTTATTTTTGCGGACCATTAAAAATTAAACAAACTTATGACTAAGGCAGAAATCGTTAATAACATCTCAAAGGCCACAGGCATTGAGAAGACAACTACTCTTGCAGTAGTAGAGGCATTTATGGACACCGTAAAGGATTCTCTTTCAAAGGGAGAGCCTGTTTATCTCCGCGGATTCGGCAGTTTCATCATCAAACATCGCGCACAGAAGGCTGCACGCAACATTACAGCTAAGACTACCGTAGTCGTTCCAGCACACGACATCCCTGCTTTCAAACCTTGCGATGAGTTTGAGAAGCTTGTACAAGGAAAATAATTTTTAAACATATTTATTATGCCAAACGGAAAAAAACATAAGCGCCATAAGATGGCCACTCACAAACGTAAAAAACGTTTGCGCAAAAACAGACACAAGAAAAAGTAAGTCGCAATAGAGGTCCTCGGTAGTCCGATGGGCCTTTTTGTTTTAAGTTGATGAATGTCTACAGAAAATGAAAAGCAGGAAAAGGATCTGGTGGTTTCGGTAGGAGCCACTGAGGTCAAGCTCGCGCTTATGGAAAACCATAAGCTGATCGAGTACAACACTGAGTCCAATCAGGGACACAGCTATTCTGTAGGAGATGTCTTCTTGGGAAGAGTCAAGAAAATTCTCCCTGCTTTGAATGCTGCTTTTGTAGATATAGGTGAAACCAAGGAAGCCTTTATTCATTATCTCGATCTGGGATTGTATTTTCACTCGTTCGATACTTTTGTCAAGCAGAGCAATCCCAACCGTGATTTGAAAGACCTGTATTCTTCCATTCCCATTGGCCCGGCCCTTGAAAAGGAAGGCCATATAGAGAAGGAATTGCAGGTGGGGCAGATGATTATCTGTCAGATAGTCAAGGAACCTATATCGACCAAGGGGTCCAGATTGACTGCCGAGATTTCATTAGCGGGACGTAACATTGTACTGCTCCCTTTTGCTCAAAAGGTGAGCGTTTCTTCTAAAATCGCTTCGAAAGAAGAAAGAAAAAGGCTTGAAACACTGGTGCGAAGCATTCTTCCGCGTAATTACGGTGCCATAATCCGCACTGCGTCAGAAGGAAAGACAGCATCGGTGCTTGTGGGCGAAGCTAAATTTCTCATAAACAAGTGGGAGGAATCTTGGAAAAAGATAGCCAAATCAAAGGGAATCGAGCTGCTTTTTACCGAGTACTCGAAGACCACCACTATGCTCAGGGATCTTCTCAATGACTCATTCTCTAATATTTACGTGGATGATGAGACGGTTTATGAGGAGACCAGAAAGTACATTTCTCTGATTTCACCCGAGCAGGAGAAGATAGTGAAGCTGTATGAGGGTAAAGAGCCTATTTTCGACCACTTCGAAGTTACTCGCCAAATCAAGGGTTCATTTGGCAAGGTGGTTCCTATGCGTCAGGGCGCGTACCTGGTGATAGAGACTACGGAGGCCTTGAACGTGATAGATGTCAATAGCGGCATCCGCGCGAAAACCACTGACTATGAACAGAATGTTTATGATGTCAACAGGATCGCTGCAGAGGAGATCGCACGCCAATTGCGTCTGCGTGATATGGGCGGAATCGTGATAGTGGACTTTATTGACATGGAGTCCGTCGAACATCGCAACGAACTTCATAAGTATATGACTGCACTTATGGAGTCAGACAGGGCCAAGCATAACGTGTTGCCGCTTACCAAGTTCGGTCTTATGCAGATTACACGTCAGAGAATTCGTCCTGTGACAGAAATTAACACCCAGGAGCAGTGCCCGCTGTGCCACGGCACCGGAAAAATTGCTTCTACGGTGGTGATAGACGAACAGATAGAAAGGAAACTTGCCTATTATGTCAATGAAAAAGGTGTCAAGAATCTTATATTGAAAGTAAGTCCTATTCTGGGAGCATATTTGACACGAGGCATTTTGAATTCCTATCTTTCGAAGTGGAAGAAGAAGTACAAATGTAAGATCAAGGTGATGGAGATCACCGGATATTCGGTTCTGCAATATGAATTTTACAACGAAAAAGAAGAGGCTCTCGATTAGAGAACCTCTTCTTTTTATATGTGAGAGTATAATTACTGCTCTTCTTCAAGGCGAAGGTGCTGAACGTAGATGGCCTTCATTTTAGCCATACGTCTTTTAACGCAAGGTTTCTCGAAATTCTTGCGGGCACGGAGTTCGCGGATAGCTCCAGTCTTTTCGAATTTTCTCTTGAATTTCTTAAGAGCTTTCTCTATGTTCTCTCCGTCTTTTACCGGTACGATAATCATTCCTTAAATCACCCCCTTTTTCTCTGGTACTCAATTCCGCATCTGCGAAAATTGGACTGCAAAGGTAGAAAAATTTTTCTAAAAGTAAAATTTTCTGAGCCAATATTCAAAAAGAGGATCCAGAAGGTGGGCGCGGCCGTCTTTTTCGAAGGTGATGATCTCCTTTTTGCACAGGGCCTCCTTGAGGCGTTTGACATTGGCCGATGAATTGAGAGAGTATTTTTCTATAGTCTCGGCAGCGCTGAATCTGTATTCTCCGTCAAGTATGGCTTTCAGCAGATTCATCTGAAAATCGGTCAGGTCGTAGACTGTCGAGATGAAACGCGGTTCATGTATGCTCAGAATGGACATGATGCTTTCCTCGACCACGGCCTGGGTGATGAACCCGCGACTCAGGGCATCACACGTGGCTGCAAAGTGGTGCAGATAATAGACGTTTCCTTTAAATATATCATATACGTATTCTATCTGTTGTTTTTCTATGACTTTTCCACTTTTTAGGAATCCTTTGTTGATGAATGATTCGGCTTCTCTTTGAGTGATGTCGCCAATTTTAAGGCGAGTCGTATTTCTGTAGAAGTACTTGAGCTTCTCGAAGATGTGCTTCATCCTGTTCACCTGGCTTCCCATCCATATCCAGGAACATTGCGTACTATCGGATGTCGTTTCCAGCACTTTCAGAATTTGCTCGGCATCCTCCATGTTAAGGATGTTCTGAAATTCGGAGAGGACTATTACTAAGGGTGTGCCGTTTTGTGATGCAATTTGCAAAGGGGAGGACAGAATGGAAAGGGGGGACTCGTCACTTGGTGCGCAGGAGAACCTTGCCGATACCGCGTCTTTGAATTTTTTTAGAAAATCTTCTTTTGTGCGCACTGACATCAGGGATACGTCGATGACGGTATAGGCATGCCCTTCCATGGCCGCTTCCATAAGCGTTTGCTTGAGAAGAGATGATTTTCCTGTCTTGGCGGGTTCGTAGATGGAAATGTTTTTTCCGGCGTAGAGGGCATTCTTGAGAAATTCCTTTTCCGCTTTTCTTCCGACAAATTCTTTTCCGGTTACTTGCCGGTCGTAGGTAAAGGTAGTATCCATAGAGCAAATATAGCGATTTATTTGTTGGAAACAAATTTGTTTCGCGGGTGGTTTTGCCTTCGAACCAGAAATATTTGCGGAAAAGAATTATTATTTCTATATTTGCGCTCCATTTGATGGCCGGTGAGCTCTATAAGTGGTTTCAAGAGGGAAACCCGCTTGCGGTCGAAACTTTTAACAAAGTTTATTTTATGTACGCTATTGTTGATATTGCAGGCCAGCAATTCAAAGTTGAGGCAGGCAATGAAATCTTTTGCAACCGTCTTCCGGAGGCGAAAGGTGCAGCTGTGGAGTTCGATAAAGTCCTTCTCGTGGATAATGAGGGTAAGGTAAAGGTCGGTGCTCCTTATGTTAAGGGTGCAGTAGTTAAAGCTACGGTGCTCGCAGATGACGCAAGGGCTGATAAGGTTCTTGTATTTAAGAAGATCCGTCGCAAGGGTTTTGACAAGTGCAACGGTCATCGTCAGAAACTTTCCAAGATTCAGATTGCGGAGATTGTACTCGCTTAATTAAACGAAATTGAATTATGGCACACAAGAAAGGTCAATCAAGTTCAAAGAACGGTCGTGAGTCAGAAAGCAAACGTCTTGGACTCAAGAAATTTGGTGGTGAGACTGTAAAAGCTGGTAATATCATCGTTCGCCAGAGAGGTACAGTTCACAATGCCGACAAGAATGTAGGCATGGGTAGAGATCATACTCTTTACGCGCTTATAGACGGTACTGTAGTTTTCACTCGCAAGAGAGAGAATAAATCATACGTGTCGGTTATTCCTTTTGAGAACTAATCTCGGAGGAAAGTATTTTCAAGGACTTGCACTCTTCGAGATGAGGGTGTGGGTCCTTTTTCTTTTTATGATAATTTAAATTACGACATATGTTAACCCTTAAGACACTTCGCGAAGATCCTGCAAAGGTGATCGCTAAACTGAAAGTTAAGAATTTTGATGCTAAACCTATTGTAGATAAGGTGCTTGAGCTTGATACTCTTCGCCGTAACCTTCAGACAGAAAGCGATGCGCTTCTCGCTGAGCAGAAACAGAAGGCCGCGCAGATAGGCTCGTTTATGAAACAGGGACTTAAGGCCGAGGCTGAAGCAGTGAAGGAGGAGGTCGCTGCTCTTAAAGCCAAGTCTTCTGATCTTCTCGCCAAGATGGACGCCGCAAGCAAGGAACTTGAGGACAATCTGGTCCTTCTTCCTAATATGCCTTGCGACCTTGTTCCGGAAGGAACCTGCGCCGCAGACAATCTCGTGGTGAAGATGGGCGGCCCGGAAGTCAATCTCCCCGAAGGTGCTCTTCCGCATTGGGAATTGGCTAAAAAATATGATATCATAGATTTCGATCTGGGTGTGAAAATCACGGGCGCCGGTTTTCCTGTATATAAGGGTAAGGGAGCAAAGCTTCAGCGCGCGCTCATCAACTTCTTCCTTGACTGCAACACTGCGGCCGGATATAAGGAAGTGGAACCTCCTGTAGTGGTCAACAAGGAGTCCGGCTTCGGAACAGGCCAGCTTCCTGACAAGGAGGGGCAGATGTATCATGCCAATTTGGACGATTTCTATCTCGTGCCTACCGCCGAGGTTCCTGTAACCAACATTTTCCGTGACGTGATTCTCGCTCAGAACGAGATTCCTCAGAGGCTTACGGCATACACCCCGTGCTTCCGTCGTGAAGCCGGCTCTTATGGAAAGGATGTCCGCGGACTTAACCGTCTGCACCAGTTCGACAAGGTGGAAATCGTGCGTGTAGAGAAGCCTGAGGACAGTTATGCCGCCCTTGACGATATGGTCGCTCACGTGGAGAGCCTGGTCAACAAGCTTGGCCTGAAGTACAGGATTCTTCGTCTGTGCGGTGGGGATATGTCCTTCACATCTGCCATCACATACGATTTTGAACTCTGGAGCGCTGCTCAGGGCAGGTGGCTTGAAATTTCGTCTGTAAGTAATTTCGAGACATATCAGTCTAACCGTCTGCATCTTCGTTACCGCGACGAAGAGGGAAAGATACAGCTCGCGCATACTCTTAACGGAAGTTCCCTTGCACTCCCGCGTGTGGTCGCCGCTCTTCTCGAGGATAATCAGACGCCGGAGGGCATCGTTATTCCTGAGGTTCTTCGTCCTTATACCGGATTTGACAAGATTGACTAAAGGAAAAATCATACTTGGAATAGACCCCGGAACCAATGTGCTTGGTTTCGGGATCGTTCGTATAGGAGAGAAGGCGCCGCAGTTCGTGGATGCGGGGGTGCTGGATCTTAGAAAGGAAAAGGATCCATACAGGAAACTTTTTCAAATCAAGGAATACATTTCAAAGGTAATAGATACATACGGCCCGCAGGATTTGGCCATCGAATCTCCTTTCCTGGGGAAGAATGCCCAGGTCATATTCAAGCTCGGCAGAGCACAGGGTGTGGCTATAGCAGTGGCAGTGGAAAAGGGGCTTGAAGTGGTTGAGTACGCCCCTCGAAAGGCCAAAATTTCGGTGTGCGGTAACGGTGACGCTTCCAAAGAGCAGGTCAGCCTTATGGTGCAGAAAATTCTTGGCACTAAAATTGATGACTACCCGCTGGACTCTACGGATGCCCTGGCTTTGGCCATTTGCCATTACTATCAGATGATAAGTCCCTTATCTAAGGTTGGAGATGGTTCTTCATGGGAGAAATTCGTCGCGAGTCACCCGGACAGAATTAAATAGTGTGTATGAAATCTACCTTAAGATTGTTAATCGCTTTTGCCGCCCTGCTGAGCAGTTCTGCTTTGTTTGCTCAGAATAAATCATTTAATGTGAAGGCGGTAGTTGAAGATTCTCAAAGCGGAGAGAAATTGTCTTTTGTGACGGTGGTTATAGCGAAGCCTAATGCTTCCAAGCCTACGGCGTATGCCCTTACCGAAGAGGACGGGACCTTGCTTCTCGCCGAAATTAAACCTGCTAAATATGTATTGAAGGCGGAGTTCCTCGGCTACAAGGCATTTGAAAAGGAGTTTGAAGTCAAGGACGCCGATGTGGATCTGGGACATTTGAAGCTTATTCCCAATGAGGAACAGCTTGCAGCGGCGAAAGTGTCGGCCGTGGGCAATCCCATCCAGATGAAATCGGACACCATCTCATTCACGGCTTCATCGGTAAAGACTACGGAAAATGATATGCTTGAGGACCTTCTGAAGAAAATCCCCGGCATAGAAATCTCCGAAGACGGCAGCATTACGCATAACGGCCGTTCTATAGACAAGATAACCATAGACGGAAAGACATTCTTCCTCAACGACCCTCAATTGGCATCAAAGAACCTTCCTGCCAAGATTGTCGATAAGGTGAAAGTTATCGAGAAAAAGTCTGACCAGGCTCAGTTTACGGGAATAGACGACGGGGAAGAAGAGACTATCATAGACCTCAGCGTGAAGCCCGGAATGCTTAACGGATTTTTCGGGAACGCCACTGCCGGTGCCGGACACGATGTTCCTAATACCGACGTCAGCGGTGATTATAGATATCAGGGGGCAGCTTTTGCGGGCAAATTCACGGAAAAGACGCAGCTCGCTTTCATCTTCAATGCCAATAATACTAACGACCGTGGATTCCGTGATTTCTCCGGGGAGATGATGAGCACTATCCGCGGTGGCGGAATGGGACGTGGCCAAGGTGGCTGGGGCAGAGGAAATGGTATCACCACTTCTTTTATGACCGGACTTAACGGCGGCACGACTCTTTTTAATGACAAGATGGACCTTAGCGGCAATTATCTTTATAATTCCACGAACAAGGACGTACAGGAGTCATCGACCAAAACGACATATCTGGAAGATTCAAATCTTCTTTACGACTCGAACGGTATCAGTAACACGAATTCTCAGGGTCATAGGTTCGGAATGCGTATGGAGCATAAGTTTTCGGACAATACGTCAATCATATTCGAACCTCAGATCAATTTTGGCAACGGAAGTTTCTCCGAGAGCAGCGAAGATGCCACCAGTACATATTATACCGCTGACGGATCTACTCTGAAGACGAACGAGAGTAAGAAGACCAATGCCGGCGACAACAAGAACCTCTCTACGGAAGGATTCGCCCTTTTGCGTCAGAAACTCTGGATGCCCGGACAGACTATGACCATTATGGGGAACTATAGCGTGAGTAGAAATGATCTGAACGGCTACAATAATTCCACAACTGAGATTTTCGCTGAAGACGGGACGTCAAGTCTATCTACCGTAAATCAGAAATATACTCAGGACCAGAACTCGTATAGCCTGTGGGGAAATGCTACGTTCACCCAACCTCTCGGAGGCAATTTCTATCTTGAGGCCAATTATTCTTACAGCTGGAACAAAT
The DNA here is from genome assembly GCA_963624185.1 of Firmicutes bacterium CAG:460. Taxonomy (GTDB): domain Bacteria; phylum Bacteroidota; class Bacteroidia; order Bacteroidales; family UBA932; genus Cryptobacteroides. Next base: position 29,147 of record CAVFNP010000008.1, on the reverse strand, counting down.
CACAGTCGGATAAGGTCACAACCGATGCGCAGACCGGCGCTGCCATAGACAATTACTCGAACAGCATAGTCAATGAGTATATCAATCAGGAGATTGGCCTGAACGCCTTATATCAGGGTTCCGGGTACAGGGTGCAGATCGGTATGGCGGCCAAGCCTACCAAGACGCACAACTACACGGCATCGGGAGCTTCTTATCAGGTGGATACCACGATGACGCACATCAATTGGGCGCCTAACGCCATGGTTTTCTTTGATTTAGGTGAGAACGGCAGTTTCAGGTCCTTCTATTTTGGAAGGAGCGTGCAGCCGAGCACTTCACAGCTCATCACCATAGCGGACAATTCCAACCCTTTGAGCGTTTCATTCGGTAATCCTAATCTGTCACCATATTTCTCACATCAGCTTCGTGGAGACGTAAGGTATAACAACAAGCAGACTTACGCGTCGGTCAACGCCCGCTGGGATGCGACATATAACGATAATCCTATAGTCAATGCCACCTGGTACACCAACGGTATCGCCTACACCATGCCTGTGAACGGCACGTCGAATTTCTCGGCCAATTTCAACGTTTATCTTAATCTTCCTATAAAGAAGACGGGATTCACCTTCATGAACATGGCCCGCATCGGATGGAGCCAGTCGGAGAATTTCGTGGGTAACGGAATAGACACTTCCAAATATATAAAGGAAGACGGTTCTTTGGACTATGATGTCTTTTTCGGCGATTATGACCTGATACACTCAAAACTGGTGAGCAACGGGACCAAATCGTTCAATTTTACAGAACGTATGGCCGGAAAGTATCGCAATGACGCTCTCGAAGTGGAACTCTCTGCCAGAACCAGAATGAATTCGAGCCGTTATACATTGGATAATGTAAACGAAAAGACCCGCACTTTCAATAATCAGATTCGCACTTCCGCTACCTGGACGTGGGATCTTGCAGGACTCAGTGCCAAGGGAGAATTCAACTATAACTGGTATAACGGTTATTCGACCAAACAGCCCGATGAGTACGTGCTTAATCTCGAAATCCAAAAGCAGCTTCTCAATAAGAAAATGACGGTGGCTCTCAAAGGATATGACATTTTAGGACAGGCGAAAAACCTTACGGTGACCGATACGGCCAATTATCATACCGAGTCCGTAAACAATACTCTGGGCCGGTATATAATTCTCTCGCTTACCTACCGTTTCGGTAATTTCGGCGGCAATCGTGGCGGTCACGGCGGTCCCGGAGGTCCACCACCAATGAGATAGTTTTATTATATTTGCCATTGATATGGCGGAAATGGAAAAATATGAAAAGATACTCGAAGAACATGGAGTAAGACCGACAGCGGTAAGAATCCTTGTTCTTCGTGTCATTTCATCGTATCACAACACATTCAGTCTTACTGATCTGGAGGCCGAACTTGAAAGCGTAGATAAATCGACCATATTCAGGACGCTGATTATTTTCGCGCAACATCATCTCGTACACGAGACTGAGGACGGAAGCGGCTCCACCAAGTATTGTTATTGTCATAATGACCATACCTGTGAAGTGGAGGAGCTGCATTGCCATTTTTATTGCGAAAAATGTCAGAAGACTTACTGTCTGGAGAATACCCATATTCCCATAGTCCACTATCCGGAAGGTTTTGAACTTCACGAAGTGGAGTATCTTCTTAAGGGAATCTGCCCGGACTGCGCATCGAAATAGTATTGCAACCCGGTTGCGCCCGACTCGGCATATCTTTGCTCCCGATAAAATCAATAAAGTCATGGAAAAAGAGCAAAAGATAATGGTAGCGCGTATCGGAGTGTGCGCACTGCTTCTGGTCGGAGTGTTGGCTCTGCCTCTGGGAAATATTGCAAAATTGATCCTTTGTATAGTCGCTTATCTGACCGTGGGCGCCGATGTTGTGTATGAAGCCTTGGAAGGAATCTTTCACGGAGATGTTTTCGATGAGCATTTCCTTATGGCCATCGCTACCATAGGCGCTTTTGCGATAGGTGAATATCCTGAAGCTGTAGCCGTAATGTTCTTTTATCAGATAGGAGAATTGTTTTCTGATATTGCAGTGGACAGAAGCCGTGAGTCAATATCGTCCCTGATGGACATTCGTCCTGATTATGCCAATATCGAAGAAGGAGATTCTCTGCGGAGCGTGTCTCCCTGTGAAGTGAAGGTGGGAGACGTCATCGTGGTGAAGCCTGGCGAGAAAATTCCGATAGACGGCAAGATTCTCAGCGGAAATTCATCTTTGGATACGGTCGCATTGACCGGGGAAAGTCTTCCTCGTGAGGTGAAGCCGGGAGATGATGTTCTCAGTGGTAGCGTGAATATGACGGGGCTGCTCAGAATAAAGACAGCAAGCACGTTCGGGGATTCGACGGTATCCAAAATTCTGGAGCTGGTGGAGAATGCGCAGACCGGGAAAGCTCAAAGCGAGAAATTCATTACGCGTTTTGCCAAAATCTATACTCCTGTCGTGGTTGTCGGAGCTGTTCTTCTCGCTCTTCTGCCACCTGTATTTACGGGAGGAAACTTTCTTTTATGGCTGCACAGAGCATTGATATTTCTGGTTATTTCTTGTCCTTGCGCATTGGTCATATCCATACCTCTTACTTTTTTTGCCGGAATAGGCGGCGCATCGAGAAAGGGTATTCTGGTGAAAGGATCGAATTATCTGGAACTTCTTGCCAAGGTGGATACATTTGTTTTTGATAAAACCGGTACTTTGACAAAAGGGAATTTCTGTGTAAGCGATATTTACGCCTGTGATTCGGATAAGGACAAACTTCTCGAATGGGCGGCGCTTGCCGAGATCTATTCTGATCATCCTGTAGCAGTCTCGCTTAGAGCCGCTTATAAATCTTCTCTTGACAAAAGCAGAGTAAGTAACGTGGTTGATTTTGCAGGTGAAGGGATATGCGCGGAAATAGATGGAAAGAGGGTTTATGCCGGCAATGAAAAACTGATGCGCCGCGCAGGCGTTGAGTGCGGTGAGGCAAAAAAGACAGGCACCGTGGTTTTTGTCTGTGTGGACGGGGAGTATATTGGCTATATTGTAGTCTCTGACAGTGTGAAGCCCAATTCCAAGAGAGCGTTGGCTCTTCTTCGTTCTTCGGGGATAAGCAAGTGCGTCATGCTGACGGGGGACCGTGCTGAGGTGGCCGAGGAAGTGGGTAGGGAAATTGGCCTGGATGAAGTGTATGCCGGTCTTCTTCCTGCGGGCAAGGTGGAGAAGGTGCAGGAACTTAAAACGGCCCATCCTGAAGGGACGCTCGCTTTTGTGGGTGACGGCATTAATGATGCTCCGGTGTTGAAATTGGCTGATCTTGGCATAGCCATGGGCGGAGTAGGCAGTGATGCGGCTATCGAGGCGGCGGATATCGTTTTGATGGATGATGATCCTCTGAAACTTCCTCTAGGGATGAAGATTGCCCGCAAGACGCATTCTATCGTTATGCAGAATATCATATTTGCGATAGGGATAAAGCTGCTTTTCCTGCTTCTCGGCTCGCTTGGCCTGGCCAATATGTGGGAAGCTGTATTCGCTGATGTGGGCGTTACGGTCATAGCTATTTTGAATGCTTTGAGAGCTATGCGCGTAAAATAATTGCTATTATTCGGGACATCTTTCGTATATTTGAAACCATGAAGAAAGATTTCTCGGTTGCAGGACATAATTTCAGGGTCATACTTCCGTCTGCGTGCCCGTTATGGGCGCATATGCAGCAGTATGATCCTTTTTTTGTGGAGAATGCGGAGCCCGTTTTTCAGCTTTCTCTGGAGAAAGAGATAGATGTTGAAGGCCGTACTTTATATTATGATCAGAGCGCAGAACCCGGCGAGACTAAGATAACTATCTATAGAAAAGCCTCTGACTGGATCTTTGAGTCGTCTCCGACCCCGCTGAGGCCTGTGGCCATGCGGCTTTTGCTCTGTGAAGATTTCAGCAGATCGAAATTGCAGATTCTAAATCCTGCGGAGTCGCTATTTGCCCTTAATAATGCCCTGATGCTGCAATATGCTTTCCGTACCGCCGGAATGCGCACGCTTGAGATGCACGCTTCCGTGATTGCGTATGACGGGAGGGCCTATCTTTTCCTGGCGAAAAGCGGCACAGGAAAGAGTACGCACAGCAGGATGTGGCTGGAAAACATAGAAGGAAGTCATCTTCTTAATGATGATAATCCTATCGTAAGGGTTCTTGATGACGGACAGGTGCGAGTTTATGGTTCCCCGTGGAGCGGGAAGACACCTTGTTATGTCAATGAGAATTATCCGGTAGGTGCCATGGTGCAGATTAAACGAGCAAAAGAGGACAGGGCGGTGAGGCTTGACGTCGTGCATTCATATGCTCTCGTTTATTCCTCCTCGTCCGGAATCAAGTTCGAAAGTTCCATGGGAGATGCGCTCAGCGACACTATTGAGAAAGTGGTGAGCAGCACGAGATGTTTTACTTTAGAGTGCCTTCCTGATGCACAGGCGGCATTCACGTGCAGGGAGGCCGTGTGCAGATGAGTCTGGTGGTTCCCAACGGGATTTTCTTTTCACATATCTGCGATTTGCTTGATCACGGCAAGGATGTGACCTTTGTCGTGAAGGGCAGCAGTATGCGACCTTTCATCGAAGGCGGGAAGGACAGTGTTACCTTAAGAAAAAGTGAATTTGCCTGTGGAGATGCTGTGCTGGCCAGATTGGCAGGGGACCATTACGTTCTTCATCGTGTTGAGAGCATCGATGGCGATAAGATTACGCTTAAAGGAGACGGCAATCTGTCCGGTCGGGAGAAGTGTCTTTCGTCCGATGTTATGGGAAAGGTCATTCTGGTCACCAAAAAGGACGGACGCAAGGTGGTGGACGTCTCTGATGCAAGGTATAAGAGAAGGGTTCAAAGGTGGGTGCGTTCACCATATATTTTCAGAAGAATAGTACTGGCGATTTATAGAAGAATCAAGATATGAGAATAGTAGAAGGTTTTAAATTAAGGAAAATTTGCGGAGAAAACGTGGTAGTCCCGGAGGGTGCCAAGCTTGTTAATTTCAATAAGATGCTTTCGCTTAACGAAACCGCGGCTTTTCTTTGGGAGTCCGTGCAGGGTAAGGAATTCGATGCGCAGACTCTTTCGGATTTGCTCTCTCAGAGGTATGAAGTGGCTCCGGAAAGGGCTCTCAGTGATGCTCAAGTTCTTCTTGCCAAATGGCAGGAAGTGGGCGTTGTCGAATAATGAAAGACTTCAGGGCTTGTTTTAAAGGGCTTTTGTCTCTTCTTCGTCCCATTCTTCCTGAAGTAATGGGATGCAGTGTGCTATATCTGGGAGGTGTGGCGTGCTCGCTGGCCTTCGTATGGTACAGCAAGAAGGTCGTCGACATAGCGACCGGGGTCGATGGAGCACCTCTTGGCAAAGCGGTTACGATATTGGTCCTGATAATGGTCCTCCAGATTCTTTTCCGGGTCATCTCTAAAAGAGTGGAGGGCGAGATTACCATAAAAGCTAAGCTCTCGATCAGAAAAAATGCCTTTGACAAGGCGCTGTGCAGTCAGTGGACCGGGAAAGACAGATTCCATAGCGCTGACATAGTGAACCGCTTGGAGGAGGATATAAGGATAGTGAGCGAATTTTTGTGCGTCACTTTCCCTTCCGTAGCCGTGACTGTAGTCCAATTGGTCTGTGCTTGCGTGATGCTCTTTTCGTTCTCTTCTTCTCTTGCTTTGGTCATTGTCTGGATCATGCCTGTCGCTGTGGTGGGATCGCGTCTTTTCTTCAAAAAGCTCCGCGCTTTGTCGCTGGAACTTCGCGGTATAGACGGAAAGATTCAAGGCCATATGCAGGAACATCTCCAAAGCCGTGTCCTTGTCAAGACGCTTGGTGCGGAGAATATTGTCGAAGGCAAGCTGGATGCATATCAGGCCAAGGAGATGGAAAAGACCAGGGAGCGGCTCAATTATTCGGCTGTTTCCAGACTTTTTATGCAGTTTGGTTTTACTGCAGGATATCTCACCGCTTTTCTGTGGGGTGTCTATGGTCTTAAGAACGGAACCGTGACTTACGGTCTTATGGTGGCTTTCCTTCAGCTTGTCGGTCAGGTGCAGCGACCGGTGGCGGATATGGCCTCGTATATTCCTTCATTCATAAAGGCTCTTTCTGCTCAGGAAAGGCTTATGGACATAGATGATATGGCCAGAGAATTCAGGAAAGAAGTTAAAATCCTTAATGGGGATTTGTCTTTGTATGTCAGGAATCTGACGTTCTCCTACGACGGGACCAAGGATATTTTTCACGACTTCTCGTGCGAATTCAAGGCCGGAGAGCTTACTGCCGTATGCGGGCCTACCGGTAAGGGTAAAAGTACATTGGCAAGTCTAATTCTCGGGGTGCTGAAGCCAGACAGCGGGCACATAATCATATCCGACGGCCCCATATCGGAGGAGGTCGGTCCGCATACCCGGTCGAATTTCATGTATGTTCCTCAGGGTAATTCGCTTCTGAGCGGAACCATTCGCGAGAATCTGCTTTTTGCCAATCCTGGCGCCTCTGAACAGATGCTCTCTGAGGTGCTTCATCTCGCTGCCGCGGATTTTGTCTTTGATCTGCCTTTAGGTATGGATACGGTCTGCAATGAGGTGGGCCGGGGTTTGAGTGAAGGCCAATGTCAGCGCATCGCAATAGCGCGTGCCCTTCTGAAGGAAGGCGGTATACTTATACTCGACGAATCTACATCCGCACTTGATCCGGCTACTGAGATGACGGTGCTCGAGAGACTGCACGAGAGGTATTATAAAACCAAGACCATCATCTGCATAACGCACAGGATGGCTGTTGCCGAGTTGGCTGACAAGGTCGTGGAAATCTGATTCTTACCAATTGGCCCATACCCCGTCCGCGGTTATCAGACAGGCTTTGATTTCGGGATGTTCTGACAGGTATTGCCGGGCTTTCTCATCTCCTATTACCATGAAATAGGTGGCAAGCGCATCGGCGATGGTGGCGTTGCTGGCTATTACGGTGGCGCTTAACAGATTATGGGATACCGGACGGCCCGATTCGGGATCTATGGTGTGAGAGTATTTCTTGCCGTCCTTAATGTAGAATTTGCGGTAGTTTCCTGACGTGACTACTCCGACAGTTTCTCCGGAAGAGTTCCATGTCTGCCTGATGTCTGCTCCGGGAGTATTGTTCCCGTCTGTCGGGTTGTCTACGCCTATAGTCCATCCTTTGCCGCTTGGCCCGTTTCCTTTGCAGAAAATCTCGCCTATGTCCACCAGGTAATCTTTGGCGTTATGCGATTCAAGAAGTTCCGCTACGAGGTCACAGCTGAAGCCCTGGGCTATGGCATTGAAATTCAGCTGCGGCATGGCGGAGCCGCGTTCTTTCAGAAAATCCTGTCCACTCACGCGTTTCCCTATAAGCGGGGTGATCTGCGACGGATTCTTCAGTTTGTCCAAACCATATGCGTCAAGGCAGGCCTTTATCTCGTCTTCATCGGGGAACTGGCTGGATTTGAATCCGAATCCCCACATGTTGAAAAGCGGTGCATATGCCGGATCGACAGCCCCTGACGTTTCTTCCCACATGTTGAACGCCAGTTCATACATTCTGGCGAACATGGGGGAGAGGGTGATGGTGTCTCCGGCATTGAAATGACTCAGAAGCGAATTCTGATTATAGCCTGAAAGCGTGAAGTCGATTTCTTTCAGCAGACTGTCCACCTGAATCTGCAGCTTTTCAGGTTTTTCGTCCGCGCCCTTATATTTTACACTGTATACTCCTCCCTGGGCATAACCGGAGAGACGGTAATAATTGTTGTCGGTGCAGCTTGTGGTTAATGCGCAAAGCAAAAGTATGCAGGCGTAAATCTGATTTTTTTTCATCTCGGCAAAGTATTTGTACAAAAATACGTGATTTTTGCGCCAAAATATGCATCTTTGTATGATTTATACGTTTCGTGACTATGAAATTTAGAAAAGCGGTTGTCGTGGTATTGGCTTTGGGGGCCTTTTTGTCGTCTTGTAAGAAGGACGATAGCAGCAGTTCAACATATTACTCGCTTTCGGGGTCTCTTTCCGTCGGCGAATTGCCTGCGTATGTCAATCCGGGGGATGTCTATTCGTTCGAATCTTCAGGCGTGTCCATTCCCGACACGGAAACGCACGAGGATGTAGTTCTATATTATGTCTATAAAAACTCGGTCGATAACCAGAGAGATACTGTGTCATCTTATAGCGTGACCATTCCTGATATGACAGGAACATATACCATCACGGCCACGGCGGAAGCGAAGGGATATTACACCAAGACGGTGACTCTCACCGCTACGGTAGTGAGTGACAAGTCCCTTACCGGTTGCGACAGATCATCCCTTTCTTCTTTTACGGATACCAGAGATGGAAAAACATACAGACAGGTCAATATAAACGGGACCTTTTGGATGGCTGACAATCTCGCCTATTATGAGAAAGACTCTGACGGAGGGTATCTTGCCGGCCACTCATATTATACATTGAAAGCCACGGATGATATTTTCGGCGGTTTTTATGATTGGAACGATGCGCAGAACGCCTGTCCGTCAGGTTGGAGGCTTCCTACTTCGCAGGAATGGGAACAGTTGGGCGAGTCGGCCGGAGATCTGATGTGTGACGCTTATTATAACGGTGACCGCCTGTGGGAGTTTTTTCCTGATGTGAAGATTACCAATAAGCACAATATGTTCCTTATGCCTTTCGGCTATGCGACGATAGTGGACGGCGAATACGATTTTACCGGATTCAACGACTATGCCTTTTATTGGGCAAGTGATGAAGGAAAGCCTATATGCAAATATATCTATGTAGCTACGCCTAAGGTTCTGGATTGGGTGAATCCGAGCGAAACGGATTTCGCTGCACAGATCCGGTGCATCAGGTGATGGTGGCTATGATGTGAAGAGTGCCGAGCATTGTCTCGGAGAATGTGTCACTTAGAAAGATGAGTACCCTCGGATACGCTCCGAGGGTATTTAGTATAACCGCGATGACGCTTACATTCATCAGGGCTTCGCATATCGGAAGGGCGAGCAGGTTGGTAAGCAGAAAGAATTTTGGCAGGGTGCCGAATTTAAGATAAACCAGAGGGGCGGTGAAAAGTTGGCAACTAAGGGATAATGCCAGCGAAGACCAGATTTTTCTGGCCGCTCCCTTTTCTGTCGGTAGCCATTTGTCAAGATGCGGAAACAGAAAAATTATGCCTGTGCAGGAAAGGTATGACAGCTGGAAAGAAAGAGTCTTTATGGAATCAGGATGCAGGCAGAGCTGTATCATGGAGGCCAGAAGCAGTTGATTGCCAATAGGAGTCTTTCTATGTGGCAGTACTTCGTTTGCGCAGTGCAGGCAGATGAATAAAAAGGCGCGGACAAGCGAGGCTCCGGCTCCGCAGCAGAGTGTGTAGGCGCCGCTTGTGATGACGACGATAGCATTTCTTATCTTCTGTGCGGCAGGACTGTGTCCTAAAAAGAAAAGGCTTTTTTTTAGCATCCCGGATAAAATGGCCAGATGAAGTCCTGACAGAGCGAGAATATGAGCGGCGCCGCTTTTGCTGAAATCCTGCCGCAATTCAGTTGACAGAAGGGATTTGTCCCCACATAGCAATGCCTGCAGAAGACTTGTCGTAGTCTCGTTTTTAAACGGAGTGTCATTTACGGCCGTTTGCAGAAACAGGAGAGTGGCCTTTCTCTGTTCTGTCAGCAGGTGCACTTCGCATCCGAGCTTCTGGTTTATGGCGCACAATACTCCGCAGAAGAAAAATAATGACGCCGGCAGTGTCCAAGAAACCTGCCTTTTGGAACAGTAAAACACTAACAGTGCCGATATGACCGCGATGCATATCCATCCTTGTGTCCAAGGACTGTCTTGCGGAAAAGAGGCGTATGACACCACAAACACTCCACACAAGAAGGGGAGTGAAGCAAAAAGAAGCAAATTGCTTTTCATAGTAGCTTAGTTGGTGCTAAGGTACGCCTTTTTTTGTTAAATTTGCGCCCGAGAAAGAAATATTGACACTATATGAGGATTCTTGTTATAAACTGTGGAAGTTCGTCCATCAAGTACCAGCTTCTTGACATGCGCAGCGAGGAAGATTATTCGCTTCTGGCCAAAGGCCTTCTGGAAAAAATCAATCTTCCCGACAGTAAAATCACCCACAAGCCGACAGGCGGTACCCCTGTGGTGAAAACCCTGAGCGTTCCTGATCATACGGTTGGTATGCAGGTGGTTCTGTCAGTGTTGACAGACCCTGAGTGCGGGGTTATAAAAAGTTTTGACGAGGTGGATGCGGTCGGACATAGAATCGTGCAGGGCGCAGATTTTTTTGACGGATCTGTTGTCGTCGATGAAGATGTGATGGAGAAAATCAAGATATGCTGCGATTTCGCTCCTCTTCATAATCCGGCTCACATTCTTGGGATTAGGGCTGTGCAGAAAGTGTTGCCAAGCGTGCCGCAGGTTGTCGTTTTTGATACGGCTTTCCATCAGAGCATGTCGGCTAAGAACTATATGTATGCCCTTCCTTATGAGTATTATCAGAAATATAAAGTCCGCCGTTACGGCGCTCACGGAACATCACATCAGTATGTCAGCAGGGAAGGTGCGAAATTGGCCGGCCTGGACATCAACAACAGCCGCATAATCACCTGCCATATAGGTAACGGAAGTTCCGTCACCGCCATCAAGGACGGCAAATGTATCGACACCTCCATGGGATTCACTCCGCTTGAGGGTATGATTATGGGCACAAGGTGCGGGCTCATAGATGCCAATATCGTTCCGTACATCATGAAGAAGGAAGGCCTTACTCCTGACCAGATGACGGATATAATGAACAAGAAATCAGGATTCCTGGGATTGTCCGGCAAGAGTTCGGATATGCGTGATGTGATGAGCTATGCCGAGCAGGGAGACCAGCGCGCGCAACTTGTCCTGGATAAGCTGATTCTTGATATTACTAAACTTGTGGCAGCTTATATCGCTGAACTTAACGGAGTTGACCTTATCGTGTTTACCGCGGGTATTGCAGAGAACAATCCTTGGCTCAGAGAAGCTGTCTGCAAGAATTTCTCCTATATGGGCATAAAGATAGACAAAGCAGTCAACGACTCGACTCGTGATGCTACTATCATCTCTACCGCTGATTCTACCGTGAAGGTGGCACTTGTTCCAACAGACGAGGAGCTGATGATAGCAAGAGATACAATGAGATTAACAAAAGAACTGAAATAAGATGATAAGCAATTTTTCTGAACTCTTCGCTGAATTGAAGGAGAAGGGTATTTGTAAGAAACTCGTCGTCGCCTGGGGTGTGGACGAGCATAGTATAGAAGCGGCATACAGAGCCGTGGAGATGGGCTTTGTTCAGGCTACATTGGTAGGAGACAAGTCGAAGATAGAGGCTGTCTGCTCAGCCAACGGCTTTGACATTTCGAAATTCACCATTGTAGATGAGCCTGTGGAGCTTAAGGCCGTGAGCGCCGCAGTTGCTCTTGTTCATGATAAAATGGGTGATGTGCTTATGAAGGGCCTGTGTTCTACAGACAAATTCCTTCGCGCCATCCTTAACAAGGAGGTCGGACTTCTTCCGGCAAAGGGCCTTCTTAGCCACGTGGGCATCGTAGATAACCCTAATTATCACAAACTTATGTTCATAAGTGATATGGCCGTAATCCCTGCACCGGAATTCCGACAGAAGGTTAAACAGGCCGCATTCCTTATTTCTACGGCCAAGTCTTTCGGTATAGCCAAACCGAAGATAGCTTTTATAGCGGCTTCAGAACAGATGCTTGATTCAATGCCTGCTTGTATGGAAGGAGCGATGCTCTCTACGATGGCCAATCGCGGACAGCTTGGCTCTTGTCTTGGAGACGGCCCTCTTGCCCTGGATGTTGCTATTGACAAAGAGTCTGCTGACATAAAGGGACTTAAGAGTGAGGTGGCTGGCGATGCCGATTGTCTTCTCTTCCCTAATATCGAGTCGGCCAATGTATTTTGGAAGACTAACTCCAAGCTTTGTAAAGAAGTAAAGCAAGGAGGGATGCTCGTGGGAACAACCGCACCTTGCCTTCTTGTTTCACGTGCAGACAGCGCCGAGACCAAACTGAACTCAATCGCTGCTGCCGTTATGTGTGCAAAATAAACTACAACAAGCCTCTGCGCTTGGCGTAATCAATTATGAAATCGGCTGTCCCTGGGATTCCAAGGATGGCCGAATCTATACATAGGTCATAGTTTGACGCTACTCCCCACTCAGTGAAAGTGAAGAAATTGTAGTAATCTGCTCTTTCCTTGTCTTTGCGTTGAATCAGAAGCTCGGCTTCTCTTTCTGTCAGGCTTTTTTCAGCCATCATCTTTTTAACCCTCACTTCGAACGGTGCGCTGATGAACACATCTATGCAATCCATGTCGCGAAGCACATAGTCGGATGCTCTTCCTACGAAGATGGCATCTCCTTTTTGCGCGATGTCGCGAATGGTATCGCTTTGAATTTTAAATAGTTCATTATCTCCCAGTCCGGTTCCGAATGCCCAGAATCTATGCTTTTCGTCGCTTGTCCTGAACAGTTCTTTGCGAATGCCGCTTTTCTTTGCGGCCTCAGTCAGAAGTTCTCCGTCGTAGACATTGATGCCCAGACGTTTTCCCAATTCATCGGCCGTGGCTTTGCCTCCGCTTCCGAATTGTCGTCCAATGTTAATGATTATGTGTTTCTTTTCCATATTTAAACTTCTCCTTCGAAGGCGTTAAGTCCTTCTCCGTCTTTTAGATTTTTCAGTTTGCGTGAAGTTACGGTGATGCAGATTCCGGCAATCAGACAGGATGCGACGTCCGAAATAGGGAATGCGTACCATACTCCGTTCTCTCCCATAAAGGTAGGTAAAATATAGAGAAGAGGTACCAGAATAAGCAGCTGCCTGCTAAGTGACAGAAGTATGCTCTTCTTGACCATTCCTATGTTCTGATAGAAATTGGCCGATACCAGATTTATGCTTATGATTCCGACGCAGAGATTCATTATTGAAAGTCCGTGGACGGCGTGTTCTTCCAGTGCGGCGTCATTGGTAAATATGCTGACCAGCAGGTCAGGACACAGTACGCTGAATATGAAACACAGTATGGTCATGACCGTAACGCATCCGGTAGTGAGCCAGAACACCTGTCGTACGCGCGAATATTGTCTGGCGCCCCAGTTGTAGCTGGCGATAGGCTGCATTCCCTGGTTGAATCCCATGCATATCATAAGGAATAGGAATGTTATCCTGTTGGCTATTCCGTATGCCGCTATCGCGATATCTCCTCCGTGCGCCTTCAACTGCTGATTGATGAAAAGAGTGACGATACAGCTTGCGCAGTTCATAAGGAACGGTCCCATTCCTATGCTGAGTGAGCCTTTCGCTATTTTGCCGTCCCATCCGAAGATGTGCTTGCCGTAGTGGATGATTCTTTTCTTGTCGCAGAAAAAGTAAATGGCATATATCAGTGCGAAAACCTGACATAAAATGGTGGCGATAGCCGCGCCCTTGATGCCCATTTTGAATACGAATATGAATATAGGGTCCATAATCGCATTGGAAATCACCGTGAACAGGGTGAGGCCCATAGCCGTTTTCGGATTCCCGGACGCCCGGATAAGGTTGTTGAGTCCCATATACATATGGGTGACCACGTTGCCGAGAAGAATATATGTCATATAGTCTCTGGCATAGGGGATTGTGGCATCCGACGCTCCGAAGAAATACAGGATAGGGTCCAGGAACAGAAGAACCACGATGCTGAAGAGAAGTCCGAACAATGTGTTGAGAGTCATTACATTGCTTAGAATCTTATTGGCCACGACATAGTTTTTCTGGCCAAGCATCATGGAGGTCATGGTAGCCGCCCCGACTCCTACGAGTGTTCCGATGGCGGCGCTCAGGTTCATAAGAGGGAATGTCACTGCAAGTCCGGACATGGCAAGCGTTCCTACTTCAGGAATGTTGCCTATGTAGATACTGTCCACCATGTTGTACAGCGAGGATGCTGTCATGGCGACAATTCCAGGGGTAGCGTATCGTTTAAGTAAGGTTCCGACTTTTTCAGTGCCCAGTTCGGTAGGTGCTCCGTTGTTCATTCTTTATTCTTTATCTACTAACTCAATTTCAAAATAAATAGGACAATATGCCGGGATGGCCGTCCCGGAACCGCTCGATGAGTAGGCGTTGGCCGAAGTCATATAGACTCTTCCTTTCTCGTGCGGCTTCATGTGATATATTCCGTATGCAAATCCGTTCACTACGCTGCTCTTGCTGGAAGTCATCGTAAGGGATGTCGCGTTGTCCCCCCAGTTGATGAGAACCGGCTCTCCTGTTGCCGTGCCTCCGAAGACTTTTGCGGAATCGGCCAGGTTCGTGTCTATTCCCGTTCCGTCAATTCTTCTGCAGATATAGTTTATATATACTTCTGCGCTGGAGCTGTATGTGGTGTCCGGCTTGTCGGACGCTACGTCTTGGACATAATATACGCCCGTCGTAAGTGAATCTGCCTTGTCCCAATCTGCGCCCATGGCTTTTTTTAGCAGCTCCATCTCCCATTCCGTCACGTCTTTGACAGACTCGGCGATGGAAAAGTCATATATAAGAGCAGATGCGGAGGAGCTCATGTTGGAGATATATTCCTCTTTTGAGGAGTATCTGCTTGTGGTAAGCAGCCAGCCTGGCACTATCACTTTGCATTTTCCTCCTACTCCCATCTGGGAAAGCAATTCTTCTATTCCGGCATATGAACTGTTTTGGCCCCTGTAAGAGAATTTCGGCCCGTAGTAAGTGCGCTTGTCATATTCGCCTATTCTCTTGGACACCGCCTCCGATGTGGTTTCACTCACTGTGCCGTCAAGAGAGGTCACCGTGTACTCAAGCCTGAGGTAAGGATTGTCATCGACCGAACTGACACTTTGAGAAGTGACATCACCCGGGTCCATACTGATGATCCAGGAGCCAAGTTCGGTTTCTTTCCACGAACTTTCCTTATTTACGGAAATCCAGGCGTTGAATTCTTTCAGTGCCAATTCTCCTGTGTTGCTTGACCCTTCCTTAGCACAAGACGCTACAAGCAATACGCCTGCTGTAAGCCATATAAAGGTATTTTTCATAATCTGATCTTTTCTAAATAATTGTCCAGCTCTTCGAATCCGCCTATGTCTTCTCCTATGAGCAGTTTGCCTCCCGATGCCAATTCATGCCCGCCACCGTGGAAATATTGTCTCGCGATATTCCGTGCAGACCATCCTTCCTTGGAACGTATGGACACGCGTATGGCTGAAGGATCTTCTCGGAGATAAATGGATATCTTCACTTTATCTATGCTGAGTGGAACGTTTACCAAATTCTCGAGCTCGCCCTCCTGTAAGCCAAATCTATGCCAAATCTCGCCGCTTACCTTGATGATGGCGATGCCGTCTTTCCGGATGGAGAAATGCTCGGAAAGGATGTGTGCGAAGGCGCGTACCCTGTTTTCCCTGTAGCGGTTATAGAGCTCGGCCACTATTCTGTTCCTGTCGATTCCGTAGGACAGCAGCTCGCCTGCCATCTGAAGCGTGGAAGCAAAGGTCGCGCAAGAAAAATTGTTGGTGTCCGTGGTCATTCCTGCCATAAGGCAGAACCCGCACCTGCCGCTTAGAATCTGTCTGCGCTGCGCGTCATCTGCGCATAGTTCCTTAAGCACATAGTAAACTACCTCGCAGGAAGAAGATGTGTCTGTTTTGCTGAAGAGGATATCAAACTTATCTTTTTGCGGGCCCATATGATGGTCGAAAAGAATCTTCTTCGCCCGGGAACGCTCCAGCGCTTCTGCGGGAAAACCGCATCTGCTTGGCTCACAGAAGTCGGTACATAAAATCAAATCCGCCTTTTCTATGAGAGCGACGGCGTCTTCTCCGTAACAGGTGGGTGATGAATCTATGAAAAGCAGGGTGTGGGGAAGGGGTTCCCGAATGAGGTGAACATGGCTTTTCCCCATTATCCTCAGATACTCGGCCAATGCGCTGCTGCTGCCTGCGGCATCCCCGTCGGGATGCTCGTGCGTGACAATTACGATATTGTCCGCATGCTCTATCAGAGAGGCTGTAACGACTATTTCCCGGCTTTTTTCCATGGGCGCAAATTTAATAAGAATATTGCATTTAATAAATGATTTTGCTAACTTTGCTCGGCTTAGTTGAAACAAAAATAAAAAGATAAAAAAATGATTACAAAGGACACTTGGCTTAAGTTTATGCAGAACAAGGTGCTGAACAGACTCGTCACCTGGTTCATTCTTCCGGTATGCGTGGCAGTTCTCGTATATGCGCTTGTAGACAGTATTTCGCAGCCTGTTAAATTCAATAAGGCTAAGTCTGTGCGCGAGCAGGTGGGTATTCAGCGTCTGAAAGATATCCGTACACTCCAGGAGGCTTATAAGAGCGTCAATGGCAAGTATACAGATAACTTTGATACTCTTAAGACCTTCTATCTTACCGGTGATGTGATAGTTAAGATGCAGATAGGCTCCAGGGACGACTCTCTTTCAGTAGCTCATACCAAAGAAATCCGCAAGACCGTGCCTTGGCTCAGAGGAGAATCCTTGAATAAATTCTACTATGAGAAATATCAGAAAGGCGATAAGAAACTGGTGTTCACAATAGACCAGAAAATTCCGGTAAGAGATACTCTTTTCAAGACACGTACTGCATTCAACGTGGATTCTCTTCGTACGATTCCGTTCTCGGGCGGTGTAGCCACGCAGATGGAATCTGTAGTGAAGACGGTATCGGGTGTAAAGGTGCCTCTTTTCGAAGCACGTATGCCATACAGGGATCTTCTTCACGGTCTTGATAACCAGCTTCGAATCAATCTTGATTCCGAGTGCCGCAATTCAAACCGTTACGAAGGTCTTCAGGTAGGTAGCGTCACTTCTCCTAACAATAACGCAGGTAACTGGGAGTAGGAACGTGACTCTGGTCCCGGCACCATTTTATGATAAGGCTTGTGCGAGAGAATATCTCGCACAAGTTGTTGATATATCAGAGGATGAAGCGGTTCACAGCGTGCATTTGAGCGCATTTGACTCGTATTTCCTCTATGCCGGGGAAGAAAAGCCGGCGTTGCTGGAGTGTCTGCAGTTTCTTTTGCAGATAAAAGAGTATAACAAGATACTTTGTCACTGGGACGGCAGCGTTCTCAGCCTTTGTATCGCTCAGGGCAAATCTCTTCAGATAGCCAATACCTATCAGGCATCGGATTTCGTGGGAGTTATGTATTTTGTGATACTCGCCATGAAATCTCTTCAACTTAATCCGGAAGTTTCCACGATCTATTTCCGCAGCCCGCTTTCTTCTCAGCGGCAAGTAATGCTTTACCATTACTTTATGGAGGTCAAATCATTATGAGAATAATAGGAGGGAAACTTAAAGGGAAAACTATTCTTCCTCCTGCAGGATACAAGGCGCGTCCTACTACGGATTTTGCCAGAGAGGCTTTGTTCAACATCCTGGATAACGAATATGAATTCGACGATCTTAAAGTCCTGGATCTCTTCGGAGGGACGGGAGCCGTTTCGTATGAATTCGCTTCCCGTGGAGTAGGAAGAGTGTATTGTGTTGAGATGTCCAGGGAAAATGCGTCTTTCATAAAGACGGAGTCTTCACGTCTGGGTCTTGGCAATGTCACGATGGTCAGAGATAACGTGTTTGACTTCCTTAATGTCTGCCACGAGAAATTCGATATCGTTTTTGCGGACCCTCCGTATGCCATAGAAGGACTGGAAACAATTCCTGACAAGATTTTTGAAAAGGACATTCTCCATCCTGACTGCTATTTTATTCTGGAACACGGTCCGGGGCATGATTTCAGTTCGCACCCGCACTTTTTCAAGCAGCGCAGTTACGGTAAGGTGCACTTTACCTTTTTTAAGTAGGCTTTTCCTCTACAGACCTTTTTCTTTGGCCTCGTCCCAGATTTTGTCCATTTGGGAGAGAGTCATATCTTTGAGCGACAGACCTTTCCGCAGCGTGTTTTCTTCAAGATAAGTAAATCTTCTGCGGAATTTGTCGCAGCAGGCATTGAGCGCTTTTTCCGGATCTGCCCCATAGAGTCTTGCGGCATTGATTACGGAGAAAAGCAGATCTCCGAATTCTTCTTCGATATGATTCTGTGAATTCTCATCTATAGCCTCGGTCACTTCGTCAAGTTCTTCGCGGACCTTGTCCAGCACCTGCCTCGGTTCTTCCCAGTCGAATCCGCATCCCCGGGCTTTCTCTTGCATGGAGAGTGCCTTGAGAAGGGCGGGCATAGTCTGAGGTATGCCGCTCAGAATGGTTTTGTTTCCGTCTTTCTCTTTTGCTTTCACCAGCTCCCACGTGTCCGCTATTTCTTTTGCCGACAGATTCTTTCCGGCCAATTCTCCGAATACGTGAGGGTGGCGGAATCGCATCTTATGACATATCTTGTGCAAACTGTCTGCTATGTCGAATTCTCCTTTTTCTTCTGCTATCTTGGCATAGAATACTATATGGTAGAGAAGATCTCCGAGTTCTTTCGATATATCCGCTCTGTCGCCTCTCAAGATGGCGTCACTAAGTTCATATACTTCCTCTTCGGTCATGGGACGTATGCTTTCCATAGTCTGTTCCGCGTTCCACGGACATTTTTCCCTGAGTGCGTCCATTACGTCCAGCAACTCTGTGAAAGCTTCCAATTTTTCTTGTCTGGTATGCATAGTGCTTGATAAAATGAGGAGCGAAGATATATAATTTTTGCTATATTTGCAGCCTTATGGCACAAAATACACTTTTAGAGAGAGTTCTATCGCTTCAGGATAAGTTTCAGAGTTTACAGGACCAGCTGTCCAGCCCTGAGGTGATGTCTGATATGAAGAAATATGTTCAGCTTAATAAGGACTACAAGCAGTTGGAACCTATTATCAAGGCTGGACTTGAATATAAAAAGACTCTTGATAACTTGGCATCGGCTAAGGATATTCTGGTAAATGAGAAGGACGATGATCTTCGTGAGATGGCCCGGGAGGAGATTTCCGAGTTGGAACCAAAGGTGCCTCAAATGGAAGAACAGATCAAACTTCTCCTGATCCCGGCAGACCCGGATGATTCCAAGAATGCCATCGTCGAGATTCGTGGTGGGGCCGGCGGAGATGAGGCTGCCATATTTGCAGGAGACCTCTTCCGTATGTATCAGCATTTTGCGGAAAGTAAAGGCTGGAAATTGGAGGTTACAGACCAGACTCCAGGTACGTCGGGTGGCTTCAAACAGATAGTGTTCAAGCTGTCTTCATCTGCCGACGGAGTGTACGGCACTATGAAATATGAATCCGGGGTGCACCGCGTTCAGAGAGTTCCTCAGACCGAAACGCAGGGGCGTATCCAGACTTCAGCAGCATCCGTGGCTGTTTTCCCTGAGGCAGGAGAGTTTGACGTCGACCTGAAATGGGATGATATCCGTTTGGATCTTTTCTGTTCTTCCGGTCCTGGCGGACAGGGAGTCAATACGACATATTCCGCCGTTCGTCTTACGCATATCCCTTCCGGACTGGTAGTTCAGTGTCAGGAGGAACGTTCGCAGCTTAAGAATAAGGACAGGGCTTTTGAAGAATTGCGTACCAGGTTATATAATCTGGAACATCAGAAGTACCTCGACGAGATAGCTTCAAAGAGAAAGACTATGGTCTCTACCGGAGACCGTTCCGCTAAGATTCGTACTTATAATTATCCTCAAGGCCGTGTCACCGACCATCGAATCAACTGGAGTATGTATAACCTCCCGGTGTTCATGAACGGAGACATCCAGGAGGTTATCGATCAGCTCCAGATAGCGGAGAACGCCGAACGTCTGAAAGAAGCCGGCGAATAATTTTCTATATAGTAGAAACTTTGTCCAATACCAATTTTACAAGCTGCGCCACGCGTGGCTTGTAGTCTGTATTGGCATCCTTGAGGTAGCGGTGTGCAATCACGCAGCATACTGTCGTGGCTTCGTGTCCGAGGTGGCGGGCGATGCCGGCTATGGCCGAGCCTTCCATTTCGAAATTGGTGATCTTGCGGTCGGAGTATCTGAATGACTCTATGTCCTCAAGCATATTAGGCATTGCTAGCTGCTGGCGGACCACACGACCCTGAGGCCCGTAGAAACCTGGTGAGGATATGGTCATTCCTCTTACGGTAGAGTCCTCGAAGAGTTCAATGAGCTTGTCTGAGGCTTTCACGAAGTAAGGCGTAGGCAATTCTTTAGGCCAACCCATATGCTTCATGAAGGCTTCTTCCATAGCTGTATCCGTGATTTCTTCACGGCCTGCATACCAGTTCATAAGGCCGTCAAAGCCTATGGAGATATGTGAAAGAATGAAGGAGCCCAGCGGAATTTCCGGTTGGAGAGCTCCGCAAGTCCCCAGTCTTACGATATTGAGAGTGGTGTGCTCTTTCTTTACCTCTCTTGTGGTGAAGTCGATATTGGCCAGAGCGTCAAGCTCGGTCATCACGATATCTATATTGTCCGTTCCTATTCCGGTAGACAGAGCGGTGATGCGGCTTCCGTGGTATGTTCCGGTAGCCCACACGAATTCACGTGATGCACCTTCGCATTCAATGGTCTCGAAATATGGCTTGAACATGGCAACCCTGCCCGGATCGCCCACAAGGATGACATTTTTCGCCAATTGTTCAGGACGGATATGCAGATGAAAAATGGAGCCGTCCGAGTTGATGATAAGTTCAGATTCTGCGATTCTCATAATAGTGTTATTTATTTTTTCTTTTGCTCGATCTTAGTCTTGATGCGCTTTGCACCAGCAGTTCGTCCGCATACACTCCCTTTATGGCCAGGAGGTCAAAGACAAAGGCAAAGGCCGGAAGTATGCAGGTCCATTTAAATACAAATCCTTCTCCCATCGTAAAATAATCTACAATGAGCCAAATCTGAAGGGCGAGCAGCAGAGTGGCGCTTGCACCGGCAAGTCTGATCTGCAGGCTGCGGTTAGACCAGAGAAAAAGTGCTGCCAGATTGGCAATCAAAGAGAGAATAATGAGGATGGCATAAGGTAGTTTGCTAAGATACTTCACATCCTCAATGGGAGCATCTGAAGTGTAGATGGTGCCTGCGGTTCCGAAGGTCAATGCGAGCAGAATGCCCACGCATAGAGCAAAATAAAGAGTTTGTATTCTTTGCCACATATTTTATCTTGAATTGAATCTTGCGATGAATTTGTCTTCGTATGTTTTTGATACCGGGATCGGTTCCGTCTTCAATCCGAGATTTATATTGAAGGAACCGTCTTTAAGACGTATCATCTGCTCGATTTTGTTAATGTTTACTATGTATTTTCTATGACAACGTACAAGGTCGCTGTCCGCGAAACTTTCTTCTATGGTCTTGAGCCGGCAACGGAGCATGAACTGTTTGAGCTCGTCGTAGGTGTCCTGATACCATACCTTTATATAATTGTCATCCGATTCTATGTAAAACAGGTTATTCTGGTTTACTACAAGCTTAAGGTTACCGGAATTGTCGTAAAGCATTATCTTCTTGTCATTCTGAGGTGTGGCGATGGTGTCGGAAACCACCGTGTTGAAATTCATCAGCCTTATGGTCTGATCTCTCTCGGAAACGGCACAGTACAGAACAGATATGATATTCGGAATGCCCAAGCCGAAGATGCAGAAAATCAAACAGTTCGTGGAATGAATCCACACGGAATGCGCGGGTTTTGTAAACCATCCGTGATCTATGCCTAACAGTGTCGTCAGCGTGTAGAGAATCGTGATGACCAGCATTTCGACAAAACACCATCCCAGATAGCCCAGTACGGTGATATATTTATCCTGCAGGTTATGAAGCCAAAGTCTGGAGAGGCATACTACGGCAAGGCACAGCATCCAGAACCCGAATGTGAGCCATATGGTGTGGCTGGAAGTCAGATTGAACCATCCGTAAACCGAAATCGTCGACAGCATAAGAGCGGATATCAATGAGAACAATGCGGAGAGTACCACATTGAATGACAATTGCTTCTTGCTTAATATATATTTCGGTAACTTGTCCGTCAAAGCCATATACGGCAAAGATACAAAAAAATGCTATCTTTGCCCCCGGATAAAGATTAACAAAATGAGTAAAAAAGTAGTTGTTACAGGACTTGGTGTCCTCTCTTGCGTAGGCAATGACGTGGACACTTTTTGGAGTAATCTGGTAGGCGGGGTGTGCGGAATTGATTACATCGAGAGTTTCCCTACCGACGGCTTTGCTGTGAAGATTGGCGGTGAAGTTCGCAACTTTACTCCTGAAAACTATGAAATGGATAAACCTTTTATCCGTAAACAGGACAAATTCACTGTTTTTGCCATGGCTTCGGCATATCAGGCAATCAAGGACAGCGGTTTGGTAGCATCTGAAAATATTGATCCATTTAGACTCGGCGTTTATATCGGTTCGGGAATCGGCGGTTTTGAGACTATCCAGAGAGAAGTTTCCAAAATCTTGGAAGACCCTACAGGCCAATGGATTTCTCCTAACTTCGTGCCCTGCATAATCGGAAATATGGCATCAGGACAGGTGGCTATAAAATTCCACGCCAACGGGCCTTGTCTGGATGTCGTCACTGCTTGTGCTACATCCACACATGCGATAGGCGAGGCTTACCGCGCCATAAAGGATGGGTATGCGGATGCTATTTTGGCCGGAGGTACCGACAAGGCTGTAATTCCTATCGGAATCGCCGCTTTTGCCAATGCCAAGACTCTTTCGCGAATAGAAGACCCGAAGAAGGCGTCTCTTCCTTTCAATGCCCGTAGAGACGGGTTCGTTATGGCAGAGGGCTCTGCCGTGCTGGTTCTGGAGGAGGCTGAACATGCGAAAAAACGTGGCGCCAAGATTTATGCTGAGATTGTAGGCTACGGCTCCACCTGCGATGCTTATCACGCTACGGCGCCTAACAAGAGCGGTGTCACTCAGGCAAGGTGCATCTCCGATGCTCTTTCACAGGCGCACTATGACTCTTCGAAGGATAATCTGTACATTAACGCCCATGGAACAGCCACGCATCTGAATGATCTCTGCGAGACTCTTGCATGCAAAATCGCGCTTGGGGAAGACGCCTACAAAGCACACATTTCTTCCACCAAGTCCATGCATGGACATATGCTGGGTGCGACCGGCGCCGCTGAGGCGATAGCTTCGATACTCGCGCTCCGAGACGGGATCGTCCCGCCGACCATCAATCTGGACGAAGTTGATCCTGAGCTGGATTTGAACTATACCCCTAACGAGGCGGTAAAAACGGATCTTACGCTTGCCATATCCAATTCATTCGGGTTCGGTGGCCATAACGGTTGTCTGGCTTTCAGGAAGTATGAAGAGTAATCTCAGCTGGCTATTTTTTCTGGCGAAGAGATGATTCTCAGAATGTTGACCGGAGAAGTTTTTCCTTCTTCGGTCTTTTTTATTATTCTGGCTTGCAACAGAGAGTTTTCTTTCAGGTACGACTTTACCTTGCTGTGGTCCAGCCCGTGTTCCTTCAGGTACTCGAGACTCTTGCTCCCGGCACTGGCGCATATGGCGAGAAGGAGATGAACGGGAATAATTTTTTCCGACAGTGCCATGCTTGCTTCTATTATGCTTAGATTCAGAGTGTTCTGCGCGTTTCTTGAAAACACTACATCCAGACTCTCAGCGTAAGGTATGCTTTGAGGCTTGAAAATGCTTTTCTCAAGATGTGTCTTCATCTGCGAAGGATCGATGCCAAGCGCCACCAGTGTACGGTAAGCCTGGTTGTCCTTGTGACGCAGTATTCCAAGCAGGATATGGTCTGTGGTGATGGCCTTGTCTCCGGCTCTGCAAGCTTCTTCCCGGGCATAGGAGAGAATGCTTATTACTTCTTGTGAAACCTGAGTCTGCATAAGGCAAAAATAGCAATATTATTTTTGTCTGCCACGAGTTTTTTTGTTATTTTTGTACACTTGCGCCGGGTGTGGCCAAGATGCAACAGTAGAAAACTTGAGCGATGAATAATACAGATAATTTGGAAATTGAAGAAAAACCGCAGGGGATAATAGAACCTGTGGAGATAGATCATGAGATGCGTTCCGCTTACATCGATTATTCGATGTCGGTGATTGTGTCCAGAGCCCTTCCTGATGCAAGGGACGGTTTGAAGCCGGTTCAGCGCCGCGTCCTTTTCGGAATGGACGGACTTGGCCTGAATTATGGCGGACAGACCAAGAAATCGGCGAGAATTGTCGGTGAGGTGCTCGGTAAGTTCCACCCTCACGGCGACAGCTCGGTATATGATGCCATGGCGCGTCTGGCGCAGAGCTGGAACCAGAGATACCCTTTGGTTTACGGTCAGGGTAACTTCGGTAGTATGGACGGCGACCCTGTGGCTGCCATGAGGTACACCGAAGCCAAATTGGCCAAGATGTCCGAAAGCGTGCTGTGCGATCTGGACAAAAATACGGTCGATTTCATGCTTAACTTCGACGATACCATCTGGGAGCCTACGGTCCTTCCTACGAAGGCGCCGCTTCTGCTTCTGAACGGATCGTCAGGTATAGCCGTAGGTATGGCCACCAATATGGCCCCGCACAATTTGTCGGAGACATGTGACGCGATATGCGCTTACATTGATAATCCGGACATAGATGTGAACGGCCTTATGGAACATATCAAGGGGCCGGATTTTCCGACCGGAGGCATCATAATGGGCCGTCAGGGCATAATAGACGCCTATACCACCGGTCGAGGCAGGGTAGTCATAAGAGCCAAAGCTGACATTGAAGAGAAGAACGGAAGAAGCGTCATAGTCGTTACGGAGATTCCTTATATGGTCAACAAGGCCGAGATGATATCCCGTATAGGCGAGATGGTGCGCGACAAGAAGATAGAAGGCATTTCGGAGATCCGCGAGCTTACCAACCGCGACGGTATCAGAATAGAATTCCTCGTAAAGAAGGATGCCAATGCCAATGTCGTCCTGAATACCTTGTATAAATACACCGCGCTTCAGTCAAGTTTCGCCATAAACAATGTGGCTCTTGTCGGAGGCCGTCCACGCACCCTTACCCTTAAGGACATGATCAAGTGCTTCGTGGATTTCCGTCACGAGGTGGTTGTCAGAAGAACCAAGTTCGATCTCGACAAGGCCAAGGCACGTGAACATATTGTAGAGGGTCTGCTTAAGGCTATAGACATTATAGACGAGGTGGTTTCCATCATCCGTCATTCAAAGAGTGTCGACGAGGCGAAGTCTGAACTTATGTCAAGATACGATTTCTCTGAGCTTCAGGCCAATGCCATAGTTGAGATGAGACTCCGTCAGCTCGTCGGACTCGAAAAGGATAAGCTGGTGGAGGAATCCCAGCGTCTTATAGCATTCATAGATGAGTGTGAAAAGATACTCGCCAGTGAACATCTTCAGCTTGAGGTGGTTAAAAACGAGTGCATTGAGCTCAAGGAGAAATTCGGCGATGAGCGCCGCTCCGAAATTGCTCTCAGTGACGACGAGTTCAATCCGGAGGATTTTTATGCAGATGAAGACGTGGTTATCACCATCTCTCATCTGGGATATATAAAGAGGACATCTCTTAACGAGTTCAAGGTTCAGTCGCGTGGCGGTGTAGGTAAGAAAGCCGGCACCGTAAGGGATGAAGACTTCATAGAACATATCTATGTGGCCAATATGCACTCGACCATGCTGTTCTTTACCGAAAAGGGCCTCTGCTACAGGCTTAAGGTCTATGAGATTCCGGAAGGAAGCAGGACCGCGAAGGGACGTGCAGTCCAGAATCTTCTTACCATAGATCAGGACGACAAGATCAAGACTTATTTGAACGCCGCTAAGATAGAGAGCCGTGAATATACTGACAGTCACTATGTCGTGCTGTTTACCAAGAACGGTATCATCAAGAGGACATGTCTGACGGAATTCGCAAATGTAAGAAGCCGCAACAAGGGTCTCATCGCCATTGGCTTCAAGGAAGGGGACTCTCTGCTCGACGCTCTTCTTACGAACGGCAATTCGCAGATAATGATAGCCGCCCGTGATGGACGCTGCGTAAGGTTCAATGAGAATGAGGCTCGTGAGCTTGGCCGTAATTCTATGGGCGTTCGTGGTATCAATATTGCAGAAGGTGATGAAGTGGTCGGAGCCATCAATGTAGATCCTAATGCTCCGGATGCCGCCGATTATTCGGTTCTGGTGGTGAGTGAGAACGGTTACGGAAAACGCTCCGAGGTGGATGAGTACAGGCAGACGGCGCGCGGAGCCAAGGGCGTGACCACTTTGAAGATTAACGAGAAGACGGGCAGTCTGGTTGCCATAAAGGCGGTAACGGCCAATAATGACCTTATGATCATTACCAAGAGCGGACTTACCATCAGATTGGCACTCTCTACCATCAATGTTCAAGGTCGTGCTACACAGGGAGTAAGACTTATCAATATTCGCGAGGGAGACAGCATAGCGGCCGTATCTGTTGTAGCTCACGAGGCGGAGGAAGAAGTGGAAAATGTTCAGGAAACTGAAGAACCGGTAAACGAATAAAACTGAAATAATATGAAAAGAATCTTTTTAACTCTCGCTCTTTTGGCGTCTTTGTCAGTGGCAAATGCGCAACAGTCAGTTAAAAGTGTTGCCGCAGCTGAAAAGGCGGTAGAAAAGGCTATTGAGAAAACGGAGAATCCGAAACAGGCGGAAAAACCTGACACTTGGATCAAACTTGGCAAGGCGTATCTGGAAGCTTATTCCGCTCCTATGGGGAACGCTTGGATTGGCGCTCCGCGTGCCGACCTGGCCATTGTCCTTGGCGATGACAAGCCTTCGAGTGAGACTTGGGTTGAACTTTCAGGAGCACAGTACATCAAGGCTGTTTTTGAGACCCGTAACTATTATTACAATTCCAATGAAATCCTTCAGATGATAGAGGTTACCAAGCCTATTTATCCTGATGTGCTTGAGAGGGCTCTTACTTCTTACGAGAAGGCCGCTTCTTTGGATGAGAAGGGTAAAAAGACAAAGGACCTTAAGGAGGCGTTCCGTATGCTGTCGACTAAATTTACAGATGAAGCATATACGGCTTATACTCTTGGAGACATGAAAAAGGCTTCGTATTATTTCACCAAGGCTGTGGAAGCATCTGAACAGCAGCCTTATGCTGTGATAGATACAAATGCCCTTTACAATTCGGCTTTGACTTCCTATATTCTTGGAGAATATGACAGCGCCAAGGGTTATTATGAAAAATGTCTTGCTTTAGGATATTACGGTGATGAAGGAGATGCTTATGCCAAACTTGCCGATATCGCATCAAAGGAAGGTAATGCTGACGCTTGCCGCGAATATTTGGAGAAGGCGTTCAAGCAGTTCCCTCAGAGCCAGAGCGTTCTTGTAGGACTCATTAATTTTTACATGAATTCAGGCGAGAATACTGACCGTCTGTTCGAGCTTGTCGATGCTGCCAAGCAGAATGAACCTAACAATGCGTCTCTCTATTATGTTGAAGGGAATATCAATCTCCAGCTGGGCCGTGAGGATGCTGCAGTAGCGGCATATTCGAAATGCTCCGAGATTAATCCTGATTATGAGTTCGGATATATCGGAATAGGGCAGCTTTATTATAACAAGGCTGTGGCTATTCAGGAAAAGGCTACCAATGAGATGGACGATGCCAAATATAATGTCCTGGTCTCAGAGTTTGAGGTTGCACTTAAGAACTGCATAGAGCCATTTGAGACAGCCTACGCACTAACCAAGGATACGAATATCAAGGTAGCTGTGGCAGAGTATCTTAGAAATGCTTGCTATCGATTCAGCACAGACCCTGCGTTTGAAGCCAAGTATAAGAAATATAACGCTATCGTAAAAGGTGAAGTGCCAGTAGAATAATGCTACTGGCCTTCAAAGGCCTTTACGATTTTACTTACCAAAGGGTGTCGGACAATATCGTCATTTGAAAAGGCGATGGTCTTGATGCCCTTTATGTTTTCAAGAAGTTTTACGCCTCTCAGAAGGCCGCTGTCTTCTTTGTTCGGAAGATCTACCTGCGAAGCATCGCCGGTGACTATAAATTTGGCTCCTGCACCCATTCGGGTAAGAAACATTTTCAACTGTCCTGTGTTTGTGTTCTGGGCTTCGTCAAGTATGACGCATGCACGCTCCAGCGTACGGCCTCTCATGTATGCGAGCGGGGCGATCTGTATGGTGCCGTCCTCTATGAATTCCTGCAGTTTTCGTGAGGGTATCATATCTCCGAGGGCGTCGTATAGCGGTTGAAGGTAAGGATCCAGCTTGTCTTTCAGGTCACCTGGCAGAAATCCCAGTCTTTCTCCCGCTTCCACTGCGGGACGGGTCAGGATGATGCGCTTGATCTCCCGGTTCTTGAGCGCCCTTACCGCCAGAGCTATGGCTATGTACGTTTTTCCTGTTCCGGCCGGGCCTATGGCGAAAAGCAGATCGTTTTCAAAATATGCTTTTACCATATCTTCCTGTTTGGTATTTCGTGCCGTAATGGGTTTGCCTTCAGTATTATATACTATTGGAGCCGTGGCATTGACCTTGAAATCCAGGGCGGAGCTTTCTTCGGAGAATAAATCTTCGACATCGTAGAGGGTAAGCACACTTTTGTGGAGCATCTTCTGAGTGAGAAGCCCGAACTTCTGGGTGAAGTCTTCTATGTCCTTCTCTTTCCCGTCCAGGATAAGCTCGTACCCGCGGGCCACCACTTTAAGATTAGGGTAATATGAAGTGAATTCTTTAAGGAGCGTATCTCCGACGCCGTATAATCTGACCGGATCAAGTCCTTCTATGCTCAGAGTCTTTTTCATGGTGCAAAGTTATCATTTACCTGTGACTATTCAATCATTTTATTTGGAAAGTTTGTCTCCTTCGAAAAATACAGGAGGCCGGAATGATTTGACGGATAAATTTGTATATTTGTGAGGTAACAAAGAAATAATAATCAATGTGATAACATTATACTATAGTACCACTTATGATGAACCACAAAATTCTGTCATTTGCGCTGTTGACGGCCATATTGTTGGCCGGGTGTGCGAAACGCTCTGACATTGAGAATCTACAAGGTCAGATTGATGAGATTAAAAACACACAGATCAAGA